>JAKSRH010000002.1 GCA_024403675.1 Saccharofermentans sp. | reverse complement strand
ATAACGCATATAAAAACCCCCTTTACTGGATGTCCAGTAAAGGGGGTACATATCACATAAGAGACAGCCCTAATTAATTGTGTTGTTGATTATTGATTACTTAACAATCTTATAATCTGCACAAATCTTAGAGAACTCAGCGGAGTAGGAGAAACCGTAGAATACTTCTTCTCTAGTCATTGTCTGATTGTCAAGGAGTGTAATCCAATCCTGCATGTGTGGGTCTGGCTGACGGCCAAGCATTGCAGCGTAAAGAATCTTTACATAATCTGCATTAGAGAGACCCTTGTTTGTGAACTCCTCAGAGAATACAACGCCAGCTGAACAAGATGTACCTGTTAACTGTCTGTTAGCAAGCATTGTTGTCCATGTCTTATAACCAGTTGGGTCTGGATAACGATTGAGGCACTTGTCATAAAGTCTGATTACGAAATCCTTAATGTAGTCATTAGGCTCAACAGTGATAGTAGCACCTGCGATACTTCCAGAAGGAACACCGTATACAAGACATGTGTTAGCCCACTCTGGAGCATTGATGAAGCCCATGATTACATCCTGCTTAGAAGCGCCATTTGCAAGCTCATTGAGCCATGTCTGCTTACCCTGAGCATCGGATGCTCTATTAAAGAATACCTTATAAAGAATCTCAACGAAATCCTCGTTGGAAATATCCTTGTTTAAGAACTCAGCGGAGAAGAGGAATCCCTTAGCTACCTCAGCACCTGTGTAACCCTCGTAATAAATACGATCCATCCAATCCTTCAAGCCCTGTGGATCAGAATGACGGTCCAATGTGTAGAGATAAAGTCTCTCAACGAAAGATTCGATACCGTTCTCATTAGCACCTGTCTTAGGAGCTGTATATGTGATTACGTGCTCATCATATGTGCCATTGAGGTGGAGAGAATCAACAGTTGTACCATTTACTGTGAATACTGTGTTGTCATCAAAGAGCCAGTTATTTGCCTTATCAGAGTTAACATAAATTGTAGCTGTGTATACTGTCTCGTAATCAGCAATACCTGTTGCGTTCCATACGATATCAGCTGTAGTGATAACACCGTTACCAGCTACTGTAGCCTTTGTCTGGAAGTAAGAACCACCAACTGGGTTTGGAACAGTGATGTCTACCTTGCTACAAACGTTAATTGTCTTGTAAGTAATCTTAATACCTGTACCATCAAACTCAGCAACAGATGTTACATCCATTGGAGTACCGTTAGTAACTGTAGAAGCCTTGATGTTAGAAAGCTTAGGATTTACAAGAGTAAGCTTGTTTACACCTTCAACATCAAACTTAGCAATAGAATCCTCACCTGTTGTGTCATAGATAACCTGACCAGGCTTGGAATTGTATGTTGTATCTGCTGTGAAATCCTTAATTGTGATTGATACATCAGAACGATTCTCTGGGAGTACATAGGAACAAGTCAAAGAACCTGTGGACTTGTTATACTCTGCAGTGTAGTCCTGACCATCAATGTTAAGAACAGCAGAAATGTTTTCAACAGGAAGTGTCAATGTCTTCTCAATTACTACTGTTGCAGGAATGCCAGCAATTGTAACAGGAAGAGCACCCTCACCCTTGAATGTGAACGCTTTTCCTGAAGCGTCGTAAGTGATTGTACCTGAAGTAGTTACTGGAACGTAACCGTTAGCAGCTAAAGTAGGAGTCAAAGCCTGTCTAATCTGGCTATCTGTCTTACCTGTCTGAGCTACTGCCTGAGGTACTACTTCTTCAATATCTGCTGCATAATCAAAAGTGATATCAGCGGAGAAAGAAGAAATGTCAACAGTTGTTGTAGCATCACCAGCAGCGAAAATTACACTACTGAACATGGAAACAACCATGCATGCTACGAGTAAGAAAATACTGATTTTAGAAGATGTCTTTCTCATAAACGTCCCTCTCTTTTTTTATTTGTATTTAAAACTAAATCATAATATCACTTTGAATAAGATGTTTCAAATTTTTTTAAGTGATAATTTATTAAAAATGTGTGTATATAATGATATTATTTTATTTATATATAACTAATTGTAAGGCTAGGTTTATGAAAAAACATATAGAAGTGAATATTTCACATGCTGATTTAATGTCAGTAGCAAGTCCAGGACGTTATGTTGGTGGCGAAACGAATGTAATAATCAAGAATGAAATATTGAATGAGTTACGCACAAATGGCTATACCAGTGCTGTACGTGTGGCGTTTGGTTTTCCAGATGTATATGAAATTGGTATGAGTAATCTTGCTATGCAGATTTTATATAAAGTTCTAAATGAACCAGAGTGGTGTAGTTGTGAGCGTGCTTTTTCTCCATGGCCAGATATGGATAAGGTCATGAGAGATAAAAATATTCCGCTTTATACATTAGAGACCAAATCTCCACTTAATGAATTTGATGTTGTTTGTTTTAGTATCGGCTATGAAATGGCATATACCAATGTCCTTCAAATGCTTGACCTTGGTGGGGTTCCCCTTAAGTCTGCTGATAGAACAGAAGAAGATCCTATCGTAGTATGTGGAGGTCCTGTTGCATATAATATCGAACCTATGGCAGATTTTTTCGATGCTGTTTTTATGGGTGAAGGTGAGGAAGTTGACCTCGAGTTAGCTCAGATGGTTAAGGAATATAAAGATTCTGGTAAGAAGGATCGACAGGAACTACTTCGTAAATTAGCTTCAATAGAAGGTGTATACGTTCCTTCTTTGTATAAGGATGAGTATGATTTAGAAGGTCACTTTATAGCGTTGAAGCCAATTGAAGACGGAATTCCAACTATTATTACCAAAAGAATTATCAAAGACCTTGATGGTATCCCTTATCCTACAGAACCAGTAGTTCCTAATATGTCTACTGTTCATAACAGAGCATATATTGAGCTTTTCAGAGGTTGCATAAGAGGATGTAGGTTTTGTCAGGCAGGCTATATCTATAGACCAGTAAGAGAAAAGTCTGCACAGGTGCTTTGTGATAATGGTATTGCTATCGAGAAGAGTACTGGTTATGACGAACTTGGTCTTTTGTCTTTGTCTACTAGTGACTATAGAGGTCTTCCTGAGTTAACAGATGGACTTCTTAAGGCATATGAGGGTCACCACACTAGTTTGTCATTGCCTTCTTTGCGTATTGATAATTTTGCTATGGAGCTTATGAATAAGATTAGTTCCACACGTAAGTCAGGAATAACATTTGCTCCAGAGGCAGGTACTCAGAGACTTCGTGATGTAATTAATAAAGGTATCACTGAGGAAGATATCTTAAAGTCTGTGCGAATGATTTTTGAAGGTGGTTGGAGCACGGTTAAGCTTTACTTTATGCTTGGCCTTCCTACTGAGACTATGGATGATGTAAAGGGCATTGCTGACCTTGCTATAAAGATTGAGGATCTTTATTACGACATCGCACGTGAAAAGGACATTAAAGTTCGTCGCCCTGAGATTACTATTTCTACGTCACTTTTTATTCCTAAGCCATTTACCGCATTTCAGTGGGAGGCACAGGATAGTATTGAAAGTCTTGGGGAGAAACAGCGTTACCTTAAGTCACTTATCCAGCGCCATAAGAGCATTCATTATAACTGGCATGGTTTTGAGACTTCGGTGTGGGAAGCGGTTCTTGCTAGGGGTGATAGACGTATGGCACCAGTTATCCTTGATGGTTATAAGCAGGGCTGCATTTTTGACGCTTGGGATGACATGTTTAAGTATGAAACTTGGCTTCAGGTACTAGCTGATAATGGGCTTACAGTTGATCAGTTTATTGGTGCTATCGATGTAGACGCACCACTTGCGTGGGACCATATTAATATTGGTGTTACACGTAAGTTCTTAGCTCTTGAGCGTAAACGTGCTTATGAGGAGACTGTAACTCCTAATTGTCGTGAGAAGTGCGCTGGTTGTGGTGCGGCATGTTTTAAGACGGGGGTGTGCTATGAGTAAAAAGAAATATGATGAGCGTGTCCTTGCTATGACAAAGCAGCAACACTTGGTTCACTATGTGCTTAGAACTCGTTTTGCGCGTAAGGGGGCAGTTTCTTATATTGGACACCTTGATTTAATGAATTTATTTGGCAGGACTGTGCGTAAGTCTGGACTGCCTATCCTTTATTCACAGGGCTTCAATCCTCGTCCTGAGATGGTTTTTGCTTTGCCACTTGGTGTTGGTATAGACACAGAGGGTGATTACGTGGATATTTCCATGTCTGTTCCTATTCAGCCAGAGGAGTTTGTCGAGAAGATGACTCCACTCATGCCAGAAGGTCTTTCTATTGTATCTGTAGTGTATAAGGATGAGCCTAAAAACAGTCTTATGAGTGTGGTAACAATGGCAGAGTATGCCATTAAGGCACCAGGCATTACGGAGTGCGTTAAGAAAATAATGGAAATGGAAGTAGTTGAAGTTGAGAAAAAGGCTAAGGGTAAAATTGTAACTAATGATATTCGTCCACAGCTTTTGGAACTTCATGAGGATGCCTCACTTCCAGATTGCGTTGAAGTTCTTGTGAAGGCAGGTTCCACATCTAATTTACGACCAGAAAGCCTTTTACAAGCGTGTACTAGATATGCTGGATTAGATCCGGAAGACGCATCAAATGCTGGTGTTACACGTCTTTGCCTATATGGTGGAGAGTATCCTAATATCAAAAGAATTGAAGAATTTACTTGACAATAGTATAATTAATATTCGAATTTGTGAAAGGAGGATAATCCATGACAGAGCGTGAGATGGAAATGGCTGATTGCCTAGTTCGTATTTTTGAGAATGTTCTTATCACTGAAGAGATGAGTCTTCAGAAGGGTTATTTTCCTGATCTTTCCTTAGCAGAGATGCATGCACTTGATGCCATTGGTCCTTATGAAGCTAGAACAATGTCAGAGACAGCTGCTATTCTTGGTATCACTACAGGTACATTAACAGTGTCTATTGATAGACTTGTTCGTAAAGGATTTGTAGAGCGTAAGCGTGACGAGAAGGACAGACGAATAGTTCGTATTTCTCTTACTAGATCTGGTAAGGTTGCATGTCGTATGCATGGTAAGTACCATAGAGTACTTGCTAAGAGAGCTTTGGATCCTTGTAATGAGGAAGAGGCAGAGCTTTTGTTACGTATGGTACATGATGTTGATAATTTCCTTGCTGCTCAGGCAAAGAAATATAATGAGCGTGAAAGTTTAAGAAAAACTGCAAAAGAAGTTTCCGAAGAGAGAAGAAGGAGAAATGACAATGGATGACCCCCGAGAACGTATGAATGCAGAAGAAGTTTTGGAGAAGAAGGATAAGATTTTCGAAGACGTCCTTAATATGTTAGTAGATAGACTTAACATATCTCCAACAGACATTCGTATGGATACCGACGTTAAAGAAGAGTTGATGTTCGATTCGCTTGAACTTTATGAACTTGTAGTCGATATTGAGGAGGCTTATGACATAAGACTTCCTGATGAGGATCTAGACCGTATAGTATTGGTCAAAGATGTTGTCGAATTAATATATACACTCTCGACTGATAGCTGATAATCCTTTAAAATATAAGATGGATATTATCTTAATAGAGGGGGAGAGCTATGAGATATTTTCTAATTATTAATAGCAGATCTAATCCGCGAAGACTCGCGGGTATTGATGATGCCATAAATGAAGTATCTCAGTTTGATTCCGATTTAAGGTCAAGAATAGAATTAAGGTATACCCAGTATGGTGGACATGCCTGTGAAATTGCTGCTGAGATTGCAGAGACTTATGGTGATAAGGCTGCTGTCGTAGTTTGTGGTGGAGACGGTTCTGTTCATGAAGTAGCTAATACTTTGGCGTTTACTAAGACTCCTCTTATTTGCATTCCATTTGGTACAGGTAATGACTTTGCAAAGTCTGTGCTTCCTCCTAGAAAGAAGTGGAAGACAGAGTATCTATTGAAGCAATTAGATTCCGTTACATATCGTAAAATTGATATGGTAAAGATTGATAGCTTTAATATCATGGGTAGTCATAATCGTTCTTGGTCTGCATTTTCAAATAATGTAGCTTCTATTGGTCTTGATACTAAGGTGCAGGCTCAGGCAAAAGCTATTGTTCTTGCAAAGAATAACAAATTCAATCGAAGCACTGCTTATATAAGATCTGCACTTAAGTGTATTTTTGGTAAGCGTTCTTCGAATTTTGTATATCGTGTAGAACTTGAAGATGGTTCTTTATATGAGTCTACATCTTCGTCGCACACACTTATTAGTATTTGTAATGCATCTTATTATGGTAATGGTTTTATGCCGGCACCTAATGCAAAGCTTGATGATGGCTTGGCAGATGTATGTGTTATAGATGACGTTAGCCTTTTGAGGGCACTATATCTTGTTACTCTTTATAAGTTTGGTAAGCATGAAGGACATAAGGGTGTTCATTGTTTTAAGGTAACTTCTGGTACAGTGACATCTTGTGAGCCATCTACTCAACTTATGGGTAATTATGATGGTGAGGACTTTTTTGGAAACAGAATCAGATTTGAGGTTAATTCCGGTGCGTTGACACTTGGATTCTTCCCAGAAAGTGTGGCAAACAATGGCTGATGTTAGTATTCTTACATGCACGCTTGTGTTTGACCTTATTATTCTTGTTTATTTTATTTTTACTCACAAGTCGTACACAGGACATGTCAAGGCTTTTCTTGTACTTTTTGCTAGTATTGTTATAAGTACAGCTTGTAGTCTTATTTCTTCGAGCTTTGATCATTATCCCGTAGTTCCGAAAGAATTGGTAATAATTCCTTATACTGCTGATTATTTATATTTTGTTTCACATAACGTTTTGGCTTTTATTTATTGTGTGTACGTAATGATTGTTGATGGACATGGATTTAAATTTAAAAAGCCAGTTTTCGCGTTGTTTCTTACACCATTAATAGTAGGAGAACTTCTTGCTCTTTTTACACCATTGGGAGATTTTGTTTTTTTCTATAACGAAAATGGACATTTTACTCGTGGACCATATGAAGTTGTGCTTTATGTGGTAGCAGCAATCTATATTGGTATAGCAATTTACCATATGATTCGTTATCGTGAGGCAATGACAACAAAGAATAATATAGTTCTTTGGATGTTTTTTGGTTCAGCATTTATTGGTGTTCTTATTCAGATGCTTCATAAAGAAATGAAGGTGGAGCTTTTTGCAGAGTCCTTGGCACTCCTTGGTCTTATTTTTACAATAGAGAATGAGGTAGAACTTATAGACCCAGCTTCTAAGGTGTTTAATAGGCAGGCATTCTTTATTGACAGTCGTAAGTATATGACTACTCGTAGCGAATATGCGGTAATTACATTAAATATTATCGACTTCCGTCTTTATGCCAAAATGCTTTCTTATGGAAAGATGACATCACTTTTGGATAACGTTATTAACTGGCTTAATAGCTTGTCTAGTGACATCACAATATATCGTATCTCTACTACTAAGTTTGCAATGATTTATCTATATGATAATAAGTCTGAGGTTGATGAAGTAGTAGATAAAATAAAGACAAGATTTGATAGTAGTTGGACTCAAGGTAATGTAGATGTTGAGTTGCATGCACTACTTGGGGTGGCTTTTGTTCCTTCTGAAATTGATAATCCAGATAAGCTTATTGCGTTTGCTCAGGAAAATCTTAAAGACAGTGTTGACGGTGTTTTCAGGGGAGATGACCTTGTAGCTTTTGACCGTAAGGGTAAGGTAGAAGTAGCACTTCGTCAGGCAATCACAAATAAAACACTTCAGGTTTATTATCAGCCTATTTGGTGTGTAGCGGATAAAAAATTCCACACGGCGGAGGCGTTAGTTCGTCTTGAGGATAAAGAACTTGGATTTATTCCACCAGATGAATTTATTGGAATAGCAGAAGATACAGGACTAATATCTCAATTAGGACTTATCGTATTTGAGGACGTGTGTAAATTTATTCATGATTATGCAGATAAACTTGGCATCGAGTATATTGAAGTAAATATGAGTCTTTATCAGTTATTAAATACTGGTATTAGTGATGACTTGTTGGAAATCATGAATAAATATGGAGTAAAGACTTCACAGATAAATCTCGAGATTACTGAGACAGTATCTCCTGATCTTAGTGAAACAGTTCAGGAAAGCATCGACAAGATTCGTGATCTCGGTATTTCTTTCTCGCTTGATGATTATGGTACTGGTTATTCAAATCTTCAGTATCTTGTTCAGATGGATTTTGCCAATATTAAGATTGATAAGTTCCTTTTGTGGAATGCGGTAAAGAGTGATTCTTCGGAGATTATTTTCCGTGATTCCTCAGGCCTTATGCGTAAGCTTGGCATGGATGTAATCCAGGAAGGTGTAGAAGATGAAGAGCAACTTAATATGGCAATCGAAGCTGGTGCATCTTATATTCAGGGATTTTATTTTAGTAAACCATTACCTGAGAAACAGTATGTGGAATTTTTGAGTAAGTAATTATAGCAAGTAAAAAGCCTTAGAAATTTCTAAGGCTTTTAGTTTGGTTAATTTACTTTTCAGGATCGAAGTACATCTCTTCCATTTTATGTTCCCAGTTAGCATAAGCTGCTGTGAGCTTATGTGGATCATTATCATAATCGCTACCGAGAAGTGGTTCACCAACATGAATTACAAGCTTTCTTCTCTTGAAAGGTGCCTTCCAAGGCTTTGGCCACTTTTGACCCTTAGGCCAAATCTGATATGCACCTGAGATATAGATTGGAACCATAGGAACATTTGCCTTGATAGCAATGTATGCGGCACCGTCCTTCATCTCACCAAGTTTTCCATCTCCAGTTCTAGTTCCTTCAGGGAATACGAAACAGATGTTACCATTTTCAACTTCTTTCTTGGCTTTGATAAGACCACGAACAGGATTACCAAATCTATCTACGGCGATACCACGACCAACTCTAACTATGAGACGACCAAGCCAGCCGTAGCTTGTCTCGAGATCAGAAGCTACAAGAGCGCACATCCACTTAAAATGTCCCTTTGGAAGATACTTAGCAATGAGTACACCGTCAGCAAAACACTGGTGGTTGGAAGCCACTACGTAAGGGTTATTCCTAGGAAAGTTCTCTTTTCCTTCGCAACTGAATTTTGTTGTTACGTCAGTCATAAAAAGGAAGAACATCTTTGCAAGATTACCGCTAATACCACGTGGGGTAGGGTACTGATGCTCAAGTTTTGCTTTATCTTCTTTTTTTGTATTGTCACTCATAAAATATATTTCTCTCCAAATATTCACCATATATAATGGACTATAGTTTATATAATAATAATAATTAAGAAAAACACAAATATATTTTTAAAATTGCCTCATAATTGTTGTTTACTTGAATAAAGAGTTTTGATATATTTTGATAGACAAAATAATTTTTGGAGGGCGCTCTATGCCGACTGTTACAGGTACGCCTGTCTTTGAAGCCAAGAGATATGACAATTTAAAAGATCTTATTATGACTTCTTGTGAAAAGAATGCAGCTCTTGATGCATTTATTTTCAGAAGATCTCCTAAGGATTCTGAAGTGCATAAGACATTTGCACAGTATGGTGAAGATATTAAGAGCTTTGCCACATATATTCTTAATAGTGAATTTTCAGGTGAGAATCTTTCCGTTGTAGGTGAGAACTCTTATGAGTGGCATGTTGCTAACAATGCTATTCTTTTTTCAAATAGTGTAAGTGTTCCACTTGATAGAATGCTTCCAGAAGACGAGCTTGTGGCACTTCTTGAGAGAGCAGAGTCTAAGTTTATTGTTTTCCATCAGAAACATTTCCCAATGATGAAGTCTATTCGTGCAAAGCAGCTTGCAGGTGAGAATAAGGTATGCCTTAAGAAGTATATCTGTATGTATCCTGAAGGTGTAGGTAAGAATGAGACATGGGAAGAGGATGATACTTTCGTAAGTATTTACACTCTTATTGAAGAAGGTCGTAAGCTTAGAGAAGCTGGCGATGATAAGTTTGAAAAGGTAGTAATTAATCCTGAGGAGACAAAGATTATTCTCTTTACTTCTGGTACAACATCTATGAGTAAGGGTGTACTTCTTTCTCAGAAGAATATCGTAAGTAACGTTTACTACATTACTTCTACTCTTTATGTAAAGCCTGGTGACAGATTCTTCTCCATCTTGCCTTTGCATCACACTTTCGAGAATACTATCGATTTCTTCCTTCTTTCTATGGGTTGCACTTGTTGCCTTTCTGATGGTCTCAGATATGTAGTTAAGAACCTTCAGGAGTGGCATCCAGATGTATGTATTTCTGTACCTCTTCTTTATGAGAATATCTACGGCAAAATTCAGGATGGTATTAGAGAGTCAGGTAAGGAAAAGCTTATTAAGGTTATGGTTCCAGTTACACAGTTCCTCTGTAAAATTGGTATCGATATCAGAAGAGGCATTTTTAAGGATGTTCTTGATAAGCTTGGCGGTAATATCCGTCTCGTAGTTATTGGTGGTGCTGCTATTGATAAGCGTTATATCGATTTTTTTACTAACTTTGGTATCGACTTCTTCCAGGGTTACGGTCTTACAGAGACAGCACCTGTTATTTCTGTAACTAATACAGAATGCAATGTTCATGGTTCTGTTGGTCGTCCTATGAGAGATATTACAGTTGCAATTGCTGATGAGGACGGCAAGCCTTCTAAGGAGAAAAATGGTCCAAAGAATGTTGGTGAGATTATTACTAAGTCCGACTGTGTAATGCAGGGTTATTACCGCAATCCAGAGGCTACTGCAGAGGTTATTGACGAGGATGGTTGGTTCCATACAGGTGATATGGGTTATATCGACAAGACAGGTAGTATCCATATCACAGGTCGTGTTAAGTCTATGATTGTTCTTACTTCTGGTAAGAAGGCTTTCCCTGAGGAGATTGAGTCTCTTATTACTGAGATTAAGGGTGTAAATGAGGCATTCGTATGGGGTGGTCGCAATGAGCGTGAGGCTATCGACATCTGTGCTAAGCTTCTTATTAATCGTGAAGAGATTGCTACAGCACTTGGTCAGAAGACAGTTCCTACAGATGAGGAGATTTCTTCTTACTTGAGTGAGGCTATGCATGAGGTTAACCACAAGATGCCTTCTTATAAGATTGTTCGTAACTTTGTATTCTCTGAGCAGGATATGATTAAGACAACAACACTTAAGATTCGTCGTCCTAAGGAGCAGGCTGCAATCGAAGAAATTATGAAAAATGCAGGCGTTACTATCCGTGATATCGATGGTACAAATATCGATAGATTGATTAAAAAATAATCAGGCATGATTATATGGGCAAAAGAAATCCCGATTTTCTTGATGGAAATCGGGATTTTTTGTGTTGGCAATTCGTTATATAATTTACATAAATGCATATGTTTGGGGAGGCATATTTTTATGAGGCGAATTCAAAGCGCTGTTCTATCACTATTGGTGGTAGTATCGATTTTGTTTGCACCAATAGTTAGCAATAAAGTTGCAGCATCAACTAATGGTGTAGAAGATTTTGTTACAAGACTTTATAACGTTTGTCTTGATAGAAATCCAGATCCTGCTGGACTTGGTGACTGGACAAGCAAACTTAGAAATCATGAAGCCACTGGCGTATCAGCTGCATATGGTTTTATATTTTCTGCTGAATTCCAGAATAAGCAGTGTACAAATGATCAGTATGTTACTTATATGTACAGTGCTTTCTTTGGAAGAAATCCTGATCCAGAAGGAATGAATACTTGGGTAACACTTCTTAATAATGGTGCTACAAGAGAGTTCGTGTTCTGCGGATTTGCAAACTCAGTAGAGTTCGACAATCTTTGTAAGTCATATGGCATTATTAGAGGATTTCATATTGAGGGACAAAGCTTCATTCAGGTAGGTATGGTTAATCTCTTTGTAGAGAGACTTTATAATGAGGTTCTTGGTCGTTCCTGTGATAGCAAAGGAATGGCAGATTGGACAACACTTCTTGTAAATCATACATATACTGGATCAGAGGCAGCAGCAGGATTTGTATTTTCTGAGGAGTTTATCAATAAAAAGCTGAACAACAGTGCTTACTTGGATGTTTTATATCATGCATTTATGGGAAGAGACCCAGATAGTGCTGGTAAATCAATGTGGCTCAATCTTCTTAACACAGGTACATCACGTGAAGAAGTATTTAATGGATTTGTTGGCTCTGCAGAGTTTACTGATATTTGTGAGAGATATGGCATTGTAAGAGGTAATGGTATTCCTGTTCCGCCACCAGCTCCTGAGGCAGAACCAGTGCCATGTGGAAGTGTTTCTACTATTAATACGGTAGGCCCTGATTATTCTTATTTGTTTGACAGAGGTAATAGTTTCGAAAGAGTAGAGTGGTACGATTCTAATCTTTTGGTAGAAACATTTACTAAAGATTTTGTTTATGTTGGTGGAAAGACAATTGATAAGTCTTTATTAACTCCTTCAGGTTCAGACCTTAGTGAAACAAAATTCGGTTCTGTATATTATGGTTCTCAGTATAATTTTGTATTAACTGGTGTTAATAATATTGATGAGGATAATAATAAAATAGTAATAAGAGTTACAAAGTTTGATAAAGAGTGGAATTATTTGGGAAAATGTGAGCTTTCAAATAATGATGGCGTAACAGTATATAGCGTATTCAGTTTTTCTGCTGTTGGAATGGCTGAAGTAAATGGTCAGCTATATATTGGCTATGGTAGATTGGGATTTGATACGGGTGATGGTTTACATCATCAAGGAAAACAAAATCTGATAATAAATATATCTGACATGTCATATGTCGCAGGCACATATAATTATTGGCATTCTTTTGCACAGTATATGACGGTATGTAATAACATGGTATATCAGGCTGAATTATCAGACGGTACAAGAAGTATATTTGTAGAGAATCAGATTCCTTCTCAATATAAAAATAATTGGGGTGGTGCTGCTGCTGGCGGAGATAAGTCTGGAGATGTAATTAAGTTCTGGAGAACTAATGCTTATGGTGTGTGGTCATATAGCACTTATACTAATCTTAGAGGCGTAACAAGTTCTAACACAAAAAATACGTTGATAACTTATGGTGACGGATATAACATTGATCACCAGGCAATGACAGACGCTACTAAAGATCTTGATTTAAGTCAGATAAGTGATGTTGTTAATAACTTTACTAGTGGAAAACAGTCAAATGTATGGGTAGCTTCTACTTCAATCGACGATATGGATAAATCTACAGTTAAGTATATTACAGATATTTCTGATAATCAGAGTATAAAAAACGTACAAATGGTAAAGGTTAATGACAATAAGTTTGTATGTATGTGGACTATTATAACTTATTCGGGATCGCCTACTTATGAGACTATATATTCAATGCAATACGTAGTTCTTGATGCAAATTGCAATATCATTGCCCCAGTTACTACTATTGATGGAGTTAGAACTTCTAGTTGTGATCCGGTTGCATCTTCGGATGGCAGTATTACATGGTATGTCTGTGAATATACAGCCCCTGTATTCTATACATTAAGTGCCGACGGTATCATTAGCATGGTAAAAATTTATTAATTAGGATGTCCTAATCGATAATCTAAAAGGCTGACAGAAATGTCAGCCTTTTTTATAAAGTGTGACAATAAAAGGACAGAACAAATTTTCTTTTTGGTGTATAATAGTATCAATAAATAGTTTGGAGATTTAGATTTAATGATTGAGATTTATGAAGTTAATACATTGAGGAATACGACAGCTGATATTATTACCAGCACTGTAGTTGAGGCTCAAGACGATGGTATAACTACATTTTTTATTGCACCAGAGTCTTCTAAAGCATCGGTAGAGAGACTTATAGTCTCTCTTAGCGACAGTAGAGAAGCTATTTCAGTTGGTGAAGACATTAAGGTTGATGCATCTTTTGTTAATGGTGATGCGGTCAGCTTTATTCGATTATCTCAGCGCTTTTTACAGATGTGTGGCGAAGTAAGAGAAGCCGGTAGTTCTAAGACGGTTCTTAGAACTGCTATCTATAGGATTCTTGCTGAACATAAGGGTGAGTTTAAGACTTTTAATAAGTTTGTTGGTAGATTCGAGTATATTGATAATCTTATAGATTTACTTGGCGATTTTTCTCGTTATGGCATTGACGAGGATAGAATTGCCATGGCATTTGAGGCAGTTGAAGGGACTGATAATGCTGATATTGTATATATGGACAAGCTTCATGATTTTAAGCTTCTTTCCTATTATATTTCCGAATTAAATGGGGAATATGATTTAAAGCTTATGGTTGATTCTATGGCTGATGCCAATCGTCTTATGCAGAAGCTTATTAATAATCCTAGCCTTTTAACTACTAGAAGATACAGAGAGTTTGCTACTCTTATAAAGAGTCGATTTGTTGTTATTGGATTTGGTGCAGTAAGACTTCTTACTCCACAGGAGATTGAATTTGTTAAAAATATGCATTTATTGGGTGCGACTATTCGATTCTATCCACTTACAGGTAGTAGTGATTCGACTACTGTTGTTGATGATTCTATGTACGAGAATGGTGTTCGTTTTATGAACCTTCTTTTACAGGCTGTTCCAGATGCAGTAGTAAGTAAATATCCTGGAATTGGTTCAGATAGTGGTGTAGCTGATTCAGTTTTGCAGGCGGTTGGTAAAGCTTATGCCCATCGTATTGATGTAGATAAGATTTTTTCAAGTAATGATATTCCTACTACAGATGCTATCGAATGTGTATCTATCGCGAGTATAGATGATCGTATCGGTTATATTGCTAATGAAATTATGAATCTGACTCGTAATAAGGGTTACAGATATAAGGATATTAGTATCGTATGTATCGATGATTCAGTTGTTAATAGAATCAAGAGTGTACTTTCATTCTGGGGAATGGATTTATTTATTGATCGTAAGATTATTATTTCTAATACTCCTGTATTCAGATATATATCACATCTTGAGGTTCTTCCTATTAGAGACTATAGTCTCGAGGATGTTTTGGCACTTCTTCGTAGCGGTCTTTCAGGTGTGACTTTAGAGGATGTTGACCTTCTTGAGAATTATTGTATTGAGAAGAATATTACTAGAGGAAAGAGATTATTTAATCGCGACTTCTTTATAGGTGGTGGTAAATATGAAATGAAGACTTTCCGTGAAGGTCAGGAACTAAGTGCTGCAGAGTATCTTTGGGAAAATGTGGTTTCTAGAGTACTTGTTCCTATTAGAGATGTAGCTGAAGAGATTGCAGCTAATAATACATTAGACAAGAAGGCATATATTACTGCTCAGCATGTTGATTCACTTAGAACTACAGTAGAGGCACTAGCTCATGAACTTCTTGACCGTGGAGATTCAGATAGAGCATCTGCACTTGTTAGAGGTTATAAGGAAGTAATGGAGCTTCTTACTGGATTTACACTTCCTATTAATAATTGTGAGATTTCACAGAAGGATTTCTGTTCTCTTATTATGATTGATATGCGTAATAAGGTTCAAGGAACCATTCCTCTTATGGTAGACTCCGTTGATATTATTACCTTGGAACAGGCATATTTCTTTCCAACCAAGATTATGTTTGTTGTTGGTGCGACAGCTGAGAATTTTCCATATAGAAGAGTTAATGAAGGTCTTATGACAAGACAGGAATTGGAGCGCTTGTCAGCTGGTTCAGGCATTACACTTCCAGATAAGGTTCAGTCACGTAATAGAAGTGATTTTGTTATGACTAGTCTGATGCTTAATAATGTTTCTGATAAGTTGTATTTTGTGTCTGAATATGGAATTGACCCAAGCAGTGTGTATTCATATTATTTGCCATTTGCTAATGAAGAGAAGATTAACTGCTTTAAGATGCCTACTAATTCTAATGGTGTAGTTCAGCGCCATGATTTTCGTGATGCTAATATAGATCCTCTTTATATGAATGAATTTATTGGGGATTCTATGCGCGTCAGCGTATCTACAATTGAACTTTATAACACATGTCATATGAGATTCATGGCTCAGCAAATTCTTGGTGTTAAGAGACGTGAGGATGGTAGACGTGTTCAGACAAATGTTATGGGTTCTATTATTCACCATATGTTTGAAACAACCCTTAATCTTGTAAACCAAGATGGTAATACTGTTGAGCACTATAATCAGTTAGCTGATGAATTAAGTACTAATAATGATCTTCTCGAATCTATGGCGGTCGATGCTTTTAATCGTTATTGTGAGCAGACTACTAACCCAAATGAAAAGACAGAAGAATTCTTTGTGTTTCCTGGTAACAAAGCTAGAAGAATCTTCAAGTATTCTTTCCCATTTATTCTTCGTGAGGCTGCGAATTCTGGTTATATTCCAGATGCATTTGAACGTAAGATTCAGGACGTTAGTGACCCTTTGAAGTTTACATCAAGTCTTGGAAATGAATTTGCTTTTGTTGGTAGTGTAGACCGTGTTGACCATAAAGCTGATACTAATGATGATAGAGTTGTAGATTATAAGAGTGGTGCTAAAGAGATTGATTATGCTAAGGCTTTGGCTGGTATCCAGATACAGCTTTTTGCTTATGCTAATTCTCTTAAGTGTGAACGCACAGTAACGGATGTTGGTTATTACCCAATTGGCCTTAAACCTGAGAAAGGTAAAAAACTTGAGATTACACCATTATTTGCAGGCCTTGATAAGGAAGAGTTTAGTATTGTATCTGCTTATGTTAATGGGGTAATTCAGGATAGTTGTAACAGCATATCTGAAGGAAAAGCAGATGCTCTTGTTAATTCTAAGACAAATAACGGCAGAAGTTGGGCGTGTGCATATTGCGATATTTCTGGAGCTTGTGGTAATAGCAAATGTAAGCCGGAGGTTCGTGTTGAAGGTAAGTATGATGAACCTACTGATGATGAAGTATCAGCGATAACAGAACGTACAGGTAAGAAGCCTAATACTAAAGACAAGATATTGCTTGCCATGAATAAAAAATACGGTAAAAAGGAGGACTAATAGAATGGATTTGTCAGTTGAACAGTTAAATATTGTAAATGCACCTATTGGTAATATCCTTGTTTCCGCTGCGGCTGGTTCAGGTAAGACTACAGTTCTTGTTGATAGAATTATTGATGAAATTATCGATAATAAATTATCAGTTGATAGAATCTTGGTTGTTACATTCACCAAGGATGCAGCAGCTAATATGCGTAAGAAAATCGATAGTAAACTTAAGGAAAAGATTAAGGAACTTAAGTTACAAGGCGGTAGTGATGAAGTAGTTAGAAGACTTCAGACTCAGCTTGATCTTCTTCCTAATAGTTATATCCAGACTATCGACAGTTTCTGTACAAGAGTTATTCGTGAGAAGGGATATGTTATTGCGGACTCAAAGGAAGCAGAACTTATTGAGAGCGGTAATTCTATTCTTGATGAGAATTCTCTTAAGATTATTCTAAATGATGCAATTATGCAGGCACTTCTTGACACTTATGAGAGTGAAGACAGTATGTCCGAAGGATTTCTTCTCCTTACAAGTATGTTTGGTAATGGACGTACTGATGATAGTCTTGCGGAAAATATTGCATATGCTTATGGCAAACTTAGAAGTTTGCCAGATTATCTTGATCGCTGTCACGATATCTTGAATCAGCGTATTGATAATGATAATGCGGGTGTTATTTTAGGCCTTGATACATTAGTTAAAAATGTAATGACTCTTTTTGAGAATATTACTGATACTTTAATCACGGATTTAAATAGTCAAGTTGATAGCATTCAGTTTGTTGCTAAAGGAAACAGTCAGAGACAGCAGGAGTTTCAAGCGTTGTTGTCAGAGGTTAGTGCTTATGTAGACTTTGTAAAAACTGCATATTCTTCTGGAGATAGTAAGACTACTATAAAGGCTATTCTCGACCGTAGATATATTGATACTTTCATTAATGATGGATTGCTATTAAGTCTTCCACGTAATAAAGAAGATGAAGATATTTTGCAGTTTAAGGAGGACTTTGGTCCAATTGCTGCACTTATGAATTTCTTGAAGCCTTATTTTGTTTCTGTTTGTGGTGAACTTAATGTATCTAAACCAAGAATGGAAGGCTATGGTGATAGTGGAAAACCATATCAGATAAATGGTGAATACCTTACTATGCTTCTTTCAGATCTTAATAGTATGCTTGAGTTGCAGAAGAGAAGAACTCTTATTGTTGATAGTTATATTAAGCTTATTGAACGTGTTGATAAGAACTATAGAGAGCTTAAGGGTAGAGTTCGTGGAATGGATTTTGCAGACCAAAGCCACCTTACAAAGCATATTCTCGCTAATAGTGATGCCGCAGAATATTATAGGGACAAGTTTATTGAGATTTATATCGACGAGTATCAGGATAATAGTGAAATCCAGGATGCTATTATTTCATGCTTTGAAAGACCTAGCGGAAATGTATTCCGTGTAGGTGATGTTAAGCAGAGTATCTATAAGTTTAGATATGCTAATCCATACATGTTTCTTGACCGTATGAATAGTTATAAGGAAGATACAGCTCAAGGTAATCTATTCCTTTTAAATGCTAACTATAGAAGTAATAATCAAGTCTTAGATTTTATTAATAGTATTTTCTATCAGATTATGACTGAAGAGGGTGCTGAGATTGAATATGATGATTCACAGGCTCTTAAGTATCCAGATACAAAGTCAGATGTTCAGGATACAAAGGCGAGTGTTACAGTAGTGAGCCTTGCTGATAAGCAGAAATACATTGATGGCGAACTTGTAGGTGTTAAAGCAGAAGTAGATAGACTTAGGTCTATTGGTGTTGAGTATAAGGATATTTGTATTCTTACTAGAAAACACAAGGTTGCATCTGAGATTTGTAAATATCTTATCGCAAATGGTCATTCTGCAGTTTATAACGATGAAGTTGCGATTTTTGATGACCCAGAAATTCATGGAATCTGCAATATTATCATTACGGTTGGTAATGTATATCGTGATGAATATCTTCTTGGTGTACTACTTAAGGGTTATAGATATAGTAATTTTACTTTAGGTGAGATTTCTAGAATTGTTCTTGAAGCAAAGAGAAATGGAATTAATCCAGGTAAGCAGTATCTTTTTTCTCAGCTTCAGATGTTTGCCGAAGCAACTAATGATAGTTTTACTGAGGATGAAATTGATCTTCAGGAAAGAGTGAAGTCTTTCTTGGATTGGATTAATGATTTAAGAAGTCTTCAGGTTATTACCGATATTAGTGAACTTACAGATCGTATTTATAGGGATACAGGAGTTCTTGGCACCCATAAAGAAGAAACAGAAAAATTCATTGTGTTTAAGGAGTGGCTCTGTAATAACTTCTTACGTATGGGAAGTAATATTAGTGGTATAGCAGCTGAACTTGAGAATATGAAGATTAAGCTCGGTGGTAATACATCTGTTCGTCAGAAAGAAAATGAGAAGAAAGATGCAATTACCTGTATGACATATCATGGAAGTAAGGGTTTAGAGTATAAGGCAGTAATTGTAACTGAGTTAAAGAGTCACTCAGCTTCAGATAATGATGGTCCTATTAAGTTTAATCCTAATAGTGGTTTTGCTGTTGATGATTATAGTGAAAGTGAAGTGAAGATAGATAAGTCTATAGAGAGATTTTTCATGGATGAGGATGACCTAATTGAGAGTAATAGTGAAGGAATTAGACTTTTGTATGTTGCTCTTACTAGAGCTATGGAATACCTTTGTGTTGTTGTTCCAGTTGAAGCTCATAAGCCTGCTTATCAGAACCTTTATGGAAGACTTAGACGAGTTCCAGGAACAACCATTCCACGTCAGTATTGGCTTAATGAGAATAAAGGAATAGAGGGTGCATTTCTTGCAGGCCTTATACGTCTTAGAGGAAGTTATAAATTAGAGGCTTTACTTATGGCGTCTAGTGGTATTACAAGAGAGTCTGAGTGTCATATTGATTATGATGATTTTGACTTGAATGTGATTACGATTCCGGATAATGCATTTACATCTGGTTCCACATACATTGATGATGATGAATCTGATGGTGAAGATGATTCCACTCAAGAAACAGATGTTGGAGATGCTTCTGATTTTAAAATGCAGAGTAGTGGAGAGGTTGCTCTTAACTGTGCTACTTATGATGAGAATGGATTACCTGTATTTGCAGCATATCCTTATGAGGATTCTTCTGTAATGCCATTTAAGGTATCTGTATCTCAGCTTAAAAGTGGAAAGCTCATTAAGGAACTTCCGATTAGCCTTGCTGTAAATGACCTTTCTTATTACATGCAGAAGCAAACTGGAGAAATTGGTGATAGTGCATCAGAGGTGGGTACTTTTGTACACAGTCTGTTGAGATTTATCGACCTTGAGAAAATTGCTGATGGTACTTCAACTTATGAACAGCAGGTTGATTTGCTTATTCTCGATGGCGTTATTTCCACACAAGATAAGGAACGTGCTATGACTTTCGAATCTGGAGTTGTGTCTTTTGCTACAAGTGATATTGGTAGAAGTCTTATTCAGTCAGATTTAAGAGGTGAAGCATCCTATGAGAAGCCAATTGTATTCTCTGTTCCTGTGATTAATGAGGATTCAGTACTTGTACAAGGTATTATCGATTGTATCTTTAAAGATATAGATGATAAACATGTACTTATCGATTACAAGACAGATCGATTTGATGATAGTGTTACTCCTCTTGAGATGGTGTCGGAAGTACAAAGTAGGCATAGTACACAAGTTAATTTATATGCTGCAGCCATGAAAGCATCAGGATATAACATTAAGAGAAAATATATATTCCTTGTTAGATATGGTGTATTTGTTGAGATATATTAATACTTGATTAATTTGTCTATTAACTCTACAATACAACTCATAAACAGGGGAGCTTGTATTACAGGCTGAGAGGAGATTATGAATCTCGACCCTTTAACCTGATACGGATAATGCCGGCGTAGGAAGTTAATGCTTAGTCTTTATCTTAGACTAGTGATGTATTGATTTTATGTGGGAGTTACCGTATTCGGTGGCTCCTCTTTTATTTTGTATTTTATATTTAAGGAGAAACACATTATGTTTGGTAAGTGTCTTGAAAACGTTCGTGCTAATGTACCTCTTGTACATAACATTACAAACTATGTAACTGTAAATGATGTTGCAAATGTTATTTTGGCTTCTGGTGGAAGTCCAATTATGTCTGATGAGCCAGAGGATGTTGAGGATATCACATCTATTTGTGGCGGTCTTAATATTAATATAGGAACTCTTAACAAGAGAACAATTAATGGTATGTTCCGCGCAGGTAGAAAGGCTTCTGAACTTAATCACCCAATTCTTTTGGACCCAGTAGGAGCAGGTGCTTCTGCATTAAGAACTGAAACAGCAGTTCAGCTTATGAAGGAAGTTAATTTCACTGTTATTAGAGGTAATATTTCTGAGATTAAGACACTTGTTCTTGGTGCAGGAACAACAAAGGGCGTTGATGCTGATGTTGCAGATGCTGTAACAGAGGCAAATCTTGATGAAGCAGTTGCATTTGTTAAGTCTTTTGCAAAGGTTACTAATTGCATCATTGCCGTTACCGGTGCTATTGATTTGGTTAGTGACTCTGAGAAATGTTATGTAATTCGTAATGGTCGTCCTGAGATGGGAAAGATTACAGGTACAGGATGTCAGCTTTCTGGTATGATGACTGGCTACATTGTTGCAAACCCTGATAATAAGCTTGAGGCTGCTGCAGCTTCTGTTGTGGTGATGGGCCTTGCTGGTGAGATTGGTTGGTCTCGTATGCAGGAGGGTGATGGTAACTCCACATACCGTAACAGAATTATTGATGTTGTTTACAACATGGATGCAGAGACACTTGAGAAGGGCGCTAAATATGAAATCAAATAATTGCAAAAAGGAAGATTTACTTCTTTATGCTGTTACTGACAGATATTGGCTTAATGGAAGAACATTAACTCAGGTTGTAAAGGAAAGCCTTGATGGTGGTGTTACTTTCGTGCAGCTTCGTGAGAAAGACCTTGATGATGAGACTTTCCTTCAGGAAGCAAAGGAGCTTCAGGCGCTTTGTAAGGAGTACAAAGTTCCTTTCGTAATTAACGATAACGTTGATATTGCAGTAGCGATGGATGCAGACGGAGTTCATGTTGGTCAAAGTGACATGGAGGCTGGTGATGTTCGTGCTAAGCTTGGTCCTGATAAGATTATTGGAGTATCTGCACAGACTGTAGAACAAGCCCTTCTTGCACAGGAAAGAGGCGCAGACTACCTTGGCGTAGGTGCTGTGTTTCCTACAGGTTCTAAGGATGATGCTGATGATGTTTCTCATGAGACTCTTAAGGCTATCTGTGAGGCAGTTGATATTCCGGTAGTTGCTATTGGTGGTATTAAGATGAGTAATGTGTGCGAACTTAAGGGGACTGGTATTGACGGCATCGCTGTTATCTCTGCTATATATGCTCAGGAAAATATCCCTGAGGCAACAAAGTCGCTTAAAAAGGCTACAGAGGAAGCGGTTTACTAATGAGTAGAGTATTCGATTACAAAGGAGTCATTTTTGATGTGGACGGAGTTCTTCTTGACTCTATGAGTATCTGGGAGGATCTTGGTCTTCGTTATATAAAGTCTTTTGGCTTAACTCCCGAGGAAGGTCTTAGTAAGAAACTTTTTTCTTTGAGTATGGAGCAGGGGGCTGAATATTTGGCTTCGAATTATCCGCTTAATAAGACTGTGGAGGATATCCTCAAAGATCTTCACACCACTTTACAGGACTTCTATTTTTATGAGGTTCAGGCGAAGGCCGGGGCAGAAGAGTTTATTAAGGCAATGGCTTCCCGTGGAATAAAAATGACAGCTGCAACTTCTAGTCCTAGAAGTCATGTAACTAAGGCTTTGGAGCGTGTTGGACTTCTTTCCTATATTGATAGCATTTTTACTACTACAGAAGTTGGTGAGAGTAAGCACTCGCCACTTGTGTACCATAAGGCTTGTGAGAGTATGGGCCTTGAAGTAAGTGAGACTATTGTTTGTGAGGACTCACTCTACGCTTTAAAAACAGCTAAGTCTGCTGGTTACTTTACTATCGGTGTCTTTGATGCTGCTGGTGAAAAGGACCAAGATGGGCTTAAGGAGAATTCAGACATTTATGTTATGAACTTGGCTGAAGCTTTGTAAGTAACACAAATATAAATGGCGGCATATTGGGGGCACCACCTTACGTCGCGGTATAAAACGTAATGCATGGAGGATTTATGAGAACAGCATTGACGATCGCGGGAAGTGATTCCTGCGGAGGCGCCGGTATTCAGGCAGATATCAAGACCATGCAGGCAAATGGCGTTTATGCTATGAGTGCTATCACGGCCTTGACCGCACAGAACACTACAGGTGTATCTGATATCTATGACGTGTCTCCTGAATTTCTTGGCGCACAATTAGATAGCGTCTTTACGGATATTTTCCCAGACGCAGTTAAAATAGGTATGGTCTCTCAGGCAGGACTAATTAAAATTATTGCCTCTAAGTTGCGCCAATATAATGCAAAGAATATCGTAGTTGATCCAGTTATGGTTGCTACTTCTGGCGCGAAACTTATAAGTGACGACGCCATTGAAGTTCTAAAATCAGAACTTTTTCCTTTGGCAAATCTTTTGACACCTAACATTCCAGAAGCAGAGGTTTTAACTGGTATGGTTATTACTTCCCCTGAAGACATGGTTAAGGCGGCACAAGTTATTTCTAGTGAATATAACAGTGCGGTACTTCTTAAGGGTGGACACAAAGTAAACGATGCCAATGACCTTCTTTTTGATGGTGGCAAAGCTACTTGGTTTAATGGCAAAAGAATTAATAATCCCAATACTCACGGCACAGGTTGCACATTAAGTTCGGCAATAGCGTCTAATCTTGCAAAGGGCTACTCCCTAGAGGATGCTGTAAAAAGAGCTAAAGATTATATATCAGGTGCGTTAGGTGCTATGCTTGACCTAGGTAAGGGAAGTGGTTCTATGGATCATGGATTTGCAATTGATAATGAATTTACAAAGGAGAATTAATATATGAATTACACAACACAGATGGATGCAGCTCGTAAGGGTATCGTTACAAAGCAGATTGAGTTAGTTGCTAAGAAGGAAAACATGGAAGTAGATAAGCTCATGAAGCTTGTTGCAGAGGGTAAGGTTGCTATTCCTGCTAATAAACACCATGAGTGCCTTGATGCAGAGGGTGTTGGTTCTATGCTCAGAACTAAGATTAATGTTAACCTCGGTGTATCTCGTGACTGCAAGGATTACGATATTGAGATGCAGAAAGTAATGAGTGCGGTAGAGCTTGGTGCAGAGGCTATTATGGACCTTTCTTCACACGGTAATACTCAGCCTTTCAGAAGAAAGCTTACTTCTGAGTGCCCAGCTATGATTGGTACAGTGCCTGTATATGATAGTGTAATTCACTACCAGAGAGATCTTTCTACTTTGACTGCAAAGGATTTTATTGATGTAGTTAGACTTCATGCAGAAGATGGCGTGGATTTTGTAACACTTCACTGTGGTATTACAAGAAAAACTATTGAGCAGATTAAAAAGCATAAGCGTAAGATGAATATCGTTTCTCGTGGTGGTTCTCTCGTATTTGCTTGGATGTGCATGACTGGTGAGGAAAATCCATTTTATGAGTATTATGATGAGCTTCTTGAGATTTGTGAGGAGCATGATGTGACTATTTCTCTTGGTGATGCATGTCGTCCAGGTTGCCTTGCTGATGCTACAGATGTTTGCCAGATTGAAGAGCTTGTTCGTCTAGGTGAACTTACTAAGAGAGCTTGGGATCACAACGTACAGGTAATGGTTGAAGGCCCAGGTCATGTACCTCTTGATCAGGTAGCTGCAAACATGAAGGTTCAGCAGACAATTTGCATGGGAGCACCTTTCTATGTTCTTGGACCACTTGTTACAGATATTGCTCCAGGTTATGACCATATTACTGCAGCTATCGGTGGTGCAGTAGCTGCTATGAGCGGTGCTGCTTTCCTTTGTTATGTAACACCTGCTGAGCATCTTGCACTTCCAAATGTTGATGATGTTCGCCAGGGTATTATCGCATCTAAGATTGCAGCACATGCAGCCGATATTGCTAAGGGTATTCCAGGTGCTCGTGATATCGATGATAAGATGGCTGACGCTAGACGTAATCTTGATTGGGATGCACAGTTTGCTTGTGCACTTGACCCTAAGACGGCTAAGGCTATTCGAGATGATAGACTTCCTGAGGATGATCACTCTGACACATGTAGTATGTGTGGTAAGTTCTGCGCAGTTAGAAGCATGAATAAAGCATTGTCAGGTGAAATGATTGACATTTTGTGATGTTTTTTTAGTAGCAAGATAGGGGGGAGAATATGAAAAATAAAAAAGTAATAATTATATTCTTATTTATTATGATGTTTTTCTTGTTTGTTCCACTTCCCCAGGGTGTTGCCAAAGATGGTGGCACCAAATCTATTGGTCCGATTAGTGGTGTATATGAAATAATTGAATATAATCGCATTTTACAGATAGGTGACGGTGAATTGAAATCTCATGCAGACCCAGATTACGAACCACCCAAAACTCGTACTATGAAGAAGGGTACGGAAGTTAAAATTTTTGGTATGACAGTATATGATGGTTCATATGAGGTTACTGAAAATATTGGGTAAGTAATTAAGTTTTATTCTTACGTAGACTTTTAAAGAAATCTTTCATGATGGCGGAACATTCTGATTCCAGAACTCCGCCTTCGTGTTCTACAAAATGATTGTGACCATGTTCAACGTTAAAAATATCGTTACATGAACATACCGCGCCAGACTTAGGCTCATAAGCGCCAAAGTAAACTTTGCGTATACGAGATTGGATGATAGCACCAGAACACATAGTGCATGGTTCTAATGTGACATACATATCACAGTCATAAAGTCTCCAGTCGCCAAGTTTACGACAGGCTTTGTCTATAGCGATAATCTCGGCATGCATAAGAGAGTTGCCTTTGGTGACTTTTTGATTATGGGAACGCACAAGGACTTTGCCATCTTTTACAATGACGCATCCAATAGGGCATTCCTCTTTGTCGTAAGCCTTACGTGCTTGCTTTAATGCCTCGCGCATAAAGTGTTCATGCTGTGTGTTAGTAGTCTCTTTCATATAAACAAAAATATACCATAACGAAAAAAGAATTGACAATTTGCTTGACAGAAAGTATATTGTAGTTTGTCTTTTAATGCGGTTCTGCGCCTTGTTGTAATTTTTTAGAGGTGATTGAGACCTCACTTATCGCATCGATACAGCATATAAAGAGACAGAATTTATAAAGATTTAAGGTGGTTATTAATGGCTACTAGTCAGGGTATGTGTAAGAACTGTGGCTCTCTCATCATGTTTGATGATAGAGACAATACTTGTGAGTGTGTATTTTGTCACTGTGTTTTTCCAAGCAAAGAGGCAGTAGAGATTCTTGAGAATCCAGAAGGTCGTACTTTTGCTAATGAGAAGTTTGAAGCAACAAGTGATAGTCACCACTATACAACAAGAGTTTATTCAACAGAGTCTCTCGAGAAGCAGATTGCTAGAGAAGAGGTTAAGAGATCTCAGGAAGGTTCTTCTAAAGAAAAAAAAGATGAATTCGAGGTTACAGCTAAGGATGTTAAGGCTCCTAAGAAGTTGACTATTGGTTTGTATGCAGCAACAGTTGCATTTGTGGCAATTATACTTGCTATCTCTATTCCTATGTATTCTTCTAGAATGAAGATAACTGATAGTATCGAGAAGAATGTTACTAAGATTTATGATGGTAATATTGCTGGTCATTCAATTTATGGACAGAGTTGTCAGACATTTAATCTCGTAACAAATGATGAGCTTGATAAGGACGGTGCTCAGAATGTTTATGATAACTACTGTGCACAGCGTTCAGATGCAGGCAAGAAGGATAGTAAGGATGTTACTGTTGTTATTTACTGCGATGGTGGTATTTACACAGTAGATGATTCTGGCGTTAACTTTGCACCAGACGAGAAGTAAAGGAAGGTTAATATATGGCAGATATTAATAGTGCACTTGCCAAGATTAAGGCAGAGGCTAGTAAGAATAAGAATACAGTTAATGAGAGCTTCATTGATTCTACAGCAGATGATTTTGATCTTGCTCCAGAAGATATGGAGACCCTTACTACTGAACTTGGTAAGGCTGGTATTAAGATTGAGTCTGATCTCGAAGATGATGCTTCTGTAGATAGTTTTGTTACTTCTTCTGAGGAAGTAGCAGTTGATGACTCCGTTAAGATGTACCTTAAGGAAATCGGTAAGATTCAGCTTCTTAATGCTGAGCAGGAGAAGGTTCTCGCTCAGAGAATGCAGGATGGTGATCAGGACGCTAAGGATATGCTCGTAGAGTCCAACCTTCGTCTTGTTGTATCTATTGCTAAGAAGTATATGAACAGAGGTCTTTCTCTCTTGGACCTTATTCAGGAAGGTAACATTGGTCTTATTAAGGCGGTAGATAAGTTCGATTATTCTAAGGGATTTAAGTTCTCCACATATGCTACATGGTGGATTCGTCAGGCAATTACAAGAGCTATTGCTGACCAGGCTAGAACAATCCGTATTCCTGTTCATATGGTAGAGACAATTAACAAGCTTACTAGAGTACAGCGTCAGCTCGTTCAGGACCTTGGCCGTGAGCCAACAATTAATGAGCTTGCTGAGAAGATGGGTATGCCAGCTGATAAGATTAGAGATATTCAGAGAATTTCTCAGGATCCAGTATCTATTGATAAGCCAGTAGGTGAGGAAGAGGATAGCCATCTCGTTGACTTTATCTCTTCTGATGAGTACATCTCTCCTGATGAGGAAGTATCTAGAGATCTTCTTAAGGAAGACCTTATTAAGGTTCTTGATCTCCTTACAGAGCGTGAGGCAAAGGTAATTAGATTAAGATTTGGTCTTGATGATGATAAGCAGAGAACTCTTGAAGAGGTTGGTAAGAGCCTTGGTGTTACAAGAGAGCGTATTAGACAGATTGAGGCTAAGGCAATCCGTAAGCTCGGTCGTTCTAGCTATGCTAAGCGTCTCGAGGGTTACGCTGATTAATAATGCTTGGTGACCGTAGATATTCATTTAATAAAAGACTAATTACTGACAACGCTTTGGATTTTTCAAAGCGTTCGTCTTTTGTACGGGAAGTTATGCTCGAAAAGGTCTATCCAACGAGACTTATCGTCCCTATGCTTCAGCATTACGGGGTGCCTGCAGTGCCTACAGTCGATGTTGGTGAATATGTTACTATTGGTCAGTGTATTGGTGCGCCAGAACCTGGAAGTTTTTCTGTGCCAATCCATAGTGGTATTTCAGGTACAGTTACTGATATTAGAGATGTGTCTCTTCCAAATGGTGTGAAGTGTAGAGCGGTTTGTATTGAAAGCGACCGTAAAAGAACTTATCACCCATCTATTAATCCTAGAAGTAATGTACAGATTAGTGCGTCTGAGTTTATGGGTATCGTTAAAAATGCTGGTATCGTCGGTATGGGTGGTGAAGGTATTCCTACTATTGCCAAGATAAACAGAGCACGTGCAGAAGGGGTTAATGAGGTTCTTGTTAATTGTCTTCAAAGTGAGCCATACTCGTATTCAGATTTCTTAAGAATTACAGATAGTGCAGACTATATTGTCATGGGTGCTGTAGCACTTGCAGGTGCGGTAGGAGTACGAAGAATCAGATTTCTTGTATCTAGCACTAATGGTCAGGAAATAACTGCGCTTCAGGCTGCTATGCAAAGAACTGCTGGTGAATATTCTGGTTATTCTTTTGACTTTGCATCATTTAAAAGTAGATTTCCGCAGGGCTATTATCGAATGGTTGCTAAGGCTTTGTATGGCAAGATTTTAGGTGAAAATGACACTTTGGAAAGCACTTGTCATGCTGTGCTTTTTAATTGTTCTACTGTTTTTGCTTGTTGGAATGCTGTAGCAGATGGCCTTCCACTTATGAGCCGTGTGCTTACAGTTACAGGTGAAGATGGCATGGGTCATAATGTCCTTGCCCCTATTGGTACGCCTGTTTCAGAGCTTCTTGATTCTGTTAATGGAAAACTTGAGACTAATAACACTATTGTGTGGGGAAGTTGTCTTACAGGTCTTGTTATGAATGACCCAGATAACACTCCTATTATAAAGACTACGTCTGCTGTTACTATTGTTAGAGATGCAGACGTACACGAGTATCCTTGTATTCATTGCGGTAGCTGCATTGAAAATTGTCCTATGGAGTTAGAGCCAGGCATTGTTACTACACTTATTAGACAGGGACGTTATGATGAGGCAGATCAGGAAGGTGCACGAAAGTGTATTTCCTGTGGAGCTTGTGCTTATGTATGTCCTTCAGGACTTCCGCTTACATCTACAATAGCTTCTTTTGCGGCTACTAAGCGCAATTCTGTAGTGAGTGCTTATTCTACTACTGAGAAGATTGATATTGGTTCCGTTACTTTGATGGAAGCTTATGATGGCTATGCTAGTGCTCAGGAAGTAAAAGAAGACGACACTATGGTGCTTCCATTTGAGGGAGGTAAATTCATATGAGTTACGACCTTAAGAAAATGGCACCGTTTATCCATACAGACAGATCTACAAAGTATATGTATTTCTGTATGCTGATTGCACTTATTCCACCTGTTACTTTTTCAGTTTTTTATTATGGAATTAGAGCACTGGTGCTTATTGGCTTTTGTTCCTTTTTAGCATCTTTGTGCCAAGGCTTTAAGGACTATAGCGCTCCAGTTCATGGTATTGTTTTTGCACTGATGTTGCCTGCTGATGCTTCTATTTTTGCGGCTGGTATTGGTGTCTTAGCGTCAGAACTTATGCTTAAGAAAATGTTTGGAGGTCCTGGTAGTAATATCGTTTACCCAGCGGCTTTTGGAAGAGTTTTGGTAGAACTTCTTTTCCCACAGGATATGGTTATAGCTTCTGAACCAGGTCAGAATTGGCTGTCTATATCAACTTTGTTTACTATTGGTGGTGAACTGAAAGAACCACTTAATCATGTTCAGTATAGTACTTCTGAGATTATTGCGGGTAGATTTCCGACATTTATGGGTATGGGATGTTCCATTTTAATTGTGGTTGGAATGCTTTTTATATGGCACTCTCATGCGACCAAACTCGCAGCGCCTGTTGCATATTTGATTTCTGTATTTTTAATTAAATTGCTAATTAATTTTGATGGCACAGTTCTTGATTCACTATTATTTGTAATGACTTCTGGTGTTGTTTTTGTGGCAGTTTATATTCTTACTGACCCTACAAATACTGCTCAGTTTGGTTATGCTTCTTTGGTGGAAGGTGTAGTAGCTGGTGTGTCTACAGCGCTTTTGAGTATTAGAGTCTCTGGTATTATGTTGGCATTAATTCCAATTCTTTTACTTGGTCTCATGGATGGTAGTATTAGATTTTATGTAGGACTTCTAGAGAAGAAGAGACTGGAGGAAACAGTATGAGAAGAGAAAAGATAATCATGCTGACTATCCAGGCTGCAGCAATGCTGGTTATTAGCCTCGTTATTATTTTGCTTGGTGTAGCACTTTCTACTGGCGATAAAAATGACCGTGTGCAGGATGAGTATCAGGAGCAGTTTTTTGACGTTCTTCCTGCAAGTTCATATACACAAATAGATACCGATATTCTTGATAGATATAACGAGATTACTGCTGTATATGAAGGCTTTGACGAAGATGGTACACCTGTAGGATTTGTAATTGATATTGAGACTTCCGTTAATCACGAATCTTCACTTCATGTGCTTACGGGTATTACTTACGATGGCGCCCAGCTTACAGGTATCAAACATATTGCTAATGAGAAGAATCCTGTGCAGATTTCAGATGAGGAAATAGAGTTGGTTGCTGAACAAATTGTTGGTCAGCAGATTCCAGTATCAATTAATTTGGACAAGGAAATAGTGGATGTAAAGCCTGAAACAGTTGCCCGCCGTTTGTCTGGTCTTAATGATGGTACTTACTTTGCTCAGAATCATAATGCGGACAAGTCTGGTTATATCGACTTCGTAGAAATTGATGTAAAAGATGGTATTATCACTCGCGTTCAGTGGGATGCATTTAATGTGGACCGTACCACGCAAAATAGACATGATGCTGCTCTTTCAGGTGCGTACTCAGTAAGTGGAGAGAACTGGGCAACCCAGTCTTATAATCTTTGTCACGCACTTATTGACTGTCAGGATCCACTTCTTCTTGCTATGAAGTCAGATGGAACTACAGATATTATTCCTGGTGTTACAGTAAATATTAGAACTTTTGTGGACCTTGTAAATGAGTGTATCGACTACTCTAGAGCTGGTTTTACTAAGGAAGATTATTACACTGGTATGGATGCAATTTTTGTAGCAATTTTCTCAGGTACAGCTGAGGAACTTGGCATAATTAGTAAGGATGGATACATTGTGTATTCATTCTCTGATTATCCTAATGCTTTTGATTATTTTGAAGGACCGGATCAGGTGTTTGAAGATAGACCTGTCCTTGAAGAAGACCCTGTAAATCAGGATTCAGGAATAAATTCATTTGAGGATGGTGTTAACCTTGGTGGTTCTAGCATGTCTTCTAATAGTATCGATGGTATTCCTATGACAGAGGTTAGAACGTTTATTGGTGGTCTTGATGGTGAAGTAGATAAGACACTTGTTGTACTAAGTCCTGTAAATGTATCTTATAAGTTCTTGAAAGAATACCTGAACTGGTTGGCATAAAGTGGAGGCGAGAAGTGGCACTTTTTAAGAAGAATACATATGCTCCTTTTGATGACATCGCAAATAAGACTGAAGTCATCCAAAGTGATAACGCACCTGTGGTAAGCGCTCAAAGAGATGGTTACTCATTTAGAGGTGCTGTATTTACCATCGCATGTATGGTTTCTTTGTGCTGGATTTTTTCTTACTGTGAGAGCTTGATTGTGTCTTTGGCTTCATATGGCGCGTACCTTTTAGTTTGGGTATTTGTTCTGAGATTCTTGGAGAGAAAGTCACTTGTCCCACTTAATTTATTTCTCAATGTAGCTTTAGCGGCTGTTCCTTGTGGTATTTTCCATGCGTCTATAGATACCAATTTGTTTTTTGCTTTGGTGCCACTTGCTTTAGGCGTCACTGTTCTTGGCAGTTGTCCGACAGATGGTAGACAGCAATTTGAATGGTATCCAATATCTAGATTTGCTGTTAACGTGGTGTCTGTATTAGTTGCAGGTGGTTTGACTGAACTTGTATTTTTGCCAATGCAGTGTGGATTTTTGTCACCTAGGATAATGGTTGCATCAATATTTATGATGTTGTTTCCGTTAGCTGAGGAAAAGCTTTTGGGCACACATACCTTATTGTCTGGACGTTCTTTGTCAGGTTCTGCAGTCCTTCCAAAGACAGAGTTTTCCACACTTAATGCTTTTGTGTCAGGTCGTCTCATGTTTATTGGAATTAGCCTTGTTGCGTATGCGGCTGCTCTTGGTTTGGCTTTTGTTTGTGCGCTTTATAGTGATCTTGACCCTTCCTGTGTTAGAGCCTTAGCAACTGCTTTGGTATTTGCACTAACTATTGCGATTACAAAAAATACTAGAATGCCTTTTGAAGCATTTATACCAATACTTTTCTATGCTCGTACTGATACACTTACTATGTTCCTATTAGTTGCCGCAGCTGATATTTTGATAAGAGGTTTTATCACAGTAACTAGACGTAAAAGTATCTTTCATATGCGAAATAAATATGTAGATGGTATTCCTGCTATGCTTATGACAGTTGCCATTTTTATTATGGTGGCTGAGTGTTGTCTTTAATTAAGTGTGCTATAATGGCACAGGCTTGATTGTATAGCTCAGCTGGATAGAGCGACCGCCTCCTAAGCGGTAGGCCGGCGGTTCGAATCCGCCTACGATCACCAAAATTTTGCCGGTAATTTTATTAGAAATTGCCGGTATTTTTGTTATAATTAAAACAAACAAATTTTCGTATTTATGGAGGAATATTTTAAATGAAGAAAAAATTTAGTCAGATGAGTGTAGGTGAGGAGGTAGATGTAGAACTTCTCCTTTTGTCATTTGAGGTTAAGCAGGGTAAGAATGGTGCATTTACACTTCTTAAGGTGAGTGATGGTGAGGCAAATTGTGATGTGCGTTACTGGGGCGATATTAGTCAGGTTAATGGAGTTAGTGCACATAGTATCATTACAGTTCAGCTTAAGGCAGATACATATCAGGGAAGCATGAATTTTACATCTTCTGCTGTTCGTCCTTATAGTGGTACTGATGCGGTTCTTGGGGATTTTGTAATTATGCCTCCAGTAGATATCGATGAGATGTACAACTACATTATTGATACGCTTACTCGTGAGTCTGTTGCAGCACAGAATGTGATTTATTCTAATGATGGTCGCAATGAGCCTATTTCAAATATCGCTTTGTCACTTATTCAGAACAACAGTGAAGTGTTTAAGAGGAGTGTTGCAGCAGTTAGTGTGCATCACAATATTTATGGAGGACTTCTTTACCATACTTATGGCATGGTAAAGGCTGCGGAGGGACTTGCTAGTGCTATGCCTTTTGTGGACCGTGAACTTCTTATTACTGGTTGTGCTATTCATGATATTGGTAAGATTTATACATATACTACTGATGATATCGGTGCTGGTAATTTGAATAATTTAGAGATTTTGGATGGTCACCTCGCTATCGGTTATGCTGCGGTTTCTCGCGAAAGTAGGAACCACGCGTGCGCTCCAGAGCGTGTGCATCTTCTTCAGCACATGGTAGCAAGTCACCATGGTAAGCCCGAGTGGGGATCTATCGTGAAGCCATCCACGCCAGAAGCATTTTTACTTTTTGCAATTGATTACATTGATAGTCGTATGTATATGTATAGAGAAGCACAAAAAAGTGTGGCACCTGGTGAATATTCACCTAAGATTTTTGGACTTGATAGCGCTAGCGTTTATCGTCCAACTTATTTGAATTAATAAAGAGAGAGGGTAACCTCTCTTTTATTTATAATAAATATATTATTTTTTATTGAACGACAAACGATAGTGATATAATTAAGAGTAATCGTTTGAAGGAGTATATTAATGGCTAGTAATAACTATGCGTTATACGGTGTAAGTGAGCAGGCGGTAGAGCTTGCTAAGCAGGCTGAAGCAGCTATCGCACCTGTATATGAGAAGATAGAAGAAATTAGAGAATATAATCAGCTTAGAGTTCTTGATGCATTCAAGAGACATCATTTCTCTGAGACTCATTTTGTGACATCTACAGGTTATGGTTATGATGACCCAGGTCGTGCGAAGATTGAAGAGATTTTTGCTGATCTTTTTGGTGGTGAGGCTGCTTATGTTCGTATTCAGATTAGTTCTGGAACTCAGGCAATTTCATCTATGCTTTATGGACTCCTTCGCCCAGGAGATGAGCTTCTTTCTGCTACTGGTAGACCATATGATACTCTTGCGTCTACTATTGGTTTTACTAAGGAAACATATGATGGTTCCCTCATGAACTATGGTATTACATATAACGATGTAGAACTTAAGTCTGATGGTTCTCCAGATATTGATGGACTTCTTTCAAAGATTAATGACAAGACTAGGGTAGTATTTATCCAGAAGTCTAGAGGTTATACAGGCCGACGTGCACTAACTGGTGATGATATTAAACTCATTGCTGATAGTGTTCATGGAGTAAATAAGGATATTATCGTAGCGGTAGATAACTGCTATGGTGAGTTTACAGAAAAGCAGGAGCCTTGTGCTCTTGGTGCAGATATCTGTGCTGGTTCTCTTATCAAGAATCCAGGTGGTGGAATTTCTCCTTCTGGTGGTTATGTTGTAGGTAAGGCAGACCTTGTAGAGAAGGTGGCTCAGCGTATTACAGCCCCAGGTCTTGGTAGCGAAGTTGGTCCTACACTTGGCTTTAGTAGAAGTATTGCACAGGGCCTTTTTATGGCACCTCATACAGTCGCTGAATGTCTTAAGGGTGCTGTGTTTGCAAGTAAGTTCTTCGAGCTTGCTGGTATTAAGACTAGCCCTATGGCAGAGGAGTCTCGTGGAGATATCGTCCAGACTGTTATTTTCGAAGATCCTGACAAGCTAGTTAATTTCTGCCGTAAGGTACAGGCATGTTCTCCAGTTGATTCTTTTGTATCACCTGAACCATGGGCAATGCCTGGTTATGAAGATGAAGTAGTAATGGCTGCAGGCACTTTCGTAATGGGTGCCACCACAGAGCTTTCTTGCGATGGCCCTATTAAGCCACCTTACATTGCTTATATGCAGGGTGGTCTTGTTGCAGAGCAAGTTAAGCTTGCGGTAATGTTGTCTCTTTAAAGGTGTAGTAAATGTCTAATAACGATAACAAACAATGGTTTCAGCAAAATGATAACAGGAACCCTTCCAAGGCTCCTGCTTCTAAAGCTACTTCCAAAAAGAATAATAAAAACAAGAAGCATAATAAGGCAGTTGGAAATAAACCTGTTAATAAGCCATCAAATAAGCCTATGTCTCAGATGCCAGCTATGCAGAATTCTGGTGTACAAAAGCCAGGCATGCAGAAGTCTAATGTGCAGAATTCAGTGGCAAAAAAGCCTACAAATGTAAAGCCTTCAGAACATCCAGTAAAGAAGGAAGTAGTAGCTACAAAGAAAAAGAAGAAGTCATTTTTTAAGAGAAAGAAGTTTGTAAAAAAAGATAAGAAGCAAGATTTATCTAAAGTTAATAATGTGGCAGCTACAGCTGTAGCACCTGTTCAGAAGACACCAGTAGTAGCACCTGTAGATAGCAAAACAAAGGCTCGTCAGAAGAAGACAAAGATTAAGGGCCTTAAGCTTGCACTTGGTTCTATTGTTATTGTGTGTGCTGCTGTTGGTGTGATGATTTTTGCAGTACATCATCTTCTTGATTATTTTGCAGTTAAGCCAGAGATGGCATTTATCGAGAATGGTTCTGTAGAACATACTATTGGTGCGAGAGCTCTTATTGTGCGTTCTGAGACTCTGATTTCTACATCTGCCACAGGTGATCTTGTAACACAGACTACAGAGGGTAGCCGTGTATATAAGGGTCAGAATGTAGCTCTTGTAGTACCAGAGGATATGCAAAGTGTTGTTGCTAATCTTCGTAATACACAGTCTCAGATTTCTGAAGTGCAACAGGAACTTATTGCAGAAGGTTCTGCTCCTGGTGCAGATGCTATTTATGAGGAAATTAACGGTAGCCTCGTTCCTATCGTAGATATGATTAGACTTGATGCAATGGATGGCAATGTGTCTGATATGGCATCTTATATGTCTTCTATCTCAGTTCTTCTTAATCAGAGAGAAAGCGAGCTTTCTGGGCTTGAGTTTGATGATGAGAGACTTCGTGTTCTTCGTGCAGATGAAATTGGTTATGAGAATCAGCTTCAGAAGAGTTCATCTACTATTGTTACAAATAAGCCAGGTATTATTTCCTTTAAGCTTGATGGATTAGAAACAGAGTTGTCTTTTAATGTTCTTCTCGAGGCTGATCCTGGTGAGATTAAGAATTATATTAATTCTGCTACAGGACTTATTACTTCAGACTTGTATATTGAACCAGGTGAGAGTGTAGCTAGAATCGCTAGTAACGAGGAGCAGTATATTGCTGTATTCCTTAAGGAGAAGGATGCTTCTGTGTCTGCTTTCCAGGTAGGAACTCTTCATACACTTAATGTTCGTTCTGAGGGTATTAGTATTGGTAAGTGTAAGGTAGAAAGATGCGTATCCACAGATGACGGTATGCTTATTATCTTTAGTACTACACACTACGTAGAGGATTTGCTCGACCTAAGAACAGCTGATATCGAGATTGTAATTACAGAGACAACTGGTCTTAGAATCCCTGTAGAGAGTCTTGTTGACCCAGACTATAGTAGAGGCGTTGCTACAATTTATGTTAATAATCAGGGCTTTGCTGATGAGGTAGGCGTTATTATCGAGGACTACGATAGAGAGTTCGCAATTGTATCTCCTATTGGTGATAACCATGTGCCAAATACACAGACAGTACTTATTACTAACCCTGAATCTATTAAGCCAGGCGAGAAGGTGGATAAGTAAATGGACTACGATTTTTCTCAGGAGTTATTAGATACACTTAAGATGCGTGCTGATAAAGTGCGTGAGGATATTGCGCGTGCGTGCGTAGAATGTGGCCGTGATCCATCAGAGGTAACTTTAGTAGGTGTATCAAAGGTGTTTCCTGTAGAATATGCAGAGGCTGCCGTGGCAGGAGGTCTTTTGGACTTAGGTGAGAATCGTGTGCAGGAGCTTGTGCCAAAGCACGAAAGGTTAGACGAATTAGGTCTTAATCCTAAGTGGCACCTTATTGGTACATTACAGAAAAATAAAGTTAAATATATTATTGGTAAGACATATCTTATTCATTCAGTAAATACAGTTGACCTTGCTCAGGAAATTTCTAAGCGTTCTGAGGCTACGGGTATTATTACAGATATTCTTCTTCAGGCGAATGTTTCTGGTGAGGAGAGTAAGCATGGTTTTGCACCAAGTGAACTCGAAGGAGTAATTGAACAAATCGAGTCCATGAATGGTGTAAGAATTAGAGGCCTTATGACCATGGCTCCTATTCAGGAATATGACGGACAGGCTCGTGAAGTTTTTGCTGAGACAAAGAAGATTTTTGATTCTCTTAAGTGTAAAGTTTCTGACCCAGATAAGTGGGATGTACTCTCTATGGGTATGAGTCAGGACTACAAGTATGCCATCATGGAAGGCGCTACTCATATCAGAATCGGTACAGCTATCTTTGGTGACCGTAACGCTTTAAACGCTTGAAAATGCTACATTTGTAACATTGATACACGGCTATGTTACAGAAAAATGACCAAAGTTTTCCTTTAATTACATGTGCCTAAGTTTCATTGATTTGCTTCTATGTTATCTGTACACTCTAACCATACTTTTTGAAAACCACGCGGGTTCTTTGTGGTAGATAGATAAAATTTAGGAGGATAATAAGTATGGGCAAGTTTTCAGATTTCGTTAAGAAGCTTTATGATGTAGAGGAAGAAGCATACGACGAGAATGAATATTATGAGGATAGCTATCAGGAGGAAGCTTACACAGATTATGAGCAGCCTGTAGCACAGTACACAGAGTACGAGGACGTTCCTTATCAAGCAGAGCAGACAGTTTATCAGCAGCCAGTTGCAGTTGCTACTCCAGTTGCACCTAAGGCAGCAGCTACAGTAATCATGCTCACACCATATGACATCAGAACAAGCCAGGTTGTATGTGATCACATCCGTGAGGGTCATATCGTTATCTGCAACCTTACACCTAATGCAAACAACCAGAGAGTTGTTGACTACATCTCCGGTGCTGTATTCGCACTTGATGGTAAGATTGAGCCAACACCAGTTAAGACAACATTCGTATGCACACCTAAGCAGGTTGAGCTCATCGTTGATTCCGCAGCTGGTGAGGAGTCCCAGACAAAGGTTTCCGCTCTCTAATTGATATATAAAATTTACTGATTATTAAAGACTCGGGTTTTTTACTCGAGTCTTTTTTTGTATAATTGTATATATTTCTATTTTTATGGAGTGGGTGTCATGAAAGATACAGATCGCGAAAGTATTTATAGTTATATTTTCTCAGTATGTGAGATTCTTAAGAAAGAGGGAACTTCTTTTCTTGAAGTTTTAGATTATCCTGAGGATGTCGAAGAGATATCTCGTAGAGTGTCAGCATTGGAAGAAGAGGCCGATTCAGTATTCCATGATATAGTTATTTTATATCAGAATGGTAATTTGGCACGTGACCCTGAGGCTCAGACACTTCTTGAAGTTGCTAAGGCTGTAGAAGATTGTACTGATGCTATTCAGCAACTTGCTATGGATTTTTATAGATACAATATTACTGAGATTAGAGATGAGATTTATACTTTACTTATCAGTATCTCTAAGGCAAGCAACAAGCTTTCAGATCTGATTGTTTCTTTGCGTAAGATGGATAATCTTAATCCGCCTATCAAGTATATTGTTGAACTTGATTCTTTTAAGGTGGATTTCCTTAAGATATATGACGAAAATATTCGTAGATTGTTTACTTCAGAAGAGAATCCAATAGAGATAATTAGATGGAAATCTATCTATGAGTCTTTTAAGACAACTTTCCAAGCATTTGAAAATGTTGCTGATACTAGTGCTAAGGTAATATTCTTTAAAAACAGCTAAGAACAAGTGTTCTGCATGTTTGATTGTATTTTTTGCAAGTGTCCTAAATATAGGACACTTGATTTGTTATACTCCGAGTATAGAAAATATATGAGGAGATACATTTATGAAGAATTATGTTAATGAAGAATCTTATGAAGGTATGATTATGAGACTTAGAGAGTCTAGAAACTATGGACGTGATTCTAGATTTTATGATGAAGAAGAATGGTGCCTCAGAGATGATCCTGATTTTGATGATGTGAGAGCGGCATAAAATTTACTTATTTGTCAGTAATATAATATTCTCTTTACTAATTGTTAGAATCCCTTTATATACATTCCTTTTTTGATAGAATCAGTATGACTGATTATAGGTAGGGGTATATATGACACCAGATGAATTAAAAAAGGAATTTGCGAAGGTTATTTCAAATCTTCCTGAAGATAAGAGAAATGCATTATATAGCAAGCTCAAATCTCTTCCTGATGATGAGAGAGAGAAGGCTATTCGTAGCATTGTAAGCAAAAGTAAAAAGACGAATTCAATTCCATCTTATCCACAGGCAACTAGAATTCCTGTTAAGAAGGCAGCTCCTAATAATTCAGTAAAAAAAACTCAGACAAAAAAGCCCAAGAAGCATCTTAAGTCATCTGTTAAGAGGGGGATGTTCTTAGCGGGAGAAATAGTTGTTTTAATAATGGCTATTCTTGTAGGAATCTTTGCTTTAAATAAATTTGGTGTGTTCGATATAGACGAGAAGAGTGTTGATGAGACTTCTGTAGAAACAACAGTAGCTGTAGAAACAACTGTCGTTACAGAAGCACCTACACCATCACCTACGCCTACACCAACACCATTACCAACTCCTACTCCAATTCCAGATGGTAATGAAGGTGTGGATCTAACAGGTTTAACTATAGTTCTTGATGCAGGACATCAGGCTGTTACAAGTGAAGAATTGGAGACATGTGCTTCATGGCTTGGTAATGAAAAGGTTAGATGCACAAGTGGTACTACAGGTGTTAACACTGAAGTTTCTGAGTCTGAACTTACACTTGATTATGTGTTGATTCTTGGCGAATACCTTGAGCAGAAGGGTGCTACTGTTGTTTATACAAGAACGGAAAATGATGTAGATGTTTCTAATCAGGAACGTGCTGCTATAGCCGTCGAGAACGAGGCTGATTTATTTATTAGAATTCATGCTGATGCTGCTAACGATAGTAAGACAAGTGGCGTGCGTGTATATGTTCCGGATACTGGTAGTTATACTGGTTCAGCTACAGGTTGGGCAACAACTTTGGGTGAACTTATATCTGAGGCAGAAGGTTTGGAGTTTATTGGTGTTAAGGCAACAAATCAGTACACAGGTCTTAATTATGCTAATTCTGTACCATCCTTCCAGATTTGTCTTGGATACCTATCCAATGCAGGTGATGAAGAGCTTCTTTTAACAGAAAATAATAAACTTAATGTTGTATATGCAATTACAGAATTTTGTTCTGAGTTTGTATAAAAAGGAAAGAGAATAGTATTTTTTTATATGTGTAAAAATATGGGTGTTTTTAGTAAAGTTGTAGAAGAGAGCTTTCAGAATATTGAAGTAAAGCGTCTTGCCAAAACAGTTGAGAATCTCGAGATGATTAATCATGCAATGTGGAAAATGCTTCAGAGATTAGGTTGCACTAATGAGGATTTTGATATTGCTCTTGCAGATGTAATCAATAGTAATAAGAATATTGGTAAGATTAACTCCCGTGGTATGCTTTGTCCAAGTTGTGGTAAGTCTGCTCAGATTAGTTCAGATTTAATGAGAATTAAGTGTATTTACTGTGGTAGTGAAGCAGTTATTAATCCTTACGAGCTTATGGAAATGGCAAATATGCAGCAGCAGGCTGTTGAGTCAGTACCAGAGCAGGCACCTGTGCAAGAGCAGGTAATGGGCACTCCAGATTATGCTCAGCCTTATGATGTATCTCAGGATTTAAATTTCGACGATTTGTTATAATGTTGTTGACTGCCATTTAAGGTAGTGCTAATATTCAATCTCACTCATATCTTGTGTATATATGGGGGTGTACTGGTTTCGACGGGGTCGTTGATATCGGGAAAGCGGGTGGAGGATTCTCGTTGGCCTCCTTAAAAAACGGGAAATGCAAGTAATTGCAAATGATACACAGCTCGTAGCTGCTTAATTTAAGCTACCACCTCGTTTCCTGATCTGAGGGGGAACAAGAGGTGTCGCACTCAGACCTTACCCGTTAGAGGTTAAACAGGACCACTTCTAGAGCAAAGCTTTGAGTTCTAGTCGTACACATGAAGCTACTGGATCGCAGGCCTGTCAGCCGGATTTGTGTGAAAGGAATTTTTATAGACTGACTGCACCCGGAGATGTCTCGGAGGATATGGTTTCGGACAGGGGTTCAATTCCCCTCACTTCCACCAGATAAATAGCCCGTAAACTTAATGTTTACGGGCTTTCTTATTTTCTATTGATTAGCTTATATTCTTAGTAGCTATAGCTAGAATCATCTAGCGCCATGATTGGTAAGAAGATGAATGGAAGAATAATAATTCCTAGAAGGAAAAGAATACTCTTATCAAATTTCACACACACGCAATACATGAGCATTACGTAAAATACCATTTCTATTAAGTTTAGAAAGCTGGTACTTCTTCTTATGGATTTAATCTCTGGAGAATTCATAATATCCACAAATCTATTTGTTGGTGAACTTTGCTTAAGTGGTTCATAAGAAACAGAAGAGGAAACAACATTGCCTTGTGCATCCATTACCTGATGCTCCACCATAACTGTTTGAACTGGTTCATTCGAATTAGTTGTAGCATTGAGTTTATTAATACCAAGATAAACGGTGTATATAGATATTACACCAGTTATTGCTGTAAGACATGCAACAATAACACCTAGTATAATTTTATTGGCAACTTTGCCAAGTAAAATAAATTGAAAAACAGGTATAAGACCAAGACCAAGAGGTAAACCTGCTTTGTTAATGATTATTGCTACACTAACATCAATTATTACTAAAATAACAAGTGCAAATACGATAAAACCACTACCCATAACTTTCTATAACTCCAATCAAAATTTATTGACAGTTAACATAATACTCATTTATTAAACTCTATATTTCTCATTTTTACTATATTATGTATATATATTCTTTGAATTATAGATATAAGGAATGACTACAATGAACTATATGAAGCTTGCGATTGAAGAAGCATATGAAGGAATAAAGAATAAGCACGGTGGACCATTTGGTTGCGTTATTGTAAAAGACGGACAGGTTGTTGGAAGAGGTCATAATAGGGTGCTTATAAATCACGATGCAACTTGTCATGGTGAGATGGAAGCGATACGTGATGCTTCTTTGAATTTAAATAGTCACGATTTGTCAGGAGCATCTTTATATACTACAGCAGCGCCATGTCCTATGTGTAAAGGTGCTATTCTTTGGGCAAATATTGAAAAGGTTTATTACGGCTGTTCTATAGAAGATACTGATTCTATAGGATTTAGAGATGAAGTTTTTTATAGTAAATGGAGTGAATCTGGGGATAATTTTGGCGTGGAATCCAATCGTGAAGATTGTCTTCAACTGTTTGCAGATTACGTAAAAACAGAGCACGATTTGTATTAACGTTACTGACTATGCTGATGTAGATGAAAGTGTATTTATATGATTTCGGGTGGATTTTGTGTTTTTGCCATTTTAACCCGAAATTCATTTCGGGCGGAATCCCCATGTAAGGCTTTTTCACCCGAAAACATCTTTGTTAGTAGCGGTATGGTTGAGATATTATCTGGGTAGATTATAATTAAGTAAATAACATTAGGGATAGGTGGATACTACATGGGGCAGAAAAAGGTATTCGGCAAGTTAATAGCAAAAGAATGTTTATTCATGCTTTTGCTTATTTTGGTTGCATGCGTGGCTGCATTGATTCAATCTTTATTTAAGGTATACGCTGGAGAGTATTCCAGTTTTATTTTTAGTGGTACTAACTATAAATATAATCGAATTATGTATGTTATAGGCTTGTTTATTTTCTTGGCGGGTCTTGCTGGTTTATATACCAAGCTTCTAGATAAGGATTTCGTGAAATTATCACAATTAAGTCTAGTACAGAAAATAGTGTCTTTGGCTTTATTAGTTGTTTGGGCCTTCGTGATGGTAGTTGCTGAAGTTATGACTATGTTCTCTATGGTTTTGGGTATGTCTAGGAATCTTATTCCAGAGTTTTGGCTTTACGTTACGGTGTTTGGATGGCCTGTGTTAACACTTGTTTTTCTAGGTCTCAATTCATTTAAAATTCTAAAAAAATAATTGGTGATAGTTTGGATACATCAGAGTACAGAAAGCTTTATTTAAAGAAGAAAATTCCTTCTGTTGTTTTGCTTGTAATTGGCGGGATTATTGTATTACCGGCTCTTTTTTCTTTTGCGTATCTGATGCTTCGATTAGTTGTAATTATTCTTACTGTTTTTATGGCACTTGTTAATGAGGACTATAAGGCTTTGGGCAATGCTTTTGAGACGGCATTTGTATATGGAATGATCGCGTTTCCGTTTCTGGTTTTTGGTAAGTTATATTCTCTTGATGCTTTGCAGCTTAAGGCGCTTACGACTACAGGTGTTTTTACAAGTGAAGACTATAAGACATACCGCAAACGATTTATCAAGGAAAACATTTGCACTATATTTATTCTTGGTAGTTTTGCTGAGATTTGGCTTCTTGTTTACGATAATCTTAATCTCAATACGAGTATCCTTGTGAATGATATTATCGTTATTTCTGTTCCTGTAATACTTGGACTCTGGCATTTTGTTACTTCACGTAGGATCGTGAGTGAACTTAAGGAATTAATTTACGAATAAATAGTATGGGTGGTAAATCAAATTGATTAGAGAATTATTAGTGTAGGTAGATAACGTGAATGTTGATGAATTACTTAGTTATACAATGACTTCGGATGAGCTTTTAGTGTGGAATGAATTTACACAGAGTTTGAAAGATGAGTTTTTAAAACTGAAGAAAATATATAGTCTAGAAATTCCTAACTATGAAGAAAGTATTATGGACATGATGGACTACGTAGTGCCATTTGTTGGCCGTAAAGGCTATATAGAAGGTAGCGGTTTTTATTTTGCTATAGAAGAGGATAGGGGACGTAGAGCTGAAGTAAGATATGCTAATAAATCAGCGACGGAACACAGGACCATTATGGCAAAAGAAATTTCCAATGCTATTGCTTATGAATATGCCGTTAAGCAAAAAAGTTCACTAATAAAAAAACATGGTCATTTATGGAAGAGTATAGACTCTTATGAATGTCCAGAAGGTGTTAGCCAAGTAAATGACAATTATATATATCCATTGAAGTTTGATTATCGTAAATATTGGTTTGAAATTGAACTTTTGCTAGACAAATATTTCCATGATCGAGATGATTTTGCTAAGACAGTAAAAATGCGAGTGTACGATTTGAATTGTCCGTTCTTGAGTGGTAAAAGTAAGCTTCGATGGGTTTACAATGAAGAGAACAAAGAATTTGATTTATTGCAGTGATATTGTAACAAACAAAAAGGAATATTTTTGAAGAATAAAAAGGGAGTAGTTATATGAAATGTCCTAAGTGTGGAAATGAAATGATTGTAGGAGCTCTTGGCCCAAGTTATAAGGGAAGTATCTTTTGGGCTAGAGATGAGTATTTTAAGGAGAAGGTTGCTAACTTTTTTACAGAAGGGGATGCCATAAAGAATGGTGGTATTCATATTCCTGTTAGAAGTGGTGTGATCGATAATCGTACTCCAGCATGGGCATGTGAAGATTGCAAGTTTGTATTAATTGATTGTAATTAACAAATGACTATTTGATAATCCTTTGAAATAGCCCAATATAAGGCTTTTCGCAGAGAACACCAGATTTGGATATAAGGGGATATATTTGTGCGTAAACAGAGGATAGTAGCAATTATATTGTATGTGATTTGCTTGATACCTATTATATTTGTAATTGTTGATGGAATTTATTATGGTATCCGCGGTTTAGAGGTTGGTATAGGAAGTAGTCGTGTCATATATGGCATTGATGCCTTTTTTAGTAATACTATTCTTTGGATTTGGGTCGGTTGGCCAATCATTATACTTCAATTTATTTTATTTAGTATTGCGACGATTTTTATGATTAAGAGTGTATCGCTGAAAAGAAAAATAGAGTGAAGATATACTGTTATACTGAACAAAGTATATCGTTACTAGCTTTCTTACTCCTATTCGTACATTTAAAACGAAAAATGGTGTACAGTTTGGTGTATTTGGGCTATGAGAGTTATCATATCTATAGATTAGAACAAGCAACAACACGAGGTGGTACAAATGTTTAACTCAAGCGAACTTAAATGGACAAGAGAACCAAAGTCATACACAATTTCAGATAATAAAATTGAGATCACTACCAATCCGCACACGGACTTGTGGCAGAGAACTTATTATCACTTTAGAAACGATAATGCGCCTGTGCTTCAGATGACAACATCAGAAAAGTTTTTCTCTTTTGTGGTGAAGACGGAGTTTGATAGTAAGCACCGTTTTGATCAGTGTGGTGTGGTTATGTATTTAGATAGTGATAACTGGCTCAAGGCTTCTATCGAATACGAGAATGAGAAGTTCCAGCATCTTGGAAGTGTTGTAACTAACCACGGTTACTCTGATTGGGCTACTACGGCTATTGATGCTTCAGTTAAGTCTATGTGGTATAGATTAAGTAGAAGAGAAGATGATTTCTGCATTGAGTGTTCTGAGGATGGAGAGAATTTTTCCCAGATGAGAGTTTGTCATGTGTGGGATGCTACAGAAGATATTCAGTTTGGTATCTATGCTTGTAGTCCTGAGGATTCATCCTTTACGGCGACATTTACTAATATGGATATCACTGAGTGTAAGTGGCTTGCTCATGACGGTCAGAAGCCAGATGAGGAATAACGAGGGATAAAGAAATAATATGAATCATGTTGGTACTAAGACTATTGAGACTGAGAGATTAATACTTAGAAGATTTGAGTACTCTGATATTGACTCCATGATTAGAAACTGGATTGCGGATGAGAAGACCCAGTGGGATTATGGTGAGCCTTATTACGATACATATGAGAAGGTAAAAGAACTTTTTGATACTAAGTATGTGGTTTCTTATGATAATGACGATTACTACCGCTGGGCGATAATTGAGAAAGAGTCAGGTGAGTGTATAGGTCAGATTGCATATTATTTGGTGGATACAAGAAATCATTTTGCTGAGATTGAATATGTGGTTGGACCCGCATTTCAAGGTAAAGGATATGCCACGGAAGCAACTAAAGCTGTAATCTCATATGGATTTGAACAGATTAATCTCCATAAGGTGCAGATTTGCTGTAGAGTGTCTAATGAAAAGTCTAGAAATGTCATCGAGAAATGTGGTCTTACTTATGAGGGGACTCTTCGTGATTATTTTCATAGAATTGATCACTACGAGGGTAAGATGTACTTTTCAATATTAATAGATGAATATAAATGTAAAGAGGCAAAATGAATTTATACGAGATTAAAGGTGCTTTAAATATATTTTCGGTATTAGGCGGTTCGATTAAGTTGACGCTGCTTATTCTTGTTGCCATGATTGTGCTTGGACTCATTGCATCTGGAATAGAGAGATTTATTAATATTATTTTGGGATCTTTCCTTGGAGGTGACTTTGCCTTAGTTTTTTGTAATTACCTGACTTTTCCAGGCACTATCCTCCACGAGTTAAGCCATGCTTTTGTTGCTGTAGTAACTGGTGCGAAAGTAACCGAAATAAGTTTTTTCGATTTTGGTTTTTCACTTGGTCACGTAAGTTATATTCCTCGTGGCACTAAGTTTATGCGTGCACTTCAGAACTCGCTTACGGCTTGTGCGCCTGTTATCAGTGGATGCATTGCCTTGCCTTTGCTTTTTATGTGGCTTGGTAATGTAGATGCTATTGCTGCTCGTGTTGGTATTATTTACTTGATAGTTTGTGTTATTGACCACATGACTATGAGTATTTTGGACATAATAAATTATTTTAGGGGTATTTGGGCAAGTGCTATTTTCTTTTTTGTTTTGAATATAGTGCTACTAGTTGCTTTGAATTCGTAATAAAAAGGGGTAAGAGGGATAGATGAAAAAGGGATTAGTTAAGTTAGTTTCAGTTGTGCTTGGCATGACATTTGTGTTAAGTGCATGTAAGTCTAGTGGCGATAATAAATATAGTGAGAAACTTTTAAAGCGTTCTTCGACGTTAACTACTGATGTGGTGGCAGAAATACATAAGATATTCCAGGTATATTCACTTAAGATATCTGATGATAGAAAACCTGAGGTTATTGGCGTATCCATTAGTGGTAAAAGTAGTGAAAATATTGATTCTCTTGTAACCATAAACAACATATATGGCGAGAATTATTACCATAGTGGTGTTGTTGGTTTGGTTGGTGTGCCAGTTGAGATTGAATATGAAAAGATTGATGATCCTAAGCTCAGGTTCTTTTATGATTTGGATGAGTTTAGGGGAATTCCTGTAGAAAATATTATGGTTTTGAAGTGTCTCGAAGATGGCGGTTTGTACCAGGAAGTAACCGAGTTCGAGCTTGATACTACAAAGCAAATTGTTACCATAAGCCTTAGTGAGAATGAGGAATATGGAGTATATGTTTTAGTTGATAAATCTCAGTGGTTTGGTGACAGCACTATTGATGTAACTGAGTATGATTCAGACTGGGAGCGCCAATGTGATACAGGAAGCATCATGAATTTGGTAGATAAAGATTGGGCAATAAATAATGCGCCAGACTTTATGGTATCTAATCCAACGGAGTTAGCTTCTGTTGTTTATTATGTAAATGCTGTTGCGACTTATCCAGAAACCATTACTGTTACTTTAACTGATGATATTGATTTGGCTGGCTATAGATGGGTTCCAATGGGTTGGTATGACTTTGATAATCATGGATTTTCAGGTGTAGTTGATGGTAACGGTCATACCATTAGTAGAATGAATATTATCGACGGATACAATGACGCGGGCTTTATTGGCTATGGTATGAATGTGACTATGAAGAATATTACATTCACAGATGCTAACGTTAATGGCGTTAGTTATGGCTGCATGGGTATAGCAGGTGGAGAGATATATGGATCTTCCATATGGGAAAATGTTCATGTTCAGGGACAAGTCGTTTATGGTTCTGAGGACCATGGCGGAATTGTTGGTAGAGAAACAAACATTACCTTTGAGGATTGTACTGCTTCTGTCGTTATGGATGGAGAAGAATATGATTATTTATCTTTTAGACAGTATTATCTCTCTCAGGCTGAAGTGGAAGAGACATTTACTCTTACATTAAATGATGACTATTCCATTACTAGAGATGACCACGAAGGTTTTGTTAATCTTGGATGGGATATTCAACTTGATGGTGTTACCATCTTGTCTAGAAATGCAGAAGACGAATATGTATTAACTCCAGACCTTCAGTGGGTTAATGGAACGCAGGGACGCCATACAATTTATCTCACAGCCTATGATGGTACTACTTATGTCCGTGTAAGTAACATTATCGAGTACACAATTGATTAGTCGGGTATAATGTAGCAGGAGGACATTATGGAGACGGTTAATCTAGATAAGAGAAAATTAAAAAATATCATAATAATATATGGAATTATTGTAGCACTCGTAAACTACATTGGTTTTTTGTTAGCAAATTCAGGTGATATGCCAGCGGCGCAAACGGAAGCTTATTCTGCATGGTTAGACTATATGAGTAAACATTCTACAATGATTACTGTGCTCAGTGTTTTATCATTTGTGATACCGATTTTGTTGATTATTAGATACCGTTACATAATAGTTAATAAGTCTAATGAACGTATTATCAATCTGCCTTTTACATTCGCGGCAATTGGTAGCCTTGGATGGGGACTTTCCTTTGTTACTGAGGCGATTTGCTTAGTGTATGTCATGATTAAATTCAAGATAAATATCACTGAGATTTTATTTGTTTCTTTTATAAATATCCTTCAGACATCTATTTGTATTTTCACCTTAGCATTTTTGATTTTGAATTTTATACATAGAAAACTTGTGCTTCCAAGACTATTTCCGAATGGTAATCTTAGTAAGTATAATATCGGGGTAAACCCTTCCGTACGATTTATCGTTATAGTTTTCTATCTTTCCATCTGTATTTTTCCAGTGTTTTTTGTGACATTGTCTTTGGTTAATGTCATTAGAAATAATCACTTAAATGTTGGATTTAATGTTTTTATTTTACTAGGAATCATTATGCTATTTAGTGTTATTATTCTTTGGGCATTCTGTGATTTCTTTACAGCTCCGTTAATTAAACTTAAACAAGGTATTCAGAACATTAAGTCCGGTGATTACAACCATCGTGTTGATATTGTAAGTAGCGACGACTTTGGAGATTTAGCGGATGCCTTTAATGAGATGACAGGATCCCTTGATGAAAAGAATAAGAAGATTCATGCCATCCAGGATTCTATTATTAAGGGTATGGCGGTTATGGTAGGTAGCCGTGATGATAATACTGGTGGACATATTAGTAGAACAAGTGACTGCGTTAAGATTTTCGTGGAAAAACTTGTTAGTACAGATGAGGGAACTAAATACACCCCAGAATTTTGTAAGGCAGTAATTAAGGCAGCTCCTATGCATGACCTTGGTAAGATTCACGTTGATGATGCTATTCTCCGTAAGCCTGGTAAGTTCACAGATGAAGAGTATGAGATTATGAAAACTCATTCTTCGGAGGGTGCAAGAATAGTAGAAAGCGTTCTTTCACAGGTTGATGATGAGAAGTTTAAGACTATTGCAATCAATGTAGCTCATTATCACCATGAGAAGTGGAATGGTATGGGTTATCCAGAAAAAATAAGTGGTGAAGACATTCCTCTCGAGGCTAGAATTATGGCATTGGCGGATGTATTTGATGCCCTTGTTAGTAAAAGACACTATAAAGATAGCTTTACTTATGATAAGGCTTTTCAGATTATAGAAGAATCTTTAGGATCACACTTTGACCCAGAACTTGGTAAGGTGTTTATTGAGTGCCGACCAGAGTTAGAAGCACTATACAATGGATATAGTGAACAAGAAGCATAAGAGGTACTAATTTGAATCAGTATATTGAATTTTCACAGGAAGTTGCTGACGCGCTAAGTAATAACAAGCCAGTAGTTGCAATTGAGACAGGTGGTACTTTCGAAGGTATCCCTTATCCAGATAATGTAGAGACTGCCAAAAAGGTTATGGCAGAAGTTAGAAGTAGCGGAGCTGTGCCTGCTTATGTGTCGATTATGAACGGCAAGATTAAGGTAGGTATGAGTGACCTGGAGCTAGAGGATTATGGTAAGCGTCGTGGCACTATGGCGAAGGTGTCTAGACGCGAAATCCCGCTTATTCTTGCTAAGGGTGAGTATGGTGTAATGACTTTGGCGGCTACTATGGTTGTCGCGTCAATTGTAAATATTCCTGTGGTGTCTGGCGGTGGCTTCGGAGGAGTGCATCGTGGTGCAGAGGTTAGTATGGACATCTCATCTGACCTAGAAGAGATTGCTTCACGTAATGTTATTGTTGTATGTTCAGGTGCAAAATCTATTCTCGACCTTAACTTGACTATGGAGTATCTGGAGACTAAGTCAGTTCCGGTTATTGGTTATAAAACTAGTGAGATGCCTGCATACATGGCTATCGAGAGTGGTATTAAGCTCCCATGTCAGATGGATTCTGTAGAAGAAGTTGGTAAGGCGTATCGTATCAAAAATGACCTTGGAATTAAGACAGGAATGATCCTTATGAATCCAATTTCTAGAGAATACGCTGTCGACGCGACTCTCATGAATAAAGTTATAGACGAGGCTATCGAGTGTAGCATAAAAGATGGCGTTAAAGGTAAGGCTATAACAGGTTACTTGATGAAATATCTTAAGGAGAAAATGGGTTCTGATAGCATGGATTCTCAGAAGAATATGATTATCGAGAATGCATCGCTTGCGGCTAAGTTATCTAGTGCAATTTAAGAGGACATTTGGTGTCCAGTACAAATAATTATGGTATTTCTCACTTTGTGTCGTGGACTGGGTGAGCAAAATAAGGGAAGATGAGTAAAACATTGAAAGGAGAATCTCATAATGGAGATTTTAAAAGCGGAAAACCTAGTAAAGACATTTCGCATCAGTAAAGCACAGCAGAAAAAACTAGACTTACCTAGTGATAAAAAGGTGGCTGTAGACGGAATTAGTTTCGAGACACACTCAGGAGAAATCTTTGGTATCCTTGGCCCTAATGGTGCAGGTAAAACTACAACTATGAGAATGCTTGCCACATTAATTAAGCCAGATCAGGGTGATGTTTTTTATAACGAGACTAGTGCTGTTACTTCACCAGAAGATGTGCGCTCTAAGTTAGCGTTTCTCACCACAGATTTGAAGCTCGACATGAAGTCCACTGCTAATAATATGTATGACTTTTTTGCAGAGCTTTATCATATTCCTAAGGACGTGGCAAAGAAGAGAAAGGTGGAGTTATTTGAGAATTTTGGCATCACTTCTTATGCAGATACTAAGATTAGCAAGTTGTCTCAGGGTATGCGCCAGAAGGTATCTCTTGTAATCTCCGTTATACATGATCCTGAGTTTATTATTTTTGATGAGCCTACTAATGGTCTCGATATTATTGCGGCTAGAGATGTGCGTGACTTTATCCTTCAGATGAAGGAGCAGGGCAAGTGCGTTATTATTTCTACTCATTTGTTTGACCTTATCGAGAAGGTGTGTGACAGAGCTGCCATGATTATGGATGGCAAAATGGTTGTGTGTGATACTCTTGCAAACCTTAGGGGTGATAAGTCATTGGAGGATGCGTTCTATGACTACTACACAACTTATAAGGCTTCAGAGAAGGAGGAGAACAAGTGATGAATTTTAGAGATGTATGGACAGTTACTAAAAAGGAGTTAAAGGCTGCCTTCTCTGATAAGATGGTTCTCTTTCAGATTGTGTTAATGCCTTTCTTGGTTATTGCAGGATATGCTCTTCTTATGGGTGTAATGAGTAGTGCTGCAATTGACAGTGGTGATGAAGAAGTAAAGGCATACTATGTTAATGCTCCTGAGTATATGGAAGAAGGCCTTCAGGCACTTCAGTTAGAGGCTGTATCTAGTGATAGAATAGATGAACTTAAAACAGATATTGCAAACAAAGACTGTGAGCTTCTTGTGGTATTCCCAGAAGATTTTGCTTTGTCAGATGGTACTAGCATGGATTTATCCAATATTGAAGTGTGGTACAACTCTACTGACACACAGTCATATAAGATGTTTTCTGAAGTTAATATGTTCTTTAGTGCAATTCAGCCTAAGTTATTTGCAGTAAATGGCGTACAAGACGTCGATTATGATATGGGTGATGAAGAGGCATTTATGAGAGATATGCTCGCAGGCCTTATGCCAGCAATCCTTTTGATGGCTGTTTATATGGTAGTAATGAACTTGGCGGCTGAGTCTATTGCAGGCGATAAGGAGCGAGGATTCTTGAACACTATGCTTATCGCTCCAGTTAAGCGTGCTAGTATTGCAGGTGGTAAGGCACTCTTTATGCTTATTGCTTCAATTATTGGTGGATTATCCGCATTCCTTGGATTAGCGGTTTCTCTTCCAAAACTTGGAGAAATCATGGAACTCGAGGCTAAATTTACTTATGGTATAAAGGACTACATCTTATTGTTTGCAGTAACTATTACTGCAGTATTTGCTATTTCAAGTATTCTTCTAATCCTTTCTACAGTTTCTAAGGATGTTAAGCAGGCAACAACAATGTCTCCTATTGTAATGATGATCCTTCTTATCGGAGGTATGCTCTCTACTACAGAAGCGTTTAAGCCAATGATTGACGAACTGGGTATGATTAACAACATTATTCCTGCATGGAACTCCATGATTCAGATGCAACACATAATTAAGTGCGAGTATACTGCTACTCCAATACTTATTTCATGTGCTATTAATTTGATATTCTCTGCGTTAGCAGTTGTAGTAATCGGCAAGTTCTTCGAAAGTGAAAAGATTCTTAATGGATAATTTAATTACCACTGAACTTTTTGATTTGTATAGATATAACCACGCACCTAAGGGTGACGTGGTTATTTATATTACTAGTAAAGATTTTGATGGTGGTGCAGGGGCTATATTTGATACTCTTAAAAGTAATATCTCTTTCTATGAGCTTCGCGTAGCTAACTGGGATGACAACCTTACACCATGGGCAGCAGATGCTAAGATGAAGGGAAGGACCTTCGGAGGAAAAGCATCTTCTTTATTAAAAGAAATTCTAAATGAAGTGATGCCTTTAGTTCGTAATGATGCGACGAAAGTTTATATTGCTGGTTACTCTCTTGCGGGGTTATTTTCGCTATGGACCCTATACGAAAGTGATGTCTTTGATGGCTGCGCATGTTGCTCAGGGTCACTTTGGTATCCAGGGTGGGTAGAGTACGCTAAGACACACCAAGTTAGGACCGCCTCCGAAATATACCTAAGTGTAGGAAATAGGGAGAAGAATTCAAAGAATGAATTCATGAAGCATGTCGAGGAGGCTTATGCTACTCAGTTGGACTTTCTGGATTCTGATGTGAATGTCTCAAAGGTGGATTTTACATTATGCGAGGGCGGGCACTTTAATGATGTGCACGAGAGAGTAGTGAAGGGGGTACAGTTTTTAATTAATCGGTAGTTTGGGATATATGTCATCAAAAGTGCCAGCTAATATCAAAAGTGATGACAATACTAATGACATCTGAGCAAAAAGCTCGAAATAAAAAGGCACCCCGAAGGGTGCCTAGAAAAACGTAAAAATAAACTAATTAGATATCAGAAGGAACCTGAAGCTTAGCATCTTCGCAGATAGCATCGATTTCTTCACTCATCTTCTTTCCATTCTTATCGTAGCCAGAACCATCAATGATAATTACAGTCTTACCCTCGAGGTAAACAGCCTTTGTAATATAATTATCACCATCATTTACATAGAGAATATAGTAGTCATCTTCATCAGCATCTTCGTAGCCAATTGTTTTAAGGTAGTCGCCCTTGCTTGCATCCTCGAATAAATCGTAAATGTCATCAAAAGCATCTTCAGCACTATCCTTGTCTTTGAATTCGATAGCGACAACAGCTACTCTAGAACTGTTATCATTAGTAAAACGCTTAGCACCCATTAAGAAAGAAGCTACATCATCTTCGTCAACATCAGAATAATAGAATTTCTTAATCTGCTTCTTGATGTCTTTCTCATCTGTTGTATAAAGGAATACGCCGTCCTCAATCTCGTCGTCTGAGCCATCAAGCTTTTTGAAATCCTTGTACTCGTATTCTGTCCAGTCTTCTTCTGTTAAAGCCTTCTGCATAGTTTTTGTTCCACTTGCGCTACAAGCCGCAAAACTTAATGCCATAGCCATTACAAGTGTAGTCGCTACAATTTTCTTAATCTTCATACCTTACCTCCAAAATAGAAATCCTATTTGATAATAACACAAAAAAAGAGGTAAACGGAAATTCCGCTTACCTCTTTTGAAAAAATCTAACTATTAATTATTAGATCTCGCTTGGCTGCAAGAGACCAGCCTTGTCACAGTACTCGTTAACTGTATCTGCAATCTCGGAACCTGGCTTACCACGACCATAAGCGTCAACGTAGATAACAGTCTTACCCTCGAGGTAAACAGCCTCAATCTCGTAACGATCTACATCGTAGAGCTCGTACTCGAGGTTCATGATAGCGTAATCACCGTCATCGTCAAAATCTGCATCATTGTCCTTGTTGTACTTGTATGTGTCCTTTACGGAATCATAAAGATCATCAAATGCGTCCTCTGCAGCATCCTTGTCTGTGAACTCTACTACTATAACAGTCATGTAAGCGTAGTCGTCCTTCTTCTCCATAGCCTTGTAACCTGTAGCGAAAGACTTTACTTCATCCTTATCGTAGTCATAATTCTTAAGAATCTTCTTAAGATCCTTCTCGTCTGTGATTACTGTGTAAACGCCATCTTCCATCTCGTCGTCATCTTCGTCGATTTTCTTGGCATCCTTGTAATCCATCTTTGTGAAGCCAACCTTCTTAAGAGCGTCACTATACTTCTTTGCTCCGCTACATCCTGCAAAGCCAAAAGCCATGGAAAGAACGAGCATAGCTGCAACAAACTTCTTTGTGTTCATAACAATTTTTTCCTCCAATTTGTATGATGCATATATAATACCACAATTTTTTTATGTTAATATGTTTCTGTATTAACTAGAAACGAGGGCACATTTGTGAGAGGAATTTATACATCTGTAACAGATATTAAGAAAAGAGTATATGCGGAGGTGGCAAAACTTTCCTATAACTACGAGGAAGGAAACCTTAAACAGATGGATGAAATTCCATATAGGGTTATTCCTGGAGAGGTATCTACCTACCGAGAGAGCGTGTTCCTCGAGCGTGCTATCGTTCGCGAACAGATGCGTCTCGCCATGGGCCTTAATTTAAGAACTTTTTCTGAGCATGCCCCTGTTACTCAGGGTGCTGAAGAGTGCGTGCTTCCTGAAAAGTATTATCAGCCACCACTTATTAATATCATAAAGTTTGCTTGCCATAAGTGTCCTGATAAGGAAGTAAGAGTTACAGATAGCTGTCAGGGTTGTCTTGCTCATCCTTGTAAAGAGGTTTGTCCTAAGGGTGCCATTACTTTCGAAGGTGGAAAGTCCCACATAGATAAGGAAAAGTGCGTAGGTTGTGGCAAGTGTATTAAAGTATGTCCTTATAATGCCATCATGAAGATGGAACGTCCTTGCGCTAAGGTGTGCGGCATGAATGCCATTGTTAGTGATGAGTATGGTAGAGCTGAGATTAATTATGATCAGTGCGTGTCATGTGGTATGTGTCTTGCACATTGTCCTTTTGGTGCTATTGCAGATAAGGCTCAGATTTTCCAGCTTATTCAGGCGATTAAGAATGATGATACTCCAGTATATGCGGCAATTGCACCTGCTGTTTCTATGCAGTTTGGTAAGGATCTCACCCCAGGTAAGCTAAGAACAGCGTTTAAGATGCTTGGCTTCGAGGATATTATGGAGGTAGCCATTGGTGCTGACCTTTGTACTATCTCTGAAGCAAGAGACTTTGTAAATGAGGTTCCAGAGAAGATACCTTTCATGGGAACATCTTGTTGTCCATCATGGGCAGCTATGGCTAAGAAGCTTTACCCAGAGCAGAGTGAATGTATTTCCATGGCACTTACGCCTATGGTGCTTACAGGTAGACTCCTTAAGAGAATGCATCCTGGATGTAAGGTAGCTTTTATTGGCCCATGTGCGGCTAAGAAACTCGAGGCTTCTAGAAGAACTGTTAGAAGTGATATTGACTTTGTTCTTACTTTCGAGGAAATCATGGGAATGTTCGAGGCAAAGGAAGTTGATTTTAATAACCTCGAGGAATCTGAAGTTATGCACGGTGCTTCTGCTGATGGCCGAGGCTTTGCAGTAAGTGGTGGTGTAGCTGATGCGGTAGTAAATGCTATTAAGGAAATGTACCCAGACTTTGGTGAGGTTAAAGTCGAAAAGGCAAATGGTCTCGCGGAGTGTCGTAAGATGCTTGCTCTTGCTAAGGCTGGCAAGTATAACGGTTACCTTCTTGAGGGTATGGCTTGTCCTGGTGGATGCGTGGCAGGTGCTGGTACTTTGGCAACTGCAGAGACTGCTACTAAAGATATTAATAACCATAAGCAGGTATCTACTATTAAACACGCGCTACAGAGTGATTATCAGTCTATGCTTGACCTCTTGGAGGAAAAAGATTTGCAGATGGAGTAGTAATCCTTATAATCAATTCCTTTTGATATTAGGCTAAATTGCTTGAAAAACATTATTTTTGTAGTAATATCAGTCCATAAGGACATAGGAGTTCGCATATTTGCGGGCTCCTTTTTTATTAGAACAATGGCGTTCAGGGATTTACCTGAGCGCTTTTTATTTGGAGGAAAAGATATGGATGAGATGATTTTTGAAGAGGGAAGAGAACATATTGAGATGCCTACATCTGAAGAGATGGGTGAGCTCACAGAATACATGAAGGTGTTTTATGAGGAACTACTTAAGAATCAGCGTATAGATAAAGAGTTATACACAAAGTATGACGTAAAACGTGGTCTTCGTGATGCTACAGGTAAGGGTGTTCTTACAGGTCTTACTGAAATCTCGGATGTAGTTGCTTACGACGAGGTTGATGGCGTTAGAACACCTATAGATGGTCATCTATATTATCAGGGTGTAGATGTTAATGAGATTATTACAAATCTTAAGGGACGTAAGTTTGGCTTCGAGGAAGTAATTTATTTGCTTCTATTTGGAAAGCTTCCTACTGAGGATGAGTTTACAAAATTTTTGTATGCCATGGGTGAGATGCAGACTTTGCATAACAGATTTGTTCGTGACGTAGTAATGAAAGCATCTAATGCAAATATTATGAATGCTATGCAAAGATGTATTTTGACACTTTATACCTATGACTCTGATCCAGATGGTATATTGCCAGAAAATGTGCTTCGTCAGGCTTTGGAACTTATTAATAAGCTTCCACTTATTGCGGTGTATTCATACCAGTCTTATTGTCACTTCCGTAAAGATGAGACTCTTATGATTAGAAATCCTAAGAAGGGATTATCTCTCGCAGAAAATATCTTGTATATGCTTCGTAAGGATGGAAAGTATACAGAACTTGAGGCGAAGGTTCTTGATATTGCACTTATCCTTCACGCAGAGCATGGTGGTGGTAACAACTCCACATTTACAACTCACGTTGTAACCTCTTCTGGTACAGATACATATTCATCAGTGTCCGCCTCTATTGGATCTCTTAAGGGACCACGCCATGGTGGTGCCAACCTCAAGGTTCAGAATATGTTCCGTGATATTAAGGAGCACGTTGATGATTGGGAAGATGTAGATAAGATTTCTAGTTATCTCCAGAAAATCCTTAATAAGGAAGCATTTGATAACTCTGGTCTTATCTATGGTATGGGCCACGCTGTATATACACTTTCTGATCCAAGAGAAAGAATTCTTAAAGAGTTTGCAAGAAACCTTGCTGAAGAGAAGGGCATGATGGATGAGTTTGAACTCTATAATCGTGTCGAGAGTATAGCTGGTGAACTTATTATGCAGAAACATAAGGTTCAGAAAAATGTTTGTGCCAACGTGGATTTCTATAGCGGCCTCGTCTATACCATGCTTGGTATCCCAGAGGAGCTTTTCACACCTATATTTGCAATCGCACGTATTCCTGGATGGTGTGCACACAGACTTGAAGAGCTTCTTAATGGTAACAAGATTATTAGACCTGCGTATAAGTATGTTGGTCACCATGTAGAGTGCAAAGCTCTCGAGAACAGATAAAACATAAAAGAATAAAGGAGATAAAATTATGGCTAAAATTCAGATGAAGACACCTCTCGTAGAGATGGATGGAGACGAGATGACAAGAGTTCTCTGGCAGATTATTAAGGATGAACTTTTGATTCCTTTTATTGATCTTAAGACAGAGTATTATGACCTTGGACTCGAGTATCGTAATGAGACAAATGATCAGGTAACTTTTGATTCTGCTGAAGCTACTAAGAAGTATGGTGTAGCTGTTAAGTGTGCGACTATTACTCCAAATGCAGCACGTATGACTGAGTATGATCTTAAAGAAATGTGGAAGAGCCCTAATGGTACTATCCGTGCAGCTCTTGATGGTACTGTTTTCCGTGCACCAATTCAGGTAAAGGGAATTGACCCATGTGTTAAGAACTGGGCAAAGCCAATTACTCTTGCTCGTCATGCATATGGTGATGTTTATAAGAATACCGAGATTAAGGTTCCTGGCGCAGGAAAGGCAGAGCTTGTTTTTACTGCTGAAGATGGCACAGAAATTAGAAAGACAATTATGGACTTTGATGGCCCAGGTATCATCCAGGGAATTCACAACAAGGACAAGTCAATTGAGAGCTTCGCACGTTCTTGCTTTAATTACGCACTTGATACTAAGCAGGATCTCTGGTTCGCCACAAAGGATACTATTTCCAAGATTTATGACCATACTTTCAAGGATATTTTTGCGGATATCTTTGAAGCTGAGTATAAGGAGAAGTTTGACGAGGCTGGTATCGAATACTTCTACACACTTATTGATGATGCAGTTGCTCGTGTAATGAAGGCTAAGGGTGGTTTCATCTGGGCTTGTAAGAACTACGACGGTGATGTTATGAGTGACATGGTTTCTTCCGCATGTGGTTCCCTTGCTATGATGACATCTGTTCTCGTATCACCATCAGGCGTTTATGAGTATGAGGCTGCACACGGTACAGTTCAGAGACATTACTACAAGCATCTTAAGGGTGAGGAGACATCTACTAACTCTGTAGCTACAATTTTTGCTTGGACAGGAGCTCTTCGTAAGAGAGGCGAAATGGATAATATCCCTGAGCTTATGGAGTTTGCAGATAAGCTCGAGAAGGCAACACTTTCTACAATTGAATCTGGAAAGATGACAAAGGATCTCGCACTTATTACATCACTTGAAAATGTAACTGTACTTAATAGTGAGAACTTTATTAAGGCTATCCGTGAGACACTCGAAAACATGTAATAAAAATCAGCATGCTAAGTTCCGTATTCCTGGAATTGGTATGCGTATAGTAAAGTCAGCAATCGCCATGGCGGTTTGCTATCTTGTTAACATGCTACGCGGCGGGATGGGAATGGTTTTCTATTCCCAGCTCGCTGCTTTGTGGTGCATACAGATGTACCGAAGCAACACCAAGAAAAATGCCATACAAAGAATTATCGGTACTTTAATCGGTGCGATATATGGCCTTATTTATTTGCTGCTTTTTCCTAAGGTAACTGCGGCCATTAATAGCGTTGTACTGGTAGAAGCGGTGATGGTTTCCGTTTCGCTTTTGCTTGTGCTTTACACCACAGTACTTGTTAATAAAAAGCAGGCGTCTTATTTTTCTTGCGTTGTGTTTTTAAGTATCGCAGTTAACCACGCTTCTGACATGGTTCCTTTCCTTTTTGTATGGAATAGATTTCTTGACACCATGATTGGTATCCTTATTGGTATTTTGATAAATGACATTAGAATTTGTATTAACCCTGATAAGGAGACACTTTTTGTATCAGGTCTTGATGATACTTTGCTTGGAGAAGATAGTTTGTTAAGCCCTTTTTCCAAGGTGGAACTTAACCGTATGATTGATAGTGGTCTTAAGTTTACCGTGTCTACTATAAGAACACCTGCGTCCCTTATTGAGCCTATGAGAGATGTGAGACTTAAGCTTCCTGTTATTGCTATGGACGGTTCGGTTCTCTATGATATTCGGAAGAATTTGTATATAAAGATTTGTAGTATCAAGAAAGATATCTCGGGTATGCTTATGACTATGATATCTAGTGTGGGTTTGTGCTGGTATGCTAATGTGATTATGGATGGTGTCCTTATAATTTACTACGGCAACATGACTGATGAAGTTAACGTAAAAATGGTTAATACACTTAAGGTGTCGCCACTTCGTAATTATGTAAAAAGACCTTTGCCTGGAAATGAAAACGTAGTTTACTTTATGCTTCTAGATAAAACAGAGAAGATAAAGAGGTTTTATGAAGAACTCTATAAACAAGAGTTTGTCGAAGATCTTAGAATAGTAACTTATGAGTCTCATGATTATCCAGGATATTCCTACATAAAGATTTATGATAAGGATGCTAATAAAGAAAATATGCTTAAGTCTTTGATGGACATGATTGATGCCAAGAAGACGGTTACATTTGGAACCATTCCTGATCAGTACGACGTAGTAATTCATGAAGATGATGCTAATGAAGTTGTTAGAAGAGTCCGTAAGATGTATGAACCTTTCCTTTATAGAAAGTAGTCAAGAAAATAAAAATTATTGATATTTAGCTTGAACTATTGCAAAAGAAATTTGTTGTAGTATTATTCTCACATAAGGACAAAGGAGTTTGCTTCTAAGAAGCGAGCCCCTTTTTTGTATGTGGAAATGAATTAATACGGGTAAAACAAAGGCGTTTGGTAGGGATACCAAGCGCCTTTTTGTCTTAAAGGAGCGCGGTTATGGACAGATTAAAACTTCTTGAGCACACGGATACCGTGAATGAATTGCTCGCACGTTATGGCGTAAAGTTTGGTATTTATAAGAACAATACTTTTCACGAGCAGCTATTTCCATTTGACGCTATTCCACGTGTGATCGAAGCGGATGAATTTGATTATCTTGAGAAGGGACTTAAGCAACGCGTTGTAGCACTTAATATGTTCCTTAAAGATATCTATAGTAAGAAGCAGATTGTAAAAGATGGTGTCATCCCTGAGGACTTTATTTTTGCCTCTAGTGGATACATGGTTGAGTGTGAGGGTGTAACTCCTATTAAAGATGTATACTCCCATATTTCTGGTATCGATCTTGTTAAGGGAAAAGATGGTACTTGGTATATCTTGGAGGATAACTTAAGAGTTCCTTCTGGAGCGTCTTATCCAATGATTGCTAGAGATCTTTGTAGACGTTCTTCCCCAGGAACTTTCTCAGACCTTAAGATTGAGGATAATCGTAATTATGCTCAGCTTCTAAGAAGAACTATGGATAACGTTAACGTTGGTGGTCATAGTGTAATTCTTACCCCTGGTAGATATAACGCTGCTTATTTCGAGCATAGTTACTTAGCAGAAAAGACTGGTGCACACCTCGTTAATGGATCTGAGCTTACAGTAGAAGACGATAAACTCTACTTTATTACTGCTAATGGTGAAAAAGAAAGAGTAGGAGTTGTTTATAGAAGAATCTCTGATGAGTATTTGGATCCAATGAACTTTAATCCTGAATCACTTATCGGTATCCCTCATATCTACGACGTTTTCCGTAAAGGTAATGTGGCACTTATGAATGCACCTGGAAATGGTGTTGCTGATGATAAGGGTATCTACTACTTTGTACCTAAGATGATTAAGTATTATCTTGGCGAAGATGCAATTCTTAATAATGCTCCAACATACCTTCCATTTTATGAAGATGATTATAAGTACGTTATTGAGAACTTCGATAATCTTGTTCTTAAGGATGTTGCAGAAGCAGGTGGCTATGGCGTTGTATTTGGAAATAAGATGACAAAACAGGAGAAGGCTGACTTCTTAGAGCTTCTTAAAGCAGAGCCTAGAAGATTTATTGCACAGGAAGTAATTGATTTCCAGGATTTGGATATTGTTGATAACGGAATTCAGGTTCCACGTAAGGCTGACTTGAGAGCGTTCGTACTTATGGCTGACGAGCCACTTGTATGGAAGAGTGGACTTACTAGATTTTCACGTAACCCAGATTCATTCATTGTTAACTCATCACAGGGCGGAGGTTTTAAAGACACATGGGTATTATCTCGATAGAACAAGCTGACCGTTTATTTTGGCTCGGTCGTTATACAGAAAGAGTATTTACAACACTTAGAATCTATTCTCAGAGCTTCGATATTATGATTGATGAGATTGCAGATAACTATATTGAGTTTTGCAAGAGCATCGATATTCCAAATATCTATGAGAGTAAAGAGGATTTCATTAATAGATATCCTTTTGATCCTGAGAACCCTGATTCTATTATCAGCAATCTTAATCGTGCTTATGACAATGCGATTATGCTTCGTGAGAGCATTGGATCTGAGACACTTGCTTATATTCAGCTCGCTATTTATGAGATGAATAAAGCTGCTAAGAGTAGTTCTCCACTTGTTGATTTCCAGAAGGTAAATGACAATCTTCTCGCTTTCTACGGTACAGTTGATGATCAGATTGATAGTGAGAATATTCGTAATATTATCAAGTCTGGTAAAAGAATCGAGCGAATCGATATGTATGCTCGTCTGGGAGCATCTCGTAAGGAACTTACTAGAGAAATTCACCGTATGATTCCAAGAGTTAAGAAAAGCGGTTTGGAATACAATGCTGATAAATTGATGCACATTGATGAATTGATAAATGAAGACGAAATTGATTATTACGGCATCGTCAGTGAAGTCGAATCCATATTGTGATTGGAGTTGTAGATGAAGAAATTACACTTCGATTATTCTATGAGAATTGACTATGAGGAAATGGTTTCTACGTGTAGTTTCACGATTAAGTGTATACCGCAGAAGAATAACCGTCAGGTCCCAGACAATGTTCATATTGATATATGTCCACCCACAAAGTACTGTCTGGGATTAGACGGTTTAAATAATCCGCAGATATACGGTAAGAACGGTTATCCTCATGATTATTTCACCTATAGAATTACTGGTGATGTTGTAGTTGGTTTGTCTCTTTATGACGACTTAGCAGAACCAGGTCTTGCAATGATATTCAACCACCCACATGGACTTAATATTCCAGGGGAAAATATAAAGAAATATTACGATAGTCTTGATGTAGACGGTATTGATGATCCTTATCAGAAGGCGATGAGAATCATGTACCGTTTTCATGATGACTACGAGTATATGACTAACAGCACTAATATTTATACCACTGCAGAAGAGGCTTTTTCTCAAGGCCATGGTGTGTGTCAAGATTTCGCTCACATTTTTATTGCCCTTATGCATTTAGCTGGAATTCCTGCTAGATACGTAACCGGTCTTATTGTGGGTGAGGGCGCAAGCCATGCTTGGGTAGAGGTCTTAAGTGACGGCAAGTGGTATGGCCTTGATCCAACTAATAACAAGCCAGTTTTTGATGAGCATATAAAGCTTGGTGTTGGTCGTGATGCTAACGACTGCATGATCAATAGAGGCATCATGCATGGCGGTGGATTACAAACACAAACAATAAATGTATTAGTAGAAGAAATAGACGAAAGGAAAATGGAAAATGATTAAAACGGTGGCATCTGTAGCCTTGCCAGTAGACGAAGTCCTTGCTATCAAGAAACGAAGAATTTGTCCTGAAGGTAAGACAAAAGGAATGAAGAGAATTAGTGTTGTTACAGGTATTCATGGTGATGAATTAGAGGGACAATACGTTTGTTATGAGGTGGGTAGAAGAATAGAAGCCCAGATGGATAAGCTTAAGGGTATTGTCGATATTTATCCTGCAATGAATCCTCTTGGAATTGATTCCATTACTCGTGGTATTCCAGCATTTGATCTTGATATGAACAGACTTTTCCCAGGTAATATCGAGGGTAATATGACAGAGTATCTCGCAGCTGAGATTATGAAGGATGTATCTGGTTCTGATCTCGTTGTGGATATTCACGCAAGTAACATTTATCTTACTGAGATTCCACAGATTAGAATTAACGAGCTCCATGAAGATTTTCTTGTACCTGTAGCAAAGCAGGCAAATGTTGACTTTGTTTGGGTTCACGGTGCAAGTACAGTATTGGAGTCCACTTTCGCGTACTCTCTTAATAGTACAGGTACACCTTGCCTTGTAGTAGAGATGGGTGTAGGTATGCGTATTACCAAGGCTTATGGCGACCAGATGGTAGACGGTATCTTTAACATGATGAAAGAGATGGGCATCTGGGAAGGGGACGTTAACCCAGTAAGAGAGCCTATTATTTCCAAGGATTGGCAGGATGTTAGTTACCTTAACGCCAGCGTGGGAGGACTTTTTGTGCCACACGTAAATCACTGGGTGAAGCTTAAGGAGGGGGATCTCATTGGAGAGATTATTAACCCACTTACGGGACAGGTGCTCGAAAGTGTTACTTCGCCAGTTGATGGCATTCTGTTTACCATTCGTGATTATCCTATCGTAGACGAAGGCTCACTTGTGGGAAGACTTCTTCGCAAGGAGGTATACGAGGGATGAAAAAGAAAATTGTCTATGAGTTAAAGGGACTTTACAGAGATAGTCTTCGTGTAACTGGTTATGAGTTTGGTAAGGGTAAGAAGAGTATTTGTATCGTAGGTACTATGCGAGGTAACGAGGTACAGCAGCTTTATTGTTGTTCTCAGTTAGTAAAGAAGTTTAAGCAGCTTGAAGAAGAGGGAAGAATTACTTCTGGTCACAAGATTCTTATTATCCCTAGCTGTAACCCATATTCAATTAATATCCAGAAGAGATTCTGGCCAATTGATAACACTGATATTAACCGTATGTTCCCAGGCTATGACTTGGGTGAGACTACACAGCGTATTGCTGACGGTGTGTTCCAGGCTATTAAGGATTATAAGTATGGTATTCAGTTCACTTCCTTCTATATGCCAGGCGAGTTTATCCCTCATGTGCGTATGATGGATGAAGGATATAGCACAGTAGAGGATGCACTTAAGTTCGAGATGCCATATGTAGTTCGCCGTAAGGTTCGTCCATATGACACAGCTACTCTTAACTATAACTGGCAGGTATGGGAGACACAGGCATTTAGTTTCTATACAACATCTACAACTACTATTGACCGTCGTTCCGCTGGTCAGTCAGTTCTTAGTATTATGAAGTTCTTGTCCGCGCTTGGTATTGTTAAGTATCAGTCCAGCGGTCGTGTTCAGCAGTCCATCGTGTTTGATGATACAGAGCTTGTATCTGTTCGTACTGCCAAGTCTGGTATCTTCGAGCCACTGGTAAAGGTTGGCGATGAAGTAGGAGAGGGAACACCTCTTGCTAATATTGTTAACCCATATGATGGTGAGATTATGGAGACTCTTTATGCACCACTTGAGTCCAAGGTATTCTTCATGCATACAGATCCACTTACTTATGCTAATACTGCGGTATTTAAATTGATATAATTCGTTGTGATTATATATTTCTCCTTTTGCGGGCCGTCTCTATTGAGACGGCTCTTTTTGTTCAGTGTCGATATGTACCAATAAATGTACAGTTAAAACTGTGCCTAATGATATAGTAAATGTAATTGACACCAGGGGCTATATCCCATATTATGGGCGGTAATTATATATTTATGCCATCCAGCGACTAGATTTAATAACACCTTTATAAAGGATTGCTGTTTTAAAAAAATTAAAGGAATTAAATGGATATAAATATGGTAAACAAAGTAGTTGATACAAGGGAAAGAAAGATACTAGCCACTAATTTGCCTTTTTTATGCAATAATCATCGTCATGTATTTTAGGGATAAGGAACACAATCCTCCACATATACATGCTATTACTAAAGATTTTGACGCTCCGTTTCTTATCTCGACAGGAGAGATAATTGAAGGATATTTTCCGAATAAATCAGCTGCATTAGTGAAGAGGTTTATATTAAATTACAAAAATGAACTGGAGGAAATGTGGGAGACTGAAAAATATATTAAACTTCCACCAATAGAATAATGCACCACAAAGCTATTGATATTGAATTTAAAGAAAATACTGTACTTGAAGTTAAATTTCAGACAGGTGAAGTAAAGTCTTATGATATGGCAATGTTATTTGAAAAGCATGATTCTCTTAAGGCGCTTACTGACCGTGCATTGTTTTTAACTGGCAAACTTTGTGGATCTTCCGGTATTTATTGGAATGATGATTTGGATATAGATGTTGAGACTATATATGAGGATGGTACAACTGTTCGAATTGACAGTAGTGTATTAGGGTTCGGCGATGCTTTATTTAAAGCAAGAGCTAGAGCTGAGTTGTCTCAGAAAGAGTTATCTATACTAACTGGTATCGACCAATCTGATATTTCTAAGATTGAGCGTGGAATTGCTAACCCATCTGTAGGAACACTTAATCGTATTGCAAAGGCGATGGGTTGTTCATTGAAGGTTGATTTTGTTTTTGAAGAATCACAAGATGGTCACAAGTCTTCTGTAGTATAAAGTCGTAAGGAGGTGCTCTATGATACACAAATATTTAATTGTTGAAGACTCAACTAAGATTCGCGAAGGTGTATGTGAGTACTTCGAGATGATGAGCCAAGGTTCAATTATGATGGATCAGGCAGCTACAGGTACAGAAGGTTTAGCGAAGATAAAGGAAAATAAATATGACCTTGTTATCTTGGATATTATGCTTCCAGGTGCATCAGGATTCGATATTTGTAAGGAGCTTCGTAAGACTAGTGATTGTCCTGTTTTCTTTCTTACAGCCCTTGGAAATGAAGAGAATATTCTTAAGGGTTATGAGATTGGTGGCGACGATTATATAGTTAAGCCTTTTTCTGTTAAGGAACTCTACTGTAAAGCAGAAGCGTTAGTTAGAAGAATGAAATCTCAGGAGGTTAAGTCCATTAAGATGGATGAACTTGAGCTTAATCCATTTACTATGCAGGTTTTTGTAAATGGAGTGGAGATTGAACTTCCTCCTAAGGAATACTTTATTCTTAAACTTCTCATGGAAAATAAGGGACAGGTATTTAGTAGAGAGTCCATAATTAACAGAGTATGGGAGTACGATTTTGATGGTACTGACCGCGTGGTAGATAGCCAGATTAAGAAGCTTCGTAAGAACCTTGGTGAATCAGGTAAAAGAATAGTTACTCTTTTTGGACGTGGCTATAAGATTCAGTGAGGTGATAGAAGTGATTAAGCTAAGACGTAAACCTAAGACGATTAAGAGGCCAGAGAAATTTTGGATAATTACGAAGGCGTTTATAATTGTATTCGTTGCATACTGGGTGCTGTTTGGCATTTTTTATGAGCAGATAATAAATCTGCTACATTACAACAGTCAGTATTTCAGAGATGGTATTAATGATATATATCCATTCGTAAGAGATTCTATTGAGAATGACGGTGTAATTGATGATGATGAGTATACTCACCTTGTTAATAAGACTCTTTCTCTTTCAAATAGCGGAACGCCAGTTGTTATTAAAGTTGATGATAAAGTAATCTTTTCATCTGAGAATAAGTATGTAGGGCTCATAACTAATAGAGAGGATCCTAATAATCGCCATATTGTTTATATGGATTGGGATGACAGCCTTAATGATCAGTATACTAAGGCATTGGGATACTGTGAGAATTGGTTCAATTGGAGATTCTTAGGAAGGGATATGTATTCACTTAGTGTGGAATCTGGTTACATCAATTATGAGACAAAAGAGTTTTATCCTGCCAAGGTTAGAGTGTACTCTCAAACATTGATATTACTTAACGAATCATTACCTGAAGTGGTAGAGACTATAGACTTGACTCCTAAGGATATGTCTTTGGTTGAAGGTTTTACATATGTGAACAATATTAGAGATAATTCATTTTTTGATGGTGATTATATTTTCCTTTTTTCTATTTGTGGTGAGATAAAAAATCCTGGTTATGACGAAATTGGTTGGGATTTTGATACTGGTTTTCATCAATATAAGATCGAATATGATAAATCTGTAATCGAAGTATTAGATTCAGGTGTAAGAACAATATTTATATCAGTTTCAGCGTTTTTTGTGTTGCTTCTGACTGCGATTATAAGTTTGGTTTGGTATATCAAGGCTAAGTCAATCTATGAGATTTTTGATTATCGCCGTAAGACAACTACAGCCATGGCTCATGATCTTAAGACACCGCTTGCAATTGCATCCGTATATGTGGATAACCTTAAGGAGAGTGTGGATAATAATCCAGAACGTGCTAAGGAACATGCGGATCAGATTGGTGACAGTATTAGTTACCTTAATTCTCTTGTAAATGACATCCTGAAGTTCTCTAATAGCGAGGACAGTGTGAAGAAACTTAATAAGGAAAACATCTTTGTTAAGGAGACTTTCGAAAGCCATTTTGCCACAGTAGTAGCTAGCCTTAAGGAAAAAGGTATGAATTACGAGGTGATAGGAGACAGTACCCGTAAGATGGATATCGAATTATGGAATCAAGTTGTGGCTAATATTATCGATAATGCAATTAAGTATGGTTCTAAGTCTGGAAAGATTGTTGTGACAATTTCTGATAATGAAATAACAGTAACCAATCCTGTTGATGCTCCTATTGATAATGCTAAGTCTCTCGTGGAGCCTTTCGTAAAGGGTGAGAACTCTAGAGGTGAGAATAGTGGTAGTGGTCTAGGACTTGCCATCGCTAATAATAATCTTGCCCGTCTGGGATATAAATTAATTGTGGAGTGCATAGGGAACGCCTTTTCTGTTAAAATTAAATAAAAAGGCAAAGGCGACGTACCCGAATGGATATTGCACCGACACTACGTAACTATAGTAAAAAGAACTTAGCCAAGGATATTCTGGCGGGACTAATTATTATGGCTGTGTCCATTCCAATTTCCATGGGGTATGCACAGATTGCAGGTCTTACTCCTATTTATGGATTATATGGATCTATTTTTCCAATAATCATCTTTGGACTTATGTCCACATCCAGGCAGTTTATTTTTGGTGTTGATGCCGCGCCGGCAGCTCTTGTCGGCGCAGCTTTGTTGTCTTTTGGAATTGAGGCACAATCCCCAGAGGCTCTTTCTGTGGTCCCTATGCTGACATTCTTTGTTGCTATCTGGCTGATGTTGTTCTCAATACTAAGGGCAGGTAAGTTTGTTAACTTTATATCTGAGCCTGTTATGGGTGGTTTTATTACAGGTATTTGTACTACGATTATCCTGATGCAGGTACCAAAGGTTCTTGGTGGCACTTCAGGTACAGGTGAACTTTTGGAACTTCTTCGTCACCTTTACGATACAGCGAAGCATATTAATGTTCCTTCACTTATTATGGGTGGCGTGGCATTAGCAATTTTGCTAATAATGAAGAAGGTTTACGCAAAGTTTCCGACAGCTGTTGTGCTTATGGTTCTTGGCGGTTTATCCACTATTATTCTTCCTACTAAGGAGTGGGGGATTACTAATCTTTCTAAAGTGGACGCAGGACTTCCAAAGTGGATTATTCCGGATTTTTCTACTCTTGTTCCGCATTTTGATGAGGCAGGTCATCTTATTGATACTGGCGTAACACTTTCACAGGTTGTTGTGGTAAGCCTGTCCATAGCTGTGGTAATTATGGCTGAGCCGCTTCTTGCAGAGAATAGTTTCGCGCTTAAAAATGACTATAAGATTCAGGATAACCGTGAGATTATGGCTTTCTCCGTAGGAAACTTTATAGCGTCCTTTACGGGCTGTTGTCCTATTAACGGTTCTGTATCAAGAACTGCCATGAATGAGCAGTATGGTGGAAGAACTCAGCTTACTGGTATTATCGCTGGTCTTGCCATGATTCCTGTAGTTTTATTTGCAACAGGATTTATAGCTTATCTTCCTGTGCCTGTATTGACTGCTATTGTCATTTCTGCACTTCTTGGCGCCACTGAGTTTGGCCTTGCAAGAAAACTTTGGAAGGTGAGTAGAACAGAGTTCTTTATATTTACTGGTGCTTTTCTTGGTGTTCTTATGCTTGGTACAATTAACGGCGTACTTATCGGAATCGTGCTTTCCTTTGCGGAGATGATTATTCGTTCTGCAAATCCGTCTAGATGTTTTCTTGGTATCCAGCCAGGACACCGCCATTTCCATCAGATGAATAAAAGTGGCAATCTTTTCCCAGTTCAAAATGTAGTTATTTATAGATTTAACGAGAGCCTTTTCTTCGCCAATATTGGAATCTTCCAGGAAGATATTGAGAATGCGATTAAGGAAGATACGAAGGCAGTTATTGTTGATGCTCGTGCTGTTGGTAGTATTGATATTACAGCAGCTGAGCGTCTTGCTTCCATGCATAAGAAACTTAAGAATAAGGGTGTAAAACTATACCTCACAGAGCATAGTTCCAGTCTTAATGACCAACTTCGAGCTTTAGGATTAGGTTATCTTATCGAAGAAGGAGCAGTTCGTCGTACTATTCATATTGCACTTAAAGATGTTGGTATTAATCGACCTTATCCACTTGTTGGTGCGGAGAATTATACAGAGATTACAGCGTCCCGTAAGCGTGTAGAAAACAGAATTCAGGAGTTTACATGGGCCTTTGGTAATGACACAGAGGCTGTAATTGAACGTCAAATTAAGATTCAGATTGATCAGCTTCGTAAGACAGGTGACCTTGACGAATTGTTCCATAGTGGTTGGTATTACATGCAGGCAATGGATGAAGATGAGTGGGTTGAACACTTAGAGGAACATATGAAGGAGATTGTGTCTGTATCCGGTAAAGACGAGAAGACACTTGCCATCGCTTTCGAGAGGCATCGTCAGGAAGTATTGGAGAGAATCCAGAATAATCATCCTGAACTTGCCCAGAAATTCCTCGAACGCCGTGAGTCACTTGATAAGCATCTTCAGGAGCGTCGACCAGAGGCGTATGAGCTTGTTAAGAAAATACGTGAGAGAAACAAGTTAAAAATCTAACATAAAAACAAAATACGTACTAACCATGAAAATGGCAAAAATAATAAAATGAACTCATAAGACAAAATTAAATAAGGAAGGTAATTTTCATGGTTGATTTGAAAGGTAAGTGGGTGCTTGTAACAGGTGCTAGCAGAGGTATCGGCAAGTTGTCTGCTATTTTTATGGCTCAGCAGGGATGTAACATTATTCTTCATAGCCGTAAGTTAGAAGGTACAAAAGAGCTCGTAGATGAGATTAAGGCTATGGGTGTTGATGCTTATGCTGTAGCAGCTGAGCTCTCTGACGTAGCTGCAGTTGATGCTATGCTTAAGGAAATCGACGCTAAGGGTACACAGGTTGATGTAGTTCTTAATAACGCTGGTCTTCAGATTGGATATCGTGTTGATTACCTTAAGACACCAATGGATGATTTTCCAATCAGTTTTGCAGTTAATACAATCGCTCCAATGCAGATTTGCTATCACTTCCTCCCAGGCATGATGGAGAGAGGTTTTGGTCGTATTGTTAATACAACTTCTGGCATCGCACTCGAGGCTGAGCAGGCTGGTTATTCTGCAGCTAAGGCAGCTCTTGATAAGGTTACAGTTGACCTCGGTTACAAGGTAAATGGTTCTGACGTAATCATTTCTCTTGCTGATCCAGGTTGGTGCAGAACAGACCTCGGTGGTCCAAACGCTCCTAATGCACCAGAGTCCACAATCCCAGGTATCGTTGTTGGCGCTTTCGTTAATGATGGTAAGTCTGGTAGAAGATATGGTGCTCAGGAATTCTGTGGTATGACACTTGAAGAGGCTGTAGCTAAGGCAGAGTCTTATACAGCACCTTATTAATATCGGAGGTGAATATTAATGGATAATTTTAATTTCTATAGCCCAACAGAGTTCGTTTTCGGTAAGGACCGTGAAAATGAGTGCGGTAAGTACGTAAAGAAGTACGGTGGATCCCGTGTTCTTCTCCACTATGGTTCTGGTTCTGTAGTAAGAAGTGGTCTTCTTGATAGAGTAAAGGCTTCTTTGGAGGCTGAGGGCGTTTACTATAAGGAGCTCGGTGGTGTTCAGGCTAACCCACGTGACACTAAGGTATATGAGGGTATTGACCTTTGTAAGGCTGAGAACCTTGACTTCATCCTTGCAGTAGGTGGTGGTTCTACAATCGACTCTGCAAAGGCAATCGCTTGTGGTGTTCCATATGATGGTGACTTCTGGGATTTCTATTCTGGCAAGGCAGTTATCGCTGCAGCTCTTCCAGTAGCTACAGTACTTACAATTGCTGCTGCAGGTTCTGAGGGTTCTGGTGATACAGTTATTACTAAGGAAGAGGGTATGCTCAAGCGTGGTGCTGGTTCCGATTTCCTTCGTCCACGTTTCTCTGTTATGAATCCTGCTCTCACATGCACACTTCCTGCATATCAGACAGCTTGTGGTGCTACAGATATCATGGCTCACGTATTTGAGAGATATTTTACAAATACAACAGAAGTAGAGATTACAGACCGTCTTTGTGAGGCAGTTCTTTCTACAATGTTCAAGGAGACTCCACGAGTTATTGCAGATCCTAATAATTATGAGGCACGTGCAAATATCATGTGGGCTGGTACAGTTGCTCATACTAATATCGTTGGCGTAGGTCGTTCCCAGGACTGGAACTCACATGGTATCGAGCATGAGCTCTCAGGTCTTTATGACTGTGCTCACGGTGCGGGTCTTGCAGTAATTATGCCAGCATGGATGGAGTTCGTAATGGAGCACAATGTTATGAGATTTGCTCAGATGGCTACACGCGTATTCGGTGTTCCAATGAACTTCGAGAACCCAGCTGATACAGCTAAGAAGGGTATCCGCGCATTCCGTGTATTCCTTAGAGAGATTGGTATGCCAATTAACTTTGAGGAGCTCGGTGCTAAGGAAGAGGACATCCCAGTACTCGTAGAGAAGTTTGGTCTTGGTGAAGAGGGCAGAACAGGTGGATTTGTATCACTTTCTTCCTCCGATGTTGCAGAAATCTATAAGATTGCAGCAAAGGCTACACTTTAATTAACACAAGTCTTTTATATTAGATGGGGCTTCGGCAAGAAGCCCCATTTTTATGTGAAAAAATGCCGTAATTTTGGCAACATATCGAACTATATAAGTGGTATTATCTATCCTTGTAATAATAATATGGAGTAGTTTCGCGAAATGAAGAATATATTCAAATTTCTTTTAAGACATAAGGTTAGCCTCGCGCTAGTTCTTATTCTTCTTATTTTGCAGGCTTACTGTGACTTGGCGCTTCCAAGTTATACAAGTGACTTGTTAAATGTTGGCCTTCAGCAAGGTGGTATCAGTAATGGTGTTCCTGAGTCCATCAGAGAGGACGAGCTTGAGATTATCAAGGTGTTTGTTGCTGGTAGCGGCGATAAGTTAGTAGAACAGTCCTATAGTGCACCTGATAGTAAGGGTATTAGGTATCTTAATGATGATGTTGATATTGATGCACTTAATAAAGAGATGTCTACACCAGAATGCATTATCTTCGAGCTTCGTAATGCTCAGGGCAATAAAGCCGTTCAGGAAAATGAAGATGTAGTTGAAGAGGGAGAGCCAATTCCTACACTTGAAGACCTTGTGGCAGTTATTAAGAGTGGACAGGTTTCACCAACTGAGTTTCAGAAGTTTGTAAAGAAGCAGTTTGGTGTTACTGGTGAAGGTTCTGACATGCTCATCAATCAGATTGCAGTTAGATATGTTGCTATGGAATATGAGGCTCAGGGCAAGGATATGAATGAGGTACGTAATAACTACCTTTACAAGGTGGGAGCTAAGATGCTTGCCATGTCTCTTGTAATGACACTTGCAGCTGTTGCTATCGGCTTCATTTCTTCTCGTATGTCTTCTACAATTGGTTTCGAACTTAGAAATGAACTCTTCTCCAAGGTTATGTCCTTTACAGATGCAGAGATGGAACGTTTCTCTTCTGCGTCACTTATTACTAGAGCAACTAATGATGTACAGCAGATTCAGTTCGTATCTGTAATGCTCATGCGTATTGTTCTTTACGCACCAATCCTTGCTATTGGTGGTGTGCTTAAGATTTGGAATACTAATACGGGTCTTAGCTGGATTATCGTAGTAGCAGTTATCTCACTTGCTGCTCTTGTCGGAACTCTCTTTGGTGTCACAATGCCAAGATTTAAGCTTATGCAGACTCTCATTGATAGACTTAACCTCGTATCAAGAGAAATCCTTAATGGTGTAATGCCTATTCGTGCATTTAGCCGTGAGTCTCATGAGGAAAAGAGATTTGATGAGGCTAACACAAACCTTTATAAGACACAGCTTTTTACTAATAGAGTTATGACATTTATGATGCCAATTATGATGCTCCTTATGAATGGTATGTCTGTTGCTATCGTATGGTATGGTGCCAAGGGTGTAGATACAGGTAAGCTTCAGGTAGGTGACCTTACAGCATTCATTACTTATTCCATGGTTATTGTAATGGGCTTCCTTATGATTGGTATGATCTGCATCATGCTTCCAAGAGCTGGTGTAGCTGCTGATAGAATCGTGGAAGTATTAAATACTGAAGTATCTCTTCGCGATCCAGAACAGAATAGAGATGAGGAGCTCAAGAATGTTAATGGTGAGCTTGCGTTTAATGATGTAACTTTTGCTTATCCTGGTGCTGATGAGCCAGCTCTTACTAATATTAGCTTTAAGGCTGAACCTGCTAAGGTAACTGCTATTATTGGTTCTACAGGTTGTGGTAAGAGTACACTTGTTAAGCTTATTCCAAGATTCTTTGATGTTACTTCTGGTTCTATTACTGTTAATGGTATCGATATTAGAGAGTTCTCTCAGAATGCTCTTCGTGAAGTTATCGGTTATGTTCCTCAGAAGGGTAACCTTTTCTCAGGTACTATCGAGACTAATATCAAGTATGGCGGTGACTACATTACAGACGAGGATATGAAGGAAGCTGCTCAGATTGCGCAGGCAACAGAATTCATTGAGTCCAAGGAAAACAAGTATGATTCAGAGATTGCTCAGGGTGGTACTAATGTATCTGGTGGCCAGAGACAGCGTCTCTCCATCGCTCGTGCTATAGCTAAGAATCCTAAGATTTTTATCTTTGATGATAGTTTCTCTGCTCTTGACTATAAGACAGACCTTAACCTCCGTAAGGCATTAGCTGCTAAGACAAAGAATGCGTCAGTTATTATCGTTGCTCAGAGAATCTCTACTATCCTTACAGCAGATCAGATTATTGTTCTCGAGGATGGTCGTATCGTAGGAAAGGGAACACATCTCGAACTTATGAATTCTTGTGAAGTTTATAAGCAAATCGCTTCTAGCCAGCTTTCCGAAAGCGAACTTGCAGGTGCTTCCGTGAAGGGAGGTGCTCAGTAATGGCAGATAATAGAAGAAGACCACAACGTCGTCATGGCCCAGGCAGAATGATGGGTGAGAAGGCAAAAGACTTTAAGGGTACAATGCGTAATCTCTTGAAGTACATGGGACTTTATAAGATTGCTATTGTTTTCGTAGCTATCTTTGCTATTGGTTCTACAATATTTAACGTAATTGGTCCAAAGATTCTTGGTAATGCTACTACAGAGCTTTTCGAAGGATTTATTAAGAGACTTACAGGTGAGGGTGGTATTGATTTTGGTAAAATCGGTAGAATCCTTATCATGCTTATGGGTATGTATCTTGTAAGTAGTATTTTTGGATTCGTTCAGGGATGGCTCATGTCTGGTATTTCACAGAAGATGTGTCTTAAGCTTCGTCGTGATATTAGCGAGAAGATTAACCGTCTCCCACTTTCTTATTTTGAGTCCAATAAGACTGGTGATGTATTATCTCGTATCACTAACGACGTAGATACATTGGGTCAGTCTCTTAACCAGAGTATTACTCAGCTTATTACATCACTTTGTACAGTAATCGGTATTATTTACATGATGCTCACTATTTCTGGTGTCATGACTCTTATTACGATTGCAGTTCTTCCTGTATCTTTTATCCTTGTAGGTGTTATTGTTGGAGTTTCCCAGAAGCACTTCAAGGCACAGCAGAAGTACTTAGGTGAGATTGATGGACAGATTGAGGAAACTTTCTCTGGCCATAATGTAGTAAAGGCATTTAATAGAGAGTCCCGTGAGATGGATGTCTTCGAGAAGACTAATAAGAAGCTTTATGAGTCTGCTTGGAAGAGCCAGTTCCTTTCTGGTCTTATGATGCCAATCATGAACTTTGTAAGTAACCTTGGTTATGTAGCAGTTGCAGTTTCTGGTGCAATTCTTGCTGCTAAGGGCACAATTGCAATGGGTGATATCGTTGCATTTATCCAGTACGTAAAGCGTTTTACACAGCCTATTACTCAGCTCGCTCAGGTTTCTAATATGTTCCAGTCTATGGCAGCTGCTGCAGAACGTATCTTCGAGTTCCTTAACACAGATGATGAGGATCAGAATGAGAACGCTACAGCAAAGGCTGATGATATCAAGGGACACGTTACTTTTGACCACGTACATTTTGGATACACAGAGGACAAGATTGTTATTAATGACTTTACTTGTGATGTTAAGCCTGGACAGATGGTGGCTATTGTAGGACCTACTGGTGCTGGTAAGACAACTATGGTAAAGCTCCTTATGAGATTCTATGACGTTAACTCTGGTGCAATCCTTGTAGATGGTAATAACGTTAAGGATTACGCTAGAAGTGATTTGCGTAATGGATTCGGTATGGTTCTTCAGGATACATGGCTATTTAAGGGTTCCATCATGGAGAATATTAGATATGGTCGTCTTGATGCTACAGATGAAGAGGTAATCGCTGCTGCTAAGGCTGCTCGAGCTGATAGATTTATTAGAACTCTTCCTGGCGGATATAATATGGAGCTTAATGAAGAAGCTAGTAATGTATCTCAGGGTCAGAAGCAGCTTATTACTATTGCGCGTGCTATTCTTGCTGATAATCCTATTCTTATTCTTGATGAGGCTACTTCTTCTGTAGATACAAGAACAGAGCAGCTTATCCAGACAGCTATGGCAAACCTTATGAAGGGTAGAACATCCTTCGTAATCGCGCATAGATTATCTACTATTCGTGATGCTGATTTGATTCTTGTAATGAAGGATGGAGATATTGTTGAGCAGGGTAACCACAAGGAACTTCTCGCTCAGAATGGTTTCTATGCTTCACTTTATAACTCTCAGTTCGAGAGCATGGCATAAATACGCCATTATTCTACTAATGGTTGAATAAATCTATACATATCTGTTAGTGAAATTAAACATTATTATTTCTCATCCTTAGGGAGTTTGTTGAGAATGTCTATAAAAATGTTTAAGAAATGGTTAAAGTGATTGAATATTCAAAATTGCTTTGTTAATATCGAGCCGTCGTAGGAATAAGCGACATATTATTTATGAAAAACAGGAGATTAAGATTATGAAAAAGTCTTTAATTAAGAAGCTTGCACTCGTTACTGGTTGCGCAGTAGCATTTTCTTCTTTCGCTATCATGACAACAGCATGTTCTGATAAGAAGGACAAGGATGATGACAAGGAAGAGACAGAAGTAGAGGAGACTGAGGAAGAAGAGACTGAGGCTGAGACTACTGCTGCTGAGACAACAGTTGAGGAGACTGTTGAGGAGACAGAAGAGACAATCGAAGAGACAGAAGAGACATTCGTTGATGATTGGGATATTCCTGAGTTCGATACAAGCGTATTCGCTGATGATGAGGTAAAGGCTCTTGCTGAGGAGTATGCTGCACAGGATTTCATGCTCTTTACACTTGAGGATCTTGGTGAGGAGCTTCCAGAGGGCGCTACAGAGGGCTTCATGGGTATGAGTTCTGGTGAGCTTTCTTTCTCTACAGAGGATGAAGAGAGCTATGCAGACTTCTCCATTATCGAGGTTGTAAAGTTCGATACAGTTGAGGACGCTGAGGCATTCTTCGCTGATGAGATGGAAGGTATTGATTTCGAAGTTACAGAGACAGATGATGCTACAGTTTATGTTGCAGCTGAGGATGGCGAGACAATCACAGTTACAATTACTAACACAGGTCTTGCTACAATCGTTGCAGTTGCTGATTACAGCTCTGTAGGCTAATAAATAATAGCTTTACTAAAATTAAATATGAGGCCGTTCCTTAGGGGACGGCTTCTTTTATGTTTGGAAAAGAAACTTTAAATTTGTTATTATCCTAACTATGAATTTAGATTACGACACATACATTTTTGATTATTACGGTACATTACTTGATTCTTATAATGATGAGAAATCTGTAGAGTATTGGGACAAGTGGCTTGAAGTTCTTGATAGTAAGGGGATTAAACACCCTGATACCAAGACTTTTATTGAGGATTTCTTTTGCCTTGATAAGGCTTGTAGGCTTCAAATAGTTGAAGAGTTGGGATTTAAGTATCCTGAGGTGGATATTATTGATGTTTATAGGGATCTATTTGAGAAGTATGGTAATGGTGAATTACCAGATGAGACTCTTTATGAGTTAGCTTATGATTTTCGTGTAGCTACAAGAGAGTACATTAAGCTTTATCCTGGTGTGGATGCTTATTTAAGTAAGCTTCGCGAAAATGGAAAGAAACTTTATATTTTAAGTAACGCCCAGCGTGCTTATACTTGGCCGGAAATTACAATGTTTGATATGCCTTCTAAGGTGGATGGTGTAGTTATGAGTAGTGACTATGGTTGCATGAAGCCTGAGACACATTTATTCAATGTGCTTTTTAATAATTATGGTATCGATAAAAGTGGTGCAGTGATGATAGGCGATAGTGCTAATAGCGATATCCAAGGTGCCAAGGACTTTGGAATTGATTTTATCCATCTTACAGGTGACAATAGTGCTGATAAGTTTTATCTACGCGAATTGGAGTCATAAATGGAATTAATCGTTAAGACATTTGATGAGCTTACAGCTAGTGAGCTCTATGAGATATTTAAGCTCAGAGTAGATGTTTTTGTGGTGGAACAGCAGTGTGCTTACAATGAGATTGATGAGTTTGATAAAGTGTCTACACACTTATGGCTTGAAGATAATGGTGAGATTGTAGCGTATCTTAGAGTATTGCCTCCACATACTACATTTGATGAGGCATCTATTGGTAGGGTAATAGCTACTCGTAGACGTGATGGATTAGCGACAAGACTTATTAATGACGCACTAAAGTACGCGAAGTACATTTATAACGCTGAGGGGATTACTATTGAGGCTCAGTGTTATGCGCGTGGACTTTATGAGAAAATTGGTTTTGTGCAAACCTCGGAAGAATTCTTGGAGGATGGTATTCCTCACATACAGATGCAGTATAAGTTTGAGGATATAAAGTGATAGATAAGAACGCCCTTACAATAGAAGAACTTGGCCGCGGTGGTTACAAGCTTTATCAGCCAAAGGATGGTTTTCGTTATGGTACAGATACTGTGCTTTTGGCATGGTTTGCGGCATCTTTTTTGCGCAAGTCAGCTAAGGCTACGAAATGTCCTCAGCGTGTGCTAGAACTTGGTGCTGGTGTAGGTACGGCGTCGATTCTAGTTCAGGGTAGATTTCCTGGGGTGTTATCAGATGCGGTGGAGATAGAGCCAATTTATGCAGAGGTGTTAAAGGAAAACATTGCTCTTAATAATCTTGAAAATAAGATGCGTGGTTTTAACGCAGATATTAGGCAGTTGCCTCTTGATGTAAAGTCTATTCAATATGACGTAGTAATGTTTAATCCTCCTTTTTTTACTCAGGGAAGTGGTCCTAAGACTCTAGATCATAGTGATGGCAAACTTGGCGCTAGATTTGAGGAGAATGGCAGTCTTAATGATTTTATTGCGACTGCTGCCTCTAGAGTAATTCCGAGTAAAGGTTATATTGTTCTTGTGATGCATGCGTCGAGACTTAATGATGTTCTTGTAACTTTTGCTTGCAATAACATAAAGGCGACGCACATTATGTCAGTGCATCCTTTCGTAGATAAGGGCGCAGAAATGGTATTAGTTGCTGGCAAAAGGGGCGCGTCTGGTACAGATGTTAAAGTGATGCCTCCACTTATCCTTAACGAGAGGACTGATGGTGGTATAATTATGACTAGCAAAATTAAAGAAATATATGAGGAGGAGCACAGGGATTGCTTTATCTAGTAGGTACGCCAATTGGTAATATGGGAGATTTTTCCTCTCGTGCACAGGAGGTGCTTTCTTCTGTGGATATTATTGCGTGCGAGGATACTAGACGCACAGGCCTTCTCCTTCAAAATTTTGGTATCGAGAATAAATTATTTTCTTATCACGAGCACAATAAGTTTTCAAAAGGACCAGTTCTTATCGATATGATGAAACAGGGCCTTGATGTGGCTCTTGTCTCTGATGCAGGTATGCCATCTATAAATGATCCAGGAGAAGATTTGGTAAAGCTTGCTATAGAGAATGATTTGGACGTGACTGCGGTGCCAGGTCCAGTAGCTGCAATTACAGCACTTGTGTTAAGTGGTCTTGATACTACTAAGTTCCATTATGAAGGTTTTTTGCCTTCGGAGGGAAGCCCACGTAAGAAAAGACTAGAAGCACTTACTAAGTTTGAGGAGACGGTAATTATTTATGAGGCTCCACATAGACTTATGAAACTTATTTCTGAGCTTCAAAAGTATGGTTTCGGTTCTAGTAAGGCAGCTTTTTGTCGAGAGTTAACCAAGAAATATGAGCAAGTTTTGCGCGTGACTATAGATGAGGCGTATGAATATTTTACGCAGACGCCACCTAAGGGCGAGTTCGTAATTTGCCTTTCGCCGTTACCTCAAAAGCAAGGTGAGGACATAAGTGAGGAAGATCTTGACGTCTTGATAAGGGAAATGTCTGATAAGGGTATGTCTACTAAGGACATTGCCAAGGATATAGCTAGTAAGACAGGTCGAAATAAAAAAGAAATATACGCATACATAGTTAATCTGTTACAATAAGTCAAATAGGTTAGAGAGGGTCTGTATTTGTGGAAGAACTTAATCGCGACATTCTTATAAGATACGCACAGACACTTTCTCTAGAAGAACTTAAAGGTGCTGATTATAATGCGATTGCAGGCCTTGCAGTTATTGATACTTCTAATGAGCGTATTGTTTTCCAAGGTAAATTAACATCTATTTTTGGTCCTGCGGCTAATGATGAGATGTATTTGGAGACATTTTTTCAGTTAATCCCAGAGTATCAGCGTGTTTCTATTTCTGCTAGATATAAAGATATCATTAGTGATTTGATTACTGGTGCGTATGAAGTGGGAACAGTGACTCATTCTGTAAAAAGTCCAGTATCTGTTTCTGCATTTGTTATCGAGGTTAGCTTTAAGAAGATTTTAATTGATGCCAATAATTATCTTGTTGGTGTTGTTCGTGATGTTACTCCTGATATAGCTAGTGCTACATATTCTAAGCTCATGTCAGATGATATGAATTTGTATATTTTTTCATATGATTCTGTAGCTGATGTACTTCATTTGAACTCTCGTTTTGCTGAGGATTTTGAGATTCCAAGTAAAAAGCTCGAGCATTTTACGTCTAATGTATCTAAGTACATGAAGCCTGATGATGCTGCTCATCTTAATGACGTGTTTGTAAAATATCTTTCTACTGGTGAAGCAAATATTGGTGAAGAACTCTGCTTTATGACACCAGGTAAGGGTGATTTGTACTTAAGACTAGATGCTATAACTAATGTTTTTGATGAGAATAAGGAAGAGAGCAGATATATATCTGGTATTCTTTCTGATGTTTCTACTGATAGAGTAGAGAAATTAAGACATGATGCTTTGAAAGAGGGCTTCGAGTCTATAGAGTTTACCGCAGATATTAACCGTAAGGTTCTTAAGTTCTCTAGACCGATTAGTGGACTTTTTCCTCAGGATACAAATCAGGTGTCCGGTGATTTTGTAGAGGAAATTGCTAGACATGTTGTTACAAAGGATCGTAAGCGTTTCCGTAATGCTATGTATCGTGCTGTAAATAATCCTAATAGTACTTTCTCTGTGGAATTTAGAATTAGACCTAGAGGTAGTAGCGCTATTTGGGTAGCACTTCGTGGTAAGTCCTATTATGACTCCATTCGCCATAGTAATATGATGACAGGTATTATCATTAACCTTTCTAACTTGAATTTAGTGAAGGAAATGATAGAAAAGAAGGAAGCATCTAATGAGCTTACTGGTCTTCCAACAAGAGATAAGCTCATGAATGATATGGCAAATATTATTCGTAATCCTGAAGTGCTTTCTTGTGCTCTTATCATTTTTGATATTGCTGATTTCCATATTTTTAACGATAACTATGGTAGAGAGACTGGTAACTCTATTCTTTCTGCTACAGCATCTTATTTGGCTGATAACTTGCCTGAAGAGGCAAAACTTTACCATATTGGTGTAGATACTTTCGCACTTCTTTGGAATTATGCTTCACGAAAAGCTGTTTCCACTTATCTTGATGATATTTGTAGTCGTAATAATACTGCTATGGTTACACCAGAAGGAGAGTTCTTTGTTAACTTTGGTATTGCTGCGTCTACATATCCAGAGGGTGATACAGCAGAGGATATTTTCAATAATGCTGAGATTGCGCTTCATAAGATTAAGAACAATAAAGCTTTGAAATATGTTATTTATTCTCCTGCAGATAGACTAGAGCTTAGTCAGACTACAGATTTTATTTCTCAGATTTCTACCTGTATTGTAAATGGCATGGAAAACTTCCAGCTTTATTATCAGCCACTTATTGACGCAAAGACAGGCATTCTTAAGGGTGCCGAAGCTCTTCTTAGATGGCAGTCTAACCAGGGTGAGCTTGTTAATCCTGAGTTAGTTGTAAAGGCTTTGGAAGCTGCTGATAGAATGGCAGACGTAGGTAAGTGGATTGCTAACGAGGCTGCAAAGCAATGTGCTAAATGGATTTCTAAGGGCGCACCCCGTGATTTCTACATTCATATAAATGCTACAGCAGATGATCTTATTAGACCTGAATATGCACAGGAGATAAAGGCGCTTCTTGTGAAGTATAATTTGACTCCAGATAATCTTCTTGTCGAACTTACAGAGACATCGCTCATGGAGAACATGGGTAAGTGTCGTATAAATCTTAATGAGTTAAGTGAAGCAGGAATTCGTACAGCGCTTGATGACTTCGGATCAGGATATTCTTCCTTTAATTATCTTAAAGAACTTCCTGTTGACGAGATTAAGATTGATAAGTCATTTACTGATGATATGGAGACTTCTGAGTTTAGTGCTTCCTTTATTGAAGCTATGACTATGCTTGCACATTCTATTGATATGTCTGTTGTAGTAGAGGGCGTAGAGACAGAGTCTCAGGTAAATAGACTTCGTGAGATGGGCGCTGATATTTTCCAGGGTTATTATTTTGGTAAGCCTATGTCAGTGTTCTCTTTCTGGAATAAATATTTTGGTTAATTTCTATCAAATATAAAAAGAACATATTTTCTGATTTGTCCTTGCGTGGTATAATTTTGTTATGTTTGAATTAGTTTCCGATTACAAACCTTCAGGTGATCAGCCAAAGGCTATAGATAGTATTGTTGATGCACTTAATAAGGGCTGCAAGGCGCAGACTTTATTAGGTGTTACAGGTTCTGGTAAGACGTTTACCATGGCCAATGTTATTGCACGTGTTAATAGACCTACTTTGATTCTTGCTCATAACAAGACTTTGGCAGGACAGCTTTATTCTGAGTTTAAAGAGTTGTTTCCTAATAATGCTGTAGAGTATTTCGTATCATATTACGATTACTATCAGCCTGAGGCTTATATTGCGGCTTCTGATACTTATATTGAGAAGGATAGTTCTATTAATGATGAGATTGACCGTATGCGTCACTCTGCTACTAGATCACTTCTTACTCGTGATGATGTTATTGTTATTTCATCTGTATCTTGTATTTATGGTATAGGCGAGAAGGAAGACTATATGTCTCTTATGGTTAGTCTTCATGTTGGTCTTGAGATTAGCCGTGATGCTGTTATGGCTGAGCTTATTAACATTCAGTATGAGCGTAATGATTTTGATCTTAAGCGTGGTACCTTTAGATGTAGGGGAGATGTCATTGACATCTTTACTCCAGATTCTGAGGAGTATCTTACTAGAGTTAGTTTCTTTGGGGATGAGATAGAGTCTATTTCTATGGTTCATTACCTTACAGGTAAGGTGGAGTGGAAGAAGACTTTTGTGGAAATTTTTCCTGCCTCTCACTATGCTACTGGTAGAGCAAAGCTTGATCATGCAATCGAGACTATTGAACAAGAGTTAGATGAGCGTATCGAGTATTTTAGAGAAGAAGGTAAGCCTATAGAGGCATATCGTCTTGAGCAGCGTACTAGATATGATATGGAACTTTTACGCCAGACTGGTTTTTGTAAGGGTATTGAGAACTATTCTCGTCATATTGCTCAGCGTCAGGCAGGAGAACCACCTTGTACACTTTTGGACTTCTTTCCTGATGATTACTTAATGTTTATAGATGAGTCTCATGTCACAGTGTCACAGGTTGGTGCTATGTACAATGGTGATAGATCTCGTAAGAATATGCTTGTAGATTATGGATTCAGACTTCCATCTGCATATGATAATAGACCATTGCAGTTCCCAGAATTTGAGGAGCGTATGGGTCGCACTATCTTTGTATCTGCTACACCTGCAGATTATGAGAAGGAACATTCAGAACAGATTGTAGAGCAGGTTATTAGACCTACAGGTCTTCTTGAACCGGAGATTGCTATTAGACCAGTTGAGGGTCAGATTGAAGATATTCTTCATGAACTTGCTGAGAATAACAAGCGTGGTGAGAAGAGTCTTATTATGACTCTTACTAAGAAGATGTCTGAGGATCTTACTGCGTTCTTGGAGAAAGAAGGCATACGAGTTTCATATTTGCATTCTGATATTGAGACTGTAGAGCGTATGGAGATTCTTAATAAACTTCGTCTAGATGAGATTGATGTTATCGTTGGTATTAATCTTTTGCGTGAAGGTATCGATTTGCCAGAGGTATCTAGACTTATGATTCTTGATGCTGATAAGGAAGGATTCTTAAGATCTGAACGTTCTCTTATTCAGATTATTGGACGTTGTGCGAGAAATGCCAATGGTAAGGTAATTCTTTATGCTGATGAGATTACCGATTCCATGATGAATGCTATCTCAGAGACTAATAGACGTCGTGAGATTCAGAAGAAATATAATGAAGAGCATGGCATTGTTCCGAAGACAATCAAGAAGGATATCCGTAATATCTTTGAGATTGTTAATGACTCTACTAAGGGTAGTAAAGTCAAGAAAGCGGATGTTAAGAAGCTTGTTAATACAGGTGATGTTGTTAAGGCTTCTCCAGAAGATAAGGCTAAGATGATTGAACGTCTTACAGGTGAAATGAAGAAAGCAGCGAAGGATCTCGATTTTGAGAGAGCTGCAGAAATTAGAGATATCATTATATCTCTTAAGACTAAGGATTAATTGTGGGTAATTTTGTACATTTACATCTTCATACAGAATACAGTCTGCTCGATGGTGCAATCAGAGTAGATGATTTGGCACATCGACTTAAAGAGATGGGCATGGATTCTTGTGCCATTACTGATCACGGTAATATGTATGGTGCGGTGGTTTTTTATAAGGCAATGAAGGCTCAGGGGATTAAGCCTATTATTGGATGTGAAGTATATGTTGCTCCTGGTTCTAGATATGATAAGGAAGCATCTACGGGTGCGAGACCATATAATCACTTAATTCTTCTTGCTAAGGATAATGAGGGTCTTAAGAATTTAAATAGACTTGTATCTATAGGTTATATTGAAGGATTTTATAGACGACCTCGTGTGGATAAGGAAGTTCTTGAGAAATACCATGAGGGACTTATTTGCTTGTCTGCTTGTATTGCGGGTAGAATCCCAAGTCTTATCCTTGAAGGTAAGTTAGATGAAGCGCAAAAAGAGGCTCTTTGGTATAGAGACCTTTTTGGTGAAGGTAATTATTATCTTGAGATACAGTCCAATACTTTGAAGGAGCAGGCTATTGTTAATTCTGCTCTCATTCGTCTTTCTAATCAGACAGGTATTCCTTTAGTAGCTACCAATGATTGCCATTATCTTAAGGCGGATGATTTTGAGGCTCATGATGCGCTTATGTGTATCGGTACAGGTGTTAAGGTAAGCGATACCAATAGAATGAAGATGGCAGCCAATGATTTTTATGTAAAGTCAGAGACTGAGATGCGCCGTTATTTTTCTGAGATACCACAAGCCATTGATAATACAGGACTTATTGCAGAGAAATGTAACGTAGAATTTGATTTTAATACAATTCATTTGCCTAAGTACGAGGTTCCGTCTGAGTTTTCATCTCATGAAGAATATCTTAAAACACTTTCTGTGGAAGGGCTTAAGAAACGATTTAAGATTAATGGTGCTGCAGCTGATGTTAAGGTGTATGCCGACAGACTTGAGTATGAGTTGGGTGTAATTGCTGGTATGGGATATACCGATTATTACCTTATCGTGTGGGACTATGTTAATTATGCAAAGACAAATAGTATTATTGTAGGTCCTGGTAGAGGTTCAGGTGCAGGTTCACTTGTAGCCTATGCTATTGGTATTACCAATCTCGACCCTATTAAATACAACTTGGTATTTGAGCGCTTTCTTAATAGTGAGCGTGTATCCATGCCGGATTTTGATATTGATTTCTGTGTCGAAAGACGACAGGAAGTAATTGATTACGTTGCTCGTAAATATGGTGCAGAACATGTTTCTCAGGTAATTGCTTTCGGAACACTTAAGGCAAAGCTTTGTCTTAGAGATGTAGCTAGAGTAATGGAGTTTCCTCTTAATGAGACAGATCGCCTCGCTAAGATGATTCCATCTATGGATATGGATCTTAAGGCTGTGCTAGAGAATGTGCCGGAGTTTAAGAAAGAGTATGACACCAATGATGCAGTACGTAAGGTAATAGATATTGCTCTTAAGCTTGAGGGATTACCTAGACATACTACTACTCACGCTGCAGGTGTAATTATTTCTGGCGAGCCAATTACAGATATAGCACCTTTGTCTCTTAATGAAGATGCTGTAGTGGTTCAATATGACAAGCCAGATATCGAGAGTATTGGTCTTCTTAAATTCGATTTCCTTGGCCTTCGTACTCTTACCGTGCTTCGTGATGCTGCCGCTATGGTGAAGGCTAATAAGGGAATTGATATTGAATACGATAAGTTGTCTTTTGATGCACCAGAAGTATATAAGATGATTGGTGATGGAGATACTATCGGTGTGTTCCAGTTAGAAAGTAGTGGAATGACTTCATTTATGAAAGATTTGAAGCCAACATCTATAGAGGATATTATCGCGGGTATTTCTCTTTATAGACCTGGTCCTATGGAGCAGATTCCAAAGTATGTAAAGTGTAAACACGATCCATCTGAGATTGTGTATGACCATCCGCTTTTGGAACCAATTCTTGATGTGACATACGGTTGTATGGTTTATCAGGAGCAGGTAATGCAAGTTGTTCGAGATTTAGCAGGATTTTCTATGGGACAGTCCGATAATGTTCGTAGAGCCATGAGTAAGAAGAGTCGTAAGATGATGGATAGTTATCGTAATCTCTTCGTTTATGGCGGTGTTGATGAGACTGGTAAGACTATTGATGGTGCTATAAAACGTGGAGTGCCTGAGGCTGTTGCTGCCAAAATCTTCGATGATGTAAGCGGTTTTGCTGGATATGCTTTTAACAAGGCCCATGCTGCTTCATATGCTGTAGTTGCTTATTACACTGGTTATATGAAACGCTTTTATCCAAGTGAGTTTATGGCGGCTACTCTTAATTCATATCGTGGGGATATTGGTCAGTCATCTAGATACATGGATGCTTGTAAGAATATGGGCATCAAGATACTCCCACCTGATGTTAATTCTAGTTATGCCAAGTTCACTACAGAGGGAGATGGCGCTATTAGAATTGGACTTTCACTTATCAAGAATGTAGGTGAGGGTGCCGTTAGAGATATCGAGACTGAAAGAAGTAAGAATGGTAGCTTTAAAGATTTTGAGGATTTTCTTATTCGAGGATCTAAGTTTGGTCTTAAAAAGAATACTGCTGAATCATTAATATTAGCATCAGCCTTGGATTTTACAGGTCTTGGTCGTGCTACGATGATAGCTACTGTTAGAGCAGAGCTTGATAAATTAAGTTCAGGAAATAGTAGTCAGGTTGAAGGTCAGCTCAGTTTATTTGATATAGGAACTAGTGCTGCAGAGTCTACCGTAAGAATATTTAATACAGAGGAATTTCCCAAAGATGAGATTCTTTCCTATGAAAAGGAAATGATTGGTATTTATCTTTCAGGACATCCTCTGGATAATGTTCGCGGTTATATTGATGACCTCACTACTTTTAACTCTAGAATGTTCCAGATTGCTAGAGAGGAAGATAAGCTAGATTCATTAGATGATGGTGCTTCCGTAGTTATGGCAGGTATTATGCTTAGTAAAAAGCTTCGCACTACTAAGGCGAAGACTTCCATGGCTACTTGCGTCTTTGAAGATCTTTATGGTCAGTTTGAAGCTGTGCTTTTTGGTAAGGTGTTTGAAGAAAATAACTACAAGCTTAATCCTAACCAATCTTATATTCTGATAGGCAAGAGACGTGTTCGTGGCGATGATAAGGTATCCTTGACAGTGGATAGAGTATTTTCTATGCCTACATCTAATGAACAAGTGGCAAATATCAAGGATGACAAGATGTACAGATATGTCTTGGCCGCAAGTAAATCTGATAGACCAATAGTTAAGGTAGAAGAACCTGTAATGGTCGTTGAGAATAGACTTGTTCTATCTTTTAATGGTGATCCTATGGGTGAAGCATTTCAGAGACTTCTTAATTTCTTGGTGTTTTTCCATGGAAGTACACCAGTGTCAGTGGAGTTTACACATGATGGAAGCATGATTAGCTTGAGTGACGCTTGTAATGTAAGCGTAAATCCTGAGGTTCTAGCTAGATTGCAGAGATTACAGGGCGTAGAAGGATTTACATATATAAAATAAATATTTTACAATCGCAATCTCGATTCATAGTGTATAATTGGATTGGAAAATGAATACGTTATTATTTCCACTCGGAGGGCACATACATGTTTGATTTACTTTACACAGAAGATAATTTACCAGAGATTTCTGAATTGACAGCTAAGAGCTACAATGGTGTAACAGAGCCAGGTGAGAAGAAGATTAAGAAGGTTGGCGTACTTACATCTGGTGGCGATGCACCTGGTATGAACGCTACAATTCGTTCAGTTGTTAGAACTGGTATTAATTCTGGCCTTGAAGTATATGGTGTAACTAGAGGTTACCATGGTCTTTGGAAGGGTGAGATTTCTCCTATCGGTGTTAGAGATGTATCTGAGACACTTCAGCGTGGTGGTACATTCCTCATGACAGCTAGATCCAAGACATTTATGACTAAGGAAGGTGTTCTTCAGGGCGCACGTATGATGCAGGTTTATGACCTTGATGCACTTATCGTTTCTGGTGGTGATGGTTCCTTCCAGGGTGCTAGAGCTCTTGCTAGACTCGGCGTTCCTGTAATTGGTATCCCTGGTACAATTGATAACGATATCGCTTGTACTGAGTACACAATTGGCTATGACACAGCTATGAATACTGCTATGGAAGCTATCGATAAGCTCCGTGATACAGCATCTTCACATGAGAGATGTTCTGTAATCGAGGTTATGGGTCGTCATGCAGGTTATATTGCGCTTAATGTAGGTATTGCTACTGGTGCTGAAGTTATTCTTATCCCTGAGGTAGAGACAGACTTCAATCGTGATGTTATTAGAACAATCCTTGACGGACGTAACAAGGGTAAGAGACATTACATTGTTATTGTTGCTGAGGGTGCTGGTAATGCAGCAGAGATTGCAGAGAAGATTGAGGCACAGACAGGTATCGAGTCTAGACCTACAATTCTTGGTCACCTCCAGAGAGGTGGTTCTCCAACACTTCGTGATAGAACAACTGCTTCTCTTATGGGTGCACGTGCTATCGACTGCTTGCTTGAGGGTAGATACAATAGACTTATTATTGAGAAGAACGGAAAGATTGATGATATCGATATCGAGGAAGGTCTTGCTATGAAGAAGACTATTGCTGAGAAGGATATTGATACAGCTAAGCGTCTTTCCTAATTGAACGGAAGATAAATGTATAAATACACAACTTTTGAAGAAGAAGCTATAAGAAAACAAATAAAAGGACGCGTTTTACGCGTCCTTGAGTTTGATAAGATTATTTCAAGACTCACATCTCTTGCGAGAACTGAGTATGGTAAGTCATTAGCGCAGGATCTCGTTCCTACTACCGATTACAGTGTAGTAGCCGAGGCGTTAAATGATACTAATGAAGCTTACACGTACATTAACAAGTATGGTCCACTCCCAATGGGTGGATTTCCTAAGATTAACGACGCATTATCTTATACAAAGGCGGGTGGTATTTTGTCCACTCGTCAACTTCTTGATATTGCTATTTTTCTTAGAAGTACAGCTGGACTTAAGGCTGTAATCTCTAATGAACATGCAGATATGGCAGAAACAAATCTTTTCTCATCAATTGATGCTCTTGATACAGTTGAGAGTCTCGAGAAGAGAATTAGCAATGCTATTGCAGGTGAAGATGAGATTTACGATAGAGCTTCTAATGAACTCTATGAGATTAGAAGAGAGCAGAAGGATATTTCTAGAAATATCAGAGTTATTCTCGATAGAGTAATTCGTAATAACGAAGATATTCTTCAGGAAGCAATTATTACTATAAGAGGTGAGCGTTTCTGCGTACCTCTTAGAGCAGAGTTTAAATCTAGACTTCCAGGTATTGTTCACGATACATCTTCTACAGGTCAGACTATCTTTGTAGAGCCTATGGCTGTAGTAGAGGCTAACAATAGACTTCGTGAGTTAGCTTCTATGGAGAAGGCTGAGATTGAAAGAATTCTCGAGGATCTCACTCACGGTGTTAAGAAAGAGCGCAATAGAATTGAAAGTGATATTTCTATTGTTTCTTGTATTGATCTTGCGTGTGCTAAGGCAGATCTTGCTATAGAGATGGATGCGGTGGTGCCTGCACTTAATACAGATGGTCATATAAGACTTATGAAGGCTCGACATCCTCTTATTGATCCAGAGGTTGTGGTTCCAGTAGATATCGAGAATGGTTATAACTATAGATCTCTTATTATTACAGGTCCTAATACTGGTGGTAAGACTGTATCTCTTAAGACTTGTGGCCTTTTAACTCTTATGGCGATGGCAGGTCTTATGATTCCTTGTAGTGTAGGTTCAGAGATTGCTGTATTTGACAGGGTGTTAGCAGGTATTGGAGATGAGCAAAGCATCGAGCAGAGCCTTTCTACATTCTCTGCACAGATGTCTAATATCGTATTTATTCTCAAGAACGTGAGAGGCAAATCTCTTGTCCTTTTGGATGAGCTTGGTTCTGGTACTGATCCTGCAGAGGGTGCGGCACTTGCCATTGCGGTTCTTGATGAGCTTTACGAAAAGGGATGCGTAACCATGGCTACTACTCACTATAAGGAGCTTAAGGCTTATGCTCTTACTACAGAGGGCGTAATGAATGCTTCTTGTGAGTTTGATACGGATACTTTGTCACCAACATATAGACTTGTTATCGGTACGCCTGGTGTTAGTAACGCTTTTGTTATTTCGAAGAAACTTGGTCTTCCTAACCGCATTATTGACGATGCTATGAAGAGACTTTCAGAAGAGGAAGTTAGTTTTGAGCGCCTTATTTCTGAGGCACAGAGTAACTCCAAGGAAGCAGCTCGTCTTAAGGAAGAAAATGAGAAGCTTAATAATGAGCTTATGGAGAAGATTCAGGCTCTTAACGACGAGAAGGCAGCGCTTAAGGCTTCAAAAACTAGAATTCTTAATGATTCTAGGGCAAAGCAGAAGGAGCTTCTCGAAGAAAAAGAAGAGGAACTTGATAATCTTATTCGTGATCTTCGTAAGAAGAATAGAAAGACAGATAAGGAAGAACAGCTCGAGGAGCTTGATAAGATTAGAAGAAGACTTCGTGCTGGTATCAAGGATTTAAGATCTGATGATGAAGACGATAAAATCTTGGAGATTTCTCTTCCAGGTGAGCCACCTAAGAGTGTCAAGGAAGGTGAGACTTATTTTGTGCCAAGTATGAATACTACAGGTGTCGTAGTATCCGCGCCTTCTGGCAAGAATAAGAAAGTCAGAATTTCATGTGGTAGTCTTACATATACAGTTGATATTAAGCAGCTGCGTATGCCAACTGCTTCTCAGACAGAGAAAAAGGAACAGCCAACTAAAACTCGCAGAGATGTGCCAGTAAATTACAAGGCTGATTCAGCTACACAGATGAGATACAAGAAATCAACTGAGGTTATGTCTGAACTTATGCTTCTTGGAAAGACATCCATGGAAGCTGAAAGTGCTCTTGACAGTTACATTGATGACTGTCAGTTAGCAGGTATAAAAAATATTAGAATCGTGCATGGAAAGGGAACAGGCGCGCTTCGTTCTACAGTAGATGTTATGCTTAGAGGAGATTCTCGTGTTAAATCCCACAGACTTGGTATGCCAGGTGAGGGTGACGACGGCGTAACTATTGCAGAGCTTTATTAATAACGAAAGTGGATAGATATTTTGAGTAACGTTTATAGTGGCATTAATCGTATTCCAAAGGGTTATGCTTCAGACAAGGTGACGAAAGGTTGCCTTGTCCTAGAAGGTGGCGCCTTTAGATGCATTTACGAGGAAGGTATTATCGACCTTTTTTTACAGAAGGGGATTAACTTCGAGTGCGTAATCGGAGTTTCTGCTGGTGCTCTTAATGCTGTTAATTATACAGCTGGTCAGATTGGTCGTTCTGCACGTATTAATTTAAGATATCGTCATGACCCTAATTATGTTGGTGTAAAGCCTCTTTTTACAGATGGTGGCGTTATTGGTTTTGATTATGTTTTTGGAGATCTTCCTGGTGTAGAGCCGTTAGATTATCAGCGTTTTAATGATAAAAAGTGGAGACTAGTTTGTACTGCTACAGATGTTAGAACAGGTAAACCAGTTCACTTTGAGAAGAATTTTCAAAAGGATTTCTTCCAGTGCGTTAAGGCATCTGCTTCTATGCCTTTTATTTCACAGCCAGTGCCTGTCAACGACGGCATTTTTCTAGACGGTGGTTGTAGTTGTAATATTCCTTACCAGTGGGCTATTGACCATGGTTACGAAAAAATCGTAGTTATAAAGAGTAGAGCAAACGATTATAGAGACCCTGCCATGGGACCTGCGCAAAAGAGACTTATCGATAGATTATATAGAGATTACCCAGCATTTGCTAAATCTCTTAAAAATATGAATGATAGATATAATAGGGAGCTCGACGAATTAGATTATCTTGGTAAGATTGGTAGAGTGTTCGTTATGGCTCCATCTCGACCATTAGATATTGGTAGACTTGAGCCAGATATGGAAAAACTTGGTGATATTTATTATCTTGGTCGTAATGACATGAAAAAGAGATGGAAGGAGTTCGAGCGTTATATGGGTGATGCCCTCGCTTGATGTGAATATGAGTTTATTTGATAAGAATAGATTGAACATTATTATTGGTGCCTATGGTAGCGGCAAGTCAGAGGTTTCTGTTAATTTTGCCAAGCTCATGAAAGAGTCACATCCAGATCAAAAGGTACTTCTTGCTGACATGGATATCGTTAATCCATTTTATCGTTCTGCTGATGCTGCAAAGAAACTTGAAGAAAGTGATATAAGAATTGTATTTCCTTCTTATGCTGGCTCTAATGTTGACGCTCCTGTATTAAGTGGCGAAATGTATATCATTTTTGATGATGAGTCCTATGCTGGTGTGTTTGATATCGGTGGCGAGGACATGGGTGCAAATGTTCTTGGTTATTTGAAGAGTAGACTTGAGGGTATTGATGCTGGTCTTTACATGGTAGTAAATACTCTTAGACCATTTACTTCTGATCCTATGGGTATTGCACAGATGACTCACGAGCTTCAAGAAGCTGCCAGAATGAAAATTACAGGTTATATAAATAATACAAACCTTCTTGAGTACACTACTCCCGAGCATATTATGGAAGGTGAGAAGATTATTATGGAGGCAAGTAAGCTTACTGGCATCCCTCTTCTTGCAACTACTATTATGGATGGTGTAGATAAGTCTTCTTTGAAGCTCGAATGTGAGGAAATTATTACTCTTTCTAGAACAATCCACTACGATTATTGATATTGTTTTGGGGGCGAAATATCCCTTTGTTTTTTGCTGATTATTAGGTGTGTGGGCGGCTAATTAGCAACTAAAAGAAATTGTAAAAAGTGTTTTACTATGATAAACTTTTTGCAGAATGTGTTAAACAACATGCACAAATTTTTCAGTTGGAGGAATTACAAATGGGTTTATTAAAGCTTGGTGCCAATATCATTGGTAACGTACGTGAGTCCATTAATTCAGAGTTTGCTGATCAGTACCTCGAGTTCTTTACATGCGATGCACTTGGTCAGAACGTTCTCGCTAAGAGAGGTGCTGCTCAGATCGTAAAAGGTAAGAATAAGGGTAGCGCTGAGATTATTTCTAACGGTTCTAAGATCGCTGTACCTGAGGGAACAGCACTTCTTCTTGTAGATGCTGGTAAGGTAGTTGATTTTACTACTGAGGCAGGTATGTATACTTGGGATTCTTCTACTTCTCCATCCGTATTTGGTGGTGGTAAGTTCCTTGAGAATGTTAAGGCTTCTGTTAAGGATACATGGGAGCGTATGAAGAATGGTGGAGAGCTTGCAAAGCAGCAGAGAGTATACTTTGTTAACATGCAGGAAGTCCGTGATCAGAACTTCGGTACAAAGTCTCCTATCCCATATCACGATCCAGAGTATCGTAATATTTATATCAGACTTAATGGTAAGTTCTCCTTTAAGATTGAGGATCCAGTAACATTCTTTAGAGCAATTTCTGGTAACTTCGCTTCTGATTACACAGTACAGGATCTTATGGGTACACCAGCTGATCCTAAGCAGCCAAGAGAAGAGTTTATCGACAACATGACAGAGGTACTTAATAAGTGCGGTAGTGTTGATAAGATTATGTTCGCTGATCTCCCAGCAGAGCAGGGTAGACTTAGAAGATACATGCAGGAAGCTCTCGATGAGGAATGGCTCCAGAAGAGAGGTCTCATCATTGATACAGTAGCTATTGGCGGTATCACACCTGATGATAAGTCTCGTCAGAGAATCGAAGAAGTTGATCAGGCAAAGATGTATGGTTCTGATCCAAATGCTCTTGCAGCTCAGGCAGTACTCGGACAGACAGAGGCTATGAAGCTCGCTGGTGCAAATCCAAATGGTGCTGTTAACGGTATGATGGGTATCGGTATGATGGGCGGTATGGCAGGTGGCCAGACAGGTACAGCTGCAGCATTTAACTTCCTTGGTCAGCAGCAGGCTCAGCAGGCAGCAGCAGCTCCAGCAGCTGCAGCAGTAGCAGCAGGTTGGACATGCTCTTGTGGTCAGGGCGGTAACACAGGTAAGTTCTGTGGTAACTGCGGTCAGCCTCAGCCAGCTCCAGCAGCAGGTTGGACATGTTCTTGCGGACAGACAAATACAGGTAAGTTCTGTGGTAACTGTGGTCAGCCACAGCCAGCAGCAGCTCCACTTGCTTGTCCTAACTGTGGATACAAGCCAGCTGATGGTTCACCTCTTGGTAAGTTCTGCCCAGAGTGTGGTAATAAGATCTAATCCATCTTATAGAATTTCACAATTAACGAGCCTCGACTTCGGTCGAGGCTTTTTTGTGTATAATTAGAAAAAACTTTGGCAGGAAACAAGTATGAAAATAACTGGTGTAACTTTAGAGGATTCTCAGGAATTACTAAGGGATATACTAATCTTTATGCTTGCGTTGCTATAGGTGATGATGAGTATTTGACTAATGATAGCTCACACTTCCATACAAAGATGGGATACAAAGCACTTGGCACTTTTAGTAGGTGCGGAAAAAGTTCGGAAACGTCTATGATATGGTGTGGTTTGAAAAGATATTAGACGGCAGACAAATATAGAGAGAAAAAGCTCACTTTTATAAAAAATATCAAATAATATGTATTTGCAGGTGTATAGCATCTGTTTTATAATGTTTCCTTGTAAGTTTATGTAAAAGGGGAAAGACTATGGCAAAAGTTACATTTAATGATGACCTCTGCAAGGGCTGCGGCCTTTGTGTTGCTGCTTGTCCTAAGAACCTTCTTGAGCTCGATAAGAGCAGATTGAATACTAAGGGATACCATCCTGCAGTATGTACAGATTTGTCCAAGTGTATTGGTTGTGCGTTCTGTGCAGTACAGTGTCCTGATTCCGTAATCATGGTCGAGAGGTGATAAGATGGCACAGAAGAGAGTTTTGATGAAGGGTAATGAGGTAATTGCCGAGGCTGCAATTAGAGCAGGCTGCCGTAATTATTTTGGATATCCTATTACACCACAGACTGAAGTAATGCACTACATGGCTAAGAAGATGGTTCAGATCGGTGGTAATTTCGTACAGGCAGAATCTGAGGTTTCTGCTATTAACATGGTATATGGTGCAGCAGCTGCTGGTGCTAGAGCAATGACATCCTCCTCATCTCCAGGAATTTCCTTGAAGCAGGAAGGTATTTCTTACATTGCTGGTGCTGAGCTTCCAGCTGTAGTTGTAAATATCGTAAGAGCAGGCCCTGGTCTTGGTGGTATTCTCCCAGCTCAGAGTGACTACTTCCAGGCTGTAAAGGGTGGTGGACACGGTGACTATAGAAATATCGTTATCGCTCCAGCTTCCGTACAGGAGCTCTATGAGATGACAGTAGAGGCATTTAATCTCGCTGATAAGTACAGAATGCTCGCAATGATTATGGGTGATGGTACTCTTGGTCAGATGATGGAGCCAGTTGCTTTCCGTGATGAGGAGCCTATTGAGAAAATCGAGAAGCCATGGGCTGCAGTAGGTCGTGGTGGTAGAGATTTCCACAATACAGTTACTTCTATTTATATTGATCCAGATGATCTCGAAGCTAAGAATAAAGAGCTTTCTGAGAAGTATGCTTATATCCAGGAGAATGAGGTTCGTTACGAGGAAATCGGCACAGATGATGCTGAGGTTGTACTCGTTGCATATTCTACATGTTCTAGAATTTGTAAGAACGTTATCAAGCAGGCTGCTGAGATGGGTATTAAGGTTGGTATGATTAGACCAATCACTCTCTGGCCATTCCCAAGTAAGATTATCTCTGAAGTAGCTGATAAGCCAAATGTTAAGGCATTCCTTGATGTTGAGCTTTCACAGGGTCAGATGGTAGAGGATGTACGTCTTGCTGTTCTTGGAAAGAAGCCAGTTCACTTCTATGGACGTAATGGTGGTAACCTCCCTACACAGAAGGAAATCCTTGATGAGATTATCAAGATTCGTGAAGGAGGTAACGTATAATGGCAGTTGTTTTTGAACCAACAAAGGGCCTTACATCAAAGCCTTTCCACTATTGTCCTGGATGTACTCATGGTATTATCCACAGAATTATTGCTGAGTCTATGGTAGAGCTCGGTATCCTTGAGAATACAGTATCTGTTGCATCTGTAGGATGTACATATAACAGCTATGATTACTTTGCATGTGATGCAGTTCAGGCTGCTCACGGTCGTGCTCCAGCTGTAGCTACAGGTATTAAGAGATCCCTTAAGGATAAGGTTGTATTCACATATCAGGGTGATGGAGACCTTGCTTCTATCGGTACTGCTGAGATTGTTCATGCAGCAGCTAGAGGAGAGAAGATTACTACTTTCTTCGTTAACAATGCTGTATATGGTATGACATCTGGTCAGATGGCTCCTACAACACTTTTGGGTCAGGTAACAACAACATCTCCTTTTGGACGTGATGCTTCTTACCAGGGTTACCCAATTAATGTATCTGAGCTCATTTCTAACCTTACAGGTGCAGTTTATGTAGAGCGTGTTTGCCTTACAGATTATAAGAACATCATGAATGCTAAGAAGGCTGTTAAGAAGGCTCTTCAGATTCAGATGGCAGGTCTTGGCTTCACAATGGTAGAGTTCCTTTCTACATGTCCTACTAACTGGGGTAAGGAGCCAGTAGAGGCTATGGAGTGGCTTAAGGAGAAGATGATTCCTCAGTATCCACTTGGTTGCTTCAAGGGCGCTGATATCGATGTAAATAATCTTGCAAAGAAGGAGGAGGCTTAATATGGTAGACTTTTCCGTAATTCTTGCAGGTTTTGGTGGTCAGGGTATCCTTTCCGCAGGTAAGATGCTTGCTGAGGCTGCTCTTTATGATGACCACGAGGTATCTTGGTTCCCATCTTATGGTCCAGAGATGCGTGGTGGTACAGCTAACTGTTCAGTAGTTATTTCAGATGAGCCAATCGGTTCTCCTGTAGTTAACTATGCTGATGTAGTTGTATGTTTGAATCAGCCTTCTGCTGAGAAGTTCGAATCTTATTTGAAGCCAGGTGCTATTCTTATTATCGATTCTTCTTTGTTCTCATACGAGCCAACAAGAGACGATATTAAGTACATTCCAATGCCAGCTTCTGAGATTGCTACTGAGCTTGGAAATATGGCTTTTGCTACTATTTCTATGATTGGTTGTCTTGCAACAGCTACAGGATGCATTAAGAGAGATACATTTGAGTCTGCTCTTTATGAGATCCTCCCAGAGAGAAGACATAAGTTTATCCCTGGTAATATGGCAGCTTTTGATAAGGGTGCTGAATACGCTCAGTAATGTTAAATAACTGATAATTATGTTAAAACGACAGGAATTTTTTACATTCCTGTCGTTTTTTTATTTGCTAGGTGTTATTATTATATGAGTCAAAGAATGTTATTCGGAGGTTTCTGATGCGTACAACATCTACATCACCAATTACTCCAGAGTTGAAAAGACACCTTATACATGACATTGTTCCTTTCTGGCTTAACATGAGAGACAATGAGTATGGTGGCTTCTACGGATATATGGGTGCAGACCATGTTGCTGACAAGATGGCTAATAAGGGATGTGTTCTTAATAGCCGCGTTCTTTGGTTTTTTGCTAATGTTTATCAGCTTTGTATGGATGGACTTCTTAGTGAGTCCAAGCTTCAGGATGAAGGCTATTCATCTTTGGATGTTCTCGATTCAGCTAGATATGCTTTCCGTTATTTGAGAGACAATTTTTACGATCAGGAAAATGGTGGTGTTTATTGGTCTGTTACTTATGATGGTAAGCCAGCTGATACTACAAAGCATACTTATAATATTGCCTTTACAATTTATGCACTTGTTTCTTATTACAAAGTTTCTTCTGATGAAGAGGCAATTAAGATTGCTCGTAAGATGAAGAATACAATTGAACTTAAGTGTAAAGACGAGACGGGTTATCTTGAACAGTTTACTGTTGATTTTCAGCCTATAGTTAATGAGAAGACATCTGAGAATGGTGTAACTGCATTCCGTTCTACGAATACACTTATTAATATTATGCAGGCATATTCATCTCTTTATAGAGAAGGTATCGATCTTCCATTTAAGGAGAAGGTAGTTGGTATATACGATACTTTTGAGTATAAGCTTTATAATGCTGACAAGGCTCGTCAGGAAGTATTCTTTGATAAGAATTTTAATTCAGTAATTGATCTCACTTCTTTTGGTCATGATATTGAAGTTTCTTGGCTTATTGAGAGAATGTGCAAGACACTTCATGATGATAATCTTGCTAAGAGAATGAGTTTCTATTCTGATGCTCTTGCAAATCAGGTATATAATTCTGCTTTTGATGGTAGATCTGTTGCTCTCGAGTGTGAGAATGGTGTTATGAATGAGCAGCGTTATTGGTGGGTTCAGACTGAGGCTATGCTCGGATTCTTGAATGCATATCTTAAGCATCCAGAATGCGAATACTACTATGATGCAGTTCATTCTATTTGGAATTTTGTTAAGCAGTACATGATTCATGGCACACACCCTGCTGAATGGTACTTTGATGTTGCACAGGATGGTTCACCTAACCTTTCAGAACCACTTGTTTGTGATTGGAAAGGACCGTTCCATGTAGGAAGAATGTGTATTGAATTTATTAGAATTCAGGAGACTCTTGCAGAGGATATCTGATAGAGGAGTTTCTTAAATGCTGTTTAATTCATTTGGATTTCTACTGTTTTTTCCAATAACAGTTATTTTTTATTTTTTACTGCCTAATAGAAGTAGAAATGTTTGGCTTTTGGCTGCAAGTTATTTCTTTTATATGCAGTGGAGTGCAGTGCATATATTACTCTTGATGTTTTCTACTGTGATTTCCTTTGTAAGTGGAATACTTACAGAAAAAGCTGGAAATGATACTAAGCAAAAACAGCTTTGTGTATTAGGCAGTTTTTCGATAAATTTATTTGTTTTGTTTGTTTTTAAATATGCAAATATGTTGCCTAATGTCTCGCTTAATCTTGTTGCAGTTGTTGGTATTTCTTTTTATACATTTCAAGCACTAAGTTATACCATGGATGTTTATCGTGGGGATATTCCTGCAGAACATAATTTTATAACATACGCCTTATTTGTGTCTTTTTTTCCACAATTAGTTGCCGGTCCTATTGAAAAAAGTAGAGATTTTTTACCACAGTTGAAGACAGAGCATAAGTTTGATTACGATAATGCTCGTGAAGGTTTTTATTTAATGCTTTGGGGCTATTTTATTAAATTGTGTATTGCTGATAGGGCTAGTGTAATAGTAAATAGAATATTTGATAATGTTAGCTCTTATAATGGTTTGTATATCGTTATTGCAGCAGTAATGTTTGCTGTGCAAATATATTGTGACTTTGCTGGCTATTCTATTATTGCTTTAGGTTGCGCGAAATTTATGGGATTTAAGTTGACTGAGAACTTTGATGCTCCTTATTTGTCTACTACCGTTTCTGATTTTTGGAGACGTTGGCATATTTCGCTTACATCTTGGTTTAGAGATTATCTTTATATTCCACTTGGTGGTAGTCGTAATGGTACTTGTCGAAAATATATAAACATAATGATTGTATTGTTGGTTAGTGGGCTATGGCATGGTGCCGCTATAAATTTTACAGTTTGGGGTGGACTTAATGGACTTTATCAAGTTGTTGAAAACATCTTAAAGCTTAACCATAAGCGAAAGACTTTTATTGGAAAGGCAGTGGGGGGCTTTTTTACTTTCGTTATGGTAGATATTGCATGGGTGTTTTTCAGAGCAAAATCTTGTAGGGAAGCATTGGTTGCATTAAGAAATTTATTATCCCCAACAGTATTTGACCATTCTCTAACGTTTGGAATTGGCAGAAGACAAATGGTCGTTCTTATACTGTGTATTTTTGTGTTGATTGTTAGCGATATCTTTAAGAGAAGAGGTGTTTGTTTTCGTAGAAAACTCATGTCTCTTAATCCAGTTATAAGAGCATTTTTGGTAGCTAGTTTTATTGCTTTTATATTACTTGTCGGAGTATGGGGAGCTGGATTTGAACAGGCCGCTTTCATTTACTTCCAGTTCTGAGGTGCTAGATGAGTAAGAATAAAAAACGTGGACTAACAGTAATATTAACTCTCGTTTTCTTTGTAATTATGCTTATGGGAATGATGGTGGTTACTCGAGATAAAAGTGGAATAGCGAAAAACAAAGATTTATATACTCATGGGAATGATTATGATGTATTAATTCTTGGTTCTAGTCATAGTGTTATGGGTATTCTACCTCTTGAGTTATGGAATCATAATGGTATTACTTCCTATAACTTAGCTAATTACGGCCAGTCTTTGGGTGTCGATTATTGGGTATTAAGAAATGCCCTTAGATATACTAATCCTAAGGTAGTTGTGATTGATGTTTATACATTATTTTTTGATGAGAAGTATTCTGTAGTGCATCTTCCATATCTTCATCAACATGTTGATAATATGCCATTAAGTAGTACGAAGATAGAACTATATAAAGATTTGTTTGCGGACGAATTTACGATGGAATTTGTATTTCCATTTTCGCTTTATCATTCTAGATGGGACAAACTTACAACATCTGATTTTATGCCAACGGAATCTTCTGGACAATTGGGAGCAGATGTTAATCAGTATATTGGACAGTCTCTTGGATCAACTGACGCCGAACAAATAATGAACCTTCATAATCATATGCATGAGTACGACTTATTACCAACAACAGAGGTTTGTGAGGAAAAGAATATATCTTTTGATTATCTTGAAATGATGATTCAGCTCTGTCAGGAAAATGATATTGAGGTTATGCTTGTGATGTCACCAGCATATTGCACAGAGGATAATCAGCGATATATTAATTCTGTTTATGAGTATGCAGATAAGTATAATGTTCATTTCCTTAATGGGCTTTGGGAGAATAATGTTTATTATGAGGCTGATTTCTTTGATACAGCCCATTTGAACTCATCAGGTGCCTTTAAATGGTCTGATTATGTAGGTGATTATTTATGTAGTAATTATTCTCTTACAAACCATAAGGGTGAAGAAGGCCTAGAGTATTTTGACGATTACTATGTTGAGTGGAATAACATGATGTTTGATAAGCTAAAGGAAAATACTTCTTTATTTGGCACGTTAGTACTTGCTTATAATCCAAACTTCAAAACAGCTATCACAATTTCTGATGAAACATTTCTAGAGGATATGTATTTAAAAGCATTGGTAGATAATGTGGGTTGTGATGTTGTGATTGATTCAGAAAGCAAAGCAGATTTTTGTATAAAGGTTATTTCTACTTTAACTAATGAGGAATATTCATGCTGTTTTATTGCTGTTGAGGGCGAAATAGATGCATCTACAATTGTCTTTGATAAGCAGGATTAAGGTAAATGTAAAACCTTTGTAAATATGCACAAAAACTCCTAAAAAAAATCAAAGTTTTTAGTAAATGTGTTTGGTATTTTGACTCCGGTATATTATAATTAACTTTGTATAAAAAGGTATGTTCGGAGGCTGACAAATGGATCAAGCTTATTTGTTCAATCGTGGTGAAGACTTCATGGTCTACAACTACTTGGGCGCTCATCCTATTAAGGATGATAAGGGAAACGCGGGATTTGTCTTTAGAACTTGGGCTCCAAATGCTATTTCTGTAAGTGTTATTGGCGATTTCAATGATTGGGATGGCTATGCTAATGAGATGCATAGAGTAGGTGAGACAGGTGTATGGGAGACTACAATCATCGGTGCTAATCAGTGGGACAGATATAAGTATCATGTTCTAGGTGCTGATCGTAGAGTGTATGAGAAGGGTGATCCTTATGCTAGACACTTTGAGACAAGACCTAATAATGCATCTATCCTTTATGACCCAAATGATTATGTTTGGAATGATGAGGCATTCTTGAAAAATAAAAAGGATGCACTTGATGCTCAGCCAGTTAATATTTATGAGATTCACTTAGGTTCATGGCGTAGACATAAGGATGGTAATTTCTTCAATTACCGTGAGATTGGTCTTGATCTTGTAGATTACTGCAAGAAGATGAATTACACACATGTAGAGCTTATGCCAGTTCTTGAGCATCCACTTGATGCATCTTGGGGTTATCAGGTTACAGGTTATTTTGCAGCTACAAGCCGTTTTGGTACACCTGCTGATCTTAAGTACATGATTGATATTCTCCACCAGAATGGTATCTCAGTAATTATGGACTGGGTTCCAGCTCACTTCCCTAAGAACCTTGAGGGACTTGTTAGATTTGATGGTACACCTTGTTATGAGTATGGTGATCCAAGAATCGGTGAGCATAGAGAATGGGGTACATACGTATTTGATTACTCTAAGGCAGAGGTAGTTTCATTTCTTATTTCTAATGCTGTGTTCTGGATTAACGAATTCCATATTGATGGTCTTCGTGTAGACGCTGTATCTTCCATGCTTTATAGAGACTATGGTAGACAGAATTACATTCCAAATCAGTATGGAGGTAATGAGAACTTGGAAGCTATTGAGTTCTTCAAGAAGCTTAATAGCACAATCAGAAAGAACTATCCACATGTAATGATGATTGCTGAGGAGTCTACAGCATTTGCTAAGATTTCTCACCCTGTAGAGGATGGTGGTCTTGGATTTACTCATAAGTGGAATATGGGATGGATGCACGATACACTTGATTATTTCTCTACAGATTCTTACGCTCGTGGATGGCATCACGATCAGTTCTGCTTCTCTATGATGTATGCATTCTCTGAGAATTATGTTCTTAGCCTTTCACATGATGAAGTAGTTCATGGTAAGTATTCACTTATCAATAAGCAGCCAGGCGATATTTGGCGTAAGTTCGCATCACTTCGTACTTTGTTCCTTTATCAGATGTCTCATCCAGGAGCTAAGCTTAACTTCATGGGTGCTGAGTTTGGACAGTTTATTGAGTGGAGATTCTATGAAGAGCTTGAGTGGTTTATGCTTGATTATGAGTCACATAGACTTCTCCAGGATTTCAATTCCAAGTTAAATGGATTCTATCTTGAGCATCCACAGCTTTGGATTGATGATCACACATGGGCAGGATTTGAATGGATTGATGCATCTGATACTAAGAACAATGTATTTATCTACACTCGTAAGAGTCCTAATCCTAAGGAGAACGATATTTACGTTACTCTTAACATGGTTCCACAGCCTCTCGAGGAATATAAGATTCCTGTATATGAGGCAGGTACATACAAGATTGTGATGAACACAGATGATATGTCTTACGGAGGTAGTGGATATCCTACTGGTACAGATGTAAATGGTTGTGTTGAGGCTGTTGGAGAAGAGTACAATGGTAAGCCTTGTCATATCACACTTAATATTCCACCTCTTGCAGGTCTTTATCTTATGAAGGTAGCTGATCCTAAGCCTAAGAAGGTGGAGAAGGTGGAAAAGAAGCCAGCAGCTAAAAAGGCTCCTGCTAAGAAGCCTGTAGCAAAGACTTCTAAGGCAAATATTAAGTCTCAGGTAAAGGCAACAACTGCTGCACTTATCGATAAGACTGAACCTAAGGCAAAAGTGCCAAAGGCTACAACAAAGAAAAAATAATAAAAAAAGTAATATATTTTTGGAGGTAAAAAATATGTCTAAAGCTGATGTCGTTGCAATGATTCTTGCAGGAGGACAAGGAGCAAGACTCGGTGTATTGACAAAGAAGGTCGCTAAGCCTGCTGTTCCATTTGGAAGCCGTTACAGAATTATCGATTTTCCTTTGTCAAACTGTGTTAACTCAGGTATCGAGATTGTTGGTGTACTTTCACAGTATCAGCCACTTGCACTTAACACTTATGTAGGTAATGGTCATCCATGGGATCTCGACCGTAACAATGCTGGTGCGTATATTCTTCCACCTTATCAGAAGTCTGGTAAGAGTGATTGGTATAAGGGTACAGCTAATGCTATTTACCAGAATAAGGATTTCATTGATGACAATAATCCTAAGTATGTAGTTATCCTTTCTGGTGACCATATTTACAAGATGGATTATGCAGATATGCTTAAGTCACACATCGAGAGAGGTGCTGATGCTACTGTAGCTGTTTACGAAGTACCATGGGAGGAGGCTCCACGTTTTGGTATTCTCAATACTAACGAGGACGATTCTATCTATGAGTTCGAAGAGAAGCCAAAGCAGCCTAAGAGTAATCTTGCTTCAATGGGTGTTTATATCTTTACATGGGATGTATTAAGAGAAGCACTTATTGCTGATGAGGCTGATGAGAGCTCTGAGAATGACTTTGGTAAGAATATTATTCCTATGCTTCTCGGTGGCGGAAAGAAGCTTTTCGCTTACAGATTTGCTGGTTACTGGAAGGATGTTGGAACAATTTCATCACTCTGGGAAACAAACATGGATATTCTTGATAAGCCAGAGGACATTAATCTTGTTGATCGTTCTTGGAAGATTTTCTCACGTAACCCAGTTAAGCCATCACACTTCATTGGTAAGGATGGTTCTGTAAAGGATTCAGCTCTTACAGATGGTTGTAGAATTCATGGTGAGGTTATCCACTCAGTTCTTTCTGAGTCTGTTATCGTTGAGAAGGGTGCAGTGGTTAAGGATTGTGTATTGCTTCCTGGCGTAGTTGTTAAGGAAGGTGCACACATTGAGCGTTGTATCGTAGATTTTGGAACAGTAATTGGAAAGAATGTTAAGGCTGGTCCTACAATCGAAGGCGAAGGTCCATACACAAATCACAAGATTTGTTCACAGGGAATCACAGTATTTGAGCGTGGCCTTGTAATTAAGGATGATGTAGTAATTCCTGGCAACAGCATGATTGATTCAGATATTGAAGTTTCTGATGAAGATAATGTAATTGCAAGCACATTCAGAGTATAAGGTACGGAGGATAGTATAATGTTCAATAATGCAATGGGCCTTATCTTGGCCGATAACAAAAAGATTTCTTTAGGAGAGCTCACAGGTCCACGTGCCTTGTCTGCTGTTCCTTTCGCTGGACGTTACAGAATCATCGACTTTATGCTCAGTAATATGGTTAATTCTGGCATTAAGAATGTTGGTGTTCTTACATATAACAAGTACAAGTCATTGATGGATCACCTTGGTACAGGTGCTGCATGGTCCCTTGACCGTAAGAATGATGGTCTCCACATTCTTCCACCATATGTAAACTCTGAGGTTACTAATGTAAATGGTGATGAGGAGCTTGCAGGTATTCTTGACTTCCTTAAGACATCTCGTACAACATATGTAATTGTTGCTAACTCAAATGTTGTTCTTAACACAACTTTTGACGATATGATTGACGCACATGAGAAGTCTGGCGCTGATCTTACAGTTATGTATAACAGAGATGCTAATAAGTGTGGTTCTCCATGCTACATCATTGATTGTGATGAGAACGGATTTGTAAAGGATATGCTTTATAATCCTCAGAAGGCATCTTCAAATAAGAGTTCTCTCGGTATTATTTGTTTAAGAAGAGATATGCTCGTTGATATCATTTCCAAGCAGATGTCTCATGGTGCTTCTCACTTTGGAATTCACTCTATGGTTAAGATGTTTGATGAGATTAAGGTTTATGCATATGAGTATGCAGGAACAGCTTTGAGAATCAATAATGTTCAGGCTTACTTTAAGGCATCTATGAGCCTTCTCGAGGAGAATGTTCGTGATGATCTCTTCTGGAGTGGAGAGCCAATCTATACAAAGGTTAAGGATGAGGCTCCAACACTTTATATTGGTGGATCTAGTGTTAACAATACAATCGTTTCTGATGGTTGTAGAATCTATGGTCAGATTGAGAATTCTGTTATCTTCCGTGGAGTTACAGTTTCTAAGAATACAACTATTAAGAATTGTGTATTGATGCAGGATGTTCATATTTCAGAGAACTGTCACCTCGAGAATGTAATTCTTGATAAGAATTCATTCGTTCGACCAGGTGTAAAACTTGTTGGTCATTCTGATTATCCTGTAGTAATTGGTAAGGGAGCTGGAATTTAATTATGGATAAGATTAAAGTTTTATTTGCATCATCTGAGGTAAGCCCATTTGTTAAAGTTGGTGGACTCGCAGACGTAGTTGGAGCTCTTCCTGTAGAGCTTAACAAGCAGGGAGTAGATGCTAGAGTTATTCTTCCTCTTTATCGTAAGATTAAGATTAAGTACAATCAGGAACTTAAGTTCCTTGGTTGGAAGATGGTTCACATGGGTTGGAGATCACTTTATGCAGGTCTTTTCTCCATGGAGAAAAATGGCGTAACATTCTACTTCGTAGATAATGAATACTACTTCAACTTTGATCAGGTTTATGTAGAGTATGTATTTGATATCGAGAGATATTGCTTCTATCAGAGAGCAGTACTTGATTTTATGGGAGATTTCATGGGCTTCGAGCCAAATGTTCTCCACTGTAATGATTGGCAGACAGGTATGATGCCAATGCTCCTCGATGCACACTTCAAGAAGCATGGTTATCACACAGATGTGCAGACAGTATTTACAATTCATAACCTCAAGTATCAGGGTGTTCATGCTACAGATGTAGTAAGAGAAATGCTCGATCTTCCTGATGAGTATTTGAGAGACGATTTCTGTATTAAGGATCGTGCAATTAACTTCATGAAGGCTGGTATTGTTTACTCTAATTCTGTAACTACAGTATCTCCAACATATGCTTATGAGATTATGACAGATTACTATGGTGAGGGTCTTAACTACACTCTCCAGAGATATGCTTACAAGGTATCTGGTATTATCAACGGTATCAATGAGATGGAGTATGATCCATCTACTGATGAGAAGATTCCTGCTAAGTACACAATCAAGAATTATAAAGAAGGTAAGGCTATCTGTAAGAAGAGCCTTCAGGAGCAGCTTAACCTTGAGGTTAACCCTGGCGCTCCACTTTGCGTAATGATTTCTCGTCTCGTAGACCAGAAGGGTCTTGACCTTCTCCTTTATGTTCTTGACGAAATGCTTTTCGACGGCATGCAGGTAGTAATCCTCGGTACAGGTGATCCTTACTATGAGCGTGCACTTGTTGAGATTGCTAACCGTAACCCAGGTAAGATGTGTGCATGCATCGACTTTGACGCAGGTCTTGCTCATACAATGTATGCAGCAGCTGATATTTTCCTTATGCCATCCCTTTTCGAGCCATGTGGTCTTTCACAGCTTGTTTCCATGGCTTACGGTACAGTACCAGTAGTAAGAGAGACTGGTGGTCTTAAGGATACAGTTCAGCCATATAATGAGTTTACTGGTGAAGGTAATGGTTTCTCATTTGCTAATATCAATGCGCATGAGTTCCTCTTCATTACAAAGTATGCTTGTGATCTTTATAGAAATCATAAAGATGTATGGGATAACATCATCCAGTCTGGTATGAAGGGTGATTATTCTTGGAAGAAGAGTGCAGGCGAGTACGCTGGATTGTATTCTCTTATCACAGGTATTCCACTTGAGATTGAAGCACCAGCTCCAGCTCCTGTTGCAGTTCCTGAGAAGGTATCCGATGAAAAGCCAGCAGCAAAGAAAGCTCCTGCAAAGAAGACTGCAGCTAAAAAGCCAGCAGCAAAGAAGGCAGCTCCAGCAAAGAAGCCAGCTGCAAAGAAAACTCCTGCTAAGAAGGAGCAGAAAGCTGAGGATAAAAAGTAATATATGTTCTTACATGCATCCAGGTCCCTTGAATATAGGAACCCATTCGGTGCTCAGCCCGTTGATTCCGGGGTGAATATCGTATTTGATACACCATTAGATGCACAGAACGTAACCCTTTGTTATACATATGGCCTTTATGGTATGACTTACCATGAAGAGCCTATGTGTCTCAAAGATAAGAAGACAGACCACAAGCGTTATGAGGTTGATATTATGTTGCCTCATGAGCCAGGTCTGCTTTTTTATTGGTTTCGTTTGCGTTTACCTAGAGGTAGCCAGTATTTTCCAACTGAATATTATGATGTAACTTCAGGAGACTATGAGGATTACACAATACTCTATTATGTTGCTGAAGGTGATACTAAAGATGGTTCTGGAAAACTATTTAATGTGCCACCTAAGGTTGGAGTAGAAGAAGAAAAGTATCCATATGCATGGCAGATTACTGTTTATGAGAAGGATTTTGTTACTCCGGATAAGATGAAAGGTGCTAGTATTTATCAGATTTTTCCTGATAGATTTGCTAGAGATAAGAACTTCAAGTTCACAAATCTTATTACCGCATCCCCACGTGAGGAGAGAGTATACCATGAGGATTGGTATGAGGATGTAGATATTTATGGTAAGCCTTCTACAGGTTATCTTGCTTGTGATTTTTTTGGAGGTTCTTTAAGGGGAATTACAGAGAGACTAGATTATATTAAGTCACTTGGTATTAATATTATTTATTTAAATCCTATCTTTGAGGCTAGATCATCTCATAGATATGACACAGCTGATTATCTTCAGGTTGATCCAATTCTTGGTGGTAATGAAGCTTTCGATGAACTTCAGAAAGCGTGTCAAGAAAAGGGTATTTCCATTATTATCGACGGTGTATTTAGCCATACTGGTGCTGATAGTAGATACTTTAATAAGTTTGACCGTTACGATGGCGTAGGTGCGTATAAGTCATATCTAACAGGAGAAGAGAGTAATTATCGCTCTTGGTATAACTTCTATCATGATGAAAATGGTAAGGTTACTTATGACTCATGGTGGGGCTTCCCAGATCTTCCAAATGTAGATGAAAATAACCTTTCTTACAGAAGATTTATTTTCGGAGAGGGAGGAGTTGTTGATACTTGGACCAAGCGTGGCGCTGGCGGAATTAGACTTGATGTATCTGATGAACTTCCTGATGGCTTTATTCGTCAGATGCGTGACACACTTAAAGCTGATACTAATGGAGAAGGTATTCTTGTAGGTGAGGTATGGGAAGATGCTTCTAACAAGTGTAGTTATGGTTCATACCGTGATTTTATGCTTGGTAGAACTCATGATTCTGTTATGGGATATACTTTCCGCAAGGAGATTCTAGACTTCCTATGTGGTTATACAAGTGCAGAAGTTCTAGATAGTCGACTCGAAGGTTATCGTGAGAGATATCCAGCACAGGCATATTATTCAATTATGAATCTTGTTTCTTCTCATGATGTTCCAAGAATTCTTACTATGCTTTCAAAGCCAGCTGATTACGATAATCGTGAACAGCAAAAGTCTATTGTAGTTCCAGATGAGAATTATGATGAGTGTGCTAAGCTTTCTACTATGGCATATGCACTTCAGACAGGTTATATCGGAGCGTCATGTCTTTACTATGGTGATGAAATCTTGATGGAAGGATATAAGGATCCATTTAATAGAAGAACATATCCATGGGAAAAGCTTGAAAAGAAACAGAAGGACCACCTTGAGGTGATTAAGTCTATTGCAGCACTAAGAGGTGAACACGATGTTCTTAAGACAGGTTGCTACAAGACTTTGTTAGCTAATGAGGGAAGTTTTGTTTTTGAAAGATATTTAGTAAAAGGTAAAGACTTCTTTGGTAAAGATGCTAAGGGAAGTAGTCGCATAGTATGTATTATTAATAGAAGTAATAAAGTTCATACTTACAAGATTGATAATACAGCTAATGTAAAGTGCACAGAACTTGTTACTTCTATTAAAACAACAAAGAATCCTGTTGTTCATGTAGATAGCGGAGTGAAATCAACAAAATTGTCTATTGAACATAATGGATGTTGTTTTGTAATATTTGATTAATCAGTTGTATTTTTGGAGGAATTGTTATGGCGGACAATGATATGAATGAGTTGGGACAGATTGAGTCTGCAACAACCATGGATGTGACAGATACAAAATGTCCTAACTGTGGTGCTACTGTTAAGTATGATCCAGCTACACTTTCCATGACTTGTGAGTATTGTGGTTATTCTAAGGCACTTCCAAAGCCGGAGGACAGTGCAGAAGTTCAGGAGATTGATTTTAATTCAGCAAAGATTAGAGGTAACCAAGACTGGGGTACAAAGAAAAAGAGTGTTGTTTGCCAGCAGTGTGGTGGAGAGACTATCTATGATGAGGCTGAAACAGCTTCTTGTTGTCCATTTTGTGGTTCCACAAGTGTAATGCCTGTTGATGACAAAGAAGATGTAATGGCTCCTGGTGGAGTAGTTCCTTTCGAAGTTAATAGAGAAAAGGCATCGGGTATCTTCAAGAACTGGATTAAGAAAAAGTGGTTTGTACCTAATGAAGCTAAGAAGGTATGTGAGGCAAAGAACTTTAGTGGTCTTTATCTTCCATACTGGACATATGATTCACAGACAACTTCATCTTATAGCGCAAAGCTTGGTTTTGATAAGCGTGTTAAGAGAGGCGACAGCTATGTAACAGAAACAACTTGGAGAACATACACTGGTATATACGAAGAGTTTATTGATGATATGGTTGTATACGCTTCTAAGAAAACAACAGATCCTAATATTAAGGCAGTATCTTCTTTCGATTTTGCGAAGCTTCGTACATATTCTCCAGAGTTTGTTGCTGGATTTGCAGCTGAGAGATATACATTAGGTCTTGATGATGGTTGGAAGGAAGCAAAGGTAAAGATTCAAAGTCAGCTTAAGAGTAATCTTGGTTCTAAGCTTAGAAAACAGTACAGAGCTGATAAGGTTGGTCAGATTTTCTTATCAACAAATTATGACAAGATCACATTTAAGTATGTATTAGCTCCAATTTGGATTGCAAACTTTAAGTTCAAGGATAAGAGTTACAATATTGCTGTTAATGGTCAGACAGGAAGAATTTCCGGCCAGGCTCCAATTTCACCAATCAAGGTTGCTATTGCTATTATTATTGCCATCGCAGTTATTGCTTTGTTCTTCTATCTTAATAATATGTAATAGTATAAATATCTAATTATTAACATAAAGGTGGGAAATTTGATATTTCCCACCTTATTTATTGCAAAAATGTAAACGCTTGGACAAAAATTCGTATTATTTTGTTTAAATTCTATTTACAATTGTGACGACAATGTGTATTATACGAATGTTAATAAGTAAAATTTTCATAAGAATATGTGTTTGGAGGCCTTATGAGAAAAGATTTTAAGAGATTGATTGCGTTCATCGCATCTATTGTAATCGTATTTAGTTCAGTACTTGCATACAAGGCTGCAGCTCAGGAAGCACCTCTATCTCTTGGTGTAGCTGCTAATTACAGCGTGTTCCTTGAGGGTGACTTTAATGTATCTGCTGCAGACTGTGAGGGTAACCTTGCAGTTGGTGGTAGTGCTCAGACACCTGGTAGCTACGATGTAGGTAAGGATGCTAGCCGTCTTGCTTTGGTTGGCGGTTCTTATACAGGATTTTTGGATGTAGTAAATGTAATGACACCTGCAGATGCTGGTGTTGATATTGCAGCTACTTTCGCAAATCTTCGTTCCGTATCTTCCAAGCTTGCTACATATGAAGCTAATGGTGAGATTACAACTAATCCTTATAATGATGAAGTTTATTTTAAGGGCGATAACGAAACAGTTAATATCTTTAAGCTTTCTGCTTCCGAGTGGAATAGTCTCGTAGGCTCTGATGGAAATATTTGTGTTGTATTTCAGGTTCCTTCTTCCTCAACAATTATCATTAACATCACAGGTTCTGGATTGACAGCCCTTAATGTTAACTGTGGTTGTAAGTGGAACAGCGCTGATGTAGTAAATGGTTCTTCTAATAATGCAAAGATTATTTGGAATATTCCTGATGCTAACAGTTTTGGTATTGGTGCTAGCATGGGATGTCTCCTTGCTCCTAATTCTGATATCACATCTGCTGCAACATATTCAGGTTGTCACTTTGAGGGTCAGGTTATTGCTAAGTCCTTTACAGGTACTACTGAGTTTGGATGTACTACATTTACAGGTGCACTTGTTCCTGCTACTACTCCAACTCCAGTTCCTACACAGACTCCAACACCTACACCTACAGCAACTCCAGCACCTACAGCTACACCTACAGTAGCTCCAACAGTTGCTCCTACAAAGGCTCCAAC
>JAKSRH010000019.1 GCA_024403675.1 Saccharofermentans sp. | reverse complement strand
ATAAGAAGAACAACCTGAAATGGGTGGGCGTCCAATTGACCCTACATGACTTAAATTGGCACCCGAGTCGGGTAACGTAGATCTAGCCTTGTTACGTTGGAAGGTCCAAACTATCCGCAGGGTACCGCCCTGGAATAACCGGGTGTCAAACGGGGCTCCTCATGACAGGCCTTTATGATAACCGCGGGGATATCCCCGTCGGCATCATAAATTTTACGGAGTATAAAGGTAAAGATGAGTTTATTAAATGATGCCAAGCAGATAGCTAAGCGTGATCCGGCTGCCAGAAGTGTAGTCGGTGTTATTTTGTTATATCCTGGTTTTCACGCACTTGTTTATCACAAGATTAGCCACTTTTTTTATAAGCATAAGCTTTTTGCCCTTGCTAGATGGAATTCCCAGTGTGCTCGTGCCCTTACAGGTATAGAGATTCACCCAGGTGCAACTATAGGTGAAGGCCTTTTCATTGACCACGGAATGGGTGTTGTCATTGGTGAGACTGCTGTTATTGGAAACAACTGTACTATTTACCACAACGTTACTTTAGGCGGTCGTGGACATGCTATCGGTGAGAGACGTCACCCTGTAATTGGTGATAATGTTCTTGTTGGTGCAGGTGCTAAGCTTCTTGGACCTATCACTATCGGTAACGACACTAATATTGGTGCAAATGCGGTTCTTCTTCATGATGTACCTGATGGAGCAACTGTTGTAGGTGTTCCAGGTAAGGTCGTTAAGATTGAAGGTCAGAGAACTGAGTCTCACGCTGTTGAACTTGACCATGCTAACCAAGAAGATCCAATCCAGCTCCAGGTTGCTCAGCTTGTATCTGTTGTTAACAACTTACAGGGCACAATTGCTGCATTAAGTAATGGAACTAATCAGGACACACTCAAGAATAATGAAGAATTACTCAAAGAGTTGAATAAAGAAATTTATCCTTTGGAGGAGTACAACATATGAAGCTTTTTAACACACTTACTAGAACAAAAGATGAGTTCGTAACTATCGAGCCTAACAAGGTAAAGATGTATGCTTGCGGACCTACTGTATATAACTATTTCCACCTCGGTAATGCACGTCCATTTGTTACTTTCGATACACTTAGAAGATACTTGGAGTACAGAGGTTACGAGGTTACTTTCTGCCAGAACTTTACTGATATCGATGACAAGATGATTAAGCGCGCTAATGAAGAGGGCGTTACTGTAAAGGATGTTGCTGATAAGTACATTAAGGAGTACTACGTTGATGCAGATGGTCTTAATTGTAAGAGACCTACATATCAGCCACGTGCTACAGAGTCAATTGGTGCTATTATCGGTATCGTTAAGAAGCTTTATGATAACGGTGTTGCTTATGTTATCGAGGGTGACGGTGTTTACTACGACGTAACTAAGAAGGCTGATTATGGTAAGCTTTCCCACTATAACCTTGATGAGCTTAATGCTGGTGGTGGTGAGCGTCATGCTTCTTTTGATGGTAAGCGTAATCCTGGTGACTTTGCTCTTTGGAAGTTTAAGAAGGAGGGCGAGCCTTTCTGGAATTCTCCTTGGGGTGAGGGTAGACCTGGTTGGCACATCGAGTGCTCCGCTATGATTAAGAAGCATCTTGGTGACACTATTGATATCCACGGCGGTGGACAGGATCTTATCTTCCCACACCATGAGAATGAGATTGCACAGAGTGAAGCAGCTAACTGCTGTACACTTGCTAACTACTGGGTACACAATGCTTTCGTAAATGTTGATGGCGAGAAGATGAGTAAGTCCCTTGGTAACTTCTTCACAATCAGAGATATTGTTGCTCATTTCCCATATGCAGTAATCAGATTCTTCATTCTTTCTGGTCACTATCGTATGCCAATTAACTTCTCTGATGAGCTTCTTAGAGCTTCCCAGACAGGACTTCAGAGAATTTCAACTTCTGTAAACAACATTAAGTTCACTCTTGATAAGGGTACAGCAAAGAATAACTCTGGTGAGGCTGATAGTGAGCTTAACGAAGCTGTTGAGACAGCAGGTAAGAGCTTTATCGAGCACATGGATGATGACCTAAATACAGCTGATGCTATTACTGATATTTTTAATCTTGTAAAGGCTGCTAATACAGCACTTGCTTCTAATAAGGCTTCTGAGGCAGCACTTAAGAATGCTATGGATAAGCTCGTTGAACTTACTGATGTACTTGGTATTGAGCTTATCGTTGAGAAGGAAGAGATTCCTGAAGAGATTATGACTCTTGTTCAGCAGCGTGCTGATGCTAAGAAGGCAAAGGACTTTGCTGAGGCAGATAGAATTAGAGATGTACTTAAGGAAAAGGGTTATTCCGTAAAGGATACTCCTAACGGACCACAGGTAGAAAAGTTATGATAATCCCTTTTATTGCTACTGATTTACGAGAGGTAAATGCTTCTGCATTAGCATATGTGGGTGACTCTATCTACGAGCTTTATGCTAGATGTCATGTGGCTTCTAGATCCGCATCACAGTCTGGAAAGATGCATAAACTTACTGTTAAGTACGTTAGTGCTGCAGCCCAGGCTAAGGCAATCAGAGCGATAGAACCAGAACTTAGTGAAGAGGAGCTTGGATACTTTAGAAGAGGTAAAAATTCTAATCCTCCTACAATGTCCAAGAATGCAAGCCCTGTAGATTATCTTTATGCTACTGGTTTTGAAGCACTTCTCGGCTACTTGTTCTTAGAAAATAGAGAAGACAGATTAGATTATATTATTCAGAAGGCCTTTGAGGTGATTGATGATGAGAAATAATGACAGAAGAGATTATAGAAGAGATAATCGTGGTGATGACAGAAGAAATGAGTCTGTTTCTGTACCATCTGGAGATAAGCTTGAGGGCCGTAATGCGGTAACTGAGGCACTTAAGGCTGGAAGAGAAATTAATAAGCTTTGGATTCTTGATAACAAGGATGGAAAGAAGATTGATTCTGGTCTTGCTCGTATTGTGAACATGGCATATGAGCGAAAGATTGTCGTTGTTAAGGCAACTCGTGAAGTGCTTAATCGAATGAGTGAGACTAATAATCACCAAGGTGTAATTGCTTCTGTTGCTTGTAAGGAATATGTAGAGATTGATGATATTCTTGCTCAGGCTCAGGAGAAGGGACATGCACCACTTCTTGTAGTTCTTGATGAGCTTAAAGATGCATATAACCTTGGTTCTGTACTTCGTATTGCAGATGCTGCTGGTGTTGATGGAGTAGTTATTCCTAAGCATAGAAGTATTGGACTTGATTCTGTTGTGGCTAAGGCATCCGCAGGCGCTATCGAATATGTGCCTGTAGCTAGAGTAACAAATATTGCAAATACTCTTAGAGATCTTAAGAAAAACAATGGTTTCTGGGTGTGTGGAACAGATGCACTTGGTCAGACACCTTATGACAAGGCTGATTATTCTGGTCCTATGGCTATCGTAATTGGTAGTGAAGGTGAGGGTATGAGAGATCTTGTTCGTAAAGAGTGTGATTTCCTCCTTTCCATCCCTATGGCAGGAGAGGTTAATAGTCTTAATGCTGCTGTTGCGGCAGGTATTGTAATTTTTGAAGCTGTAAAAGGAAGAAAAGCATAAAAATGAGAATTAAGGAGCGTATCGTTGCACTGTTTTTAGCCGTTACTATCGTAGCGGGTACTTGTGCATGCTCCAAAGTTGATGATGCAGCTTTAGATGTTTGTGGACAGTATGTTACTGCCGTAGCTTCTGGTGATGTAGCTCAGGTGATGGCATTGTCTGACCTTACTGAAGAGGATGCAAAATTTTATTTTCCAGAGAATTACAAGTCAGCACTTGTGTCTACGATTCTTGCTGGTTCCACATATGTGATAGACGAGGAGAAGTCTATTGCAAGGACTAAAGATGGCACTGGAAAGTTCATTTGTACTTTTTCTATTCCAGATTATATAGCGTGTGATGCTGCTAATCCTGATAGTGTAGATGCATTTAATACCGCTTTAGTTACATCTGCTAAGAAGGATGTTCAGATAGAGATTGGCCTTAAGTATGAAGAGGGGGCTTGGAAAGTTGCGGACTCCAAAGGTGTACTTGAAAAGTTGCTTGTACCTTTGTATGAGCCTCCTTATGAATTTGCTCAGGATAGTGGATTCTTATTTTCTGAGATTGTTCTTGAGTCTGTATCTGGCTCTGCTCACGGTAACATTTCTGATGAGATTACTGATGCTAAAGAAATCGTGCTTGATATTACCCTTACTGATGATGGGGAGGAAATGTACGATGATTTAGATTTGACATATGTTTTTACTAATTCCAATGGAGATAGCATTTCTGGTGAGCCTAACCATATTGGAAGTAATATTGCTGATGTAAAGATTACTGTTCAGGACTTTGTTGATAATGCTAGTTATTTCCCTCAGAGTACTTATACTTTGGATCTTTACCGTGGTGATAAGGTGATTTGGACTGATACATTTAGCATGTATCTTACAGAGTATACTTTCCCTAGCACATCCATTGTTAACCATATCTATTGGCAGCATGCAGATAGTAGTGGAAGTTACTTTAATACTAAGCAGATTGAGGCAAAGATACTTCTTAATGAAGCTTATCTTGAGTCTGGTCGTGATTACGATGTTACTTATAACATGAGCTACAATGATGAGTATCTTATTAAGGATGCCCACCTCGATATCGAAGCAGAAGGATATGCATGTTTTTATTCTTCTGATGAATATCTTCCTACTGGTACATATGTTATGGAGGTTTACAATAACGGAGTGCTTGCAGGTGCAGCTTCTGTATATGTAATTTTTAATCTCGATCCTGATAGATACCATGAAGAAGAAGTAGCAACAAATGTAATTGATAGTGAGGATGGCGATCTTGTAATCTACTCAGGTAGTACAGGTGCTATGGATACTATTAAGGACTACACAAATGTAGATTTTACTAAGAAAGTACTTAATCTTAATACTTTCCGTGATGAGCTTGATGCTTCTTTGGCAAGTGGTGAAAATGCGCCAGATATGTTCGTATGTGATATCAGTTATGCTTCTTATTATGCACTATCTGATAAGACAGTATCACTTAATAGTATTGGTATTGATTATGATGAGTTTAAGTATATGTATGAGTATACTCTTGCCATGGGAATGGATTCTGAAGGTGTAATCAAGGGCGTTACATGGGAGATTAATCCAGGTGCTGTTTTCTATAACAGAACGGTAGCTAATACTGTCTTTGGTGTAAGTGAACCAGATGATATTCAGCCATATTTTTCTAATTGGGATACATTCTTGTCCACCGCTCGCTATATTCATGATGAGACAAATGGAAATACAAGAATTGTATGTGATGTAGCTGATATCGAGACTCCATATATTATGAGTCGTCAGGATGCATGGATTAATAATGATGAGATTGTTATGAACGAGTATATGGAAGATTTCTTCGGATTAAGCCGTGCTCTTTATGATGAGGATTTGACATTTGGTTCTGCTAGATGGAGTTCAGAGTGGACAGGTAGAATAAGTAATAAATCAGTTCTCTCATTCTTTGGTACTTTGGACTTTGGTGAGTTGTTCTTATCTAATTCTTATTCTAACTGGGGTGTAGTTCGAGCACCAGAAGATTACTATGACGGTGGTTATTATATCTTCGTAACTAAGTACTGTGATATGGACGCATCTGCTGCAAGACTTATTAGAGATATTTCCATAAATCCTAATAACCTTGAAGCCATGGCTGCTGATGGTTATTCTGTAAATAACCTTAATATTATGATGGCATGTTCTGATGATGAAAGCTACTCATGTAAGTGGCTTGATGGACAGAACCCATATACAATATTTACAGGTGCTGCTTGGTCACTTAATGGAAGAGCGATTAGTGTTTATGATTCTGATATAAATGGATGTTTCTCATCTGCCGTTAGAGGCTATGTAAAGGGTGATTATTCATCTGTAAATATTGCAAAGAATCATTTTATTAATGAAGCGGAGGCCCTTGTTAAATGATAGGAAATAAGTTAAAAAAACTTATGTCTATTATGTTAGTGCTTAATATGGCACTTGGTCTTTGTGCTTGTAATATTGCTAATGAACTTAGAGAAGATATCTCTAATAGAATGGATATCAATACGACAACTATTTCATCACAAGAAATAATCAGACACATTATCGATGCTGTAAATGATGATGATAAGATGGCTGATAGTTATTCTTGTATACCAGAGAATCAGTTGGACGGCGTTACATATTCTATGTATTTTGAGTACATTAATATTCTTCGTGGTATGACTTCTCAGTATGGTAAGAGTATTACTTATTTTAAAATGGTACCTTCAAGTGAAGTAAAGGGAATAGTAGGTACAAATTTGTTTACTTTATATCCTGGTCTTATTTGTGCAGAACTTCAGATGTCTGATGCTTCAGGAAATGCTGTGTCATTTGAAGATCCAATTTATATTTTCTTAGTGGAAAATAATGAAGTGGCAGCTCTTTCTAATCGTTGGATTAGTGGAATTATTGATATTTATAACTATGGCGATCACTACATGACTATGATTGATGAACAGAATATTGATGGTGTATTTGCTTTGTTGGAGCCAGGCTATTCTGAGAATTATGCAGAAGCGGTAGTTAAATCAATGGCTAATAGCCTTATTGAATACTATAAGATTGATGTAAAGAGCTCTAGAGAGCAGTATAGAATAGTCACTTTGGTTCCTAATAGATATGTGATTAGAATTCCTGAGACAATCAGTTCTGAAGGTGAGTATGTAGATCATTTTGTAGAGATTACTAAGGAGTCAAGTAACACCTATCATATTGATGATGGTTTGCCATTTGTTGTTGAACCTTCCATGTTTAATGTTTATATGACAGGTAATGTTAGTGACATGGGTGCTATTAAAGTTGGTAACTTCTATGCCAGAGAATCTATAATATTCGCACTCGGTAACCCTAAGTACGAGTTTTTCGTAAATGATGATCTTATTTATGAAGAAGTCGGTGAAGGTGATGAGCTCGAAGTTATTCCAATGAAGAGAACAGTAATGATGCACAAGAATATTGTGTTTATATTCTATGCTCAAGAGTTTTCTGATTCATGGGAAGGTTATTTGAATAAGATTACAATCACAGGTGAAGAGTACTATATAGGTGATGATATTCATGTAGGAATGTCCAAGACAGAACTGCTTATTAAATACCCATTTATGGATATTTATGGATATGAACATGTATACACTGATGAGACAGGTGCATTTATCATTAAGTTCGTTTTTGATGAGGATGATATTCTTACTGAGATTAACCTAAGCAAAGAGCTTTAAGTTCATTTATCTCGCTATCTGTCATGCCATTTTCTTTAAGGAAAATAGTGATGTCACCGTTATATTTACTTTGGACATAATCCAAGAAGATCTCCATATTAATTGCATCAGATTTTAGAGTGTGTTTCATCTCTTCTTCACGTGCCTCTACTAGAGGTCCAAGGAAGTCTTTGGCATACTCATAAGACACCTTGTAATTAAGTACAATATCTTCTCTTGATGCTCCTGCGATAAGATACAAAATAGCTGCGATAACACCTGTTCTGTCTTTACCGTGAGCACAGTGGAAAAGGGTAACGCCGTCTTTGTTAGCAATGATTTTACGTAGCACTTCTACGATGTTTTTACCAAGCTCATTTAGCATGATTACATAGAAATCACCAAGGGGATGGGTACGCAAGAAAACCATAGTAGGGTCTTCGTCTGTGTCAGGGTCACCGACGAAAAGGGATATATTATAAAAGTTAGTTACGCCATCATCTGCAAATGGGTTACCGTAGTTTTTAAATTCAGTTTCAGAACGAAGGTCAATAACGCAGTTAACCCCATATTCAACAAGTAAATCATGCGCCTTTTGTGTGGCAAGGGAAGGGGAACCGCTTCTAAGAATTTTGTGAGATACAAAAAGGTTTCCGCTACTAAGTGGCATTTGACCTAAGTCGCGGCAGTTAATGAGGTTATCGAAATAAAGTCTTTGTGTATCTGGGTTATAGTTATTCATGGGTATGATTTTATACAAAATGTTGTTGACAATCAACTTAACCTGTACTAATATTATTGAGCTTAAGAAATGCGCCTGTAGCTCAACTGGATAGAGTGTCTGACTACGGATCAGAAGGTTGTGGATTCGATCTCTGCCAGGCGCGCCAATAGCAAAGCTGTCGAGTAATCGACAGCTTTTTTCTTGTTTTATTAGTATTTTAGGGCATAATCCGTTGCATATAAGGGGTCTCATGTGCTAAAATCTTTTGGCTATTTATATATGTATTATATTTTAATTACTTAAGGAGAATATATATGTCTAACATTGAGAAATTGGAAAAGAGCCAGGTAGCTATCTCTCTCGAGGCTACAAGAGAGGAGTTTAACGCAGCACTTCAGGCTTCTTATAAGAAGAACAAGAACAGATTCCAGGTTCCTGGTTTCCGTAAGGGTAAGGTTCCATATCAGCTCGTAGTTAAGTACTACGGTGAGGGTGTTCTTTATGAGGATGCTATCGACGAGATCGTTAACCCAGCTTACCAGGCAGCAGTTAAGGAGCATGACCTTCAGGTTGTTGCTCGTCCTGACCTCGATGTTGAGTCTATTGATGAGAATGGTATGAAGTACAAGCTCATCGTTACTGTTAAGCCAGAGGTTACTCTTGGTCAGTACGAGGGGGTTGAGGTTCCATATTCCCAGAACGAAGTTACAGATGAGACTGTTATGAACGAGCTCGAGTCCATGAGAAAGAGAAATTCTTCTCTTGAGAACGTAGAGGGTAGATCCGTACAGGAAGGCGATACAGTAATCATTGATTACGAGGGCTTCAAGGATGGTGTTGCTTTCGAAGGCGGTAAGGGCGAGAACTACAACCTTAAGATTGGTTCCCACTCCTTCATCCCAGGTTTTGAAGAGGCTATTGTTGGTCATGACATCGGTGAGGAGTTCACAATTGACGTTAAGTTCCCAGAGGATTATCACGCTGAGGAGCTTAAGGGTGCAGTTGCTTCCTTCGAGGTTAAGATTCACAACATTAAGGCTGAGGTTCTCCCAGAGCTTGATGATGAGTTTGTAAAGGATGTTTCCGAGTTCGATACACTTGATGAGCTTAAGGCTGATATCAAGAAGAATCAGGAAGAGTCCGCTAAGAGAATCGCTGAGAATGCATTCCTTAATGAGGTAGTTACAGCAGTTGCTGAGAACGCTACAGTTGAGATTCCTGAGGCTATGATCCTCACAGAGATGGACAACATGACAAATGAGCAGGCTGCAAGAATGGAGCAGCAGGGTATTCAGCTCCAGATGTATCTCCAGTACATGGGTCAGACAATCGAGCAGTTCAAGGAGTCCATGAAGCCAATGGCTGAGGTTAGAGTAAAGAACAACCTCGTTATCGATGCTATCGCTAAGGAGCTCAAGATTGAGTCCACAGCTGAGGAGTATGATAAGGAAATCGAGTCAATGGCTACTGCTTACCAGATGGATAAGGAAGACCTCAAGAAGGCTATCGGTGAGAATAACCCAATGATTACAGAGGGTATCGTAAGCCGTAAGACAGTTGAGTATCTTGCTGAGAAGGCAGTTAAGACAGCTCCAAAGGCAGCAGAGGCAGACGCTGAGTAATTCCTGCAAGTTTTAGATCTTACATCAATTATCACGAGGGACTGCTGATAGTAGTCCCTCTTTCATTTAAGGAGAAATATACATATGGATATGCAGATGGAATTTATAAGAAAGCTTCCTATTCCTAAGGATATCAAGGAAATGTACCCTTTGGATGACAAGCTTAAGGCAATTAAAGAAGAGCGAGATGCTCAGATTGCTAAGATCTTTGAAGGAAAGGATGACAGATTTCTTCTTATCATTGGACCATGTTCTGCAGACAATGAAGATGCAGTTATGGATTACATGACTCGTCTTGCTAGTGTTAGTGAGAAGGTAAAGGATAAGATTTTTATTATTCCTCGTGTATATACTAATAAGCCTCGTACAAAGGGTGTTGGCTATAAGGGAATGCTTCACCAGCCAGACACTAATAAGGAAGAGGATCTCTTAGCTGGTATCGTAGCTATCCGTGCTATGCATACACGTGTTATTAAGGAGACAGGTTTTACTTGCGCAGAGGAGATGCTTTATCCTTCTAACCACAGATATCTTTCGGATATCCTTAGCTATATTGCAGTAGGTGCTCGTTCTGTAGAGGATCAGGAGCACAGAATTGTAGCTTCTGGTGTTGGTATTCCTGCAGGTATGAAGAATCCTACAGCAGGTGATTTCTCCGTTATGATGAACTCTATTTCTGCTGCACAGAGTGCACAGAAGTTTATCTATAGAGGATGGGAAGTTAAGACTAATGGTAACCCACTTGCACACGCTATTTTACGTGGTTATGTGGATCACTTAGGTCACAGCCATCCTAACTATCACTATGAGGATTTGGAGACTGTATATGAGCTTTACATGAAGAATACTGATCTCGTAAATCCTACAGTTATCGTTGATACAAACCATAATAACTCTGGAAAGAGATATTTAGAGCAGATTAGAATTTCTAAGGATATTCTTCATAGCCGTCGTAATAACCCAGACATTTCCAAGATGGTAAAGGGTCTTATGATTGAGAGCTATATCGAGGATGGTTGCCAGAAGATTGGTGAAGGCATCTATGGTAAGTCTATTACTGACCCATGTCTTGGTTGGGAAAAGACAGAGCGCTTAATTCTTGATCTCGCAGACCTTCTCTAAGGAGTATTCATGATTCAGGATATTTACCCACATAAACTTAAGAATACATATATGCCTGAGGCTACACCTGATAGTGAAGCTTTGATTGTTGTTTTTAATAAAGCAGGTGAGATTCTTGTGAAAAAGGACCCTGAGGTAGATGGTTCTAATCGTAAGATTTTCCCAAGACTTTCAGAGTTTACTGAAGGACTTACTAATCTTACTTATCTTTACTCCATGGATGAGGATAAGTTTTTCCTTGCCCAGGATGATGTGGTAATTCCTGATGGGTACTTTTACTCTAAGGTAAGAGCTTTGCGTGCAGAGAAAGATGTTGCTAAGAAGAGTATTTTCGAGGTGTTTACCGCAAAGCAACTTGCTTCTTGGTACATTAATAACAAGTTTTGTGGCCGCTGTGGACATCTAACAGAGCATTCCACTAAGGAAAGAGCTATAGTTTGTCCTGAGTGTGGTTATACTATTTATCCTCGTGTGGTTCCTGCTGTTATTACGGCAGTTATAGCTAGAGGCGAGACACCTGACAAAGATAGAATTCTTCTTACTAAGTACAACTCTGGTATCGGTTACTATGCATTGGTTGCAGGCTTTACAGAAATTGGTGAGACATTAGAAGAGACTGTTGCTCGTGAAGTAATGGAGGAGACAGGAATTAAGGTTAAAAATCTTCGTTACTATAAGTCTCAGCCATGGGGTGTAGTTGATGACCTTTTGGCAGGTTTCTTTTGTGAAGCAGATGGTGATTTGACTATTCATAGAGATGAGTCAGAACTTTCAGTAGCTGAATGGAAGTATAGAGAAGAGGTTGTTCTTCAGCCAGATCAGTTAAGCCTTACAAATGAGATGATGACAATCTTTAAAGAAGGTCGCGAACCTCGCGATTAACCAATAAATCCCGCAATTAAGGTTAAGAAAAGTCCTATAATTTGTAATATCGCTGCAACCTAGGTAGCGTATAACTCATGTTACAATAAAATATATTATTGTATTTAAGGGTAGTACTATGGACTTTCAATACGGAAATAGCGGATTCATGCCATATGAATCCTTTGACAAAATTTATAGCAGCAGGAAACTTCCAGAGTTTGGAAATCCTGATTCTCCATATGTAAGAGAAATCTCTACATGGTCTTTTTTCTTGGCTAATAATGAGGGAGAAATTCCTTTTGGATTCGAGGGCAGTGGCTTTGATGATTCTGATTGGGATCTTATTAATGTGCCATCTACTTGGCAGACTGAAGGATATGGTTTGCCACAGGATCTTCTTTATAACTACCCAGAAGAACTTGAGAAGATATCCAAGCGTGGCGAAGAGTCTGTAAGTGATAAGTATCTTATCCATTCAACACATTCAGATGACGATGAGGTAGGTATTTATAGAACTACCGTGGTTTTCTCACCAGAAGATATTGATCGTGCACTTTACCTCGAGGTGTCTGGTGTGTGTGGTAGTTTTGAAGTGTATCTTAATGGACAGCTTCAGACAAAGTCACATTCTATTCTTACTCATAAGAAGCTTCTTATTTCTGGTTCTAGTAAGCCAGGTGTAAATACTATTGCTATCCTTGTTAGAAGATGGGATAGAGATAGACATGGTCATATTCTTAAGGGAATTATGAACCATGGTTTTAGTGGTATTTTCCGTCCAATTCATATTGTGGCAGAGCCTCTTTTGGAGCTTAGTCACTTAAGAATTAAGACAGAAAAGGTTCCTGCAGCTTATGTAGAGCAGATTAATGAAGTTGCTACTACTAAGGGACAGACAACTACTAAGATTACAAGAGACGATTACCTTGTAGATGTTAGTTTTGATGTTACAAATCACACAGATTTTATAATGCCATATAATGTGAAGATTTCTGTAATGGAGGCGAGATCAGAATATGATCCTTATAAGCTTCCACTTGCTAATCTTAATATGCAGCAAAATCCAGGTGGTGTAGTGGAGTCGCTTACAACTAACCCTGATAAGGCAACGTTTGTTGCTCTTAACGTAGCTGAGTGGACTGATGCGACACCAATTCAGTACGATCTTATTATTGAATTGCTTGACTCAGAACAGCGTACTATTGGCGTAAAGAAGAGAAGATTTGGTTTTAGAACAACCACTATTACTAATGGTAAGTTCAGTATTAACGATACTCCAATTCCTCTTAATCTTGTTAAGTACTATGAGTTTGATCCTAAGTCTGGTATCACTGTGCCAAGAGATGTATATCGTCACGATATTATCCTCATGAAGCGTGGTGGTATTAATGGCGTTATTTCTCAGGGATTCCCTCTTAATGAAGAGTTCCTTGATCTTTGTGATCAGTATGGACTCTATGTTATTGCATCTGCAGATAAGTCACTTATTGCTGACTATGTAGAGACTGTAATGAATCACCCTTCCGTAATTATGTGGGGTATGAGTAGTTACGAATATGATCCTAAGCACTGTGTGAAGATTAAGGCATATTGTAATAAGATTGATGGTACAAGACCTTGGTATTGTAGTGTTGACTATGATATGCAGGTGTCTGATGTTTATCCAATGCCTTCTGAGACAGGTGTTGTTTATGGTCCTTGGCAGGATCTTTGTCTTGATCGTAAGACTATTTTCGAGAAGAATAAGGTTGGTCGTAACCTTTTTGAGACTATCCCTGGTAGATCACATTTCCAGGATGATAGTGCAGATTATAAATGGATTCACCATGCTGACTTGGTGGGTGGTAAGAGTAAGGAAAATAGCTGTATTGGACAGGGTGTAGTAGATAGTGAGCGTAAGCCACATCCTATTTATCATGACGTTAAGAAGCAGTGTCAGAATATTAGTATTTATTCTTCACCTGAAGATCCATTTGCACTTACACTTCGTAACCAGCATCCTTTCGCATATACTGACGAGATGAATCTCGAGTGGAAGCTTTTGATTGGTGGTACAGCTGTAATGCAGGGTAAGGGTAGCCTTCCTGAGATTGAACCATATGGTGTGCGTAATCTTAGATTCCCTGTAGATGTAGATCGTTTCATGATGCCTGGATGGGGTGAGGGTAATGCCAATATCGAGGCTATGTATAACAATTCCCTTTCTCACGAAATAGTATTTGATGTAACACTTAAGTTAGCTTCTAACACATATTATGCTAATGAAGGCTATGAGATGGCATTCTACCAGGATGTTATTGCAGATGAGTGCGCTAATCCTAAGCTTACTTATAAGACAGTGGGACTACTCGAAAGTGGTGAGGACGACGTTGAGACAGCACTTGCACTAGGTGATGTAGTTGAAGAGATTCTCCCTGAGGAAAGCAAGGAAGTAAATGTAGTTGCTATGCCAGACAGCATTAATGTTGGCGGTATTAATTACAAGATTATGTTTGATCGTAGAACTGGTGCTATTAGCGGTATCAATGTAGGTGGTAGAGAGTTCCTTAAGGGAAGTATTGTTCCAAGCTTCTATCGTTGTCCTTCTAATATTGATAGAACTGACAGAAGCTTTGTACTTGCTAAGACAATTTTCTCCAAGGAGACAGACTACGAAGATATTCAGAATTCTCTTGATTTTTCTGGATGTAGCTATGGTGTGAAGGATGGAGTTGTTTCTATTCTTTCCAAGTACAAGTCATTTGCTATGAAGGGCGATATTTTGGTTCTTTACGAGATTCCTACAAAGGATACATTAAAGGTAACTTTGAAGTTTACTCCTAAGTACGATATGGTGCGTTATGGAATTCGTGTTCCTGTATCTAAAGATGGTATCCTTTGTTCTTGGTACGGTAGAGGTCCAGGAGAATCTTATTATGATCGTAAGAATGCGACAAAGATTGGTTTCTATGCAGCTGGTACAGATAAGATTTATCACTCATATGCAAGACCTGCAGAGAACAGCTCTCACACAGATACTGCAGCAATGAAGCTTTCTGATGAGATGAATAACACTATTCGTGTAGAAAGAGAAGGAAAGGGTACTAAGTTTGATTTTACTATCCTTCCATATACACCAGAGCAGATGAATAGTAGCCTCCATGAGGAAGTACTTATGAATAATGACTCATGTGAGTTGTTCTTAGACTTCTGTTCTAAGGAAATTGAGCGTACAGATACAAATGTCAGTGCATTACCACTTAAGAAAAATGTGGAATATAAAGATACATTTGTACTTAAACTTACAAGCGGCCAGTAAGACCATTAATTTCTTCGCGAGTTAGTGGTCTATGTGCACCCACTTTAAGGTTTCCGAGATGAATGTTTAAGAATCGAATTCTGCGAAGTTTTACAACCCTATATCCAAGATACTCACACATCCTTCTGATTTGTCTATTAAGACCTTGATGAAGGATGATTTTAAATGTGTGAGGTCCTGTAATTTCTACTTCGCATGGAAGTGTTATCTGGTCAAGAATAGGAAGGCCGTTTTCCATTTTGTTTTCAAAAGAAGGATCTATTTTCTTATCTACACGCACTTCGTATTCTTTCTCGTGTCCATTTTCTGCTCGAAGAACTTTGTTTACGATACTGCCGTCGTTAGTAAGGATAATTAAGCCAGATGAATTTTTGTCGAGACGACCTATAGGGAAGATGCGATCTCCCATGCTGATAAAGTCGATAATATTATCAGGATCTCTTCTATCTGTTGTGCAAGTAATACCAAGTGGTTTATGAAGAGCAATATAGATTTTCTCTTCCTTTGGGATAACTGGTTCACCCTTATAAAGGACAACTTGTCCTTCAAATACGCGTGTACCATTCTCAGCGACTTTACCATCTACAGTAACGTCGCCATTTTGGATAATTACATCTGCTTCACGTCTGGAACACATGCCAGAAGAAGAGAGATATTTATTAATTCTTATGCCTTCATCCATAGTAAATTACTCATCAAACCAAGAGTTTGCTTCTGCGCGCTTAAGTGTAAATGTGAATGTAGTGCCGTGGCCATATTCGCTTTGTACAGTAATTGTCTCGCCCATGTAGTTAAGGAGCTCCTTGGCAATAGAAAGTCCAAGGCCAGTACCTTTCTTACCACGTGCACGATCTGCCTTAAAGAATCTGTCAAAGATATGGTTGATATCAAACTCATGAATACCTTGACCAGTATCACTAACGGAAATAAGAACCTTATCAACATTCTCATCATACTCAGCAACAATTCTTATGGACTTTCCTGCTGGAGTATATTTCTTAGCATTATCAAGAAGAATGATAAGTATCTGCTCGACACGGTCAGGGTTACCCATAACTGTAGGGAGCTTTCCAGTGTGATATGTAACGCCAAAATCAATCTCAGCCTCGCTCATGACAGGCATAAACTTTGTCTCCAAGTCATCAAGGAGTCTGTTAAGATCAAATGGGAATGTCTTAAATGCAAGTGTTCCTGACTGGAGCTTTGAAAGCTCGAGCATGTCGTCAATCAGACGGGAGAGACGGAGAGTCTCGTTAAGGATGATGTTGTAATAACGCTGGCGATCTTCTTCCTTTTTTACCATACCATCAGAAAGTGGCTCGATAAGACCACGTAAAGTCTGAAGTGGAGTACGAAGCTCGTGAGAGATATTCGCAACATAATCTCGTCTTGTCTTTTCCATTTTAAGTTCGTCAGAAATATCGTGGAAGAATGCGGTAGCACCTACGCATTCTTCAGTGTTAGTGATATCGAATCTAGGCACAATAGTTGCTTTAAAGGCAAAGTCCATTACCTCAACTACTCTAGATTTGCTTTCGCCCTCAGAGATACAGTCATCAATATCTTTCCAAATCTCTTCGAAAGGAATAAGGTGGAGTCTCTCTGTAAAAAGATTACGTTTAGGCACCTTATCGAAGAAAGAGTTCATTATGTTATTGGTGAAAGTAACATTACCAATATCATTAAAGACAACAATGCCCTCAGAAATAACGTTAAAGATTTCTTCGAGTCTATTACGTTCAGCGGTAAGGCTGTTAATGGAAACGCTAAGTTTATCTGCCATTGAGTTAAAGGAGTTAGCGAGTTCTCCGACTTCTCCTTTATGGTTTTCATTGGCTCTTTGTGAAAAGTCACCTTTACCATAAGATTTGGCAACTTCGTTTACTTCCTGAAGTGGCTCAGTAATTCTTTCTACAAGAAGAACTGTTGGCATAATCATGATAAGGGAAGCAGCCAATGCAGATAACAAAAGAATATTAAGATACTGAGAAATGAGTTCGCTATTTTCTTTAACAACAGAATATTGAATTAGGAAAACATTCTTTCCGTTAATCTCCATTGGAGTCTTTATAAGAAGAATTTTATTAAAAACAGAAGATGTATCTAAAATTGCATAGGAAATATTAATCGTCTCATTTGTTGGCTGAACATCAGAATTCATGTAGGTGAGAAGGTACTCTTGTGCAATGATTTTGTTTTTGGAATCTGGAGCAAAATCTTCTCTGAAAAGTGGAACAGCGTCTTCACCAGTAAAGAAATATGTGTAACCTGAAGTATTTGCGGTCGCTAAAATATAAGATGACATATCTTCAAGAGACATGTCACCTGTATTGTAAATGATTTCTGTTACTTGTTTTGAATGTTCGAAAGCATCATCAATCTCATTCTGAAAAGTAATCTGTCTTCCAGCAAGATTGAATGCAACAACAGCAAGAAAAGTAGATGCTACAACAGCTCCGAAAACGAGGATAACAATCCTCTTCATCAATGTGTTGCTTCGGAACATTAGCCAACCTCGAACTTATAACCTACGCTATAAACTGTCTGAATACCCCAATTAGCATCAGCAACTGTGATTTTCTGTCTGATTCTCTTAATGTGAGTATCAACTGTTCTGGAATCTCCATCGTAGTCGTTGCCCCAAACAAGCTCGAGAATCTGTTCACGACCCATAACCTGACCTGGATGTGAAGCCAAGAGGTAAAGAATCTCAACTTCCTTTGGTGTGAAAGGAACTAATTCTCCATTAAGACGAATAGTGTAATTTTCAACACTAATCTCAAGTCCATCAAATCTAAGTACAGACTGTGACTCTGGAGTCTCAACAGATCTTCTAAGAACGGCCTTAATTCTCGCAATAACCTCTCTAGGTGAGAAAGGCTTAACAATATAGTCATCAGCTCCGAGCTCGAGACCAAGAACTCTATCAATTTCTTCACCCTTAGCAGTGAGGATGATAATAGGTGTGCTTAAAGTCTTACGGATTTCTTTGCATACATCGAGACCACTCATCTCAGGCATCATAACGTCCAAGAGAATAAGGTCTGGGTGTACGTCGCCAACCATCTTAAGTGATTCAGCGCCGTCGTAAGCGTCAGAGTGACTATAGTGTTCGTTATCAAGATATAAACTTAAAGATTCATGTACAATTGGATCATCATCGCAAATAAGAATATGTGGTGTTTGTGACATTGGCATAGTCTCCCTTAAAAACATATTGTTACCATTATATTACATAAAATATAGAAGTGGTATGGAAAAATGTGAATTCTAACAATAAAAAATATGTGATTTTTAGGAGCCTACAGTGTAGAATTGTATTGTACGTCTTTAATTTTTAGGAGGACATTTATGAAAAGAAGTATTAAGAAGGTAGTAGCAGCAGTAGTTGTATCTTCTATGCTTTTCTCATTTGCAGCTTGTTCTAACAAGGCAAACGAAGAAGTAGTAGAGGCTGCTGATTCTTTTGCATCCGCTGTATTGAAGCGTGATTCAAAGAAGATTTACGAGTTGACAAATGTTGACAAGAAGAAGCAGGATGATTCACTTTTCAATTATGATGACAACATGGATGGAAAGAACATCAAGGAAGCAATTCTTGATAACATTGAGGCAGAGGTAGATGAAGAGTCTGTTGAAGCATCATCCAAGGATGGTGAGGGTTCTGTAGATGTAATCTTTATGATTCCTGATTATGAGACTGTTTTTGATGAGACAGAGGCATCTAATGAGGATGATCTCATTAAGGAAATCAAGAAGGCAGAAAAGAACGAAGTTAAGGTTACTGTAGAGTTTGAGAAGGAAGATGACGAGTGGTTAGTATCCAATGCGCCAAAGGTACTTGATAAGGTATTTGGTGATATCGCTACTATCAGTGTTCCAACATTCGTAAACCTTGATGATGTTTATTTCTCTTGGTACTACGAGGATGACTGCACAGATACAGAAGCTTGGTATACAAATGTTTATGAGATCAATGTAGATATTTGGGGTCTTGACGATTATTCTACTGTTTCTTATAAGTGCACATACAATGGTGAAGTGATTGCTGAAGAAGATGATTATGATTGCTACATCACAGCAGGTTATGAGATTGATGCAGATGAGTTCGGTAATCTTCCTGCTGGTGATTACACAATTGTATTCTCTGTTGGTGGTAAGGAGCTTGCTCCACTTGTAGCTCACGTTACATCCGAAGCTGCAGAAATCGATTACGACTGGTACGGAATGTACGATGACTATGAGGATAACGAATGCTGGTATGAGGATGTTAAGTACATTAATGTAGAGTGCTGGTCTATCCATAGTAGTGATGATATTTATTACACAGTTTCCCTTGACGGTTCTGTAATTTACACATCAGATAACGACTACTACAACTATGACGCTTACTATGGAGATGATTACGGTACTGTCTATGGTAATAATCCTGTAGATGAGAATGGTCTTCTCCCAGAGGGTGATTATGTATTCACATTCTATAGCAATGGTATTGCAATTGAGCCAGCAGCTATTGCTCATGTAACTAATACACAGGGTGGTTCTGGTAATAACTCTGGAGTTGACATTGATATGTCCAATGTAGAAGATTTGGATCCTATGACATTAATCATGGATCAGGATTTTGCTGATAATACTGTAGCTGCTCTTTGGATGGATTCTGACGGATACGGTCTTTCTGAAGGCAATAACTATGGTTACACATATTCTACTAGTGATGCTGTTCTTAACTACTATGTAGAAGGAACTACAGATTTGCCTGGTACAGTATACTACGCTATTTATAAGGTAGATGATCTTTACGCAGATCCAGATTTTGATAATCCTTATATTGCTGATTCAATTAGTCTTGATTCTGAGGGCGATATTGCTTGGTATGACATTATGTGGGATTCCGATGGAGAAGGTGTTTATATCATTTTCCTCGGAGATAGTGCAGACTTCAATTCCGTTTACATTATTTCACAGTGTGTTGTTGAGTAATTATTACTTTAACTAGATTTTTGATTCCCCATTCAAGTGATTGAATGGGGAATTTTTTGTTTTGGCGAGTGTGTTATAATGCTTAGTGTTATTCATAATGTGAATAGGAGGAAGATTATGAAAAGAAGTATTAAGAAGGTAGTAGCAGCAGTAGTTGTATCTTCTATGCTTTTCTCATTTGCAGCTTGTTCTAACAAGGCAAACGAAGAAGTAGTAGAGGCTGCTGATTCTTTTGCATCCGCTGTATTGAAGCGTGATTCAAAGAAGATTTACGAGTTGACAAATGTTGACAAGAAGAAGCAGGATGATTCACTTTTCAATTATGATGACAACATGGATGGAAAGAACATCAAGGAAGCAATTCTTGATAACATTGAGGCAGAGGTAGATGAAGAGTCTGTTGAAGCATCATCCAAGGATGGTGAGGGTTCTGTAGATGTAATCTTTATGATTCCTGATTATGAGACTGTTTTTGATGAGACAGAGGCATCTAATGAGGATGATCTCATTAAGGAAATCAAGAAGGCAGAAAAGAACGAAGTTAAGGTTACTGTAGAGTTTGAGAAGGAAGATGACGAGTGGTTAGTATCCAATGCGCCAAAGGTTTTTGATAAGGTATTTGGTGATATCGCTACAGTTTCAGTTCCTGCATTTATTGACCTTTCCAGTGTGAATTCTTATTGGTATGGTGCTGACCAGTTTGATGGCAATGAGGCTTGGTATACAAATACTACATATATTGATATTTACGTTTATGGTGATTTTGATTACACAACAGTTAGTTACGTTGTTGAACTTGATGGCCAGATTATTTACGAGTCCTATATGGGTGATGATGAGTGTTATATCACATCTTATGGTGATGTAGATCCAGATGACTTTGGACATTTCCCAGAGGGTGACTATAAAATTATTTTCTCTGTTGGTGACGTTGAACTTGATCCATTTATCGCACATGTTACTTCTGAGGTAGAGACTTTCGAGCCAAGTTACGCTTTCTATGGCGGTACAGATAAAGTAGATGGTAATGAAGCTTGGTACACAGATGTTAAGTTTATTAATGCAGCATGTTACGGCGGACAGGGTTCTACATACTGCGTAATTTCTTTGGATGGAAGAACTCTTTATACAACAGATGATGGCGTATATGATGCTGTTTATGGTGATTACTATGGAGATATCTATGGTGGTGATAATAGCGTAGATTCCAATGGTTTAATTCCTGAAGGTGATTATGTTTTCACTTTCTATAATAATGGTGTAGAAGTTGAGCCAGCAGCAATTTGTCACGTAACAAATACACAGGGCGGCACATCAGGGGTTAATTCTGAGAACTACGGTATTTTCGATCCAATGGTAGAGTTCTTTGATGACGATTTCGAAGATATGGTTCAGTACGCTTCATGGTATGATCCAGATGAGGATTTGCCACTTGATGATAATAGTGTTTATGAAAATGGTGTTTCTTATGTCTCTTACTGGCTTGAAGTTCCTGTAGGTACAAATGACGAAATCTACTACGCATATTACTTTGTAGATGATCCAGATACAGAGCCAGATTATCCAAACCCTACATATGCAGCAACTATTACTCCAGCACAGCATGTTGGGGCATATTGCTACGATATTGATTGTAATGAGGCAAAGACTGGTTATTACTATTTGTTCATAGGTGATAATGAGAATTTTGATAATGTATATCTCATTTCACTTTGTGAAGTTAAGTAATTAGAGATTACATTAAGTAGTTAATTAAGAGCTGTGAAATTCTAGAGTTTGAATCTAGGTTTCACAGCTTCTTTATTTTTGAATATAAAATTTTACATAAACTTTGGGTAATGTGGTATTTAATGTTAAAATTGTTGTTATATAATTGATTAACATGTCCTTAAAGGAGTTTTTAGATGGCAAATATGAAGTATGGTGGCGGTAGAGATGGTAATGACATCTTGAGCTGTTCATTTTGTGGAAAGTCTGAGTATGACGTTCCTAGATTGTTTTCAGGTGTAAATTGCTATATTTGTATAGATTGTATTAGAACAGCATATGGCATTGTATCTGAGGAAGAGAAGGTTCAGAAGGCTAAGAGACTTAAGTCTACTAGACCTAAGAAGCTTATTACACCTCATGATATTAAGGATAAGCTTGATCAGTATGTTGTTGGTCAGGATGATGCTAAGATTTCTCTTTCTGTAGCTGTTTATAATCACTACAAGAGAGTTTTCGCAGATACATCTAATGATGATACAGAGATTTCTAAGTCTAATATTTTGCTTTTGGGTCCTACTGGTTCAGGTAAGACTCTCCTTGCGCAGACTTTGGCTCGTATTCTTGACGTGCCTTTCGCAGTGGCTGATGCTACATCTCTTACAGAAGCAGGTTATGTAGGTGAGGACGTAGAGAATATTCTCTTGAAGCTTATTATGGCTGCTGATTATGATGTAGAGCGTGCACAGTCAGGTATTATCTATATCGATGAGATTGATAAGATTACTAAGAAGTCCGAGAACGTTTCCATTACACGAGATGTTTCTGGTGAGGGTGTACAGCAGGCACTTCTTAAGATTCTTGAAGGTACAGTAGCAAATGTACCTCCTAAGGGTGGTCGTAAGCATCCTAATGAGGAGTGCATCCAGATTGATACTACAAATATTCTCTTTATTTGTGGTGGTGCTTTCGATGGCCTTGATGAGATTATTAGCTCTAGACTTGCTGACAGACAGTATGGTTTTGGTGCTGATGTTCAGTCTAAGAAGGATATGCATAGTGGACTTTATTACCATGATGTTCAGCCTATGGATCTCATGAAGTTTGGTCTTATTCCAGAGTTTATTGGTCGTATTCCAGTTACGGTTGCACTTGATAAGCTTGATGCAGATGCACTTGTATCTGTTCTTACTACACCTAAGAATGCTCTTGTTAAGCAGTATAAGAAGATGCTTAAGCTTGATGAGGTAGATCTCGAGTTTACAGATGAAGCTGTAAGAGCAATTGCTGAGAAGGCAATCGAGCAGAAGACAGGTGCTCGTGGACTTCGTTCTATTATTGAGGCGGCTATGAAGACTGTAATGTACGATATCCCATCTCAGAAGGATGTTACAAAGTGCATTATTGATGAGGCTTGCATTATAGAAGGAAAGGCTCCAACACTTATTTATAAGTCCAAGAAGACTAGTGGTGGAGATTCCAAAGACGACGATAGATTGTCTGCAGTTTAATTAAGTAGACTAATTGTCATTTTAATAAATATTAATCTAGGAGGACGCTGTTATGGCTGAGAAGTACAATATTTGTCTTGATATTGGTGGTACAAAGATTCTTGGAGCTATCTTTAATTCCAAGAAGGAAATCGTTTATCGCATCAAGAAAAAGACAAAGGCTGACGGTGATGATACTCAGAATGTAGAAGAGGTTATTATCAGTGTAGTTGATGAGCTTATTAGTGAGTTCGGTATTAAGACTAGCCAGATTAATGCTATTGCAGCAGGTGCTCCTGGTGTTATTGATCAGGATAAGGGAATTGTTCTCACATCTCCTAATCTTCCTTGGAAGGACTATAACATCCGTAAGCCAATCGAGAAGAAGTTTGGTGCTCCTTTCTTTATTGGTAATGACGTTAATGTAGGTGTACTTGGTGAGTATAAGTATGGTGCTGCTAGAGGATACGATAACGTAGTAGGTCTCTTCGTTGGTACTGGTATGGGCGGTGGCCTTATTCTTGATGGTAAGCTTTTCACAGGTCACCTCTTTAAGGGCGCTGAGTATGGTCACATGATTCTTGATCCAGAGGGACCAAAGTGTAACTGTGGTCAGAGAGGTTGTCTCGAGGCATTCTCATCTAAGCAGGGTATGAGTGACTATATTAGAACACAGGCAGCTCGTGGTCGTCAGACACCTATGGCTGAGGGCGTTGTCGGAGGCGTATTTAAGAGTAAGCTTCTTAAGAAGAGTCTCGAGGCTAAGGATCCAGTTGCTGTAGAGGCTGTTGACCGTGCTTGTCATTACCTCGCAATTGCTACAGGTAACCTTATTAATACTTTCTCACCAGAGATTGTTGTTTATGGTGGTGGCGTTATCGAAGCTTGTGGTGATTATTTCGTAGAGAAAATCACAGCAGAAGTAGATAAGTACTGCATGCCTTCCATTAGAAACACAGTGGAACTTAAGAAGGCTGCACTTGGTGATGATTCCATCCTTTATGGTGCTCTTTCCATGATTCTTGAAGGTAAGAAGAAGTAAGATAGAATTAACTTAAAATTTTATTAAGCTCTGTCTGTTTTGGCAGAGCTTTTTAATTGCATTTTTGACCACTTTGGGTGATAATAAGATGTTAATTTATGCGAAAGTAGGGTTTCTATTTCAAATGGCTAAGATTGATTCAATTAATAAGGTATTTGATCCTAATGAGGCTGAGCCACGTCTTTACAATCAGTGGTCCAGCAAAGGCTACTTTAAGCCAGATCCAGATATGAAGAAGGATGCATTCTCTATCGTAATGCCTCCACCAAATATCACAGGTCAGCTCCACATGGGTCATGCGCTTGATAATACACTTCAGGATATTCTCGTAAGATTTAAGAGAATGCAGGGTTACTCCACACTTTGGGTACCAGGTACAGACCACGCTTCTATTGCTACTGAGGCAAAGATTGTTCAGAAGATGAGAGAAGAGGGTATCTATAAGGAAGATATCGGTCGTGAGGCTTTCCTTGTACGTGCTTGGGATTGGAAGAAGCAGTACGGTGGTCGTATCGTAGAACAGCTCAAGAAGATTGGTTCTTCTTGTGACTGGGACCACGAGAGATTTACAATGGACGAGGGTTGTTCCGAGGCTGTTAAGGATGTATTCGTAAAGTACTATAACGAGGGTTATATCTATAGAGGTGAGAGAATCATTAACTGGTGTCCTCATTGTCTTACATCTATCTCTAATGCAGAGGTAGAGTACGAGGATCAGGCCGGTCATTTCTGGCACTTGAGATATCCACTCGAGGATGGTTCTGGTTATGTAGAGCTTGCTACTACAAGACCTGAGACTCTCCTTGGTGATACAGCTGTAGCAGTTAACCCTAAGGATGAGAGATATGCATCAATCGTTGGCAAGAATCTTATTCTTCCACTTGTTGGTCGTAAGATTCCTGTTGTTGCTGATGATTATGTAGAGATGGAGTTCGGTACAGGTGTAGTTAAGATTACTCCTGCTCACGATCCTAACGACTTTGAGGTTGGAGCTCGTCATAACCTCGAGGTTATTAATGTTATGACAGATGATGCTAAGATTACTGAGGATTATCCAAAGTATGCTGGTATGGATAGATTCGAGGCTCGTAAGGCTATTGTTAAGGATCTTGAAGAGGGCGGCTTCTTAGTAAGAATTGAAGATTATAACCACAATGTTGGTACATGCTACCGTTGTGGTACTACTATTGAGCCACGTGTATCTCTCCAGTGGTTCGTAAAGATGGAAGAGCTTGCTAAGCCAGCTATCGAGGCTGTAAGAGATGGCAGAACAAGATTCGTTCCACAGAGATTTGAGAAGAATTACTTCAACTGGATGGAGGATATCCGTGACTGGTGTATCTCTCGTCAGCTCTGGTGGGGTCATCAGATTCCTGCATTCTACTGTGATGACTGCGGTGAAATCGTAGTTACTAAGGATGCTACTGCTAAGTGCCCTAAGTGTGGCAAGGAGATGCGTCAGGATCCTGATACTCTTGATACATGGTTCTCATCTGCATTGTGGCCATTCTCCACACTCGGTTGGCCAGAGAATACAGAGGACCTCAAGAGATACTATCCAACAACAACACTCGTAACTGGTTACGACATTATCACTTTCTGGGTATCTAGAATGATGGTAGCTGGTATGGCTCACATGGATGAGATTCCTTTCAAGGATGTTCTTATCCACGGTCTCGTAAGAGATGCTCAGGGTCGTAAGATGAGTAAGTCCCTCGGTAATGGTATTGATCCACTCGAGATTATTGAGCAGAAGGGTGCAGATGCGCTTAGATTTGCTCTTGTAACTGGTAATGCTCCTGGTAATGACCAGAGATTCCAGGAGGATAAGATTGACCTTGGTGTTAACCTTTCTATTAAGATTTGGAACGCTATGAGATTTGTAATTATGAACTGTGAGGATGATCTCGACCTTAGTAAGGTAGATGAGTCTAAGTTCACACTTGAGGATAAGTGGATTCTTACAGGTCTTAATAAGCTTGTGTCTGAGGTTACAGTAAACTTCGAGAGCTATGACTACGGTGTAGCACTTCAGAAGATTGTTGATTTCATCTGGGAGAGCTTCTGTGCTTGGTATATCGAGATTGCTAAGAGCCGTCTCTTCGATAAGGAGTGTGCTACAAGACTTGAGGCACAGTATCTCCTTAACTATGTACTTGGCGTATCCATGCAGCTCTTGCACCCATTCATGCCATTTATGACTGAGGAGGTTTACCAGAACCTTTACCTTAAGGATAAGGCTGAGTCCATCATGGTATCTAATTGGCCAACAGCAGATAGTATTCCATCCTTTGCTGAGGATGCTAAGAGAATGGCAACACTTATCGGTGGAATTAAGTCTATGCGAAATGTTAGAACAGAGATGGGTGTAGCACCTTCCCGTAAGGCACACGTTATTCTTGTTACAGCAGATAGCAACACAGGAGCAATGTTCCAGGATGGTCTTCCATTCCTTGAGAGACTTGCATCTGTAAGCTCCATTGAGATTAAGGACAACAAGGACGGAATTCCTGCTACAGCTGTTACTGCAGTATTTGATGGTGGTGAGTTCTATATCCCACTTGGTGATCTTATTGATATTTCCAAGGAGATTGACCGTCTTAATAAGGAGAAGGAGAAGCTTGAGGGTGAGCTTAAGAGAGTAACAGGTAAGCTCAGCAACGAGAACTTCGTATCTAAAGCACCTGCTAAGGTTATTGAAGAAGAGAAGGCTAAGCAGGCTAAGTATCAGGAAATGTATAACAACGTTGTAGAGAGAATCTCAATGTTGGCAGCATTATAATTAATTGGAGGAATAACCATGGATATTGAAAATCTTGAGAAGTTACAGAACAAAGAGTTAATCGCTAAGCTTCCTACAGAAGGCGTACATTGTTATGCTGCTAATGGCAAGCAGATTAACACAAGAAGAATCGTTACAGTAATCCTTTTTGCGGTATTTGCTGCACTTGCAGTTTTCTTTGTTGCAGGTAAGACAAAGAATATTCCTCTTTGTGCTTTTGCTGCTGCTGGTGCTATTATTTCACTTCTTGTTTTCATTCAGACATTCCTTATTGCAAAGTATAGAGTTGCTGTTGATTACAACATGAAGAGAATTGTTCTTCGTTACCGTTTTAGCCTTATTACTATTCCTTTCGAGAGCTTTGACGCACGTGATGGTGAGCCTGATAAGGCAGAGGCACTTCTTAATAGTGTAGATGCTAAGTCTGCGGCAGTTGCTTACCTCGTATTGGACGATGTATTTGATGAGGCTTGTTATCAGACATCTACAAAGGATCTTGCTTCCAGAGAGGATTTCTTCCAGCTTAAGGAAGATTGTTTTGCAATTGCTGAGGCTTATGGTGCTCGTAATAGTGAGGGTGCAATTAAGCCAAATACTGATTTGAAGTCTAAGGACAAGATTGTTAAGGGTGATATGGACGAGCAGTCAGTTGATGATATCGTAAAAAACGCTTTGAGTGATGACGAAGAAGAGACAGAAGAAAAGAAAGAAGAATAATTAACATGAAGAAGCCATTTTACATTACAACACCTATTTATTACCCATCTGGTAATCCACATATTGGACACTGCTATACAACTGTGGCATGCGACGTTTGCGCTAGAGCTAAGCGAATGCAGGGATATGATGTAATGTTCCTTACAGGTACTGATGAGCATGGTCAGAAAATTGAGAAGAAGGCACAGGAAGCAGGTCAGACACCTAAAGAGTATCTTGATGTTATCGTTGGAAAGTTCAAGACACTTTGGGAGCTTATGGATATTTCCTATGACAGATTCATCAGAACAACTGATGACTACCATGTAGAGTCTGTTCAGAAGATTTTTGAGAAGCTCTATAAAGATGGTTACATCTATAAGGGTGCTTATACAGGTAAGTACTGCACACCATGTGAGTCTTTCTGGACAGATAGTCAGCTTGTTGATGGTAAGTGCCCAGACTGTGGTAGAGAAGTAGTTGACGCTAAGGAAGAGGCATATTTCTTCAAGCTTTCACAGTTTGGTCCACAGCTTAAGGAACTCCTTCTTGATGAGGAGAGAAACTTCCTTGAGCCAAAGTCTCGTGTTAACGAGATGATTCATAACTTTATCGATCCAGGTCTTCAGGATCTTTGTGTATCTAGAACTTCCTTCAGGTGGGGTGTTCCTGTTACTTTCGATGAGGATCACGTCGTTTACGTATGGATTGATGCTCTTTCTAACTATATTTCTGCACTTGGCTTTATGAATGAGAAGTACGACGAGTACGCTAAGTACTGGCCAGCAGATGTACATGTTATGGCTAAGGAGATTGTACGTTTCCATTCTCTTATTTGGCCAGCAATGCTTATGGCACTTGGTGAGCCACTTCCTAAGAAGGTTGTTGGTCACGGATGGATTACTTTTGGTAACTCTGGTGCGAAGATGAGTAAGTCTTCAGGTAACGTAGTTGACCCATTTGTACTCTGTGAGAGATATGGTGTTGATGCTATCCGTTACGATATGCTCCGTGAGATGCCATTTGGTTCTGATATGCCATACACTAACGAGTCTATGTTTACTCGTATCAATAGTGACCTTGCTAATGACCTTGGTAACCTTGTCTCTAGAACAGTTGCAATGGTTATTAAGTACTTTGGCGGTACACTCCCAGTAGATAAGGATTTCAATGATTCTGATGAAGATCTCCTTTCTATGGTGGATGCACTTCCTGATTATGTTAAGGATGCTTACGATACACTTCATATTTCTGATGCTCTTGAGACTATCTTCAAGACTATCGCACGTGCTAACAAGTATATCGATGAGAATGAGCCATGGGTTCTTGCCAAGGATGAGGCTAAGAAGCCAAGACTTGCAGCAGTTCTTTATAATCTTTTGGATACTATCAGAAGATGTTCTATTCTTCTTAGCCCTGTAATGCCTCATGTTTGCCCTGAGATTTTTGAGCAGATTGGTGAGGAGAAGACAGAGTTTGTATGGGAAGATTCTGAGGTTAGACATGGTCTTAAGGCTGATGTTACTGTTAAGAAGGGTAGAGTGCTCTTCCCACGTATTGATGTAGAAAAGGAGCTCGAAGAGCTTGCAGCACTTTCCGCACCTGCACGTAAGCTTCCTGAGGAGCCACTTAAGGATCTTACAGACTTCGACAACTTCGCTGCACTTGATTTAAGAGCAGTTAAGGTAAAGAGCTGTGAGAGAGTACCTAAGTCTGATAAGCTTTTGAAGTTTATCGTTGATGATGGATTTGGTGACAGACAGGTTCTTTCTGGAATTGCTAAGTATTACAATCCAGAGGATCTCATTGGTAAGACTCTTGCAATGATTGTTAATCTCAAGCCACGTAAAATGATGGGTTATGAGTCTAACGGTATGATCATGTCTGTAAGAGATGGCGACAAGTTCCGTGTTGTTGAGTTTGGTGACGACATCGAGGCTGGCGCAGATATTTCTTAATCATGAGAGAACCTAAATATTATCCAACAAAAATTGAAGGTATCTTCGACACCCACGCTCATCTTTATGATGAGCGTTATGGTGAAGAGGGTACCTTTTCGTCTGATGTCCTAGAAAGATGCGCTATGGCAGGTGTAACACGCGTGCTTGTACCTGCAGATAATATGGAGTCATCTAAAGCTGCTATGTCGTACGTAGAGGTTAATCAGGGATTATCTGGTGTTGATTTGTATTGTTCCATTGGCATTCATCCACACGAGGCGTCTTCTTATTGTCCTGAGGTGCGTCAATGGCTTATAGACACGCTACAGCCAGAAGTTCGTAGTACCTATAATATAATGGCGCTTGGCGAAATAGGTCTGGACTATCACTACGACTTATCTCCTAGAGATGTGCAGCGTGAGGTGTTTAAGGATCAGCTTAATATTGCCTATGAGTTGGACATACCAATTATTCTTCATGAGCGTGAGGCGGTAGGTGATTCTATGGATATCCTACGTAGCTTCAAAAAAGAGGGAAGACTTAGAAGTAATCCTGGTGTATGCCACTGTTGTTCAGCGTCCCCTGAGATAGCCGCTGAGCTTGTTTCTATGGGATTTTATATTGGTTTTGATGGACCTATTACATTTAAGAATAATAAGAGTGCACCAGAAGTGCTTAATCGCGTGCCACTTGATAGAATAGTAATAGAGACAGATTCTCCTTATCTCACACCAGAACCTAATCGCGGACTTACAAATGAGCCTTGTTATGTTCCATTTGTGGCAGCTAAAATAGCTGATATAAAGGGAATGTCAGTAGAAGAAATAGTAAAGATAACATCTGATAATGGATGTAAATTGTATGGTATTAATTTTTAGTAGGGGATTGTTATGAAAAAGAATGAAGTTATTCTCGTAATAGTTACAGTAATTTTGGTTGTTATCATTGGTATTGGTTTCATATTTGATAAAAATGAAAAGGTTATTAAAAGAACAGTCGGTATTGAAATGACAGACAATATGAAAGTTGTTTCAATGGAAAAAAGAGGATTTCTTCTTTACAGAACTGGTTATACAGCAAAAATTCAAATTGATTATGACAATGACCCAGACATTTTATATGCTGCTTTTACCAATATGTATGGTACAAAGGGTTTGTTCCTTTCATATGAAGAATATACCAAGTTCGCTTCAGAAGTACTTGATGGAGAAACTATTAAACCAAATCCTTTAGTTGATTCTTTGATATTTGTTTTGGGTGTGGAAGATAATAACCAATATGAGGTTGTATATATTATGGCAACAGAGGCAGAAGGGGAGGCATATCTCTATATTTACTTTGCTAGATAATAAATATCCAAAAAGAAGTCGAAAAACGGTTGATTTATATATTATAAATCGACCGTTTTTGTTGTCTTTGTGGATTTGTTTTATCTTGAATAATCCCCCAAATCTGTATAAGATATTTGTGGGTGGGCATTAAGTTGCTTGGGGGTAATTATGAAAAAGTTTTTATCATTTATCATGGCTATAGCCATGGTTTTTAGTTTGGTACCGCTAAATGTATTTTCCCAAACTTATGATCCTTTCATTTCTTACGAAATAGGTAATTACGGAAGCTTTGTCGATGGTGATAAAGTCATTAGTGACCTTATTGAATATAGTGGAATGAATGCTCATCCAAGACTCATTATGACAGAGGAAAAGTTTGCAGAATTGAAGTCGCATATTGGTGATGGCTCGATAACTGCAATGATGCTTGAACGACTTCGTAATGAAGCAAATAGACTCGTTAGAGAAGGTATAACAACGTATAAACTTTCCTCAAGTGATCATTTGCTTTTTACATCCCAAACAATTCAGCGCCATGTTACCGCGTTGGCGCTAGCTTATAATATTTTTGGTGATGAGATATATGCTGAACACGCATATATGGAGTTAGAAGCTGCTTGTTATTATCCTGATTGGAGTCCGAAACATTTCCTTGATACGGGCGAAATGTGTACAGCTTTCGCATTTGGTTATGACTGGCTCTATAACTGGATGAGTGATGACCAGAGAAATCTTCTTCGAACCAGTATGGTTGAAAAAGGTTTGAATCAGGTTATGGAGGATTATCTTGATTTACCTCGTGAGCGTACTTATGGATGGGCTCAAGATGATGAAGGGGATAACTGGCAACTTGTATGTACTGGTGGAACTGATCTTGTAGCACTTGCTATCGGAGATGAAGCTGATGCAAGGAGTATTTCATCTCAAGTTCTAACATATGGATTTAAGCGAGCTTATGATTTTGTACGTTATGGATACAAAAATCTGGATGGAACATATAAAGAAGGATTAGGTTACTGGGACTATGCTACATATTATCTAGGTCTACAGTCATCCGCTCTTATTAGTGCTACTGGAACGGATTATGGTCTTGCCGATTATGAGGGTGTTCGTAGATCTGCTGATTTTGTCTGTTATATGAGTTCTAACATCCCATATTCCTTTAGTTTCGGTGATGATGGTGATAGTAGAGACACAGGATGGGCTGTATTTTTATGGCTTGGTGAGTATCTTGATTCACCAGAGTATTCTTCAGTTCGATTAAGAAAATTAATCGATCCGAATTTTAGATATGAATATAACATGCTTGATTATATGTGGCTCGACGAGACTGATTTAGTTTATACGCAAAACAACAATCCAACTGATTGGGGAATGGTAGGGGGAAGTAACGCGAGCTTTAGAACTTCGTGGGATGTAAGTGGTCTTATTGCTGCGTTTCATGTAGGTGAAAATGATTATAGAATTCATGGTCACTATGATTTGGGGTCTTTTTATATCGAGAATAATGGTACTAGATTTTTTACTGATTTAGGTAATGAAAACTATGATCTTGATAATCGTGATTATTCTTATCGACTTAAACCAGAAGGTCATAATACAATTGTGATAAATCCTTCAGAGGGCACAGATCAGAAAAATGGTATTAATTGTCTTATTACCAATTTTGATTCTGGTAATGAAGCATATGCTATTTCAGATTTAACTGAAGCGTATGAGCCTAACGGTGCTACAAGTGCTATTCGCGGTCTGAAAATGATTAAGGATAAGAACTGCGTTATAGTACAGGATGAAATTTCTCTTAATTCAGCAGGCGAGATATATTGGTTTGCTCATACAACAGGAGAAATTAGTGTTGCCGCTGATGGAAGAAGTGCTATTGTTACTGTTGGTTCTGATAGATTATGGGTAGGAATTATGAGTGAAGGCGGTAGTTTTACTACTATGGACGCTATACCGCTTCCTACATCCAAAAATGTTCCAGGCGCAGCAGATAATAGTAAATATAAAAAACTCGCTATTCATTATACAAACACAAAGAATGTAACGATATCAGTAGCTTGTATTCCTCTTAAAAGTGGTGAAACAAAACCTTCTTGGACACCATCGGTAAAATCACTTTCTGAATGGACTGGTGGGGTAGAGACATCTCATAATTTTGTAAATCAAGGAAACGGTACACATATGTGTTCAGGATGTGGTGCGGTAGAAAATCATATTCTTTCTGCGTATGTTTCTAACAATAATGCCACATGCACACAAAATGGAACTGAATCAGCTACATGTGTATGTGGATATAAAAATACAAGAGTGATATCTGGTTCTGCCACAGGACATAGACCAGGTGCTCCAGCGACTATGACAAATGCTCAAGTATGCACTGTGTGTAAGACTATAATAAAGCCGGCACTTGGTACTACTGTTTCTCAATCTGCTTTGCCTCAAGTTACATCTGAACCAGGTGTAGGTGGATTTGTCGAAAGACTTTACGTGGTAGCTTTGGGACGTGGCT
>JAKSRH010000018.1 GCA_024403675.1 Saccharofermentans sp. | reverse complement strand
TTTCAGAGAACAACCATAGCATTCATCACATAAAAGTCCACATTTTTTACATATGGTTCTGTTGTCATTTTCGGTGAAACATCTAGGACACTTCATAAGTAACAACTCCCTTCAAAAAAAGCTATTTTACGTTCAGCCATCTGCTCAACACTATTAATGTAACCCATGGCATCTTTAATGCAAGGGCATCTTTCTAGACGACCTTGATCAAATATTCTCTTACTAACGCCACCTGCGCCAAAAGATAAAACACTACGTTTATCAGTCATCATAGCTACATTATAATAGCACGCTTTATTAGCTTTAGAGAATCCAGTAGTTTCTAGGCCATGACCTGTATCCTTTTGCCTGGACATATAATAGGGCTCATACCCATGGCTCATAAGAGATACATATCCTTCAGCTACAGCCTTGTCAGTGCCCCTTCTAGTGCCTTCTAAGTCCATTACATCATCTATAGTCATTACCGCTCTACGTTTCTTATAAAGGGTATGTACAGTGATATTATCTGGCTCTAATTCCATAACCTTATTAAGCGATGCTAAATAATCATCTTCTGTCTCGTATTTAAGTCCAGCAATAAGATCCATATTAATATTTGTAAATCCCTTACTGCGAGCAAGCTCATACATACGAATAACATCTTCTGCTGTATGTCGTCTACCAAGCTTACTTAATGTCTCGCTATTCATTGTCTGAGGATTGATACAAATTCTTTCTATCCCAGCATCACGCATAGCATCAAGCTTATATTCATTAAGAGTATCTGGCCTACCAGCTTCGACCGTAATTTCTGTATCAGAATTCATTGGAATATATTCTCTAATAACAGATATTACTTGGCCAAATTCTTTATTATCAAAAACAGTTGGCGTACCACCACCCATATACACTGAATTTACCGGTTTCTTTATTTGAGAAGCTACCATGCGTATTTCCTTCTCAAGCGCTGCAGCATAAAGTGGCAATCTATCCATATGCTTAACTATGTCTTGAGATATAAAGGAACAGTACTCACACCTTGATGGGCAAAATGGGACCCCAACATAGATTCCCAATGTATCTTCTGGGATTTTGTCTAAAATTTCCTTTTCCTTTAGTGCTGTTTTGCAAGCAAGTTCTGCCTTATCCTCGCGCACACAATACTTTCGAGAAAGTTCCTTTGCATTATAGTTCTCTTCTTCCGCCACCAAAGTAGGTCTTATACCCGTTAGGCTTCCCCAAGGATAGCTTCTGCCTGTTAATTTCTGAAGGAAAATATATAGAGAACGTTTAACTTCACGATTAATAGGTAAATCGCTTCTGTTATCCTCTGTAGATGGCGTTGTGCCCTTCTGGTAAGTAACTACCACTCCATCTTTTGCTTCGCTTATAATCGTGATATCTGGACCTTCTAATGTAGATACATAACCCTCATCTCTATTTTCTGACACACCAGTCCAAAACAGACGCAAAACATCTGTTAACCCGTAAAAATGCTCATGTCCAATTAATTCAACGCGAACCATTTACGCCTCCGGAACATATGTGTAATAAAAATCTACGTATATATTACTTGGTACTTTATAAGTTTCGGTTCCACCAGCCTGATTATTGGACTTTAGATATGTATCGTTTACATCCTCTGAAAAAGAATTAATAAAATCCGTTAACCAATTCCACTCCAAAGTCTCATCGTACATATTAGAAGCCTTAATATCATTTCTAACCATATCAAATTCAGGCCTATTAAAATAATCTGGTAATTCAATTCCCTCGTGCTCAGCATAACCAGAAGCTGCACCATAAAGATTCATAAACACATAAAAATAACCAGCATATCTAAAATCTGCTCTAGGTGATTCTATACAAGCAATCACTGCTGCAGTATTGGCATCATATTCACGTGAATATCCCTTGGCATGAAGTATCTCGTGACAAAGCGTTACAGGGAAATTCAAAATATCCATATAATCTACATTTAAATTAGCTTCACCAAGAAGTGCATCATAAAATCCAGATATACCTGTGTAACTCCAAACATAACTTAACATAACAGGTTTTGCCCTTACGAAATTTGGAGATATTCCCAAATCAAAATAATCATCCATCCCTAGAATAATTCCATTGGCATCACGAACTGCTTGCTCAAAGTTTGTATCCATATGAGCAACGCCATTATAGTCTGTGCCAAGCTCCATTCGAGCCATAATCATCTCGCTATATGCCCAATTGAGAGCGTTTATATAATCCTCGCAGGAATAACCTTGACCATCTAGATTCAAAGCCACACTAACAGGGGTTCTATTATAGTTAATGCCTATCATCAATTGAAAAATAATTACCCCTACAAGGACTAGAGTAAGAACAATTCTTACACGCTTTAATGTGTACTTAAAAAAGCCCCTAAATCCACCCTTAATCAAATAAACAATTGCTTTTATTACAAATACTATTATAAAAACAAAAAGAAATATGCCTCCAACAACTGCGAATAGTTCTGTTAATGATTGCATAAATATATTCGAAATTGTATTAAATGGGAATGCAACTATAGGGAATATATCTCTTGCATACTTATCTATTATCTCATTGGATAAAACTCTAGCAGGCATTATATAGAAAAACACAGATGCTACCGCCAACAACACAATGCAAGTGATGTTTAACGCTATACTTAATGTGCTTATATAGTAACGATTGTTTTTATCCAGTTTCTGCATTTAAACTTTTCCTAATGCTAAATAAATAAGATATAGTACACCATAGACTATTGGCTGATGAACAAGATAAATTAATAATGAATGTCTTCCCAAAAATTCAAATGGGCCCGTTATTTTTCTTATTAATTTATTGCTAGTTGGGAAAAGTGTTTTCTTATCTTTATAACATGTTCTTCCGATTACAGATCCAACCAGAAACACTCCCATCCAAGGGATAAGTGGCATGTAATCACCCATTGATGGCGTATTTTTTATTTGAATACCTACAGGAAGGAATAGCAAATTATTTGTAGTGTAATCATATCTGTACAATTCATTATTTAAAAGCATGATATAAAGACCAATAAGACCTATCACTAAAGTCATGCCCATATAATTCATGTTGGTCTTTTTTTCAATAAAAATAAACAATGCATACACTAAAGTGGAAATCGCTAACACATGTAATACATTAAAAAGAATTAAAACATCAATTCCCATAACATTGTAAATAAAAACTGTTCCTAATGTAAAAAGTAAAGCAACTCCCAACAACCTAAGGCCTCTCTTAAGATTGTTTCTAGACATAGTGCAACAAATACCTGAAAGACTTACGAACAATCCCGTAATAATAGGATGGATAAACGTCCAAAATCTATCTGTCGACAAATAATCAAAAGCATTTGTTCCGAACTCATATCTGACATCATATGAGAAATGCATGAACACCATCATTACAATTGCAATTCCTCTTAAAAAGTCTAATTCGTATGCTCTTTTGTTGTCATCCTTTACTGACCCAAGTAAAAACATAAATACCCCTTATTCTCCGAGAAGACATGCGCCAATAGCAGTTGCATATGTCGAATTATCAGGAACTATTATATTAGTTCCATAGAAATTATTAAAATCATTAAGCACTCTCATGCAACTATTTAGTGTGCTTACTTGTCCTGTCAATACTACATTCTGTATTCCAGTATTTTTTATTGCCATCACAGTCATTGTTCCAATCGTTTGAAAAACCATATTAAACAGCCCTGCAGCAATATCTTTTTTCTCGCTATTTCCAACCACCTTGCCAAAATTTGAAGCAGTTAAGTCCTCTGGAAGACCTGGCATATCACCATTAGATATATCGCCAATGGTCAAATCAACATTGTTTGCCTCCCCTTCCATGGCTAATTTATCTACTTCATCGATGGGTAAATTCTCAAATAATAACTTAGATAGTCCACACAAAGAACCGCCGCCAACACCTGTTCCAATTATATGAGTAACTTCATTTTTTCTAGTCTTGTAGAAAGCGGTTCCTGTTCCCATACTTACCACAATAGCTTCATCTATATCAGCTAAGAAAAGTGCACCTAAACTTGTCGCACCAAATTCCTGAATATGATTTAATCTAAATCCATTATATTCATCTTCAAAAAATGATTCACCAGCTCCTGTTATATTAATGTATTCAACTTTTGTTAAATCAATTTTGGTGTTTTGTTTAATTGATTCTATTGATCTATCGAAGGCTGACTTTTTTGAAGTAGAGTAAATAATACCCTTATAAATTACTTCATTTCCGTTCATACAGACAATTTTTGTTGAACTGCCTCCAAAATCTAAACTTACTTTATAGTTCATATAAGCACCTGCAATTTTTAGTAATTGAATTCTATCATATATAAGTTTTCATTACATAAAAAAGGCCTTCTATTCGAAGGCCTTTAAATTCTGACTGTCTTAAAATAATTATTACTCATCATCCTCTACATCGTCAGCAGTTGTTTTCTCAGATATTATAAGAGTGTTAGGAGTAAAACCGTATTCTGTCTTATTATCTCCAGACTTGAATTTTGCCTCATAAGACTCAGAACCAACTGTTACTGTATATTCTGTATCTCCGGTAGCAAAACCTAAGTGATCAGGAAGCCAAAAAGATCCTGTATATGTCTGAACTAACTTACCTGGATCATAATAATTATCAACAACATATAATGTGTACTGCACTGTACCAGGAGCAACCTTATTTCCAGCTGCATCTGTCTTAGCAAGTGTCACACCATCTGATTCAGTTCTTACCTGTAAATATACTCTCCATTTGTATACTCCATCTTTATTTACATTGAAATCTGTAAGTGCACGGAATCCAAATGTATCCGTTTCAGTAGAACCATCATATGTAACAAGAATATAGTCAGTTGGAGAAATTCTATATGTATTTGCATTACCATTCTGAGAATCGTAAATCATCTGATTCTCAAGAGCTTGGGCATAAAGAGCCGCAATATCTGTAGAATCATCATCATTGTATACTCTGTAAAATGAATCTTTTACAGCAATAATAAGATTTACAAATAATATGCTAATAACAAGAGTAATCGCTATAGCAAGCAACATTTCAACAAGTGTGAAACCTTTTTTTGTTCGCTTTCCAATTCTTTTCATTTTTATATCCCCTTATTAAGCAATCTTTCCATTAAATTGTGCTGAACAACCATCTTCTACACAATACCAACCATTCTGGGCGCTATTTGCAGGATTTTCACAATATCTAACTTCATGTATTACACCAGCTTCTTTGGCTACTGGACAATCAAGTGCTGTTGGCTGATAAAAAAATGAATGTCTATTTGCAAGTACAGATGCTTCCTTATATTCACCATTCGCTCCAGGACTAACATTAACACCAGAAACATCATCATACTTCCAATGTTTTACCTCAAAGCTAAAAGTATTAACAACAGCTCCAGAGCCAATTGCACCACCTGTCACTGTGTAAGAATCAGTATAATTAGAACTTACTCTAAGATAATTAATTCGATCCTGAAGTTCATCACCATTATCATATGCAACCATTCTACTTACTCTACCAAGAGCATTATTATAGTTTTTTGCACCCATCTTGTTATAAACATTATTATTATGAGCAAAGTTCATTGTACTAAGGAAGCCCTTCATAATCATTACTGATACGATAGTCATAATACATGTAGCAAGCATAACCTCAAGAAGAGTAAATCCTCTTTTGGAATTTTTTTTCAATATTCTCTTCATACCTGAACCTCCAGTGGCAAATTAGAATCCATAGCCTTTAACGCTAGCTTCCAATGGTTGAATCTTTCCTGAATATTCAGACACACCAGATTCAACCTGTTTTTTTCCATTCTTAGCTCTATCAATATAACCTGAAATATTCAAAGCTAATACACCAGCAAGAATAACAATTATAGCAACAACAAGTACCAGCTCTACAAGAGTGAAACCCTTTTTATTCTTTTTAATCTTCTTCATTTGATCCCCTCAAAAAAATAATAAATTAGGATACCTAAAAACTCTATAATGTATTATACAAGGAATCTCAAATTTTTCAAATATATTATTTGCATTTTTTTCTACATTTTTTTCACATTTCTGCCATATTTATCAATAATTAATATTTTGTATAAAAAAAGGTGGAGATTGAATCTCCACCTTAATTTTCATAATTGTTTATCTCAATTATGTGTTTGCATCAATTGCAGAAACTACATCAGAGATAGAGCTGTTGTGCTCCTTAACGGACTTAGCAGCGTTCTTAGCTCTGTTGAGGTATGTGCTGATGTTCATAACGAGAACTGCAGCAAGGATAACGATGATAGCGATAACGAGTACCATCTCAATGAGTGTAAAACCCTTCTTTGTCTTCTGAATCTTCTTCATGATTTTTTCCTCCTGTAAAAGGTTTATTGAGTTTGTAAATTCATTATAGCACGCATTTGAAATAATGCAATACTTTTTTCACAATTTCTCCATAATCTTTTGAAATTGCTAGAATCAATTTTCTTCTGGCATCTCAGGAACAACCTCTTCCTCAAGACCACCCAAGAGTACACCAGCCAAATCACCTGACTCTGACACAATCTGATCAAACAACTGATTAGACCAGTAAGCTGCAAATGGACGATCCTTGTGAATTGCATCAGACTCAACAAGCATAATATAATTCCAATCGGACTCGGACTCAATAAAGAGGAGTCTTCTACCCATTTCACCCTTTGTACCAATCTGTGATACTGGTGTTCCATTCCAAGTAATATATGGAGCGCCAAAATCTGGAGTAGAAAGTCTATCACTCAAGATTGCAGAGTAGAAATCAATCTCTGCTGTCAAAAGCATATATCCACCGTCAGATTCCATAGAGATAGAATTAACCTTTACACAAGTTGAAGGTGTTCCTTCTGCTGCACCTTCAGGAATTCCAGTCTTCTCGATTTCCTTTACAGCTTTAATAAATGCCAAGTAATCATCTAATGGAAGCTTCTCATTATATGGAACCATTGGTTCACCACCAGAATACTGACCATCGATAAGCTCAGTTACCATCTCACGGTTAGCAAAATCCATATAATCTGGAGTCTTGTTGTACTGACCAAAGTTAAATCCGTCGCTAGTAGCAAACTGAACTTTTACTCTAAGTACCTGTAAAGACTCACTAGCAGCAGCTCCATTTGGCAAGATGATGTTATCAGTTGGCACTGTTGCTGTAGATACAGTATTAAGATATACAACACCATTTTCTTCAAAAGTTTTCAATACATACTGCTCAATTGATTCTGTATTTAGTACTGGAATAAATGTCTTTTCGATTTCCTTAATTTCTTCTGTAATAGCCTTAATGTTAGCCTGTGTTACATCATTATTGTCTTTAAGAGCCTGGAGTGTATCAATTTGTGTCTGAAGATCAGCACGCTGAATCTCAAGTTCTACCTTTTTTGCCTGTAAATTTCTAATACCTGCAAAATAAATTACAAAAGCAACAATTAATACAGCAACAAGACCAATACCGTATTTCTCTCTCTGACCTAAGTTACCCATTATGCTTCACCCTCCTCTTCTGCTGCAACAACAACACTATAGTAATAAGTAACACTTACATCACCTGTAAGATTCTTAATTCTATGTGTTCCTGTTGACATGATTTCACTGAGTGCATCAGGAGCCAAGTCAGCACTGTTAACTCTAATACCAGTAAGAGTATATTCTGTACCATTATATGTGAAAGTGTTTACTTCATCATTAATGTAAGAATCACCATAGCTATACTGCTTATTAACAACTCCTCCAAGAGCGATAATTTCACCATTGATATTTGCATAAGAAGAAATTGATACGTTTACAGTATTTGTAAGACTACCAACAATCTTAAAGTCATAGTAACAATCGATTGGATCTACTGTTCCGTCAGGGTTAATAACCATCACACCATTAACTCTATTTACATCAATAGTTGTTGGGATACTTGAATTGAATACATTCTGCTCATCCTGGAAAATAGCAACCAAGTTTGAAGCACTATAATCAGTAAATGACTGTCCCTGAATTGTGAACTTATCACCATTCAATTCATATGCCTGAATGTAAGCATCAGTTGGGATACTATCCATAAGTAAATCAAGCAATGCAGGATTTGCATATGTCTTTCTATCTACAAAGTTTCTCATGCTTGACATAGCATAAAGCTGCTGGTTCTTGTTTGTAAGATCAGCTTCATACTGAGCTGCAAGAATCTCTACATCTTTAAACTCTTCACTAGCAAGTCTTTCCTCCATAGCAGTGATATCCTTTTTAATTGCATTGTTCTGCAAGAAAGCAATAAACCACCATACTACGAAAATAGCAATAACTACAAGAGCAGCAAAAATAAAGTAAGCTAAGTATCTAGCTGTCTTTTTAGCCGCAGCGGTATATTCTTCAAAGAAGTTAATATCTTTCTTTGATATACCTTTACTGGATCCTAATAATGCCATCTTTATTCCCTCCTATTAATCTTCACGGATAAGTGCACCGCAGCAATTAACGAACTGTGGAAGCATGAAATCTCTTGGACCAGATACTGTACTAACTGTATTAAGTACTTCTACCTGTGTACCAAGCTGACGTGAAAGCTCTTTATCAATCTTCTTATATCCTGCTCCAGAACCATAAAGGAAACATGTGCTAATGCTATCAATATGGAACTTAGAGATAGAGAACTGTGCTGTTCTTGAAACTGCATCTGTCAAAGACTTAAAGAAGGCGTTTACAGCAGACTGGAGAGAAGGTGTCTCAGCAACAGTCTCGTGCCATACATCAATATCCTCTACTGGAACAGCAGCCTCAGAATCGGACTTTGTAATGTTAAGTCTCTTAGCGAGTGAAGACTGATTATCTGTACCACCCTGAATCTTCTTAAGAGACTCTGCTACAGATCTAATATTTGAGTGACCAAACTGAAGTCTTCTTGAAAGAACAGGGAAACCCTTATCCAAAATAGTAATAGTAGTTGTTGTACCAGAAAGCTCAATAAGAAGTAAAGTTGTCTGAGTAATATTTACATTACCATTGATAATTCCTTCGTGGAAAAGCTTTCTAATTGCGTTAGGATTGGAATCCATTGCCACTGGTGACAAGTCCATGCTCTTAAGGAAGTCTCTGAAGTCAGTAACTGTATCCTTTGGAACAGCAGTAGCTCTTACCAAGAGCTTATCAGCCTGTGTCTCATCATCCTTCTTTGTACCGTATACAAGATAATCGATGGACATATCTTTATTTGTGCCCTGACCCATAATCTCATACTTAACCATATCCTTAAGCTGCTCATCCTTAACCTTTGGAAGCTCAAGATCTCTTGTATGCATGAAAGAACCATCTGTTGTGATAATTGTATTCTTAACTCTGCTAATCTGAAGTCTAGCAAGAGCATGCTTAAGAGCCATCTCAACTCCAAAAGAATCAGAAATTGCACCATCTGAAATGCTATCAAGCTCGAGTGGAACAACACCAACCTTCTCAAGCATTACAATACCTGTTTTACGATTGAAAGAACCAACTGCAAGCTTGAGTTCTGATGTAGACATATCAAGTACAAGGTTCTGTGTACTAGTAGTTAAATTAATTGCCATTTATTACAACTCCTTTCGTATCCTCATTAACCGATGAACTGTGCCATTGTGAAGATTGGCATAGCGATAGCACCTACTGTTGTACCTACGAGAATAGCCATCAAAATAAGCATAATTGGCTCAATAGCAGATGTCATCTTTGCTGTTGCGGCATCAGCCTCATCCTCAAAGAAGATAGATGCCTTCTCAAGAATAGTATCAAGAGTACCTGACTCCTCACCGATTGCTGTCATTGCGTAAATCATTGGAGGGAACTCAGTAATACCTTTGATAGACTTTGAAAGACTTGTACCCTTACGAATATCAACTCTTGCCTCTGCTAACTTTTTCTCAAGAATTACGTTATCAAGTGAGCTACCTGTAATCTCAACTGCCTGAAGAACAGAAATACCTGACTTAAGAAGTGTTGAAACTGTACTTGTAAATCTTGCAGCAGCATTCATCTTTGTAGCCTTTCCTACAACAGGTATACGAAGCATCATCATATCCCACTGAGCATGGCCCTTTTCTGACTTCTTCCACACCTTAAAAAGGAATACAGCCGAAGCAACGACAATTACGTATACATACCAATACTTAACCAACGAATCGGAAACAGCCATAACTGCCTTTGTAAGTGCTGGCAAATCACCACCCAAGTCCCTAATTGTCTGAGCAATACCAGGAACAAGGAAAGTAAGAAGACCAACTGTGATAGCAATTGTAAGGAAGAAGAGAATCTTCGGATAAACCATAGCTGCAGACACTTTATTCTTCAACTTAGACTGCTTCTGGAAATACTCCGCAAGACTACTCATAATCTCGTCAAGTCGACCAGACTCCTCACCTGCTGATACCATACTTACCATGATAGATGGAAGTACCTCTCTTTGATCTCTGAAGGCTTCAGAAAGTGTACGTCCTGACTGAATAGCCTCATAGATTTCTCCTACGCACTTCTTAGACTGCTTTGAATCAACCTGCTGATAGAGCATATCCAAAGAACGAACGACTGTAATACCGGCGGACAACAATGATGCTAACTGACGGGTAATAAGAACGAGCTCTTTTGTATTGAGCTTCTTACGACCAATTTCCATATTCATCAAGCTGTCGCCATGATCAAGTTCAATATTAGCGATATACTTACCGTCAGCTTTTAACTTTCTAGAAGCATCTGCGATAGTAGCCGCATCAATAACACCGGTTGTTTTCTTTCCGTTGCTATCCAGAACCTGATATCTGAAATTAGGCATATATTATTTCCTCCTATTTTATTTTAGTAATAAAATTTGATTACTGGAAATCAAGATCTCCAAAGAGTGGGCTATTAGCAGGTCCACCTACGTTATTGATATAACGCTTAAGATCATCTGGAACTCTACAACGCTCCATAGCAACCTCTCTAGAAATAATCTTATTCTTAACAAGCTCTGCGAGGTAGAAATCAAGAGGACACATACCAGATGCAAGACTTGTTGCAATAGAACTATCAATCTGATATGTCTTACCTTCACGAATATTGTTACGAATAGCATCGTTAGCAAGCATAATTTCGAATGCAGCACAACGTCCGCCAGCAATCTTAGGAACAAGTGTCTGACAGATAACTGCAACAAGAATAGAACCAAGCTGAACTCTAATCTGATCCTGCTGATGAGGTGGGAATACGTCAATGATACGGTTTACTGTGTCGGAAGCACTTGATGTATGGAGTGTAGACAATACCAAGTGACCTGTCTCAGCTGCAGTAATAGCTGTACTAATTGTATCCAAGTCACGCATCTCACCTACGAGAATAACATCTGGGTCCTCACGAAGAGCAGCTCTAAGAGAGTTCGCAAATGAGAGTGTATCCTCATGAACTTCTCTCTGGTTAATCATAGCTTCACCATGATTGTGAAGATACTCGATAGGCTCCTCAAGAGTAAGGATGTGACACTTCTTAACACTATTAATATGTCCAACCATAGCAGCAAGTGTTGTAGACTTACCAGAACCTGTAGGACCTGTAACAAGAATAAGTCCACGTGGCTTCAAAGCAAGTTCCTTGAAAAGGAGTGGGAGACCAAGACGCTCACATGTTGGGATATCATTTGTAATAGTTCTTGCAGCAAGTGCATAAGATCCACGCTGCTTATAGATATTACATCTGAAACGGCTGTAGTCTGCTACAACGTAGGAAAAGTCAATCTCTCCTCTCTCTGCCAAGTACTGCTGTCTTGACTTGTCAATCATAGACTTACAAAGAGCCTCTGTGTCTTCCTCTGTAAGAATCTGGTTGCTGAGCGGCATAAGCTGACCGCTAATTCTGATCATAGGTGGCAATCCAACAGTAATGTGTGTATCAGACGCTCCACGTCTCACAGCTTCTGTTAGGATGGCATCCATTGTCAAACTGAATTCTTCCACTGTTTATTCCTCCTTTTATCCGTCAATAGAATATGCAACTCTATTAAGCTCTGGTAATGTTGTGATACCCTCAAGTACCAACGCTGCTGCTGAATCAGCAAGCATCTGTGTTCCTTCCTTCACGGCAAGCTGTCTCATTTCATCTTCACTTGCTCGCTTCTCAAGAAGAGTTTTCATGCCCTTTGTAATAACAACAATCTCATGAATAGCAATTCGACCCTTATAACCACTACCGTTACAATCTGAGCAACCCTCACCCTTATAAATCTTCTGACCTGGCTCAAGGTTAAGCTTCTCTGACTCATACTCATCTGGGTCATATGCCTTACGACAACCTGTACAAATTCTTCTAACAAGACGCTGAGATACAACACCAACAAGAGCTGAAGAAACCATGTATGGCTCCAAGCCCATATCGATAAGTCTGTTAATAGAAGAAACAGCATCATTTGTATGGATAGTACTAAATACCAAGTGTCCTGTGATAGCAGCTCTCATGGCGATTTCTGCTGTCTCACCATCTCGAATCTCACCGACAAGAATAATATCAGGGTCCTGACGGAGAATAGATCTAAGTGCTGACGCAAATGTCATACCAGCCTTAGAATTAACCTGTACCTGATTAAGACCAGGGATACGAATCTCGACTGGGTCCTCTACAGTAATAATATTTGTCTCTGGATCATTCTTCTCTGCGAGAAGTGTATAAAGTGTTGTTGTCTTACCAGAACCAGTAGGACCGGAGATAAGACAGATTCCCTGTGGAACCTTAATGATTTTATTAATCAATTCATTGTTATGGTCACTAATACCCAAATACTTACGATTCAAGTTACCATCGTTCTTAGCAAGGATACGAATAACGGTCTTCTCACCCCAAATTGTAGGAAGGATAGATACACGCATATCTACAGGTGTTCCATTAATCTCTGTCTGAATACGACCGTCTTGAGGAATACGCTTCTCTGCGATGTTCATACCACCAAGAATCTTAATACGTGTTGTAATCGCTTCTCTTGCAGAAACAGGGTTACTCATGATTTCCTGCATTACACCATCGATACGAATACGAACTCGAATTCTATCCTCCATTGGCTCGATATGAATATCAGATGAACCTGCTCTAATAGCGAACTCAATCATAGAGTTTACAAGCTTAACTACTGGTGCACTATTAACTGCATCAGCGATTTCATCACTAATACCTGATATCTCATCAGCTGAAAAGTCCGCATCAAGCTCAGTAGCGGCTTCTGATGCATTTGCTCTACCATAGTTAACCTTAATGGTATCCATGATACCGGAACCTGTTGCGAGCATAAGAACAATGTCATAACCAGTTCTAAACTGAAGATCATCCTGAACAAGGATATTAAGTGGGTCATCAATAGCAACAACAAGTTTTTCATCATCAAAACCAATTGGAACTACTGTATTCTCAGTACAATACTTCTCATCAAGAAGTGCCATAGCCTTTGGATCCACTTCGATAGATGTAAGGTCAATGATTGGATAATTGTACTGGCTAGAAACAGCTCTCAAAATGTCAAATTCTGACATAAGACCCATCTCTGTAATTACTTCACCGAGTCTCTTTCCGCTTTCTTTCTGAACACTTAGTGCTTCAGCAAGCTCAGCAGCGGTAAGGAACCCACTCTCAATGAGAATGTCACCTAATCTTTTCATTATATCCTCCGTTCGCACCCCCAACCGGTGCTATAAAAAGCGAAAAACTACACGAAAATTTGGTAGAATTAAGCATAGTTTCCCCCATATAAATCTCTAAAACTATACAACATGCTAGGTCAAAAAACAAGCATTTCTTAATTCTTTTTGTCATTTACAAGGCTTTGTAGCATGTTTGTAAATGTTATATAATATTTGATATTTATTATTTATAGTGAGGTCGTTTGAAGAGGAAATGAATAGCATAGTTTTGTTTTTATATGTATTTTTTGCCGTTTGGGCTACAATTTTTGGAATTATCATTGGAAGCTTTTTGAATGTAGTAATTTACCGTATTCCTGAAGGCAGAACTATTGTTAAAGGACATTCCATGTGCATGAGTTGTGGACACACCTTGACTGCTAAGGACTTAGTTCCTCTTTTTAGTTGGCTTTTCCTCAAAGGTAAATGCAGATATTGTGGTGCCCCTGTACCTTCTAGATATGCGAGAATCGAAAGCTTTACAGGTCTTGTATTCCTAATTGTTGCCATTTCTAGAATTGAAACAGCATTTGTTATTGTTGAGCCAAGCGTTTTTTATCTCACATTACTATTTAATTTCGTTTTATTTTTGGTTGCATGTTGCGTTTCAATTTCTGCGATGATGATATATCACGATACCAAAAAAGGCTTCATTCAACTTTCACTTATTTCAGTTGTATCAGGACTCATATCTACAATCATTACAAACTATCGTAATAACGCATCAGTTACTAACCATATTCTCTCAATTACTATTTCTATTGCTTTACTGTCATTAGGATGCTTTGTTATCAAATTGATATTTTCTTTATTTCATAAAACCTATAACAAAAGTGACTTGTTTGCAGATGCTACTTTACTAGGTTTATTCTTTAATTGTGATTACACTATTATTTTTACAAAGTTAGGTACTGTAATTACATCAATTATTGAGATTTCTTGCTTTGCAGTTATCTATGGATTGATAAGAGCTACTCTTAAAGGTAAGAAAAAAGATGATAATAGTATCATCTATGGTTTCATCCTAATTGTTATTTTGGTCATTATAAGATATTCTATTATGAAGTTTGTTTATAATTATTAATAAATCGGAGGTTATTATGTCAGGTCATTCCAAGTGGAATAATATTAAACGTAAGAAGGAAGCATCAGATGCAGCTAAGGGCGCTATCTTCACAAAAATGGCAAAAGAAATCGCAGTTGCAGTCAAGGCTGGTGGTCCTGATCCAGAAGGAAACTCCAGACTTAAGGATGTAATTTCAAAAGCAAAGGCTGCAAATATGCCTAACGATAATATTAAACGTGCTATCCAGAAAGCATCTGGTGCTGGTTCTGGAGATGATTATGAAGAGATTACTTATGAGGGATATGCTCCAGGTGGAGTTGCACTCATGGTAAAAGCTCTTACTAATAATCGTAATAGAACAGCTGCTGATGTTAGACACATCTACTCCAAGTATGGCGGACAGATGGGTGTTGACGGTAGTGTTAGTTATCTCTTTGAAGAAAAAGGTATTATTCTTATTTCTAGAGAAGATTTTGAGGATGAGGATCAGGCAATGGAAGATGCTCTTGATTGCGGTGCTTCCGACTTCGTACCTGATGAAGAGTGCTATGAGATTCAGACTACACCAGATGATTACTATGCTGTAAAAGATGCTCTCGAAGCAAAAGGCTATACTTTTGTAGATGCAAGTTGTGGCCCTGTTGCTATTACACCTACTGAGGTTACAGATCCAGCTGTTATCGAATCTATCGAAAAGATGATTGATATGCTTGAAGAAAATGAGGATGTTCAAGATTACTACTTTACTTGGGATAACTAAGGATTAAATATGGCTTCTGAGAACGAGAAAAAGAATAATCAACCAACTAGAAGAGGTGTTCTTATTCCGGAACTTCGTTCAACTTTGAAAAAAATTGATTTTTATCAAGAAGCCCGAATCCATAGAATGTCCGTTGAGAAATCCATTGAGGATATTCTTTCTTCAGAAACACTCACTAGAGAAGCTCTATCCAAGATTGCAGTTATTGCTTTCGTTGGTCAATCTGGTACAGGTAAAAGTACTAGAGCAATCTCTGTAGCTCGCGCAAATGATATTGATTTTATTATTGACGACGGTTTGCTAATTAATGGTAGCCGTATTGTCGCAGGAACGTCTGCCAAAAAAGCTCCAACTAAAATGGAGTCCGTAAGGCAGGCGCTTTTTGTTGATCCAACTAGATCATCTGTTATGAGACGTGCTTTGGTAGAGTCACATCCTGCTGCTCTCATGATTTTGGGCACTTCTGATTCGATGCTATCCAAAATTACTACGAATCTCTGGCTCAATCCACCTTCCATGCTCATTCGAATTGAAGATGTTTCCACAGAGGAAGAAAGACGTAGTGCTAGAAATACTCGACTAACAGAGGGTATGCACACTATTCCTGTTCCAACAATGGAAATCAAGCATGAATTCTCAGGATACTTTACTGATCCACTGAATAAACTAAGACAAAGATTTGATTTTGAGCATAATGGTAGCTCTGCTTATGTAAATGATGCAGAAAGAACTATGGTAAGACCTACGTTTTCATCACTTGGATCTTACTCTATTTCAGATGATGCTATGCTCGATTTGATAAAAATTGTCCTAGAAGATATTCCGGGCATAGGCGGTGTGGTTAATTATAAGACTGAAAATCGAACCATTGGTGTTGTTTTCTCTATTGATTTAGCTTTACTTTATGGGTTTGATGCTCAAGCAGTGCTCCTTGAAGCTCAACAGAAAATAGGAAGTGCTATTGAGGAATACACCTCTATTACAATAGTTGCTGTAGATGTTCGTGCTATTAGACTATTACATAATAAGGAGGCTATATGATTGAAAAGATTTATACAATTCCTGTAAATGAAGCGTATGAGGCAGAATCAGACTGCCCTCTTTGTTCACTCGCTAAAAAGGCTGAAACTGATTACCTTGATTACTATTTGGGACCATCACTTATGGAACCTGATACACGTAAAATTACAAACAAGACTGGTTTTTGCCCAAATCATATGGGCAAACTTAATAAAGCTGAAAAAAGCAGACTTGGTCTTGGACTTATGCTTCATACACATTTAAAAGATTTCTATGAAGACATTAATAAAGAAATTAAGGATGCCGCGCCTGGCAAAGCATCTCTACTTAAAGGTAGATCATCAGATTATAAAAACAAACTAAATAACTTGGCTGATAAAATCGATAAGCGTATCGGTACTTGCCCTATATGCGAAAAAATCGATTATTCCATGGATAGATATACAGAAGTAATTATGTATTTATTCCATCATGATCCTGACTTCAGAAACAAGTTTTCGACTGCAAAAGCTCATTGTTTGCCTCATACAAGTATGTTATTACGATGTGCAGCATCAAAACTTTCTCAGAATGATGCATCTGATTTTGTTACACTATTGGCAGAAAATAACAGTTCAACCTTTGCTACATTAATTGACGACGTAGAGTGGTTTACTCTCAAATTCGATTATAGAAACAATGATAAACCATGGGGTAATAGCAAGAATGCTATCCAGAGATCTATGAGATTCTTATCAGCCGATAGGAGTGATTTTGATGAACAAAATAAAAAATGATTACCTCTCTGCTATACTAGAAGACAAATCACTATCTGACGATAAATCTGGAATTAACATACTTTTAAAGCACGATTATTATTCTTCTGATAGTATTCATGGTCGAGAATTATTAGCGAATTTTTTAGATTGTGTTTCTAACGCACAAATTTCTATTAATTCAATCATTATTATTGATTCAGGTGTTAAGTTGTTCGAACAATTTGAAATTAAAGACTTGCTAAATTCTTGTATACAAAAATGTTCTAGTGTTTATGTATGTGCGGAAAGCCTTGATGAGTATACGGCTTCAATAAATGAATTCAAAAATCTTGTTATCACTGATGCACTTATAATTTTTGAACAAATATTAAGTAACAAAATAGATATCATTATTGAATAACAACAACTCTTTTTAAATTAATAAAACCCGCTTCATTTGAAGCGGGTTTTAATATATCTCATAATCTACTAATTACTTTGTATAGTACTGGAAATCGTAAATTGTATAATCTGAATACTTTGGAGCAAGTTCATCTGAAGTTACATCAGAACCTGGCTCTGGACAATATGGAAGAACGATATTAGCACCACTTACACCCTGGAACTGAGCACATGTAACACGGCCATAAAGTTTTACAGAAGTTCCAGAATATACCTTAAATGAACCATCATCATCTAAAGTATCACTATATGGGTACAAACCAACATAGGCATCAAGTACGCCTCTATGCTCGCCAACGAATTCAACCTGTGGCTTAATATCTGTACTCTTAGTACCCATACCATAAATGAATGCATGAGGACATGATCCATTCTTTACATTTGCATAGTTACGATAGTATATAGGATCTGTTCCATCTGGAGCTGTACCACCATTATAGCAGTTAGTACTTACAATACCAGCAATTGTATTAGACTTATCTGTACCACCAATAGTCAAGGACTTGCCGCTACAAATAATGAAATATACATTTGCATCCTTAGCGCCACCACCGCTTATTTCGAAGTATCCACTAGTAATTGTAAAATTGCCAGTAATATAAATTATATAATCCTTACCCTTGGACAAATCAAGTTTTACAACCGGACATCCACCCGTTGTATTACCCATTGTTGTGCCACCGGTAATTTTATATGTACCAGGTGCAATACTACCACCACTTAACTCTGAATCAATAGATTTAATGGATGTATCAGCATCAACTTGAGATGATGATGTATACCAACCATGCTCTGCTGCAATTCCAGAACCTGTCAAAAGATCATTACCCTTATCACTCTTTACAACTGTGTAATAATCCATCTCGTTAAGATTTTTTGCAGCATTCTGCTGATCGCTAGTCATCGCAGTTACATTTGTCATTGGATTTTGTGAGCCAAATGTAGTGTTGCTACTATATGTACCTGTAAATCCTGAAGGCAAATTCTGACCTGGTGCACTGAAATAAACCGCATTAGCGTCTTCATCGTAGAAACATACTGATCCACTACCGTGGAACCACTCATTTTTTGATGCTGGGTTTGTAGCACTAACAGCTGCTCCGTTATGAACAATACTCTTATCATTTGCAAGGAAGTTAACCTTACCACCATTCATAGTAATTGAAGCACCAGTGATATCATCTGTATTGTAGTTAGCATATTTACCCCAGAAAGTAACATCGCCGAAGAAGTAAGACTCTCTACATGTAAAGCCACCAAGAGTTACGAAATCTGAATAATAATAGTTACTGCCTGTAGTAACTGCACCAGTATAATCCTCACCTCTAAACATAAGTGTATTATTTGATACATCTGCTCTGGTCAAACCGCTACCAGCATTCTCCCACTCATTAGGTTCATCATCCGAACACTTAGCACCCAAAGAGCCTACTGTCATACCAAGAGAAATATAGTCAAAATTACCGCCCTTAGATACATTAAGCATATGTGCAAAGTTTTTCTGAACTGGATCTGGATCATCATAATCAAGAACCATCTGGATACACTCTATCTGATTACCAATTTTAGTTTCAAAATTGATAATCATAGTGTTATCAGACTGCTTCTTGAAAGTTGCTGTTGTCATATTGTTAGGATTATCCTTACTCATTCCAGGAATACCATCAGCAACAAGTCTAATTGTTTTATTATTCATATCTTGAAGCTGCTTATCTGTAATATCCTGCAAATAAAGAGCCTGATAAAAAGACTCTGCAGCTGATGTTACAGTAAGTCTAGCCTGATTATCTTCAGCTCTAGTATACAAACGAGTTCTAGTGGCTGTAGTAAGTATGAGAGCCGACATAATAAAAATCAGCGCAATGGCCAAGATAAAAAGTATTGTTACAAGAATAACACCCTGCTTACTTTTCTTTGTCTTACCTTTTACTTTTCCTAATCTACTAAGCATAATCTTAATGCCTTTCTTCTATGTGATGCACATGTATACGCGCATATACCTATTAAAGTTCACCTCATTATATGACAGGTTGAGAAGAATTTCAAGAAATCTTTATGATTTTTTCCATAAGATTTCCACTTTTTCTTCACATTTGTTTCACTTTTCATCCACAACTTCTATTTCTTTAACTGGTTGCGGTGGTGGTGGAGCTCCTTGAGGTCCATATTTGTCATATTCTTCACGTTTTGAAGCTACCAAAAAATAATCCGTTTGTGTCGCAAATCGTAACACCGCAGCGGCGTAAATCTTTTTAGCTTTATTACGTTTTACTCTTGTTCTTGCAAAAAAATCACCATGTTCATGACAAAAGAACATTCCATAATAAGATTTTCTGATTCTAAACCCTTGTATCTTCTTCTCAAAAACGGTTTCACAAATAGGACACTTTTCATTAAATCCCATTACCATGTCGAGAGCTTCTGCCATAGAGCCAGCTTCACTACCTACACAGGTATATTCTCTCTTAATATCTGGATTAAGTGCTGATTTCTCTATGACACTTATTACTTCCTCTTTATTATTATTAATAAATATCCTATTAAAAATTTCACCGGTGTACTTTGCATCATTTACAGCACTATGAAATGTGTCATCTTTTTGAATGTTGTAGTAGTCAACAGCAAACTCTACACTTCTTTGATGCCCCTTCTCACCAGAAAATAATGAAAATACTGGTTGTACATCAAGAAACTGACAATTAAGGTTGCTTTCATAACCAAAAAACTTTAAGTTCATCTTTAGCATGTCAGGATCAGAGTTACCCCAACCAACCAAAATAAACTCATCACCACAAAAATCTCTAAATGCCTGGTATCCACTTTTAAGAGAAACACCCATTTTCAAATCTGCATTTGTCTTATGTGTGACCTTTTTTACGTGATAATGGATTTTTGTATACTTCTCTGGTTTGATATCACAGGAAAAATCTCCGGCATATACAGGTAATCCATCTTCCATAACATACTTAACTGCACCAATTTCAATAATTTCTCCACTCAAAGAAGAGACCTCAAATGGGTATGCTTTACCAGGGAATGGTTGATTCCATTCCATATCAAAGACAACAAAGACTGTGCCATCAGTTATCTTTTTATCCAGCATTAGCTGTGCCTCCATCCGTATTTTTCTTCTTGATTACTGTAAAAAGTGCAGTTAGCAAACAAATAAGTACACTGATTATAGTGATAATCAGCCCGCATATCATATCATAAAAAGGTACTTTAATAGTAAGTTCTGTTACTGATTGTGGGTCATCAATAATTATGCCTAATTTACCTGCAACATTTTGGGTCGTAAGCATCCTATTGTTGTTGTCAGTTACAATATACTTATTATCGTAATCTATAGATGTAATTAATGACTTGGTATCTGGATACCTCATCAAAGAAATATCGCTCAAATCAATAGTGGAGCCTGAAAACTCTCTTACATTATTACGGAATGCTTGAAGCGCATATTCATCGACACTCCATAGAGTAAACTCATTACTAGTATTTCCACCATTCATTATTAGCCTAAGATTAAATGATTCTGATTTTGGCTTGATTTCTGCTAAGAAAAGGCCACTAAAATGTGTATTCACAACATCTTCTCCATAAAGCTCACAGAGAGTTTGTGGTGTGTCAAATCCTGAGTACACGAAGTATCTCTTAGTCATATCAACGCCCTCTGCTCTTATTGTAACCTGAGCTTCTACACCTGGAATCTTTGGAGTATAAAACCCTTCTCCAAAATCAGTAAAACCATGTGAATAAACTGTCTTAGAGTCTGCTTTAAGATAAATATCATCAAGTAACGCTGCTCTAGCAGACATATTTACTACATCTGGAATAGGTGCTGTACTAGCAAAATATGATACATCAGAAGTCAAAAATACATACTCGTTATTACTATTAGAAGTAAAAATAGGTATTTCATTATCATCAGAAGCATATATTATCTTCTCAGCATTCTCGCTACTTATCTTATTCACCATAAATCCAGGAGTGAATTCCGAAGGCCCCAGAATAAATATAGTATTTACGAAAATTCCTGCCACGATAATTGAAACAAATACACTTTCTGCAGGATGAGATGGATGCGTACTCATAAATTTGTATATTCCAGTTAATACAAATACTGATACAAAAGAAAAAGTCACAGAGAATACGCTAGGTCCAACTTCGGCACACACAGCCTTGTGGACAACCAATATACTAAGCAAAATAACTCCCGCTGTAGTAATTTCTCCTGCACGTAAAGTACCAATATTACGGAGTGATATCGCACCGTAAAACAGCATAAGAACTACAAATATTATTAATCTTGAATAAACACCTACTTCGCTACTTCCAAATATACTAATGAAAGTGTCTGCTACCGACCAAGAAATAGAAACATAGATGACAACAAAAGAAATAACAGAAGTTATCTTAACACCAAATGGAATTCTTTCATTAATTAAAAACAATACATATAAGAAAAGAATCGTAATAGAAACCGCTACCTGAGGTATGCCATTCACGCTAGCTGTAGACAGGATTCGGCCATCAAATAAAGTTCCAATCACATCAAAAAGCTTATATCGTACCGTGTTATTATCAAATAATTGCGATATCCCCGTTGAGCCTCCTGTTGCTATTATAGATGGAATTATGCATACAGCTCCTGCCATCATACCCACAATATAGGAAATACACACATTAATAGCCGCCTTAAAACGATTTCCCCTAGCAACAGCGATAAGAATTATAGAAATACTTGCTGTTATAACAAGAATAAATCCAGCTATAAATCCGTATATTCCACACGCTGCTGTCATTGCAACACAAACTACGAGTAATATTCTAGACTTTGTTGTTTCTTTTCTAACAAGCGAATCCAACGCCGATAGCAAAAATGGAAATACAATAGCTAAATTCAAAACCATAGAGTTTGCCGTGCCAATTAATACAGGACCAGACAAGGCATATGCTGTTGAAAGAGCTAATGAAAATACTCCCTTAACACCAATATGTTTACGGACAAAATAGTTAGCTGAAAAAGCAGAAAGTCCAATTCTTATGAACATGATTGTAGTAAACACTTTTTGTGATGCTACGTTAAACAATAAACATATTAGGAAAAATAAATCAAAATGATATGCCAACACATATCTAATCGCCTCAGTTTTTACATAACTTAGTCCAGAGATCAACATTGTGCGGATTGTATTCAAATCACAAAACTCGTTATACGAACCATTCAAAAAGGTTCCGTTAAAATCAGAATACCTCTGAGTAAAATACATGTACGCCTCATCTTCTATTGATGAATTATACAAGTACCACAATGCAGCCCCCAAAAGAATAATAGGGAGCGCAAATGCGAGCAAGGAAAATAAACAATTACCTAATTGTTTATTGCTCAGTTTCAGGTTCAGATTCTTCTTGGGAACCATCTTGAGCCTCCTGCTCACCTTCACTATCAGAAGCGACTACTAACTCTTCTTTATGTGTTGTAAATCTAACGACAGCAAGTTCTATCATAAACATAGCTATTCCTACAATAGTTACAATGATGGAACCTACAAATCCCTTAGGTGAATATTCGATAATCACGTTATGATTACCCTTTGTAAGATAAATACCAGAAAGCGCATCTTGAACTGAAACAAGCTCTACTTCCTGGCCGTCTACAGTTACTGTGAAGCCCTCAGAATATGGGATAGTCAATAAAAGGAATCCATCTACATCAGTAGATACTGTACCCTTAATTGTAGTGTCATCATAATAAGTAACTTCTAAGGAATTCTTAGAGAATGTATCAATCATCTTCTCATATCCAGCTTTATTAAGTTCATATGTATAAACATGTAGCTCACCAGCTTGAGGTGTGGAATATGTCATTGTTACTTCAATTGGCTCACCAGTATACTTACCAAGACAAACCATCTGATAACTTCTAGTATCATAGGAGAATGGTATTTCTACGCCACCCTCAACATTGATATTTCCACTCTTAGATGAATCTACATAAACATACACATCTGTTCCTATTTCAGAAGCAGACACTGAAAACTTAAATACTGCAGCAGAATTCACATCTCTAACAGTATATGTAAGATGATTTCCAACGTTACCGGAATATGTAACATTTTCCTCGTGCATAGAAACTGCCCTTGCAGGAAGATACATATCATCATTTATACCCATGGATCTTACCCAATCATTTGTCTTGTTAAAGCAATCATGATTATTTTCCACAGGTACATAATTAATTACATCATCATCAACTACATAACCAAGAGCAAGGGCATCTGGATTACCAAACACAACTACTTCGTCACTTCTATACTCTTCATCAAAGATATGAGGATACTTGGAAGTGTTCTCAATAAGCACAAAATTACGGATTCCTAATAAAGATGATGTTACTCTGGTAAGACCTGGATTACGAAGTCCATTAATACCATTATTATGGAACCCAAAATTACGCATGTACTTTACAAAACTTTCTCTTGCTGTTGATGAGAAAATTGACATTCCCTTTACGTCATATACAGATTGAATATCACAAATATTATTAGGATAAATTTCTGATCTCTCGAATGTTCTATGACCATTTGTACCCTCAATATTTACTACATAGTCATTAATAATGTCACGATTTTTACCGTAGAAATCGTAATTAGTAAAACTTTCATGTTCTGCTACTAATCCGATAGTAAAAATAGACGCTACAAATGACTCCACAACCATAGTTGCTGCAAGAATAATTTCACATAGATGAAGCTTCTCTCTTGGGGCCATTTTGATAAATCTAATAACAAGGCCCTGAACAAGCAAGAATACAAGAGTTAATCCTATCTGCTGATAACCCTCTGCGCCCTCACCAATTTTCTCGTAAAGCACAAGAAAAAAGAAAGCACCCGCAATCACCGTCATTATGGTTTTCTTCTCATAACTTCTAAGAGACCTAATTACCAAGTACGCAGCAGTAACCATCAAAAAGCTCATTATAAAAGACTGTCTAAATGGAATCTGATTAGGAAAATGAAAACCATGCCAAATAAAATTAAGCATTCTGTTAGTAAAGCTTAAATACATTACTGTAAACAAAATACCATAACCAACTTTATGGCGAAGTGAAATCATAGTATTCTTTGGTGCTACAAAAAACAAAGGAATCATAAGAGCTACAACCACACCGCAAGCTACATTAGCCATACCATCACGGATATTCGGATTAGCACTTACCATAAGTCTTCCAATAAAATCAAACAAATCATTTGTAAGATTAAAATCCTTAGGGAAAACATCACCTGTAGCTGAAGAGTGCTGCAAAATAATATATGTAGGAAGAACAACAAAGGCAGAAATTAATCCTGCTGTAGCACTAGCTAAAGCAAATCGACCTGCACTTTTGAAAAAAGTTACTACATTTCGCTCCATGTCTTCCATTGTGAAATAAAGAACAACGGAATACATAACAAGGAAAAGACAAATAAAATAGCCTGCGTAATAGTTAGAAATAATACACATAGCAAGAGTAATAACATATAAACCATACTTTCGTTCAGCCATAAGTTTCTTTAATCCGTAACATATAAGTGGCAAAAGAACAAAAGCATCACACCACATAATGTTCCAAAAATCTGTAAGAAACCATCCACTAAGCGCATATGTAGCACTAAAAGCACCTGTAATTAAGTCATATCTCTTATAATCTTCAGACGCCAAAAATATTGACATAAAAAGAGAAGCTAAACCTGCTCTTAACGCCGTAACAAAAGCAACAAAAACCGGAAGGGCCTTATAAGGGAAGAAAATACATAAATAATTAAGGGGACTTGCCGCATAATTGGCAAAGGCAGCATAGTATTCGTTTCCAAGACCAGAATTCCAGGAATAGAACAAAGAACGACCTCCGAGAAGCTTCGCTCTAAACTCATAGATAAAAGGCATATACTGATGGTAAAGATCAACTGTTAATACCGTTCTATCTCCAACAGGATATACTTGTAAAAATGCAAAAACTGCAATTATTGTTAAAAATGGAACAAGAAATGCAAAAAATCTAATATCTGCGATAATGTCAGAAGCCTTAATAATGCCTCTTTTTAGCCTGTTCATACTGAATCTACCCCGTTAATATATTACAGATAGAATATTAACACATTGCAGTAATATTCGGGTAACTGATTTGTGTTAAAGTATAGTCGAATAAGTATGAAATTATGTGAGGTCATCTAATGGGCTTAAAATTGAAAATTATTATTAACCCATCTTCTGGTAGAGAGTCTGCAAGAGTAAACATTGAAGACATGCTTGCTTACCTTGTTTCCCAGAAAAAATTGGAGCGCGCAGACATTTACTACACTGCAGGTCGCTTTGATGCGGTTAATTTCGCCAAAAATACAGATGTCACTCAGTATGATTACCTTATTGCCGTAGGTGGTGATGGTACAGTTAACGAAGTTCTTACTGGTATGCAACTTGGAGGTATAGATATCCCATTAGCTATTTATACTTCTGGAACAGTAAATGACTTTGCATCGATTAACCAGCTTCCTTCCATTCCATCTGACTTCGCGAGAATGCTCATGAATCCTCAGTTCAAAAGAGTTGACTGCGGAAAGGCTGGCGATTCCTATTTCCTTAATGTATTAGCAGGTGGCCTTATGACAGAAGTCGCATATACTGTTCCTTCTGATTTAAAGACAGCATTTGGACCAGCTGCTTATTGGATGTCCGCCATGAAGGATATCCCTACAATAAACAAAACTATTCCTCTCAAAATCGTTGCTGATGGAGAGGAATATGAAGAAAATGCCATCATGTTTCTCATTTCCAACAGTAAAAGCGTTGGAGGCTTCAGAAAACTAATGACAAAGGCTGATTTGTCAGACGGTCTTCTTGATATTCTCGTTGTAAAGAAAATGGACATCAGCGCTATAGTGCCACTTCTTGGAAAGCTTGTAATTGGTGATCATATAAATAACGAGAATGTTCTTTATATACAAGCAAAAGAGATCAGATTATCCACATCGACAGATGAACTAATTACCTTGGACGTTGACGGAGAAGAGGGCCCTACCCTCCCTACTTGTGTAGAATGCATCAAAGATGCTATAAATCTCATCGTTCCAGGCGAGGAGGAATCATAAGTGAAGAAAAATGAATCCAATGAAATAAGAGAACCTGAAGTAGTCGTTAGTAATGACTCTACTCCAGAGGAGAATACTCTAACAGAAACCTCTTCAGTTGAAGTAACAGAAGCAACTGAAGAAGTTCAGGTATCAGAAGAAGAGGGTACAGAAATTGCACCTGTAGAAGAAGCTGCTCCTATTCCTGTTCCAATTCCAGAAAGAATTGATTCAAAAAAGAAATCCTTAAGCGAACTCACAGAAATCGATCCTGATGTATTAACTGGTGAAGAGACTGTAAAGCAGTCAAAGAAGCTTGCAAAAAAGCAAAAGACAAAGTCCAAAAATGAAGTGGCACCTATTCTTCTTGATCTTTCTGGTAAGAAAACATCTCCAGAAGCTTCTCTTGATGCCAAGAAAAAAGGTGGAAACGGAATTGGATTCGTAATTCTTGCCGTTGTAGTTGTACTTATTGCACTTGCTGTAGCGATTTTCTATAAATCCGGCATCAAAGATAGACTTCAAAGTCCTGTAAGTATTAATGGACAGTATATTGATAGTGCAGAGTTTAGTTTCATGTACCACTACATACTTATTGATAATGGTGTTGATATCTTTGGTGCAGAAACTCAGGAAATGCTCAATAGTCCGAGTGATGACCCAAATTTCGCTACAAATAGAGATTATTTCTTAGATCTCACAGCAAGACAGATGCAGACAATGCAAATTCTTTACGACGACGCTACAGAACACGGTTTGGAGATTGGTAGTGAGCATTACACATTAGCTCGTGCATACATTGACTGGCTCCAAGGTAAGGCTGACGAGCTTGGCGTAGATCTCAACACATACATCCGTGGTGTATTTGGAAGTCAAGTTGATGAGCAGGTTGTAATGAACACTTTGGCTAAGCTCTACTTTACAGAAGATTATGCATCTGGTGCAAAGCTTATAGAACTTCAGGCTACAGAAGAGCAGGCTGAAGAAGCATATCAGCTCGATCGCAACACATATGATTTGGTTGACTATAAGATTTTACGAATTACTTATGAACAGAGAGATGAGGCATTCCTTAATACTGCAAATCTTCACGCAGATGAGATTATGGAAGGTATTGGTCATGACCCAGACAACTTCGAAGCAGTAGCATCCTCATATTTTTCAGGAGAAGCTGGAATTCTTCTTTCTCAGCCAAATTCTACTCTTCAGAAAGACGCTAGATACTCTGACTTTACTCACTTAGAATTCAGAGATTGGCTTTTTGATCCTTCTAGAACTCCTGGTGATACTGTTAAATTCTTCGATAGTGACGGATTCCCTATCATTCTCTGTTTCGTTTCTCGTAACAGACAATCCGAACCGCTGAGAGATGTACGATTCATCAAGGTTAATACTACTGGAGATGATGGCTCTGAACTTCATACCATTTCCGAAGCACAGATGGTTGCTCAAGGAATTTATGATTATGTTTCTACTGAAACAGACATGATGGAAATCGAGAACATCTATAATGATGAGGTTCTTACTGGCGGTATTACTGTTACACATAGTACAGATACTTACCGTGAGAAATATGATGGAATTCTTGGCGAATGGATTTTCGCAGATAATCGTAAGGCTGGAGATAAGGCATTCCTTGAGACAAACGACGGATACTATATCGTTTACATGATTTCTATTTCTGAAAAGCCTGAATGGTATGACCGTGTTAACAGCTTTATCAGAATGAGAAACTATCAGGCATTCCTTAATGAAATGGAAGACGAATACTCTTACGAGTTCATCCAAAGTGGAATAGACAAGATTCAGGATGTTCCTTAATATTAACAATGCAAATAGAAAAAGCACTTTCAATAACGAAAGTGCTTTTTAAATGCTAAAACAATATTTTTCTAATTAGAACATAGGGTACTTATTCATATTAATAATCAATACTACTACTGATGCCACTACCGATAAAAGCATAGCAATGATTATTATCATCGCTACAAATTTAACCCATGTTTTTCTCTTATTTGGATTCATTTGCCTCGCTACTGTCTCCAATCGTTAATTCTATCTCAACAGTCTTTCCATCTCTCTCAACAACAAAGACCACTACATCACCAACTTTATGTTGATTACGTACATCAATAATATCATTTGATACATTTATTTCAACACCATCAATTGAAATAATCTTATCACCTATCTTCATTCCTGCCTTTTCACCAGGACCACCCTCGTCTAATTCTGCGATAAACACGCCAGGTTCAGCACCGTAGTAGGAATTCTCCGTAATTTGTCTAACAGAAATTCCAAGGTAAGTTCTTCCGATTACCTGACCGTAGTTGATAATAGACTCAATAACAAATGTAACGGATGAAATAGGAATTGCAAAACCAAGACCTTCTGCAGACCCCATCTTAGCATTTGTTACGCCAATAACCTCTCCAAAGGAATTAATAAGAGGTCCACCACTATTACCCTGATTGACAGATGCATCTGTCTGCATAAGCTCAAGGTTATAGCCATTATTGTTCATCTGTCTATCCAAAGCAGATACTACGCCTGCAGTTACTGTACCCTGAAGTGTACCAAGTGGATTTCCAATTGCTACTACTAACTCACCTACAACAAGAGTATCAGAATCTCCAAGTACTACTGTAGGGTAAGGACCTTCCTCATCGAGTTTAATTACAGCAATATCTGTTTGAATGTCGGTGCCAATAATAGTTGCATTTATTGGTTTACTATAACCTGGAATATCAACTGTTACTCTAAGATTTTCATCAGATAATACTGCATCTACAACGTGTGCATTAGTTACAATATAACCATCCTCTGTGATAATAAATCCAGAGCCTGACGATACTGTTGTCTCCACCTGACCCTTAACAGAATTAATGATAAAAATAGAAACAGTTGCTGGACTTACAAGATCAACAATCTCAGGAATAGACAGAGTCTGCTTGTTAGGGTCATAAATACTTGCTGCCTGCTCTAATGAAAACTCTGGAGCTGGCAATTTATTAGTAGCAGATGTATCTTCATTCTTGCTTGTTTTTTCAGAAGACTCGTCTTTATTTTCATTTCTAGTATAGGACATAATTCCATATCGACCTGTTGTAAGACCATAAATATAAATTGACTGAACTGTCGAAAATATTACAGAAGCTGCTAGGAAAGACGCAAGAATTGGAACTATTGAACTTTTAGGTTCGGATGACTTTATCTTCTTTTCTTTCTTTACTTTTTTCTTCTTCTCCTTAGGTAATTCCTCTGAAACTACCTCAGAAATATTTTCTTCGACTATGGTTTCATTCGATATATTTTCAAATTCTTCCATACTTAAAACCTCGTTTTTTCTTTTGATATTACTCCTAGCAATTAGGTGATTTTTGGCAAAACTTGTGTATTTATGTAACTGCCATTTCCTGTACGCCAATCTTAACTGGAGTAATTTTACCTGCACTAATATCTATCACATCTTCTATCATTTTTTCTGAACAACTAGATGGACATAGAAAGCTCATCTCTACATTATCAGTATATTCTGTACCTGTGATTTCCCATCCATTTGAAGTAACAAATCTAGACATTTTTTCATATGCCTCATATCCAAATGTCATCTTGTATTTGACGCCCTCAATAATTTTTACAATACCCGCATCATTCACCGCCTCTGATGCAGCTTCAGTATAAGCTCTAACAAGCCCACCTTTTCCTAAAAGAATTCCACCAAAATATCTAGTAACTGCCACGGCACAATCTGTAATGCCACTTTTCTCAAGTACTGATAAAAGCGGTAGACCTGCAGTACCTGATGGTTCACCATCATCACTGTACTTTTGCATTTTTACATCACCAGATAAAATCCAAGCATAACAATTATGTCTCGCATCAGGATACTCAGACTTAACTTTACGGACAAATGCATCAGCTTCTTCAGGAGAATAAATACGAACAGCCTGTCCAATAAAGACAGACTGTTTTATCTCTATTTTGGAGTTGCCTTCGTGTGATAATGTCAAAAATTCACTTCTGCTCAAGAGGTGATCTCCTTATATCTCTGATATGCCATCATAAAAAGAGTTCTATCCTGGCTATAAGTAATTAACTCAAGCGCATCATCAACAGGAACAAACTTAGCACTAACAATACCCTGCTCAGGGTCCAAAGAAATATCTTTCTTATCGCACTTCATAATAAACCATGAGATATTGTTGTGAATTGGCTTTCTTCTAGTAACCGAATAAAATTCGTAGTGTGTCTTGCCGCATGGTACAAGAACACTAGCATCTACACCGCACTCTACGTTCACGCGCTCCTTAGCAACATCAATCATGTTGGCCCCAGGTCTTACAATACCCTTAGGGAACGCCCACTCATGCTTATCATTCTCAATAACAAGAACCTCGTCTCCGCAAAAAACTACGCCGCCGGCACAATTTCTGACTATCATAGACGAATAATCCTCCTAGCTTCTTTACTAATGCTAAAATTGTATCATATTTTACTTTCGCTTTCGCCCATATCACATTATAATTTGCTTATTATGATTAATGACAACAAACGTTATGATTTAAACGACTACAAGCGTGCTCGTAAGATGGAAGGTGAAAGATCTAAGGCTAAAGTTGCTGCCTTACAAAGAATCTTTCTCATACTTTTGTGCGTATCATTAATGCTTGCACTTATTCTTATAGGATCCATCGTTGGTAAAAAGACAGCGACAGACCCTGATGCACCGCTCATTAATCTCAAAACTACAACTGCAGCTACAGCTAGCGGCACCATGGAAACCATTCCTACCCCTACCCCAACAGTTCCGTTTACAGTTGAAGAATACCTCCCTGTAAATCAAATTGCCGATAATTACTGGGGACCACTTATACCAGCAGAAAATCCTGTCCCTTATATCCACAACGAAATTCACGCGCTCTATATTAGTTCAGCAGAAAACCTAGATGCCTGCATAGAGCTTGCAAACAACTCCGAAATAAACGCTTTTGTAATTGATCTCAAGGAAAGTGGTGTCGTTTACTTTGATACAACCAACGAGACTGCCCTTCAAATTGGTTATGTATATGTACAATACGACATAGACGAAGTGGTTCAAAAGTGCCACGAAAACAACATTCTAGTTATCGGAAGAATAGTTTGTTTTAAAGATCCTAAACTTGCTGAAACATTCCCTGACAGAGCAATCTGTGATAGTGCTGGCAACATGCTTTACTTCCCTACAGAAGGTTCAAATGCATTCGCAAGTCCATATGATTCCCGTAACTGGGACTACTATATTTCCCTTGCCGAGGAAGCAATTGGCCATGGAGTTGATGAGATTCAATTCGACTATGTGCGTTTCCCTACTGGAAGCACCACTTCAGGTGCCACACCTTACTTTGGAATAGAATCAGAAGTTCCATCCAAATCCGAAGCAATCAACCGTTTTTTACAGACTGCTAGAATTAGAATTCAAGATACTCTTGGTGTTCCTTTAGGGGCAGATATCTTTGGTATCGCAGTTACAAGTTCTCTTGATGGCGATATACTTGGTCAAGACTGGGAAACTGTTGGCCTTTCAGGTGTAGATTCCCTTTGTCCAATGATTTACCCATCTCACTATGCTCTAGGCACAATGCTTAATGGCGCCGTATATGAGACTCCAGATAAGGAACCATATGCCATGATGTACGGTGTATTAACTAATGGTCGCAAATATTCTGACCAAGAGGGGTACGCCACAGTGCGTCCTTATCTTCAGGCGTTTACTGCCGCTTATATCGGTGCTGGCAATTATATGGAATATGATTACACGGCTATTAACGACCAGATTAGGGGTCTTCAAGATGCTGGTTTCTCAGAATTTATCCTATGGAATGCTGAAGTTCAGTATCCAAATGGAAATTATGGGGGCAACAACGACTAATTGGTGCTACAATAGTATAGTTATGCTTATATAAATAATGATATTTATTATCAGGAGGATATTATGATTGATATTAAGTTCCTGCGTGCTAACCCAGACGCAGTAAAAGAGAACATTAAGAAGAAATTCCAGGACGACAAGCTCCCTATGGTAGATGAGGTTATCGAGCTTGATAAGGAATATCGTGATTGCAAGACAAGAGTTGAGTATTTAAGATCTCAGCGTAACTCCATCTCTAAGCAGATTGGTATGCTCATGGGACAGGGCAAAAAGGATGAGGCTGAAGCTATCAAGAAGCAGGTTACTGATATGGCTGACGAAATGGCAGCTTTGGATAGCAAAGAGACTGAACTCTCTGAGAAGATTGATAAGATTATGCGTGTTATTCCTAACATTATCGATCCATCTGTACCTATTGGTAAGGATGATTCCGAGAATGTTGAAATCGAGAAGTTTGGTGAGCCTGTAGTTCCTGACTTTGAAGTTCCATATCACGTAGATATTATGGAAAAACTTAATGGTATCGAGCTTGATCCAGCAAGAGATACTTCTGGTAACGGTTTCTACTATCTTAGTGGTGATATCGCTAGACTTCACTCTGCTATCCTCTCTTATGCGCGTGACTTCATGATTGACCGTGGATTTACATACTACATCCCACCATTTATGATTCGTTCTTCTGTAGTTACTGGCGTTATGAGCTTTGCTGAGATGGAGAACATGATGTATAAGATTGAGGGCGAGGATCTCTACCTTATCGGTACATCCGAGCATTCCATGATTGGTAAGTTCATTAACACACTTACACCTGAGGATAAGCTCCCTCAGACACTTACATCCTACTCCCCATGCTTCCGTAAAGAAGTAGGTGCTCACGGCATCGAGGAGCGTGGTGTATATCGTATCCACCAGTTCGAG
>JAKSRH010000017.1 GCA_024403675.1 Saccharofermentans sp. | reverse complement strand
CATCAGCAACATTTTGAGCACCTGCAAGTGAAATCATATCTGACTGATACATACCATTTCCTGCTGTTGAGAGGAAGTCGGAGTTACCACCAAGATATACTGTATATTCATCAGCACCATCAAGATTTGTCTCGAGAAGGTCTCTAGTGTCTTTGATGAATTTGATAAGTTCTTGACCTTTGTCTTGTGTATTAGTGGCGGTAGATACTACCTCTGTCATTTCTATGATTAAATCTGCATTTTCAGGATTTACAAGAATAACTGGAATACCAAGTTCTTCGAGTGTATCTGCAGTATCTGCAAGTCTAAGAGGAAGTACTACTAGATCCGGCTCGAGTGCAAGACAAGCTTCTAGATCGAATTCCTTAACTGTACCGACTGTGGTGAGGTCAAGAAGTTCTGGTGAACTAAGAGAGTAGATAGGTCGTCTCTCAGGTGTGTTCTCGATACCCACCATCTTGTTATCAAGTCCAAGAGAGATAAACAAGCTAGAAGTGATATAGTAAGTGCTTACAATTCGCTGAGGTTCGGATTCGATAGTAACTGTTCTGCCATACTGGTCAGTAATTGTTACTGGATAGTACTCTTCGACATTAGTTGTAGATTCCGAAGAAACATCAGTTTGTGATGCTTCTTTGCTGCTACATGCTGTAGAAATAAGCATGATGGCAACTAGCATAATTGCTATTATTTTCTTCATTTATTACCCCTCGGCTTACCCAATGTCGTTATATTTTTAAAATAATAACGAATTATAGCAAAATTATCCCCTACAGACAATTAATCCTTGGTAAAATACTAGATGTACTTTATTAACAGAGAATGGGAAGTTGTGGCATGTTTACTATCCAGAAATATGTTCGAGCTCAAAGTCTAGAAGAGGCATATGAGCTTAATCAAGGTAAGAACAACCGCATTGTTGCAGGAATGCTTTGGCTAAGACTTGGTAAGGGCAGAGTTAATACAGCTATTGACCTTACAGATCTTGGTCTTAATACAATAGAAGAAGATGATGAGAAGTTCTCCATCGGAGCTATGGTGTCTTTGAGAAGTCTCGAGCAGCATGAGTCGCTTAATTCATATACCAATAATGCTGTATGTAATGCGGTAAAAGATATCGTAGGTGTTCAGTTCAGAAATTTAGCTACTATTGGTGGAAGTATCTGGGGTAGATTTGGATTTTCAGATGTGCTTACAGTATTCCTTGCTATGGATAGTTATGTTGAGCTTTATAAGGGTGGTATTATCCCTCTTTCTGAGTTTGCCACAATGAAGAAAGATAAAGATATTATCGTAAGGATTATCGTTAAGAAAATCCCACTTAAAATTGCTTATAGAGCTATGAGAGCACAGAGAACTGATTTCCCAGTACTTGCTTGTGCTACATCTATTGTTGATGGTAAGGCAAGAGCAGTAGTTGGTGCGCGCCCAGCTCGCGCAAAGTTGATTATGGATGATAAGGATATTCTCACTTCTGGAATTTCAGAAGAGTCCAAGAACACTTTCGTAGAATATGTTGCTAATAATATTCCTACTAGCAGTAACCTTAGAGGTAGTGCTGAATATCGCACACATCTTCTTAAGGTTCTTACATCTAGAAACTTGACAGAATTGGAGGAAATCAAATGATTGATATCACTATTACATTAAATGGTAAAAAGATATCCGATTCTATCGAGCCGGATTCTATCCTTCTTGATTTCCTTCGTGACCACAAGTGCTATAGCGTAAAGCGTGGTTGCGAGACTACTAACTGTGGTCTATGTACTGTGCTTATGGATGGCACACCAATTCTTTCATGCTCAATGCTTACAGCTCGTGCAGATGGCCATACTATTCAGACTCTTGAGGGACTTCAGGAGGAAGCGTCTTCGTTTGTAGGCTTTATTGCAGATCAGGGTGCTGATCAGTGTGGTTTCTGTAATCCGGGCTTTGTTATGAATACTATTGCACTTTTAAAAGAAAATCCTGATCCAACAGATGATGAGATTAGAGCTTTCCTTTCTGGTAATCTCTGCCGTTGTAGTGGATATGAAGGTCAGCTTAGAGGTATCCGTAATTACCTCAATAGTCGCGTAAAGGAGTAAGTTAAATGGAACATAAGAAATACAATGCCATTAATAAATCCGTACGCAAAAAGGATGCCATGCAGCTTCTTCTTGGTAAGCCAGTATATACAGATGATGTGGTTCCAGATGACGCTCTCGTGGTAAAGCTTTTAAGAAGCCCACATGCTAATGCAATTGTTTCCGAAATAAACACCAAGGCGGCAAAACTTGTTCCAGGTGTAGTTGGCGTATACACATGGGAAGATGTTCCTAACAATCGTTTTACTAATGCTGGTCAGACGTATCCAGAGGCATCTCCTTATGATCGTCTTATTATTGATAGACACGTTCGTTTTGTAGGCGACGTTGTGGCTATTGTCGCGGCTGAAAATGAGAAGGCGGCTGACAAAGCACTTAAGCTAATTAAGGTGAAGTACGAAGTGCTTGAAGCAGTTCTTGATTTCCATACTGCTAAAGATAACTCACTTCTTGTTCACCCTGAGGATAACTGGGTAGCTCCATGCGAAGTTGGTGGAAGCAATCTTCGTAACTTGGTAGCAAGTGAGGAAAGTTCCCACGGTGACGTAGATGCTATTATGGCCGACTGCGATATTGTGCTCGACCGTACATATCACACTAAGGCTTATAATCAGGCCATGATGGAGACGTTCCGTACATATACATCATTTGACCGTTATGGTCGTCTTCATGTTATTTCATCTACTCAGATTGTATTCCACGTTAGAAGAATTCTTTCACATGCACTTGGAATTCCTAAGAGTAGAATTCGTGTAGAAAAGCCACGTATTGGTGGTGGCTTTGGTGCTAAGCAGACAGCAGTAAGTGAAGTTTATCCTGCTTTCGTTACAATGCAGACAGGAAGACCTGCCATGATTATTTTCTCACGTGAGGAATCTCAGCTTGCAGGATCTCCTCGTCATGAGATGGAAGTTCGAGTTAGACTTGGAGCTAGCAAGGAAGGAAAGATTAGAGTTCTTGATCTTTATACACTTTCTAATAGTGGTGCTTATGGTGAGCACGGTCCTACGACAGTTGGTCTTAGTGGCCACAAGTCAATTCCAATGTATACAGGAAGTCTTGAAGCTTTCCGTTTTAATTATGATGTTGTATATACCAATACAATGGCGGCAGGCGCATATAGAGGATATGGTGCCACACAGGGTATCTTTGCACTTGAGACTACGGTTAATGAACTTGCTGAGACAATTGGCATGGATCCAACAGAAATTCGTTATAAGAATATGCTCAAGGAAGGCATGATTATGCCAGCTTACTATAACGAACTTGCTAGTGCATGTGCTCTTGATAGATGTCTTGATCACTGTAAAGAAATGTTCGATTGGGATGCTAAGTATCCTGTTCGTGATATGGGTAATGGCAAGGTGAGAACGGCTGGTCTTGGTATGGCTATGCAGGGTTCTTGTATTTCTAATCTCGACGTAGGTTCCGCTACTGTTAAGCTCACAGAAGATGGTACATTTATGCTACTTATTGGTGCCGCTGATATGGGTACAGGATGTGATACTATTCTTGCTCAGATGGTAGCAGAATGTATGGATTGTTCCGTTGATGACGTTGCCGTATTTGGCGCTGATACAGATGCATCCCCATATGACTCAGGTTCCTATGCTTCATCTACTACTTATATTACTGGTAAGGCGGTAGAGAAGGCATGTATGGAACTTAAGACAAAGATGTGCACTATTGCAGCAGGACTTCTTAATTGTGATGTAGAAGAAGTGTACTTCGAGAATGGCATGCTTAAGAGAATCAATACAGATGAGAGCGTGTCCGTTAAGGATATCGGTGTTAAGGCTCAGCTTAACAATCCACAGATTGCAGAGGCTTCAGCATCTCATAGTTCTCCCGTATCACCACCACCTTACATGGTAGGTATGGTAGAAATCGAGCTTGATAAACTTACAGGCGAGGTAACTATCCTCGACTTTATGTCAGTTGTAGACTGTGGTATTCCAATCAATCCAGCTCTTGCTAGAATTCAGGCAGAGGGTGGTATTGTTCAGGGTATCGGACATACGCTCATGGAAAATGTTACTTATAGTCCTGAGGGTAAGCCTTATGAGTCATCTTTTATGCAGTATAAGTTGCCAACAAGACTTGATATGGGTAAACTTCGAGTTGAATTCGAGCACAGTTTCGAGCCAACAGGTCCATTTGGCGCTAAGTCAATAGGTGAGATTGTAATTAATACACCTGCTCCTGCAATTGCGCACGCTATCTATCGTGCTACGGGCGTATGGCATCGTGAGATTCCAATTACACCTGAAAGAATTGCAATGTCAAAACCAGAACAAAATTAATTTTTATAAAAGAAAGGGACAACATGAAAAAGAATTTCACTTTGTCAAAAGAAGCCTACGAGCTTGATGGAAAGCTCCCATTATCTCAGGCAATTCCTCTCGGTCTCCAGCATGTTCTCGCAATGTTTGTTGGAAACCTCACACCACTTATCATCATTACTGGTGCATGTGGACTCGCAGGCGGAGAGTTTGCTGATCTTCAGTTAAGTCTTCTTCAGAATGCAATGCTTATAGCTGGTATCGTTACTCTCATCCAGTTATTTGCTATTGGTCCTATCGGAGGCAAGGTGCCTATCATTATGGGTACATCTTCTGGATTTATTGGAGTATTTAAATCTGTAGCTGCTACAATGGGCGGCGGCGCACTTGCATATGGTGCCATTATGGGAGCGTCCATTATTGGTGGTCTGTTTGAGGCAGTTCTTGGTTTCTTCCTTAAGCCTCTTCGTAAATTCTTCCCATCAGTAGTTACTGGTACTGTTGTTCTTTCTATCGGTCTTAGCCTTATTTCTGTAGGTATTGGATCATTTGGTGGTGGTTCAAGCGCGGAGGACTTCGGTTCTATCCCTAACTTGTGCCTCGCACTTTTTGTTCTTATCGTAATTCTTGTATTTAAGCATGGAACTAAGGGACCTCTTAGTTCTTCTTCCATCCTCATCGGTATCATCTTTGGTTATATCGCTGCTGGTCTTATGGGTGTTATCCTTCCTAAGATGGGCTACAGCATAGAGGGTGCCGGATGGGTTCTTAACTGGCAGAAGGTTGCTGATGCAAAGTGGTTTGAGATTCCTACATTCCTTCCAGTAAAGCCTGTATTTGATCTCCGTGCGATTCTTCCTGTACTCATCATGTTTATCGTTACAGCTGTAGAGACAGTTGGTGATATCTCTGGTGTTATGGAAGGTGGTCTTGGAAGAGAAGCTACAGATAAGGAGCTCTCTGGTGGTGTTATCTGTGATGGTGTTGGTTCTTCTTTTGCGGCACTCTTTGGTGTGCTTCCTAATACATCATTCAGCCAGAACGTTGGCCTTGTAGCTATGACAAAGATTGTAAACAGATTTGCTCTTTGCACAGGTGCTATCTTCCTCATTCTTTGCGGTTTGTGTCCTAAGCTTGGTGCAGTAGTTTCCATCATGCCACAGTCAGTACTTGGTGGTGCAGCTGTAATCATGTTCTCATCCATCGTTGTAAGTGGTATTCAGCTTATTACTAAGACACCTCTTACACCACGTAATCTTACAATCGTATCTGTTGCTCTTGGTGTAGGTTATGGTATGGGTTCTAACACAGGTATCCTCGCTAATGTACCTGAGCTTATTCAACTTGTATTCGGTGGTTCTGGTATCGTTCCAGCAGCTTTCGTTGCTATTCTTCTTAATATTCTCCTTCCAAAGGATAAGGAAGAAGCAAAAGCTTAATTAACAGATTATAATTAATTTGGTGTAGCTAACTTTATTCAGTCTGTAGTATTTGGCATGATGCAGCTAATATTTTCTCAGGTATGGTATCAGCTTTCTCTATTATTTAATCGTACTAGTTATATTAATTCTCAATTTGTGGGACTGTTCGTGGCAGTCCCATATTTGTATGCAGTAAAGAAGATGGTAATATATGAAACGGGTTTTAGTGAATTAAAAATATACGTACAGGAGAGATATGTTATGTATATTAGTGCAAAGGTTATTTGTATGTTATTAGTTTCTGCTCTTGGAATATTTATGGCTATATTCCCAGAGAAAGCTACACGTGAGGATTTGCGTGATGATCCAGACCAGGTAAAGAAGATGAGACGCAATGGTCTTCTTTTAACTGTTCTTGGAATTGTTTTTGCTTTCTTGTTATTTGCAGTAAATAATTTCTTGTGATTACGGGGTGTATATGACAAAGACAGAACTTGCGAAGAGATGGCTACTATTTGTTGTTGGATTGTTTTTCTCTGGTCTAGGTGTAGCTATTACTAGACACGGATGTATTGGTGTATCTCCAATTTCATCTGTGCCAAATATTATGAGTATAAGATTTGAATCCATTAGCATGGGTACATGGCTCATGATTGGTAATATTTTAATGCTTATTGCTCAGATCGTGATTCTTCGTAAAAACTTCAAGATAGTAAATATCCTTCAGATTCCGTTGTCATTCCTTTTTGGATGGTTTACTGATTTTGGTGTTTGGCTTATCCATAGTGTTCCGCAGGATGTTTATCCTGTTCAGCTTCTCTGCGTAATTATTGGTACGGCGACACTTGGATTTGGTATTGCAATTCAGGTAGTGGGTGATGTTATCCTTAACTCTGGAGAAGCACTTGTTAAAGCTATTGCGGATACTATTAAGAAAGAATTTTCTAATGTGAAGATTGTCTTTGATGTTTCTTGCGTAACGTCTTCTATTATTATTTCCCTTTTGTTTTTTGGTACAATTAAGGGCGCACGTGAGGGAACAATTATCGCAGCGATTTGTACGGGCCTAGCAGTTAAGTTTTTCCTTAGGTTTATTCGCAAACCGCTTACTAAGTTTATTGGAGTTTGATGGATTATGGAACAGTATTTGAAAGCTACCAAGATGCTTGATTATGAGCATTCTTCAATTCAGAAATTAATTAGTGATAAGGGGTGGAAAAGTCTCCCTGAATTTGAACGTATAAAAGCGATTTACGACTATATACGAGATGATATTTTGTTTGGCTATAACGTGGATGACTCCGTTCCAGCATCCAAGGTGCTAAAAGATGGATATGGTCAGTGTAATACCAAGGGCACGTTATTTATGGCGCTTCTTCGTGCGTGTGGTACTCCTTGTCGTGTGCATGGATTTACTATTGATAAGATACTTCAAAAGGGTGCAATGACGGGTATTGTATATAGAAATGCACCACGTAATATTTTTCATAGTTGGGTAGAAGTTTATTTTGAGGACGCTTGGTTTGAATTGGAAGGTTTTATTCTCGATAAGTCATATTTAAATAAACTTCAGAGTATCAACAGTACCTGTGAAGGGCCTTTTTGTGGCTACGGTGTTGCGGTAACAGATTTTAAAAATCCGACAATAGAATTTAATCGTAATAATACATACATTCAAAGTGAGGGAATTAATCAGGATTTTGGTGTTTATGATTCACCAGATGACCTTCTTAAAGAGCATGGTCAGGAACTTCGTCCACTGAAAGCATTTGCATATCGTAATCTTGGTCGTCATCTCATGAATAAGAATGTAAATAAAATCAGAAATTGGAAACAGTAATCATTCCTTAAGAAGGATTCCAAGCTCAGTTAATTTGCTCACAACCATGTTGTATGCTTCTTCTGATGGACACTCAATAGTATGAAGGTGAATTCCATCAGTAAGCTCTGACAAGGAGTGGGCATTTTCTTTGCTTACTCTTTGAATAAACTGATCTACGTCGAATCTTGAAGCTATCTGCAATAGACCGCTAATCTGACCATATACAGGGTGTTCTACGATAACATCAACAACCTTGCACCCATAGTCGACAATAGTGTTAAGTTCTAGCTTAGTGTTTTTATCATCGTGGCATACAGCAATTGTCTTAAGTAATCCTGTAGATGTAGCCTCTGCCATAACATAACCTCGTGGAGTAGCATTTACGTCGATGCCTTGTGCTCTTATAAGAGCGATATCACCAACGATAATCTGTCTGCTAACATCAAATTTGGAGGCGAGGGTAGTAGCACTAATAGGCGCGTTTGATTCGCCAAGAAGTTTTAAGATTTGCTTACGTCTAGTGTTACCGTCAATCATGTAGCTACCCTCACAAGTATTTTCTAGCTTTATTGTATCACAAGTGTCTTGACACAGTTACAGGGGGAGTTATAATCAAGACAGGTGTCAAGACACCTAATATCACTTAAGTGAGGTATATGGATATGGCAAAGTATGCAGTTATCGTAGTAGACATGCTCAATGATTTCGTTACAGGTGCACTTGCGTGTGATCGTGGACAGGCAATCGTTCCTGATCTCGTTACACTTTGTGATGCAGCTCGTGAGAAGGGTGTTCCAGTAATTTTCTCCAATGACGCACATATCAAGGGTGTTGATAAGGAGCTCGAGTTCTGGGGTGATCACGCTATCGCTGGTACTAAGGGTGCTGAGGTTATTCCTGAGCTTAAGGTTAGTGACAAGGACTTTGTAGTGCCTAAGAGACACTATAGCGGATTCTTTGGTACAGATCTTAATAATCTTCTTAAGGATCTTGGTGTTGATACAGTTGTTATCACAGGTCTTCACGCTCACATGTGCTGCCGTCATACAGCAGCTGATGCTTATCAGAATGGTTATGATGTAGTAGTTCCTGAGGAGACAACAGATTCCTTCACAGAGGAAGATTTCCTTTATGGTCTTAAGTACTTTAAGGAAACTTATGGTGCAGATGTATGTAAGATGGCAGATCTTATTGCTAAGTTCTAATTAGGCCTCATAAATTTGCAGATAAAAATAGCGGTCGTTTCTATAAAGAGACGGCCGCTGTTTGTTTATATATTTAAGTGAAAATTAGAACTTGATTTCTACTGGTGCCTCAGTAAAGGAGCAAATCTGTGCTGTTGCATCAGTGATAGCAATAACTACAAAGATGCCATCATCAGCGCTATACATGTTCTTAAGGGAAGGGCATGCCTCTAACATTGCTGTCTTTGCTTCTACGCTATCATCTGGTGTAGCTGTAGCTGTGAGACGAATCCACTTGCCCTCTGCCATGGCACTAATTTCAATCTTAGAATTAGCAGTCATCTGCTTGTATACGTTCTTAGTTACGTTTGTGCAAGTACAGAGCTTACCATTAATATTAGCAATTGCTCCGAAAGGGCGAACACGTGGCTGGTCACCATCTACTGTAGCAATATAAAACACCTGAGCGTCCTGTAAAAATTTAAGAACTGTTTCCATAATCAATACCTCGCTTTGTTTTTGTGATGTTACTCGAAAGTGAGTAACTACAACGTTTGTAACATTGTTACAAGGGGAGATTACATTCCCTTCTTGAGCTTTCTAAAGTCTCCGAGTGCCTTCCAACCAATTTTTACAATCTTAGGAATATTGATGGAGTTCACACCACCCTGACGTGGCTTAAATGATACTTCCTTAAATGTAAGTTTCTCTTTGTAGTGAGAAAAATAAGTAGTTAACATAATGTTAGGTAAGTTGTAGTCAGCATCAAGTCTGCCGATATACTTATTAACTACTTCAGACTTCATAAGTCTAAATGGTGCATTAGCATCAGGTACCTTAACTCCAAAGTAAAGTCTTAAGAGGAAGCATACAACTTTCTCAACAAAAGCACGCTGCTTGCCATCACCTCTTACTTTACGATGTCCAAGGATGGCATCATATTCACCAGTCATAGACCAGAATGCCGCAAATTCATCTGGATTAGTCTGACCATCAGAATCGGTCTGGAAAATATAATCTGCTCTTTGAGCAATAGCATAGTTATACAAAGCAATAAGTTTAGGACCATGCTGCTTGCCAGTGTTCTCGAGTATTTCAAGCTGAGGAAGTTCAGATTTTAAATTCATTAAAATCTCGTGTGTCTTATCTTGACTACCACTATCCGCGATTACAAGTCTAGATTCTTCACTCTTGCCTGCCAAAACAGGGTACCAAGCTCTTACTACAGCTTCAATGTTTGCCTCTTCATTGTAAGCAGGCATAACTATGTATAAACTCTTCATAAACAACCTTTTATTTAAAATATAAATTGATTGTCGCATACCTAAGAAATCTGTCAAGTTTACAGTGTATAATTCGGGTATATAACTATGGAGGCACATATGAATATCCAGATTTTTGGTACAAAGAAGTGTAGTGATACAAAGAAAGCAGAACGTTTCTTTAAGGAACGAGGAATAAAGTATCAGTATATTGATATGAAGGAAAAGGGAATGAGCAAAGGTGAGTTCACATCTGTGGCTTTGGTTAATGGAGGCATAGAGAATATGCTTAATCTCGACTGTAAAGATCAGGATGCTCTAGCTCTTATCAAATATTCCGTAAAGGATGAAATGCTTCAGAAGATTCTAGATAACCCTCAAGTAATACAGACTCCTGTTGTTCGTAATGGTAAACAAGCCACTCTTGGATATCAGCCAGATGTTTGGAAGACTTGGAATTAAAAAAACAATTTGTAAAACCTCAATTTGACGTAAGAAATACAACAGGTACAGATGAGGACCTTGTAGAGATGGCTCATAAATGTGCAGTTGGAGTAGGTGGAGCTATGGGTTCTGCTAAGATGCTTGATGAAGCTGCAATGCTTGAAATTTTTCGTATGGCAAAGTAATTATTTATTGTTCTTACCTATCGAGGGCTGTGGAATTTTTGTTTCACAGCCTTTTTATTTGCGATATTTATTCATCAATTCAATCGGAATATGACAAAGACCATAATCCTCTGGGTGGAGTTCCAAATGATCTTGATGTTCATCAGCACTTCTAACATAGTTGGTAAGTGGAAGCACTTCGAGTGCGATTCGGTCTGAGTCACTACGATTAGCTATAAATTCACGAGCGGCTATGAGATGAGATTCATCATGCGAGTATATGCCGGTTCTGTATTTATGACCGACGTCAAAACCTTGTTTATCGATGCTATATGGATCAATTATTAGAAATAGATTGTCCATAAGAGAAGCAACAGAAATTACGCTAGAATCGAATTCTACTTTAACGCATTCAACGTATCCGTCATAAGGACCATCTAGTGTTGAAGTGGTACCGTTTGCACGACCTGCTTCTGTGTTAAGTATTCCAGGAATACTTTTGAAGAAATGTTGTACGCCCCATAGACAACCACCAGCGATGTAGATTGTTTCAATCATGGATAATCCCCTTTGTTTTGCTCTAAATAACTATAGCACAGAGCTAACCAATACTATTCATTTTTGCTATAATTGTACAAACATGTTCGTAAAAGTCAGGGGGAGACGTTTATGAAGATAAGATGTAATTACTGTGGTGCGTATATGGAGGCTACTGATAAAGTATGTGCCAATTGCGCAGGCAGTAATGATGATAAAGTCAGTGTTGGCGGTAACAAAGTAAATACTTTAGAGGGACTTAAGGCTTATTGCACCAGAAGAAAAGTTCCTCTCAAGGGAATGCATATCCATCTTGATGAAGATTATAGAGAACCTAAGGCGTACGGCATCTATAAGGATGGCGATAATTTTATTGTGTATAAAAATAAGTCTGACGGTACACGTTCTATCCGTTATGAAGGTAAAGATGAAGCATATGCGGTAAATGAGATATATCTTAAAATCCGTGATCTTATGGTAGAGGGTGGCTTATGAATGTAAAGTGTACTCATTGTGGTGCGGATATATTAAGTACAGATGAGAAGTGTCCTAATTGTGGTGCTGTTAACGAGAAGTTCCAAAGAACTACAAATGATACTCCTAAGACCATAGAGGAACTTAAAGAGTTCTGTGCCGCGAAGAAACTTCCTCTCAACAGTATGCATGTTCATATTGGAGAGAATTTTAAGATGCCAAAAGCATTTGGTATCTACAAAAATGAATCTACCGGTAAGTTCATCGTATATAAGAATAAGGCTGATGGATCTCGCTCCATTAGGTATGAGGGTGATGACGAGGCATATGCAGTAAATGAGATTTTTCTTAAGATGAGGGAACTTGTTGACATAGCTCGTGATCGTCACGAAAAAAAGCAAAGAGCAAATGAAGAACCTTTTCATATTGGTAATCCTAATTATAAGGTTGATACTCGTCCATGGTGGAAGAGGGCGCTTAGTGCTATAGGTGACATTCCAATTATCAATATTTTGGTTGCTCTTGGTATTATTCTCATCATTGGCGTGTATGTATGGGCGGTTATTCTGTCATTTACCAGTACCAAACGTGGATATTATGAGTACGATAATCACTATTACTATTACGGTGGTGGTGAATGGTATGAGTATGATGGCGGATGGAGTCCTGCGGAAAATGTATCTGAGGACCTAACAACTAATCATAAGGATTACTATCAGGGCAAAAAATACGATACAGACTATAGAATTGATAATTTTGATGATTCTGATTACTACAATCCTAAATGGGATGAAAGTAATGATCGTGAGTGGGATGATGACCGCTGGGATGATGATGACGACTGGGGAGACTCAGATTGGGATGATGACGACTGGGGCGGAGGAATCGACTGGGATAGTGATTGGTAATTTATCGCCTTTGGTGTTATTCTAGAAAAGTAAAAAATTTTTTAGGAGGGCATTATGGGAAAAGAAACATCTACAGATGCTATCTATAGCTTAGATGCGAAGATGAATCTTCTTAAGGCGGTACCTTTTGGACTTCAGCATATCTTAGCTATGTTTGTAGCAAACATTACTCCAATTATTATTGTTGCAGGTGTATGTGGATTAACCGCACAGAACACTGCCATGATTATTCAAAGTGCCATGCTTATTGCAGGTATTGGTACACTTGTTCAATTATTTCCTTTGTGGAAGATTGGTTCTAGACTTCCTATAGTAATGGGAATAAGTTTTACTTTTGTATCTATTGCCTGCGTTATTGGTGGTAGATACGGTTACGGTGCTGTTATGGGGGCAGTACTCGTTGGCGGACTTATTGAGGGTATCCTTGGACTGTTTGCAAAGTATTGGATTAAGATAGTAGCTCCTATTGTGGCATCTACTGTTGTTACAGCTATTGGATTTTCTCTTTTAGTTGTTGGTGCTAATTCATTTGCTGGTGGACAGGGATCTGCTGATTTTGGTTCTGCTAAAAACTGGATTCTTGGTTCTGTTACGCTTCTTTGCTGCATTCTTTTTAATATTTTTGCCAAGGGATTTTTGAAGCAGTTGTCAGTTCTTTTTGGACTTGTTGTGGGTTATATTCTTGCACTTTGCATGGGCATGGTTGACTTCTCTGCTTTTAGTGACGTGTCTATCATAGCGGTTCCTCACCTTATTCCTTTTAAGCCGGAATTCCATGCGGACGCTATCATTGCTTTCGTGCTTATTTTCCTTGTGTCCGCCACAGAGACAATTGGTGATACATCAGCCTTAGCATCCTCTGGACTTGGTCGTGATGTAACTGAGAAGGAGACTGCTGGTTCTATTGCATGTGACGGTTTTGTTAGCTCACTTTCTTCTGTTTTTGGATGTATGCCAATTACATCTTTCTCACAAAATGTTGGACTTGTAGCTATGACAAAAGTTGTTAATAGATTCGCGATTGCTACTGGAGCTGTCATTATGATTCTTGCAGGCTTGTTCCCAGCAGTTGGTGCACTTCTTGCTACACTTCCTGATGCTGTTCTTGGCGGCTGCACAATCATGATGTTTGGTACTATTGTTATCTCTGGTCTTCAGATGATAGGTAAGTGCGGATTTACTCAGCGTAACATTACAATTGCTGCACTTTCTCTTAGTATTGGTCTTGGATTTACTCAGGTTCCTGATATGTTTAATCTTTTCCCTGAGCTTGTTCGCACAGTATTTGCAGAGAACTGCGTAGCTGTAGTATTCATCATTTCTATTATTCTTAATCTTGTTCTTCCTAAGAATATGGAGGCTGACAAGTAATTAATTAGTTTCGCATAGAATTAGATAGTCGCCCGAGCAATTCGAGCGACTATTTTTATTCTATGAAATATTTTCTCTGAGCGAACATCAGTCCAACTGAGATTACGAATCCTAGCACCATGGATCCTAAGAAAACGGCAAAGCCTGGACCCACATATGCGACGCTTGTGATAAAGCTTGGAAATGCAAATGAATAGCAGTGTGTACCAGCGATACCGACTATGGCACCACCAATAGATCCTGCGATACAAGCAGTAATCATGGCGCGAGGACGAGCAACATTTACACCAAAAAGAGCAGGCTCAGTAACACCAAGTGCTGCTGCTAAAGCTGCCTGAAAAGCAATGCGACGCTTTTCAATGTTTTCTTTCTTTTTAGGAGTAAAGAGTCCAATGCAAAGTGCCGCTCCTGCCTGTCCATAAACAGCAGCACCAAGAAGAGGGAGGATGACGTCAAATCCGTTGTTGGCAATGTTGTTAATGCATACAGGCACGATACTCCAGTGGGCGCCAACCACTACCATAGGCTGAATAAAGAAACCCATAAAGAGTCCAGCGACGATAGGACTAAAGTTATAAAGTGTGAAGAATACTTTAGTAAGAGCATCACCTATGAGCATGCCAAGTGGGCCGAAAACCAAAAACGTGATAGGAAGCACGATAATAGAACAGAGGATTGGCTTAGAAAATCCCTTGATGGATTCTGGCAAAACCTTATCCCAAAGCTTTTCTATAAACACAAGAAGCCCTACTGCAAAAAGCACTGGTAACACACTTGAGTGGTATACAGTGGATGGTACGTTTAGTCCGAGGAAAGTCATGGAACCATTGCCGTTTTCGAGTACGTCCACGATATCTGGATAGAGCATGGCAACTGGTATGAGAAGTGATGTGAAAGTGTCAGTTTTCCATTGCTTGGATGCCGTGAATGCCAAGAAAAATGGAAGAAAGTAGAAAAGTCCGTCGGAAGCAGCGTAGAAAATCCTATAGATACCATTGTTTGTTGTAAGTACACCTGTAGTTACGAGAAGTATCATGAGCCCCTTCATGATACTTGTTGCTGTGATTATGTTAATTACAGGTGAAAATATACCCGTGATCTGTTCGATTATCTTCTTTCCGATAGATTTCTTTTCCATAAGTTATTCCTCATGTTCTGAATTTGAGTTTTCTACTAATTTGCCTCCACCAAAGTATGACTTATAAAGGAGGAGTGCAATAGCAACTGATACTACATCAGATATTGCCTGCGAAAAAAGGATTCCGTTAAATCCGAGTAAGGCTCGTGCGATAAAGATTACGATTACAAAAATGACACCCTGACGAGAAAGTGAGAGCACAAGGGCTGGACCACTTTTACCAGTTGCCTGGAAAATAATCTGAATGAAAAGAATAATCGCCATAAGCACCATACTTACTACCTGACTTCTTAACATGAAGGTAGCAGTTTTAAGCATATCAGGTTCCTTGATAAATCCCTTCAAAATAATAGGAGCCAAAATAATCATAAGTGCAGATAATACGATTGCCGTGGAGCAAAGGAATTTAAGTACGAAGCTAAGTAACTTTTTGAGTTTATTTTTCTTATTAGCGCCATAGTAGTAACCAACAAGTGGTGCACCACCAAAGGAGAATCCAACGATAATTAGCATGACAATCATGTTTACTTTTTGTGCGATTCCCATGGCTGCGACAGCGTCTGTGCCATAGTCTTTGAGGAACTGATTCATAAGGATTACGCACACACTTTGGGTTACATTGGAAAGGGCAGCAGAAGTGCCTACGCCAAAAATCTGACTTATAAATTCGCTAGAGATATGGCAAATCTTTGGATTAACAGAGAGTGCCTTGCTCTTGGTGAAAACAATAATTAAGCAATAAAGATTGGTGAAAACATAACCGCAAAGTGTAGCAATTGCTGCACCAGAAGCACCTAAGTTTAGATTAAAAATAAGTATAGGGTCGAGGATAATGTTTACTATAGATCCAGAGACAGTACTAATCATAGATTGTGTAGACATGCCTTCAGCTCTAAGTAAATTGGAGTGAATAAAAGAAAGCACCACAAGAGGAGAACCTGCTGCCATCCAAGTAAAATACTCTAAAGCGTATTCGAATGAATTATTGTCAGCGCCAAGTAGGTTAACGAATCCTTTGCGGAAAATAAGCATAATCATGCCAATAATAGCGCCCATTAAGATGCTGGCGTAAAAACAGAATGAACTAACTTTGTGGAGGTTTTTTGTGTCATTTTTGCCAAGAAGTCTACTTATTAGTGAGCTACCACCTTGGCCGAAGATATTACCGATTGCCATAAGGAGAGTGAAAACCGGAGCACAAAGTGACACACCTGCAATAAGGTTGTTGTTATAAGTGTGTGAAATGAAATAGGTGTCAGTGATGTTATAAACAATGGATATAACCATGCCCATTACTACAGGCACAGCCATCTTGAAATATGCTTTTGATACAGATCCACTATTAAATACTGAGTTTTCCATTATTTATTTATCTCTCTAGAGTTCTTTCCAAGGTGTTATTACTTTCTCGAGATAAAAGTATATTATGTGAACCTAATAATGGACAGACAAAATTTTTTAATCTGTGTGGAACTCTTGCTGTACGTCTTAATAACTTCTAAGAACAAAAGCCAAATCCACGCTACCCTCAATAACTTTATGGCCTGAATAGTAGCCAGGCGCCTTAATAGGCACGTCGGATTCTCTTCCGTAAGAGCTTACATGTTGCTTACCAACTTGCCAGATATCAACGATATAGTTGTCATCGTCATCTGGAATCAAGTCTGTAGAAAAATAGAAGTACAATCTTGTTTCCTTTGAAGTTTCAACATGAATACCAGAATATGGATAATCGAAATCCTTGCCGTATTTTGTCGAGTAGTCAAACTGTGAGTAATCAACATCTATTTCGGTGAGGGTTACATCCGCGTTTTTGTCATATATGATTTTAAAATCATCAAACTCAGCGGTAGCGTATTCGACAAATTCATTTCCGTCTGGTCTATATATGGAATAGCTATCGAGATAAAGTGGCTCAGTGTCATACAATCCTACGAAACTGAATTCGTCCTCCTTTGGAAAATCCCCTTTAAACGAATTATTGTAGTCACGGATGGATACTTCGTAATTGTCGCCAAGAAAACTAGCATCAAAATTCTCGATAGAAGTATTACTAATGTCAGAAGTTAATACATTAATTTCTGTACGACATGAGTCATAGTAGTCATCAATATCCATGACATTTTCATCAGCGAGAGCAAGTGATACATATATCTCTGCGTCATCACAATCTATTTGGTCATAAACCTCATCTTGAATGATTTCTGTAAATTCAGGCCACTGGTAATTGTCTTTACCATGAGAGGATTCTTCTTGGTGGCTAACATATACAAGAAAATCATCACCTTTATAGGACATAGACACTTTAGCTGTATTTCCTTTGGAAGGGAAGATGCCGTCAATGATAACAGGTTCTACATCTTCGACCTTGGCCTTAAAACCATACTTTTCTTTTACATAATTAATCGCGTTAGTCTTAGCGACGTCTTCTTCTTCGTCTGATAATGAAGCACAAGCTGTGCTTACGAATATAAAGGAAAGAGCCAAAGCGGCCGCAAATATTTTCTTTTTCATTTTGATAAAGTCCTTTTGGTGTCTAAATTGAGCTTAAGTGAGCCTATTATAAAAATAAATATCATGTATTTTTACCCTTGCTACGGCTTCGAAAGGGAATCTATTCAACTAATTAGGTTGAATTAATTGGGCAATATGTAGTATTATACGTGCGGACAACGGTGTCACTTGAACAAAAAGTGGCGCCGTTTTTATATTTTTTACCTATCTACTTCGCTAGATTGTTATGGTAGAATACAAGAGATTATGTTAGGGGAGGATGTCTTCTTGGCAAAGGTCGATTCAGCAATCAAGAATGAGACAAAGAATATCGCCATAGTTGTACTTATCTTAAGTGCATTGATGCAGGCGGTATATTTGTTTATCCATCACTGGAATTACACAGTGCTTTTGGGCAATCTTCTTGGTGGTGGCGCAGGCATTTTGAATTTCTTCCTTATGGGTATCAGTCTTCAGAAAGCCCTTGATAAGGATGCTAAGGACGCAAGTGCTACAGCTAGACTTTCACAGACATATAGAAATTTTATGCTCCTTGCAATATTAGCTATTGCATATTTTGTGCCTTGCTTTGATATTATCCCTACTATTATTTCCTTATTCTTTGCGACAATTGGTGTTTATTCCAAGGTGTTCACAATGAAGAAGGATGTTAACAATAAAGCACAGGAGGTGGCTCAGGAATGACAATCCTTCTTTTGATTTTGACGATTCTTCCGCTTGTATGTAGTATCGCAATTAAAGTAGCATTTATTCCTGCGTCTGAAGGTATTGCTATTTCAGGTGCACATATCTTCTTCACAATTGATTTGCCATTTGGCGGTCTTCCTATCACAGAATCACAGGTTAATTCATGGGCGGTGCTTCTCTCTCTTTTCTTCTTATGTCTATTCCTTACACATGGAATGAAGACTAAGAATATCGGAGTTAGACAGATTATTGCTGAGTTTATAGTAGAGAAGGTAGAGGGCCTCGTTAGATCTAGCATGGGTGAGATGTTCATGGGCTTTGGTCCTTTTATTGCTGCTATCATGGGATTGTCTGCTATGACTAGCCTTCAGTCACTCCTTGGACTTTATCCAGCGACATCAGATCTTAATGTAGTATCTGGATGGGCGATTCTCGTATTTATTCTCATTACATATTATAAGATGAAGGCAGGACCTCTCTATTACTTGAAGGGCTTTACAGAGCCAATTCCAGTAATGACTCCTATGAATATTATTGGAGAAATTGCTACTCCTGTTTCTATGGCGCTTCGTCATTACGGAAATGTTATTTCAGGATTTGTTATTTCAATCTTGATTGGAACAGCTCTTAGCGGAGCATCTAGTTTGATTTTTGGCTGGTTGCCAGGTGCATTAGGTGGCTATTTGTTAAGAATTGGACTTCCTGCTATTTTCTCTATTTATTTCGATTTGTTCAGTGGTTGCTTACAGGCATTTATCTTCGCTATGTTGACGATGAATTATGTTTCTAGTGCATTCCCTGCTGACGAATACTTCAGACGTAAGGCTTTGAAGAAAGCTAGACTTGAAGCAAAAAACATAAAGTAAAAATTATAAACAACGATTATATTTTTGGAGGTAATTGTAAATGTTAGAAATTGCAATTGGTATCATTCTTAGTGGTTGCGCACTCGGTGCAGGTATCGCGATGCTCGCAGGTATCGGACCTGGTATCGGTGAAGGTAACGCTGTAGCATCTGCTTGTGAGGCTATCGGTAGACAGCCTGAGGCAAAGGGTGAAGTTACATCCACAATGATCTTAGGTTGTGCACTTGCAGAGACAACAGGTCTTTATGCCCTCGTTATCGCTTTCCTTCTTATCTTCTTGGCTCCAGGAAGATTCGTAAATATCCTTCTCGAGGCAGTAGGAAAGTAATAGGTGTATGAACAACTTAGATGTTATTTCACTTAATATTTGGCAGATTTTAATATCTCTTGCCAACCTGGCTATTTTGTTCTTCCTCTTCAAGAGATTCTTGTTCAAGCCAGTAAAGGAAATCTTGGCTAAGCGTGAGTCAGAGATTCAGGCTGAGTATGACAAGGCTGAGAAAGCTACTGATGAAGCTAATGAGATTAAGGCTTCATGGGAAGAGAAGATGAAGACAGCTGATGATAAGGCTGATGAGATCATTAAGAATGCTGTAGAGAAAGCAGACCGTCGTTCTGAGGTTATGCTTTATGAGTCACGTGAGAAAGCTGAGTCTATCATTCGTAAGGCTAAGGCCGAGGCAGAGAGAGATAAGCGTGATGCTCAGGAGACAATTAAGCAGGAAATCGTTGGCGTATCTGCTGCTATTTCTGAGAAGATTATCGGTCGTGAGATTAATATGGATGACCATAAGGATCTCATTGATTCCTTCATCGATAATATGGAGGAAGCATAATGAACGGTAACGCTAAAGAATACGCACTCGCTATGTTTGCAATCGCTTTGGAGAATAATTCCATAGCGGAGATTCATGATGACTTTTTAAGTCTTCGTGAGGCTTTTGATGATAACACTGGATTTATGGAGTACCTTATTAATCCAGCGATTCCTAAGTCTGAGCGTTTTGAATGTCTCAGAGAAGTATTTGAGAGCAGAGTCTGTGATGATGTGTTCTCTTTCTTGAACATTATTTGCGAGCACGGTGATTCATACACAATTCTTCCTACTATTGATGAGTTTGAAGCAATGTATGAAGAGTATATGCGTTATTCCAAGGCAGTTGTTACAAGTGCTATAGAACTTAGTGACGATCAGAAGCGAAGACTTATTTCTAAGCTTCAGGCCGTTACAGGTAAGAGAATTGAAGCAGAATATATTATCGATAAATCTCTTATCGGTGGTTTGGCTGTTACAGTTGACGGTAAACATTTTGACGGAAGCGTTCGTAAGAACCTTAAAAACATAAAGGAAGAGATATCTTAATATGAGCAGAAAGCCAGAAGAAATCAGTAATATCCTTAAGGAACAAATTAAGAATTATAAGAATCGCGTCGACATGGGCGAGGTTGGTACTGTAGTTCTCGTAGGAGACGGTATTGCAAGTGTATATGGTCTTCGTAACTGTATGGCTACAGAGCTTCTTGAGTTTGAAGATGGCTCAGTAGGTCTTGCGCAGAACCTTGAAAGCGAGACAGTATCTGTAGCGATTCTTTCTGATAAGAATGATATCAGAGAGGGTACTAAGGTTAAGAGAACAGGTACTGTATTGTCTGTGCCTGTCGGTGACGGATTCCTCGGAAGAGTAGTAAATCCACTTGGTGAGCCTATTGATGGTAAGGGCGCTATTTATAACGATGGATTTAAGCCAGTAGAGGCAGAAGCTCCTGGTATTATCGAGCGTCACAGCGTAGATAGACCACTTCAGACAGGTATTAAGGCTATCGACTCCATGATTCCTATCGGTAGAGGTCAGCGTGAGCTTATTATCGGTGACCGTCAGACAGGTAAGACACAGATTGCTGTAGATACAATTATTAACCAGAAGGATGAGAATGTTATCTGTATTTATGTTGCTATTGGACAGAAGGCTACTTCCGTAGTTCAGCTCGTTCAGGAGTTAACAAGAGCAGGTGCTATGTCTTATACAATTGTAGTATCTGCTACTGCTGCAGAGAGTGCTCCTATTCAGTATATTGCTCCATATTCTGGATGTGCTATGGCTGAGTATTTTAGAGAGCAGGGTAAGGATGTACTTATCATTTATGATGACCTTTCTAAGCACGCTGTAGCTTATCGTGCACTCTCCCTTCTCATCAGAAGACCTCCAGGACGTGAGGCTTATCCTGGTGATGTATTCTATCTCCACTCTAGACTTTTGGAGAGAGCTGCATGCGTAGATGACGCTTTCGGAGGCGGTTCTATTACTGCACTTCCTATCGTAGAGACACAGGCAGGTGACGTATCTGCTTATATCCCTACAAATGTTATTTCTATCACAGATGGACAGATCTTCCTTGAGACGGAAATGTTCCACTCCGGTATTATTCCTGCTATTAACCCAGGTATTTCTGTAAGCCGAGTTGGTGGTTCTGCTCAGGTTAAGGCTATGAAGAAGGTATCTGGTGAGCTTAAGCTTCTCTATTCTCAGTATAGAGAGCTTCAGGAGTTCTCTCAGTTTGGTTCTGACCTTGATAAGGATACAAAGGCTCGTCTCGCATTAGGTGAGAGAATTGTAGAGGTATTGAAGCAGGGAATTAATAGTCCTGTAGCTGTAGGTGGTCAGGTTGCTATCATCTATGCAGTTATCAAGGGTTATCTCAATAACCTTCCTGTAAATAAGATTAAGGAATTTGAGCAGGAACTTTATCAGGTTCTTGATCATGAGCATAAGGACTGGATGCGCCGAATTGTTGGTGGCAACTGGACTAGTGAAGATGAGGATGAGCTTAAGGAAATCCTCACAAAAATGACAGAGAAGAACTAATACGATGGCAAAAGACGTTAAGGTATTACGTAAAAAGATAAAGAGCTTTGACTCGACGCTTCATTTGACAGGCGCCATGGGACTTGTTGCTTCTTCTAAGATCCGTAAGGCTACGGATGCAATGCTTGAAGGTCGCAAGTTCTTGGAGTCTATTCAGGAAGTGGTTGATAATCTTGTAAGCAATCCTGATTGCCGTAAGTGTATTTACTTTGGTAAGGATGCAAAAGAGACTTCTGATGAGGAAGTAAAGGAAGAGCCAAAGACAAGACTTATCGTTATCGCAGGTGACAGAGGTCTCTGCGGTGGTTATAACGCCAATGTGTTCAGATTCGTTAGAGATATGGAAGATCCTAATATCGAGGTGATTCCAATCGGAAAGAGAGCTTTTGATCGTTATAACAATGACGATGAAGATGTTTCTGACGATTCAGAAGAGGAGAAGACATTTGATTCTTCTGAGTATTATTCATATGACTCTGCTATGAATGTGGCAATGGACTGCGTTCGTGATTTTGCTGATGGCAAGATTAAGCGTGTGGGAATTGTATACAACAAGTATGTATCCATCATGACTCAGACTCCTGATCTTAAATGGATACTTCCACTTAGTCGCCCAGAAAACGGCAAGGTGACAGACGGTGTATATGAGCCAGGTCCATTTGAACTTCTTAATGATATCGTGCCACAGTATGTTGCAGGAGTTATTTATTCACTTGTAAAGGAGAGCTTTGCATGTGAGGTCGCTGCCAGAAGAATGGCTATGGACAGCGCTAAGAAGAATGCCACTGAAATGATCGAAAATCTCCAGTTGGAGTATAACCGAGTAAGACAGGGCAAGATTACACAAGAAATTACCGAGATCGTTGCCGGAGCCGGCAGGTAAGGAGAATTTATATGGCAGAAGGTGTAGTTAACAAAGGTTTGGTTTCCCAGGTTATGGGACCAGTCGTTGATGTACATTTCCAGGAAGGATGCTTGCCATCCATCAATAACGCGTTGGAGATGTATATCGGTGAGCGTAAGCTCGTTGTAGAGGTTGCGCAGCATATTGGTGACAGCACAGCAAGATGTATCGCGATGTCATCTACTGATGGTCTTAAGAGAGATTCTGAGGTTATTGATACAGGTGCTCCTATTAGCGTTCCTGTAGGTCGTGAGACCCTTGGTAGAATCTTCAATGTATTGGGTGAGCCTACAGACCGTAAGGCAGCTCCTAAGGCAGCTGAGCGTTGGAATATCCATAGACCAGCTCCATCTTATTCTAATCTTTCATCTAACAAGGATATCCTTGAGACAGGTATTAAGGTTATCGACCTTCTTTGCCCTTATTCAAAGGGTGGTAAAATCGGTCTCTTCGGAGGTGCCGGTGTAGGTAAGACAGTTCTTATCATGGAGCTTATTAATAACATCGCTAAGGAGCACGGTGGTCTCTCTGTATTTACAGGTGTAGGAGAGAGAACTCGTGAGGGTAATGACCTTTATAACGAGATGAAGGAGTCAGGAGTATTGGAGAAGACTTCCCTCGTGTATGGTCAGATGAATGAGCCACCAGGAGCTCGTATGAGAGTAGCTCTTTCTGGTCTTACAATGGCAGAGTATTTCCGTGATGAAGAGAAGCAGGATGTGCTTTTGTTCGTAGATAATATCTTCCGTTTCACTCAGGCAGGTTCTGAGGTATCCGCCCTTCTTGGACGTATGCCATCTGCCGTTGGTTATCAGCCAACTCTTGCTAATGAGATGGGTGCTCTTCAGGAGAGAATTACTTCTACAGTACAGGGTTCCATCACTTCTGTTCAGGCTGTATACGTTCCTGCGGATGACCTTACAGACCCAGCTCCTGCTACTACATTTGCGCACCTTGATGCGACAACAGTATTGTCCCGTCAGATTGCATCTCAGGGTATTTATCCAGCTGTAGACCCACTTGAGTCTACTTCTAGAATCCTTTCTCCTGAGGTAGTAGGTATCGAGCACTACGAGATTGCTAAGGAAGTTCAGAGAATTATCCAGCGTTATACAGAGCTTATGGATATCATTGCTATCATGGGTCTTGATGAGCTTACAGATGAGGATAAGCTCCTTGTAGAGCGTGCTCGTAAGATTCAGAGATTCCTTTCTCAGCCTTTCCATGTATCTGAGAAGTTTACAGGTATTGAAGGTACTTACGTTCCACTTAAGGAAACAATCCGTGGATTTAAGGAAATTATCGAGGGTAAGCACGATGATCTTCCTGAGTCAGCATTCCTCTTTGTTGGTACTATTGACGAGGCTGTTGCAAAGGCAAACGCAGACAAGGCATAAGTTATGAGAGAATATCAGCTTAAGGTAATGTCACCTGATGGTGAAGTATTTAACGACAAAGTAATCGCCCTTTCCCTTAGAGGGGCTGAGGGCGACTTGGCCGTATTCGGAGGGCACGTACCATTTGTTACCACGGTAAAGCCTGGTAAGTGCGTTGTAACTCTTCCTAATGAGGAAGAACTAGAGGGACAAATCAAGACGGGAATCCTTAATGTTGGGACAGATTCCGTTACCCTCTTAGTTGGTGATAAGGACTTATTCAAGAAAAAATAATCTTATATAAATGATGTGGCTGTCTCAAAACCAAGTGGTTTTGGGACAGCTTTTTTGTGTGTAAAAATTACAATGGTCATTTTGCAACTTCGAAGTATCAAAAATACTACAGTTTGTGATAAATAAAAGTTGCAAAACCGAATAATATGCGATGCTATATTTTAAAACAACTCATTGTATTGGCAAATTTATTCTTCACATATTTCATATACTCTGAATTCGGATTCGACTTCGCTCCAAGTCTTGCTGTTTTGTTCAAAGTACTGAGTGTATTCGTTGCTACAATCACCACCGTAGGTTATATAGTAGAGACATGGGGAAAGAAGATTGATCTCGGAATAATCGCCACAGTTGCTGAAAGAAATTGAAGTAAGATTATCGAGATCTGCCTCACTTGGTCTGAGTGTGATGATAGTCTGTGTTTTTGTTCGTTGAACTGTAAAAGTATCGTTATCGTACTCCATTTTTTCTTTTAATATAGAACCATCTTTTTTATTTCTATATGATAATGTAATTGAGTCGCATGGCATAACTTCAGGATCATCTGCGTTATAGTAGAATACGCTAAATCCATAAATACCGTTATCGCAGTTTTCAAGAATCATATCATTATCAAATACTAAGATGATGTTTCCATTATCTTCAATAACACTTTTTATACCAAAGATATTATCTTCATTAGACGGTAGCAAAGAGTTAGTAGCATCAGCTCTGACATTATGTCTGTTCTTTTTAGTAGATTTATTTTTGTTAATACCACTTCCTAATGTTATACCGAGTGCAATGGCAGCGATAACCATAGCGGATGCGATAGTGATAATAGTTGTTTTCTTGTTAAGTTTCATTTCTTTATCTCCTAATTGTTTTTGTTCTTATGCCTATATACACGGAGGATGAGGGGGGAGGTTGCATAAAGGGAAAAAATTCTTTTTGGATGATGTGCTTCTTATCGAACACTTGTTATTTATCGTGGTAATAGTAATATTTATATATGACCTTAATAGAGTTTGGGGAGGACTTTATTCATATGGTAACTTTGCTAATTACACTTGCTATAGCACTTTTATTATGTAGCATTGGCTTTAAAAATTATGTATATTTCATTTCTATTGGTTATGGTCTAGCAGTCGCTGGAATGGGTGTTTATCTCACTATAGTGGGAGCGGGACTTCCAGCTATTATATTGATTGTTTATGGTATTAGACTTGCGGGATATATCACTTATAGAGAAGTTGCTACCACATATAATAAGAAGATGAAAGGTGAGATTAAAGACGGTAAGACAGTTCCAATGGGTGTTAAGATTGCCCTTTGGATATCTGTATCAGCTATGTATGTTTGCATGGTATCACCTGTGTCATTTCGTATTGTAAGTGGCTTCACAGAGCATTCTGTGATGACTTGGGTAGGTGTGGCAATATCCGTATTTGGATTTGTTTTTGAGGCTATTGCTGACGTTCAGAAACAGATGGCTAAGAAGAAGGATCCGAAGAGATTTGTTGATACAGGATTATATAAGATTGTACGTTGCCCTAATTATCTTGGAGAAATGCTTTTCTGGACAGGAGTATTGCTTGCAGGTATCGAGGCATATACAGCTGCTTGGCACTGGGTGGTTGCCATCATTGGTTACGTGCTCATAATTTATACAATGTTCTCTGGGGCAAGACGTCTCGAGGTTAGACAGAACAGAGTGTATAAAGAGAGTGAGGAGTACTGGAAGTATCACGATACTACACCTATTATGGTTCCTTTTATTCCCCTATATTCTGTAGAAAAACATAAGTGGTTAGTTCTTTAAGTAATATAAGAAGATATTCCTCGTTAGTTGGGAATAATTCTATAGTTAAGAGTCGTATTATAGAGCAATCTTATTAAGCATTAAGGGGGCATTTATGCGAAAGGTAGTTTCTGTTTTATTAATTCTTGTGTTGAGTTTTGCGATGTGTTTTTCCGTAACTGGTTGTAAGAAAACAACACATTATACTTCTCCTAAGAGTTGTATTGATGCATATCTAGATGGAGATAAAATTATTGATCAGAAATGCACGGTTACAGTTAAAGTGAATCGCGATCAAAATACTGTAAGAAGAGAAATCTATAGTAGCATCTTTGATAAAAGTGCTGACAATGAAGATTTTTATGTAAGAGTATCGATTCCTTCTAGCGAGACTGTTAGTGAAGGACAGACAGTGACAATTATTATTACAGATATTAAGACGTCTTTTGAATCATATGAAATATATGGATACATTAAAAATTAATCCATAAAATGTAAAGTTACGGCCGTTGTGTAGACAACAATGTAGCCAAATTTTTCTAAATGGCTACACATTTGGCTACATTCATCCTGAAATGGTCTGTTGTAGCCAAGGTGGTATCCACTTTTTTATTATGGCTACAGACTTGGCTACGAAGAAAGAAAATAAACATAAAAAAGGAGCTGTGAATTTCACAGCTCCAAATTTTTTGCAGAAATATAAACTAATTAGTTAGCAGAAACGCTCTTCTTGTACTTCTTATAAGCAACAGCTGCCTTGATAGTGTAGATAGTGCCGTAAACACCAGCAATAACTACGAGATATCCACCAAGCTGACCGTATTCGATAATCATGTAAATAACATTGAAAATAGAATAAGCAAGAAGGATAAGAGAAGCAATAACACTAAATCTAATCTGGATAAATAAACCAATTACAACAAGAAGAATTGGGTCGATAATATTAAGACCACCAGAAGCATATGAAACAGCGAGTGTAATAGCTGCGCAAATGTAGCAGATGATAGCAGCAGATGAAATGTTGGACTTAATCTTCTTATTCTCAGGAAGCTTAAGGAACTTTCTCTTAGAAAGAATCTCACCTGACTCTGTTGGCTGATAAGTTACAGTTGGCTTTTCCTGGATAGGTGCCTCATAAGTTGGTGCAGGTGCTGCTACTGGTGCAACAGGTGCTACTGCTGGTGCTGGTGCTGGTGCTGGCGCTGGCGCTACAGTCTCAGCTGCCTTAATAGCACTACCACAATTACCGCAGAAAGAAATACCTTCCTGAATCTCTGCTCCGCAATTTGGACAATTCATAAATATTTACCCCTTTATAAAAAATTTTTAATGCGTGATAATAATAACATATATTGGGTGTACTAATAAACAGGAGTATAAAAATGAGTGATAACGAAGAGATGATTAATGAAGAAATGGAGCAAGATAATGGGCAGACATTAGCGATAGTTGATTTGTGCCTTTTTATTGTTTCTAATATTGGAATGTTTTCAGATGTGTTTACTGATATTCCAGTGATTGGTAAGGTGCTGGAAGGTGCGGGCCTATTTGCATTCATTATTATGATTGTACTTCGCGTTAAGTATCCACAGAATCGTCTTGGAAAAGTACTCATGATATTGATGATTGTTGAATTAGTTTTAGCAGTTATCGCAGCAATTTTGTTTGTGCTTTCATGTATAGCTTGCATGAATATGTGTGCAGGTATGGGATGATAGTTACACTTCATTACGCATTCCCATCACCATATTTGATTTGTTTTTCTTTGGCATTTGTAGCGTGCTTTATATCTGCTTTTCTTTTGATGCGAAGGAGTATTCCAAGAGGAATTATAGGATATTCTGTATTGATGAATACATTCATGGCCATCTATATGGGGAAAGTGTATTCTTTGGTTATATCTGGAAATATTATGGGGAGTATACTGGATGCACCTCTAGCTAGTATTGGTGGATTAATCGGCATGATAGTTGGGTCGCTTATTATGGATTACCTATATAAGCCATCTAAGCTTATGATTACTAGAAGTTATCTCCTATCAATCCCAATTCTGTATAGCATTTCTAAGTTAGGTTGCTTCTTGTCAGGTTGCTGTGTTGGAATAAAATACCATGGACCACTAAGTGTGACATATAGAGGGACATCTATAGTTAATGGAGTTGACATTACCGAGAGAGTAATAAAAGGTGTGGCATTATTTCCTGTGCAACTTCTCGAAAGTATAACGTTTCTAATCGTGTTTATAATAGGCGTGATACTTGTAGTTAAAATTAAGTATCGTCATGCGCTTTCTGTGGTGTTAATGCTATGTGCGATTTTTAAGGGAAGCCTCGAAATGTTAAGGATGGAGTTTGCAAATAAAATGAGTGCGAATCAGTTAGTGTGTTTATTAGTTTTTGTTGTAGCACTTGGTATGATTTTTATTAAACAAGACTATAATATAAATACAAATAAAGTTGGGGAGAAATAAACTTATGAATGAGAACATTATTAAGCGTAATGACCTATTAGCTCAGACAGTAATTAAGGGACTTCAGTCACGTAATATGAGTGGTTATTATGCAGCTACCAAAGAGGAAGCATTAAAGATTGCATTGGATCTTATACCAGAAGGAAGCACTGTTACCATGGGTGGTTCTATGTCTGTTAGAGAGATTGGGCTTGTAGATGCTCTCAATAGAGGTAACTATAACTTTATTGATAGAGATAATTATGAAGATAAGAAAGCTGCTGCTCTCATGGCGTATAGTGCAGATGTGTATCTTGGTAGTAGTAATGCTATTACTAATGATGGTGTGCTTGTAAATATTGATGCTAATTCTAATCGAGTTTCTGCATATGCATTTGGTCCTGAGAAGGTAGTTCTTATTGTTGGCATGAATAAGGTTGCTGGTGATATCGATAGTGCTATGAAGCGTGCTCGTAATACTGCAGCTACTATGAATTCAATGAGATTTGGTCTTGATACACCATGTTCCAAGACTGGTGCATGTTATAACTGCAAGAGTCACGATACTATTTGCTGTAATTTCCTTATTACTAGATGTGAGAGACATGATGGCAGAATGCATGTAATCCTTGTTAATGATAATCTTGGATTCTAATAGGTGAAGAACATGAAGTACGAGAAAAATATTGTAGAGTACAACAATACGAAAAGTGTATCTGGTAATGTCGAATATGATATGCGAGACCCAGTTCAGCGTAAGGCTGGACTTAAGGCCCTATTTGCGATGATTATTCCACTTGTTGTATTTGGTTCTATTGGTACATATTTCATAAGAAATGAGATTACATATGCAGCTGTTATCTCTATCTTCTTGGGAGTGTTTATCTCGGCATATGCCTGCATTACAGTAATTATAAGAAATAAAGAAGTAGACAATGTTGGAGATTGTGATAGTCAGGATGTATATAACTTCAAGGTAGTTAGAGCTGTATTTGTAACTATTATGCTTTGTGCGACTTTTATTCCATTTTTAAGTTATATTTACTCTAGAATTTGTGCAAAAAAGTTCCCTGAATGTGAAATGTATCAGCCAGGCGGTATGAATATACAGATATTCACCTTGATTTGGTCATTCATAAGTATATTTGGCATAGGATTAGTTATTCTCCTATGGGCAGTAGGTGCTATATAACACCCAATTAGTCCGATTTCTTATAAACGAAAGAATAGCGCCGTTTGTAACACTGTTACACGGCGCTTTTTGACATGTAGAGAACCCTATTCTGTAATATCTGTGTAATTTTTTATCGATATACTGAAGATATGTAATTAGGTTAATTAGTGTAAATGGCGTTATTCCGCGCTTTTTCAAACTTTGTTCACAAGTTTCTAATATTCTAATTATTTCTTGAGATTATTATATGAAGATACTACAAAGCTATAAGTTGGGGAGAAGTAGTCTTATGGGAAACTGGTTAAGAAAATGTAGAAAACCATTGGCAGCACTTATCGTGGCAATCATGGTAGTGAATGTCTTCACGCCTTTCAAAGGAAAGCTTGCGAGAGCTGAAGAAGATGATAAGTATATTCCAATTTCTGATGTTATTACATCTATTGATTTGGATTCATATGGTGAATCTTTGAATTATACCAATAATGTTGGCGCTATATTAAGATTCAACATTCCTACAAAGGAAAGTGGTAAGTTTAATAAGGACCATTGTGTCTTTGTTTTTGACTTTAATAAAGTATATGGTCAAATGCTCGATAAGGATGGTAATCCTACTGGGGATACTCTCACTGATATGCTTAATAAAGTTAATTTCCCTAATGTTAGTGACTCTCCTATTGATTATGAGTCAAAGCATGGTTTAACTTATACATATGACATGATAGATGGCGTGTTATATATGGATTTCAGTAATGCGTTTAACGATGATGGAACTTGTAAAGAAGAGGAATTGTATGGCCATGAGGCGACATATTCCTTCAGCCTCGGATTCGATGCTAGTAAGTTAGATAACAATGAAGCAAAATATAAAATTTTCTTCAGTGCTACAGTAGACTCTCCAAAAGTTAATCCAACAATCACTGTAGGTGCAAAAGATAAGTTGCCTAGCCCACTTAATATCTCTAAGACAGCTATGGAAATTGACACTAAGAATGGTGTTGCTAAATATAGTATTAAAATCAAGAATACGGATTCAACTAATTCAGTGGATTCTTTTATTCTTATGGATCAGCCTCTTAATGGACAGAAATTTGACACTTCTTCTATTAAACCAGCAGGCGCTGTGACATACAAGTCAGTAGATGAAAATTCTAATATTTACTCATTTAGTGTTCCGTCTATTCCTGCAGGTGGAGAAATCGAGTTTACATATGATTGTAAGCTTCCAGATAACTATCTCTCCTCTTTATATGCTGGTAATGTTTCTAATAATGTTTTTGCTAAACCTGATGATCCAAACGAGAATAGAAAGTTAGTTATCACAAATGATAACCAAGATACAGTAAATGCGTCTTTTGGCAACAGTAATTACAATATGATTCTCAAGGATGGAGAATTCCAAAAGGAAACAGGTGTAACATCATGGACTATTAAGGTTAACTATGGTGATCTTAAGTATAATCTTGATGGGTTTACTCTTAAGGATGTTATGAATAATGCTGAAGGTGAAGTACCTCAGGATTGTAGTGATGTAAAGATTGTAATTAATGGTGATACAGCGAATGCTACAACAATTTCTTATAGTGATTTAGTTTCTGGATATAGTCTTAGTGGAACAAATAGCTACGAGATTACATATACATCTACATTGAAGGAAACATATGATACAAATAGTGGGGTTAAGAAAGAAAACAACACAGCTACAGTTTACGATGCTAATAACAATGCAGTTGCAATTGGAGAAAAAGGTATCACTGTCAACGATCTTGGACTTAGTAAGATTGCTATAAAATCTGATATGGAAGTTGTTCCTGAAGATAATAAAGATTATTTGATTATTCCTTATTTAATCGAAATTGTCGTTCCAAAAGAGGTTAATACAGATATCGTAGTTTCAGATACTCCTAATAACATGGTATTTGCTTCTAAGGCTGTAGAAGTAAAAATCTCTGGAACTGATACTGATGTTACAAATACAATTTCATACACTAATGAAAATAAGACGCTTAATATTACAATTCCTAAGGATTATGCTAATGCGAATCTTTCAGAGAAAACTGTAAGCATAAAGGTGTATGTAAAAGAAAGCCTTGAGTACTATACACAGGGAAATGATAACTATGTTTCTAATAGCGCAAAGTACAGTGTAAACGGTGATGAGGCAAGCGTAACAGCTAATGATAACCTTATTCCAAAGAATCCATCTGATGATGGTGTAACACGTTATGCTAATAAGTTACCAGCTATGGTAGAGAACTATAACTATATTTATGCTCTCGCGAATGGAACAGAATCCAATCACGATGAATATAATTCTACATATAATCCAGAGACACACAGAATGACTTGGATGATAAGGATAAACGATGTTGGTGGTTATAGCGTAGATAAGTATAATGGTGGATATGTTAAGATAAGCGATCCAGTATTGACAGTTAAAGAATGGGAAGATATTACAATTACTGATGATCTTGGTGGAATGACATTATATGGATTTGATACTCCAAACAATCTAAAAGGTGGAATTCTTGTTAGAGTTCAAAGTGGAGATTTCTATATTCCATCTCAAAGTATAAATACTTCTGGTTCTAAGATTTCCTTTAATCTTTCTGATGCCGTAAATATATATAACTCATATGAGAAAATCAATTTGGCAGCTATAGGAACTAATCCTATTACTCTCATTTATGAGACAGTTGTACCTGATAGCATGATGCCAACAACGAATGAGCACCCTGCCATAGCGAATAGTATTCATTTCGAGGGTACACCAAAAGGGGAGGCTCCTGTAGAAAGTGATTCCACTGCATCACAGCTTATTAATCAGGATGTTCTCTCTAAGACATTAAATACACCACAGAGTACACAATCTACTCCAATGCAGGATAGAGCTACTTTGGAATATTCAATTGACATAAACCCATTTGCTGCATCACTTTGTCCAGGAAGTTCAATTGTGGTTGTAGATAGTTTGCCAGATGTACTTGATTATTTACCAGGTAGCATAGAGGTTGTTGCATACACAAAAGATGGGACAAAGGAACTAACCCTTGATACCAAGATTGATGAATCTGTAACAGATAGTCAGTATGAGTTTAAACTTGATGGTAAGAACATGATTATTTGTGTACCTGATAATCTCCATGTTGTTATTACTTACAAGACAAGAATTAATACTACAAGTGGAAACAATCAGGATATTACGATTATTAACAAGGTAGGTGTCCCAGATCTCGGTAATACCATAAATTCTACATCTGAAGAAAAGAGACATATTTTTGTTAATCAGGCTACAGTATCTAATGATACAGGTTTCTATATTGATAAGGTTGCATCTAACAATCCAAATCTTTTCTTAAAAGATGCTAAATTTAGACTTACAGAGTATGAGTTAGATGGAACTCCTACTAAAAAGGTTTTTGAGGGTACTACACCAACAAGTGGTAGCGTTAGAGCATACTTATTTGATGAGGTTAGTGGTAACGGTACATCCGCTGACCACCCTAAAAAGAATATGATTTATAAGGTTGAAGAGATTACTTCACCAGTAGGTTATATTTGTAACAAAGATGATGTTAGATATGTTGTTGTTCTTGATTATTCAACTGATCATAAAGTTGAAAACGTGACAATGAATAAGGATGAGAAGGGTAATACTATTAAAGTAGATATTGTCCCAGACGGACATCATCTAACATTCGTAAATGAGGCGATTGTTGATAATCCAGTTACTAACAAACTTTCTGTTCATAAGATTTTTACTGGATTAACAACTGTAACAGATGAAATCACATTTGTTCTTCACCCTGGTTCTAAGACTGCTCAGGGTGTTGAGTTGGAATGTGTAGATGTTGAAGGACAGATTTACGAGTACAAAGACACATTGCTCCCAGGTACATACTATCTCGAGGAGAAGGAATACACATCACCTGCAGGATATTCACCAATCACTGATATGGTGGAGTTGGTAGTTGATAAAGAAGGTACTATTTCTATTAACGGTACAGCACCAAATGGTGTATCAGTAAATGCAACGCTTTCTGATTCTGAGACAAAAACTTACTGCTTTGATATCACAAATACAAAGCAGGGTAATGATAAAGTATCCGCAACAATTAACAAGATGGATATTGCTAAGAGCGAAGAAGTA
>JAKSRH010000016.1 GCA_024403675.1 Saccharofermentans sp. | reverse complement strand
TCAGAATTTTTATCCCATCATCGATTTAACAAACTCTTCAAATATTTTTCTTTGAACATCGTCTTTTTTGTATGCAAATTCCGGATGCCATTGCACAGCCCAAACAAATCTTTTGTCCGGCATCTCAACAGCCTCTGTAAGACCGTCTTCGGATATTGCCATTATCTTAAGGTCTTCACCGATATCCTTGATCGCCTGGTGATGGTAGCTGTTTACTCTGATGGAGCTCTTTCCCAATAATTTGAATAGCTTTGAATCGTCCTTTATGGTCACTTCGTGCACCGGAATATCGTATGGTGGGCTCTGGTGATGCTCGGTCTTTGTCGGACGCTGTGTAGGCAGATCCTGATATAAAGTGCCTCCGGTGAAGACATTTAAGAACTGGATACCTCTGCAGATACCAAGGACCGGCATATCCCTTTCGAGAGTTTTCTTAAGAAGTATCATCTCCATCCGGTCACGTTCTTCTATCGTCTGTGCACATTCTTTTAACGGCTTCTCGTTATACAGGGCGGGGCTTACATCGTGACCTCCCGTAAGAAGGATCCCGTGCATGTGATCAAGAAGTTCTTCTATCTCTCCTTCATCGTGAGTAAGAGGGAGCATTACAGGTATCCCTCCTGCTTCCGTTATGCCGTCCATATATCCGGGCAGCATCCAAAAGCTTTCTTTTTTCTCGTCTATAAGCGGTACAAGTCCAATTATCGGTTTCATACATTCCTCCCTAAACAAAAAGGCAAAAGCGCCTTCGTCGGCGCCCTTGCCTTTCGAACGATTATATCACTTTCTCTATGCATAAAGAACCGTACCGCGAACACAAAGCGGGACGGTCCAAAAGGAGAGTGACTATAGGAATCAGGGAAAAATACCTTTAATCTCTTCGGCATAGACGAGCTTACGCAAAGCTACTATGTAAGCAGCCATTCGGTAAGTGCATCCGAATTCGGAGACTACAGAAGCGATCTCGCGGTAGGACTTTGTCATAAGGCCTTCCAGCATGGAGTTGACCTGATCGCGCTCCCACGTCAGCTCCTGTATGTTCTGTACCCACTCGAAGTATGAGACTATTACACCGCCGCTGTTCGCAAAGATATCGGGGATTACGGGGATGCCGCGCTCTTCAAGGATAAGATCGGCTTCCGTTGTAGTAGGACCGTTAGCTGCCTCTACAATGTATTTGCAGCGGACCTCTTTGGCGATCTCTTCCGTAATGGTATTCTCAAGAGCCGCGGGAACCAGGATATCGCATTCAGAAGTAAGAAGCTCCTTGTTGGTTATATGAACGACACCCTTAGCATCGTAGTCTTTAAGAAGACTTCCGGGAGTCTCAAGAAAAGCGGATATATCTTCGATATCGAGTCCGTCAGGACAATAAATCGCACCTGAGACATCACTTACACCGCGTACTTCCGCGCCTCTGTGATAGAAGATCCTCGCTGCGTTGGCACCTACATTACCCATGCCCTGGATTATTACCTTGGTGCCTTTAAGTTCTTTGCCGTAGTCTTTAAGGAGCAAAGAGGATGAGATGACAACTCCTCGACCTGTGGCGGAATTACGTCCGCGGGAGCCTCCGAGCTCGACAGGTTTACCGGTTACTACACCGGGGGTCGGCTTACCGTTAAGCTGCGAGTATGTATCGAGGACCCACGCCATTGTCTGACTGTTGGTATTAACATCAGGTGCGGGAATATCGGTATCGGGACCGATGAGAGGAGCAATGGCGAAAGTGTATCTTCTGGTTAAAGCCTTCAGTTCTCGCTTTGACAATGTGGAAGGATCTACTTTAATGCCACCTTTGGCACCACCATAAGGAATATTTGCAACTGCGCACTTTAGTGACATCCAAACGGATAAGGCCTTTACCTCACTAAGGGAAATATCCTGGTGAAATCTGATACCGCCCTTAAACGGGCCACGGATATTAGAGTGCTGGACACGATAACCCTCGAAAACTTTTACTGAACCGTCGTCCATCTCCACTGGAAGGTACACCTTTGTCTCACGCTGCGGGTTCTTTATTATTTCGAACATCGCCTTGTTGATATGACCAATTTCCATGGCCTCTTCCATTACTTTTACTGCATTCTCATAAGGGTCATACATTGTTGATTTGCATGCCATTAAGAATCGCCTCCTTTTTCCGATATAGTATCGTTTACTTTCTCAATATTGAGTCTTAATCTGATGCCGTAACGCTCGTGGTACTTATAGTATTTCTCATGCTCCATAGCCATAACCTCCCTGATAGGAACAGGCTTAAATAAAGGCTTTCGCATAAGGTACTTAACCCAGAAATATGAATAAACACCAAGGATTACAAATGATACAAGAAGTGTCACATATACTTTAAGTCGGACCGACATATTGTTGTCGATACCATATATCATGATGACATCTCCAATTATTCCAAGTACCGGAATAAGAAGTCCTCCTGGCACCTTAAAGTTACGAGGCACCTTGGGCATTCTGAAACGGAGAATAATAACATCAATATGAAGTACCAGATAAACCACAATCCAGAAGACGCTGGCAACCTTAAGGAAAAAGTTCAAAAGGTCTTCTGCTACAAGGCTGGCAATAACAAGAACTGTCATAGCTATACCAATTGTGAGGATTCCGATATATGGTGCCCCCCTCTTGTTCTTCTTTGAAAAGAAGGCTGGCACCATATTGATTCGTGCCATTCCGCTGAGAAGATATCCCAGGGAATTAATAACTGTATTTGCTGTAGAAATAACCGCCAGGATAGAAACAATACCCATCCAGTAACGACCATATTCTCCAAGAATCGCAATACCATAAAGCATATGTGGGGAACCATTAGTGGCGAGATCAGCATAACTAACATAATTGGTAAAACCAAATACACAGAAGAGCTGCATCACAAAAACCACTACGAGACTACCAATCATACCTAGAGGTATTGTTCTGTTAGGCTTTTTTACAAACGGGCTAAGAGGTACAACGAACTCACATCCTACAAACATATAAAACGCAGTTCCTACAAGACCCATAACCTGAGGAAAAGATGCTGACAGGGTGCGATCCTGCTCGATAATATCTCCACGTCCCATATGAATACATCCGATAAAGCCCATGACAATAAGCGAAATGATAAGTGCGTAGGCAACAAAATTCTGTACCTTAGCAAACATATCTACTCCCCTACAGTTGAGAATCACAATGACTGTCATCAGAACAATTCCATATATAGGTAAAGGAATGTTCAGACTAGGAAAAAGCATATCCATAGTACGACCGAACATCGTACCCTCAAGACTGCCAAAAACAGTCATACCAACTACATATCCACCGACCATGGTTAGCACAGATATAAAAGGGCCAAGACCTACCAGTGTATACTGAGCCAGTCCTCCAGTTAACTGCGGCATAAGTGAATCAAGTTCGCTTACTGATAATGCGGTAAACATATTGAAAAAAAGTGCAATAATCATAGAAAACATAAATGAGTTTCCAATCTCACCCGTACCCTGTCCAATGACAAGAAGACAGCTGGTAGCTAAGATAAGACCAACACCAGTTGCAATTGCACTAGGAAGACCTAATTTTTTGTCTTTCATATGATTACCTCCTCTCTATACTTTTTTCAAAAATCAGAACTTAGCTGGCTGCACAGCGTCATAGCCCTCTTCACCAGTTCTGATTCGATAAGCGGTCTTAATATCAGAAACGAAGATCTTTCCATCTCCAATGTGACCGGTATAGAGATTCTTCTCAATATATTCAATAAAATGGGTAAGGTTGTCCTCAGGCATAACGAGATCAACTACCGTCTTCTCAAGAAGCCTAATATCAGTAGTATCTTCCTCTTTATATTCTGGAGTTCCGTACTGAACACCACATCCCATAGCTTTATAAACTGTCATTCCAGTAATTTTATGTTTCTTAAGAGCCTCAATGAGTTTATCCATCTTAATTTCATTCATTATTATCTGTACTTTTACAAGTCCCATAGTGTATTCCTTCTTACTCTTTAAAATTTTAATGAACAAAGAGGCCGGGACTGTTTACGAATCCCGGCCTTGTTCATTCAACACAATCATTTGGTGGCAAGCTTAAATGATCCGTTAATCAATATTAATAAATATAAGGCTTCTCCCAGAGATTAAGCTTTGTACCAATGCCCTTCTCAAGAGCTGTCTCATAACATGTCTTACCCCAAGCAACATCCTCTACTGGCATACCGCCGATGGAGTAAAGAATAATCTGATCATCAGATTTTCTGCCTGGATGCTTACCGTTAGCAATAGCACCAATGTTTACAACTGTATCCCAATCGAGCTTTCCATCATGTGCCAAATCAGTGAACTTATCACCAAGGAGGAACATCTTGTCGAAAGTTGGATATGGATACTCATCAGCCCAAGCCTCATAAAGCTTCTTGTTATCAACTACGAGGAGTGTATCTGGATCAGTTACAAGCTCATCTGGGAAGTCAAGAGCACCAACAGTTGTGATAAGACAGCCTGGCTTAATCCACTCGCGCTCAATAAATGGATAATTTGTATGTCCACCAGTTGGTGTAGATACAGCAGCTGTAATAATATCTGCGTCCTTGCAGCACTCTTCGATAGTATCGCAAATTACATAGTTCTTAACGTTTGGACAATGCTCCTTTACGTAAGCGATAAATCTGTCAATTGAAGCCTGTCCACGACCCTTAATCTTAATAGTATCTACAGAAGGTCTGAGAGCACAGAATGTCTCTACCTGTGTAGCCTGGATAGCACCAGGTCCGATAGCACCAATAACCTTGGAATCTTCCTTAGCAAGGAACTTAACACCAACACCAGGAATAGCAGCTGTTCTGTAAGAAGAAATAAGGTTAGCTGACATGTAAGCTACTGGAGCACCTGTATCCTTATCATTCAATGTAACCATAAGGATTGATCTTGGAAGACCCTTGTCTCTGTTATCTACGTTAGAGCCATACCACTTTACACCAGCCATATCAAACTTACCGCCAATGTATGCAGGCATTGCCATAAATCTTCTATCAGGACCATTCTTAGGCATATTAGGGAAAGCTGGCTCATCTGGGAAAAGAATCTGGCATCCATGTGAGTTACCATTTTCACCACCCATACGATAGTCACCATCATCAAGAATCTTAACTACTTCTGTCATACATTCTGTACACTTAAGTACATCTGTAACACCAGCTTCAATCATGTCCTGTTCACTAAGGTACAAAAAATCTACGTTTGGATATGCCATATACATTTCTCCTTCTCGCTATTAGGTCGCGACCCTAAAATTGTTTTTAATTAAAATGGGGAGAGATAATTTCTACCAGCTCTCCCCATTGAGATTCAAATTATAAAATTGTTAAACCCCACTTTCGTGAAGTGTTATTTATTAACCTTTGGACTTAAATCTGTCATAACCAAGCTGACTAATATCAATTGTTGTTGACTTGCCTGTTGTCATAAGTTCACTAAGTGCGATGGAAACTGCTGGGGAAATACCAAAGCCGTGACCACTGAAACCAAATGCAACTGTAAGACCAGGAACTTCCTTGATGTTATCGATAATAGGAAGAACGTCGATACACTGATCGTAATAACCAGCCCATGTTCTAACTACCTTTACATTCTTGAGACAAGGGAAATACTTCATAATGCCTCGAGAAATACATGGTGCAGTCAAACTGTTTGTCATAAAGTGATCTGTATTAGACGTGAATGCCTGGAGACCACTGTTACCACCAAGAACAAATGAACCGTGCTCTGACTGATGTCCGTAGAACTCACCACCAGCTACACCAAGCATAATATCAAACATATGTGGCATTGCTTCTGTTACAAGAACCTCGTTTACCTGACGCTCAACTGGAGCATCGATACCAACTGTATTAGCAATTCTTCTGGAATCATAACCTGCACAAAGAAGAATCTGACCACCCTCATAATCGCCATCATCTGTTTCTACAATACGAGCTTCACCCTTTATCTTCTTAATACCAAGAACTTCAACTCCACTAATAAAAGTTACACCAAGATCCAATGCTCTCTTATAAAAACCAAGTGTTGTCTTAAGTGGGTTTGCATGTCCATCAGTAGGACACCAGCTGGCTGCGATAATTTCATCTGACATATAAGGACAAATCTCACGAGCCTCATCACCACTAATCATCTTTACATCGAGGCCAACTTTAGTACTCTTAGCTGTATGGTTCTCAAGAATCTTTACATCCTTCTCAGTAAGTCCAAGACGGATATTACCCTTCTGATGATACTCAACGTTAACGCCAAGCTCTTCAGAAAGCGTTGGCCAAATATTAGCTACAGCATACATTGCCAGCTGCAATTCTTTTGGATCACGGGCTGACTGACGAACACCACCAGCATTACGACAGGAACCACCATTACCAATTTCTTTCTTCTCCAAAACGATTACATCCAAACCAAGCTTTGCAAGTCTGTATGCTGTGGAGCAACCCATAATACCACCGCCGATAATAATTACATCAGCTGTTCTTTTCTCTATCATGGTTATTCCTCCTTCACGTCTGTTTTATTATTACTGAAGATTCCAATTTCGACTGGTCTAACCGGGCTTCTACCCTGAATCATTCCAACCTCTGTTGGCTTCATCTTCATCTCAGCAGCGATGATATTCTGAACGAGTCTCTGGCAAGTCTGACCCTGACAAAGTCCCATACCTGAACGGAGATAACGCTTAACCTCATTCATTGTGGACATACCGTCATAAACTGCTCTTCTAATCTCACCCTTAGTGATTTCCTCACATCTGCAGATGATCATGTCGTCATCCGGCTTTTCTACGAAAGGCTCTGTGTGAGCTGTACGAATTATCTTTGCCATTCAAATCACTTCCTTTCCTATCACACCGGCTTATAAAATCTTGCAGAGTTCTTAAACTCGTGAGGAACTCTCATTGTTACAACTGCTGTCTTATCCATAACCTTTGTTTTCTTAACATCAGTGATAACAGCCTCACAAACAGGTGCACCAGAACGACTAAGTGCTGTGCCCTTATCTCCTACTTCTGGGAGAGGCAAAAACTCATATGGGAAGGAGATAAGAACTCCGTCAGGATCACTTGTCTCATCCATAAGGAAGATTGCCTGACCGGAACAGGAAGCTACACAAAGTCCACAACCTATACAGCCCTGCTCCTCATCAATCTGAGGAAGCATTGTGATATTCTCACCGACTTTGATGCATTTCTTTGGACATGCATCCTGACATGGGTTACAAGGAATATTCTGTGTACACTCAATAATTGGGTGAACACCAGCCTTCTTATAGTTATATGCTGGGAAGTTTTCAAGCTCTTCCTCTGTCATGTAACCTTTTGCAAGGAGGTTCTTGGAAATAGGGTAGCCCTCATCAGTAACTGTAAAATCATTTCGACCTTTGTTAGCTGGGGCAAACATTCCCATACGCAGCTTGCCAAGAGCTTCCTGGTAACTATCGTATTTAGTATTAAACTCTTCCTCTGTAATGTAACCTAAGGAGTAGCATACATGGCTTGCAACACTTCTACCCTGAATCATGGCGGAACTTGCTTCCTCGATTCCTGCTACATCACCTGCGCAATAGATACCCTTAATATTTGTCTCACCATACTCACTGAGAAGTGCAACATTACCACCTTTCTGAGGGATGAGAGCCATATCACACTTAGCATTGCTTGCCAACTGTGACATAGGAGAAAGACCAACAGCAATACAGATTGTATCTACGTCAAGCTCCTTCTCTGTACCTGGGATTGGCTGGAAGTGACTGTCTACTTCTGCAATAACTGCACCACTTACATGGTCAGTACCCTTAGCTTCAATAACTGTGTGGGAAAGATAGAAAGGAACACCTGTTCTTGCTACCTTAGCAGCATGTACACCGTATCCACCTACACGAGGAGCTGCATCAATAACTGCTGCTACCTCACAACCAGCCTGAAGAAGCTGGAAACTAACTACAAGACCTACGTTACCAGAACCTACCATAAGGATTTTTGAACCAGGCTTTACACCCTGTAAGTTCATCATTGCCTGTGCAGCACCGGCACCGATAACACCCGGAATATTCCAGCCCTTGAAAGGAATCATATTCTCAGCAGCACCTGTAGCTATAATAATTTTATCTGCCTTGAAATGGTCTACCTCACCATTCATCTTTACAGTAACTTCTTTATTCTCATAAATACCCATTACTGTTGCATTAAGTTCAACTTTTACGCCGAGCTCTTCAGCTTCTGCTAATAAGGATTCACCAATCTTGAAGCCTCGCTCCTTAGCGTGATGCTCCTTGGAACCGAAGAACTTATGGATCTGCTTGAAGAGCTGTCCGCCTGGTCTGCTGTTTTCGTCGAATACGATGACGTCCATCCCGGACTTCTTGGCCTCAATTGCAGCGCTAAGACCTGCAGGACCTGCACCTATTACAATTAATTCATGTCTTTTCATTGTGGCTCGCCTCCCATGCTTCCTTTGTTTCTACACCATACTGTGTTTCTACTACCATTCCTTCAACTAAAGGAGTGATACAAGTTCTTACATTTGGCTCTCCATTTACTATCATTACGCAGTCTGTACATCTTCCTATTGCACAGAATATTCCACGTGGTTTATGCTCTTTTGCTGTATATCTGTGAACCATTACTCCAGCAGCCTTTAATGCCGCTGCGATGGACTCACCTTCAAATCCTGTAACATCCTTGCCGTCGAAAGTGAAATGAACCAATTCGCCTTTCTGATACTCGCCTAATATTGGATGTTCTGCGATTCTCTTTTCACTCATAATGTCATTCCTTCCTTTCCTATGATTTGTGTTGATTCATTTCAGTAATAGCAAAAGGGGCAAAGATATTTTTTATCCTTGCCCCCTTGCAATCTTAATGAAAATGAAAATTAAAATATAAAAATGGTCTTTAAATAACCTTTTACTCTACTACTATCTTGGCACCCTTAATGGCCTGCATCTCAATTTCAACTAACTGTGAAGGTCTGTTAAGAGCTGCTACACCAATCCAGGAACAAGCTGGTCTGTACTCCTTAAAGTACTCTGAGTATGCCTTTGTAATATCCATATTTTTTGTAACATCTGTTGTCCAAATATTTACCTTAACAACTTCCTCTGTGGAAATACCGTTGTCAGCAAGAAGCTTTACAAGCTTATCGAAAATGTACTTAGCCTGCTCATAAGCATCGCCCTCACCATAAACTGTACCCTCTGGTGTAACAGCTGTTGTACCAGATACAAATACGAATGGATCAGCGATTGCGATTCTGGCATATCCAGCTACATCCTCAAACTTAGCGCCGCCGTGAATATTAGTTCTCTTAAAAGATGCTTCCATAATTGCCTCCTGAGTTCGAGATAAAAAATGGGACCATTACTCTGTAGTAATGATCCCCATTGATCTCGTTCTTTGTTTGTGATGGTGTAAATATAAACCTTGCAAGAGGCAGTGTCAATGACTTTTTTCATATTTATGAAATAAATTTTCATTATTCTATAAAACGTTTTTGACATTTACATTTTTCTATTATTCCACGCATTTTATTTCATAATAATGTAATACCCACAGGCACAGGACCTTTTTTGGTGATAGACTATTATTATACACAAGGATAGATGCGATTTTAAAGAGGAGAGCATATCATGAATATCGGAACCAGAGTCAAAGAACTTCGTAAGGATCGTGGTCTTACGTTAACCGATTTAGCAAATAAGACTGAATTATCTTTAGGCTTTTTAAGTAATCTCGAGAGAGGCCAGACCAGCCCTACCATTGCTGCGCTTCATACCGTATGTAACGCATTAGACATTACTCTCAATGACATAATAAGCGATATCGATGATGAGGCAACAGTTTCAGATACCGAAGTTCATGGTGTGTCCATGATCCGCCATGACGAACGTCTTCCGCTGTTCGACCAAGATAACGGAAATCTCCATTATGATGCCATGACCAACGGAAACAGTTCCATCAAATGCACATGCATGACTATCAAGAGCAAGGAGATCATCCCCTTTGAGCCTCATAACCTTGATGAGCTCGGTATCATCGCTCAAGGATCTCTGGAACTCATAACAGATGACGGTTCCTACTTCCTCTACCCCGGTGACTCTATCGTCATCAAGGCGGGAACCATGCATTCCGGAAGATGCACTTCTAACGAACCTTGTATCAGTTATTGGATAAAGTGTCGTAAGTAAACACATAAAGGCTCTTATTATTCTCGAATATAGGGTGCGTTACCAATGCTATAGCCTGAAGCGATGGCAGATAATGAGATGTATATATTTTTCAGGGAAACTCCGCGATGTTAGAATAGGCTCCATAAAGAAAAGATTTGGAGGAAATATTGATAAGCACTATTAAGTAGTCCAAGCGAAGGCATACAATCAATTAGTATATAGTCATATTTCTTCTTTAAAGGTTCTATTGTCCTTTTAAGAACTGACTCTCTACTAAGACAATTAGATAGAGCCGACTCTGTACCAGACAAAGTGATATTCGACGGAATTAAATCTGCACCTTCAAAAGACTTAACTAAGCCTTCTAACGATACAAAATCCTTGTCATCACCAGTCATCTCAAATGTCATAAGCTCTGATAATGTCTTATCAAGATTATCTGGACTTAAGATTCCTGAACTTGCTGTTAATGAACCCTGAGGATCACAATCAACCATAAGAACCTTATATCCCTGCCTTACAAGTCCTACGCCTAGATTAAGTGTGGTTGTCGTTTTACCAACTCCACCTTTCTGATTCGTGATAGCAATTACTTTGCATGAATCATCCAATGCGTTTACCTCCTTGCATCAGTCTCCGCCCTGAGTCATCTTTTCCCTTTCACAATGCGTATATACGCCCAATAATGTCTGGTATGGAAGTTATGACCTAGAGCCATGTAGTCCGCAGTATTTGCCACGCACCCCCTGCGGGTCTGGAACTTCCCTTAGCCCTTAGATGGTGTCTTACCACCTAAGGCAACTTTGGGAACCCATATAGGGAAACCAACAGGCGGCAAATGTGTTGCAAATGCCTCATGGGACTCTCACCCTGGTACTCTCGCCCACCATGCCCATTGGTTGCGACGGCTCACGGAGGCTGTTCTCCGCTTCAACGCTCGACCTGTGGCTACACAGAAGTATCATTATGACGGATAAGGTCATCGCCTATAGGGAACAACCCTATTTCGCAGAACTGGCTTCTCGCATCCCCTAAGGGGACTATCGCGTACAATCTGTCCGGCTCGTTATATCCGATAAAGTACCTGTTGGTTTGTTATTCAGTTGTCAATGTCCAGCGAAGAGGCAACTAGGTCATCCTCGACCTGGAGTATTGACCCCTTCACTAATTAGAAAATGGAAGGGCAAAAGTTGAATGGTTTTTGGAAATTTTTTCAAAAAAAATCGAAAAATTTGAAAATTGTAACATTAGAGCGCCTCATAACCTTATTTTTTGTGATGCGCGGTCAATTTAAATTTTGGTACGCGATTGATACGCGATGCTTGAATCCGCCGCGTACTGATCGCTTTACGAAAAAAAGGAGCACCACCGAAGTGATGCTCCTAAACAAGCTATTTATAAGGGTTTTCAGAAACCTAATTGTATGAAATCTGCGATTTCTTTACTTGCTTTTTATTGCAGCCTGAGCAGCAGCAAGTCTAGCGATAGGTACGCGGAATGGTGAACAAGATACATAGTCGAGACCAATCTTGTGGCAGAACTCTACAGATGAAGGATCTCCACCGTGCTCACCACAGATACCTACGTGGAGGTCTGGGTTAACTGGCTTACCGAGCTTGATAGCCATCTCCATGAGCTTACCAACACCTGTCTGATCGAGCTTAACGAATGGATCGGACTCGAAAATCTTTGTGTCGTAATAAGCTGGGAGGAACTTACCAGCATCGTCACGGGAGAAACCGTATGTCATCTGTGTAAGGTCATTTGTACCGAAGCAGAAGAACTCAGCTTCCTTAGCAATCTCATCAGCTGTAAGAGCAGCTCTTGGAATCTCAATCATTGTACCAACAGAGTAATCAAGAGCAACACCTGCTGCAGCAATCTCTGCGTCAGCTGTCTCTACAACTACCTTCTTAACGAAGGCAAGCTCCTTGATCTCACATACAAGTGGAATCATGATTTCTGGCTTAATAGCCCAATCTGGATGAGCTGCCTTAACCTCGAGAGCTGCACGGATAACAGCCTTTGTCTGCATCTTAGCAATCTCAGGATATGTAACTGCAAGACGGCATCCACGGTGACCCATCATTGGGTTGAACTCATGGAGGCTGGAGATAAGAGCCTTGATATCCTCAACGGACTTGCCCTGAGAATCAGCGAGCTTCTTAATATCGTCTTCCTCTGTAGGAACGAACTCATGGAGAGGTGGATCCAAGAAACGGATTGTAACAGGATATCCCTCGAGTGCCTCGTAGAGAGCCTTAAAGTCGCCCTGCTGATATGGGAGAATCTTCTCGAGAGCAGCTTCTCTCTCTTCAACTGTATCGGCACAGATCATCTCACGGAAAGCAGCAATTCTATCTTCCTCGAAGAACATGTGCTCTGTACGGCAGAGACCAATACCCTCAGCACCGAGCTCACGAGCTCTCTTAGCATCTGCAGGTGTATCAGCGTTTGTTCTAACCTTAAGTGTTCTGAACTTATCAGCCCAAGCCATTACTGTACCGAAGTTACCATCGATCTTAGCATCAACTGTTGGGATGATACCGTCATAAATATTACCTGTAGAACCATCAATAGAGATGTAATCACCCTCTACATATGTCTTACCAGCGAGTGTGAACTTCTTGTTCTCCTCGTCCATAGCAATCTCACCACAACCAGATACGCAGCAAGTACCCATACCACGTGCAACTACTGCAGCATGTGATGTCATACCACCACGAACTGTGAGGATACCCTGAGCAGCCTTCATACCTGTGATATCTTCTGGAGATGTCTCAAGTCTTACGAGGATAACCTTCTCGCCTCTCTCAGCCCACTCTACTGCGTCATCAGCTGTAAATACAACCTTACCGCAAGCAGCTCCAGGAGAAGCACCAAGGCCCTTACCAGCAGCCTTTGCAGCCTTAAGAGCAGCTACATCAAACTGTGGGTGGAGAAGTGTATCAAGGTTACGTGGGTCAATCATTGCAACAGCCTCAGCCTCTGTCTTGTGACCTTCCTTAACGAGGTCAACAGCAATCTGGAGAGCAGCCTGTGCAGTTCTCTTACCATTACGGCACTGGAGCATATAGAGCTTCTTGTTCTCTACTGTAAACTCCATGTCCTGCATATCGTGGTAGTGATTCTCGAGGAGATCACAAACCTTAATAAACTCAGCATATGCCTCTGGGAACTCCTGCTCCATCTGAGCGATTGGCATTGGTGTACGAACACCAGCAACTACGTCCTCACCCTGAGCATTAATAAGGAACTCACCCATGAGCTTGTTCTCACCTGTACCAGGATCACGTGTAAATGCAACACCTGTACCAGACTCATTGTTAAGGTTACCGAATACCATTGGCATTACGTTAACTGCAGTACCCCAAGAATATGGAATATCATTATCTCTTCTATATACGTTAGCACGTGGGTTATCCCATGACTTAAATACAGCCTCGATAGCAAGCTTGAGCTGTACTACTGGATCTGATGGGAAGTCCTCACCAATCTGGTTCTTGTACTCAGCCTTGAACTGCTCAGCAAGAGTCTTAAGGTCAGATGCTGTAAGTTCTACGTCGAACTGAACACCCTTCTCTTCCTTCATCTTGTCGATAAGCTGCTCAAAATACTTCTTACCAACTTCCATAACTACATCAGAGAACATCTGAATGAAACGTCTGTAAGAGTCATATACAAAACGCTCGAAAGCAGGATCTGGATTACCAGCAATCATTGCTGCAACTACTTCATCGTTAAGACCAAGGTTAAGGATTGTATCCATCATACCTGGCATTGAAGCTCTAGCACCTGAACGAACAGAAACGAGAAGTGGATTCTTCAAATCTCCGAATTTCTTTCCGTTGATTTTCTCCATCTGCTCAACGCCGTCCATAACCTGAGCCATGATTTCTTCGTTAATCTTACGGCCATCATCGTAATACTTTGTACAAGCCTCTGTTGAGATTGTAAAACCCTGTGGAACTGGAAGACCAATCTTTGTCATCTCAGCAAGGTTTGCACCCTTACCACCGAGGAGCTCACGCATAGTACCGTTACCCTCAGTAAACAAGTATACGTACTTAGTCATTAATAAGTACCCGCCTTTCAATATGATTTTCATTTGGTTCGTATATTATAAATAAAGAACCTTACCGATAACAACCCCATAATTTATATATTCACAAATTATTTTTATTCAACAAAAATCATTTCTTAGCCATTTCTTAATATCTTCTCCTTTATAATTGAGGTGTAAGTCATCAACTAATGGCAAAGAGGTAAATTAATATGAAAGAAAAAGTACTTAGTAAATGCGATTTGCTCAGTCGCAATCGTAATATTGTTCATAAGGCATTCGTTTTAGAGTCAGAATTCATGGCACTTTCAGGAGCTTCCATCCTTACAGTAGGTGGTATCGAGGGCAACATCGAGAGACTCAAAGAACTAGAGAAACTATTAAAATCCAATACCCATCTTTTCTCTGAATTTAGAAGCTACAACAAAATGCCTCTTGTTTGTAAACTCGCTACAAAGTCTGATCCAGAGGCATATCTTAAGAAAGTTCAAGAAATTCACGAGACACTTCAGGGCCGCCACTGGACAGGAAGTGACTATAGAATCATTGCTGCGTTAATTATTGCTGACCATGTCGGTGATAGTGACTACATGAAGCACATTGATCGTACAAATGAAATCTTTGACAAGATGTCCAAGAATCACATGTGGCTTACAGATAATGCAGATATTCCTTTCGCGGCTACACTTGCTGTCACAGACAGAGATATCGACCAACTTATTGACGATATGGAGAGATGCTACGACATTCTTAAGAAAAAGTTCGGCCAAGGAAATCCACTACAGTCACTCACACATATCTTGGCACTTCAGCCAGAACCATCCGATTACAAGTGTGCAAAAGTTGTGTCCCTTTTCGACGACCTTAAGAAAGCAAAGAGAAGTCTTGGTAAAAGCAGTGAACTTCCTACACTTGGAGCACTTTGTATGCTTAACATGCCAAACCCTGCCGTGGTAGAAATCATTTCAGAAGGTGAAGACTTCCTTAAAACAAAGAAGGGCTTTGGTTCATTTTCTATGGAGAGTGCGACACGTCGTATGTTTGTTGCCCAGATGCTCCTAGATGAATATACAAACACGGCTTCAACTATTGACCCAGTAATCACAAGCACCATGATGGCCATCACAATGGCAATCGAGGCATGCATGCTCACAGCTGCTATCGCCGCTAGTACCGCTGCAAACTCTGCAACATATTAATATTGTTTATATATAAAAGGCGCTGCTCCTCGTTCGGAACAGCGCTTTTTTGTTGCCTGTTTGCCTGATTTTCAGCCCTATACAGATTTTTTCAAATAAGGCTGAAAATTTCAGCCCCATATAAATTTTTCCAAATAGGGCTGAAAATTTCAGCCCTATATATACTTTTCAAAATAAGGCTGAAATCCAGTCCCGCACAATTACAAATTCGCCTCAAAAACCTCGGCCAGGCTAGCCTTCAACTCGACGCCCAGCGCAGCAAAGGTCTTATCCAGCGCCGCCAGCGTCTCAGCCACATTTTCAACGCTGGAATTATTACCCATATGACCGATTCGGATGATCTTGCCAGCGAACACATCGAAGGAACCAGCAATCATTATGTTATGCTCGTTCTTCATAGTCTCGAGAATCGCCTCGGCAGTAGTACCAGCAGGCACCTCGAATACACTGACTGTATTGGAATAACCGCTATTGGCATACAGCTTGAGGCCGGAAGCCACGATAGCGGCACGTGTCGCCTTAGCGATGCGAGCGTGGCGCTCATAAATCTCGCCATCAGCCTCGATATTCTCGATGGCCACGCGAAGACCATTGATATCGCTGATTGGCATTGTATATGGAAACCACTTCTCCTCATAGTAGTTGAAGAAAACCTTCAGGTTCGCATAAAAAGATCTAATAGGAGTCTGGCGGGCGTTAATCGCCGCCTTGGCATCATCAGAAACCACGTTAATTGTGAGGCCTGGAGGAGCGGAGATAACCTTCTGGGAACCACCGCAGAGAATGTCGATATTACTCACATCGAGCGCCTCGCCGAACATGGTGGATACAGCATCAACCACAGTCAGAATTCCGTACTCCTTAAGAAGCTTAGTAATCGCGCCAACGTCATTCAGCATACCGCTTGGAGTGTCACCGTGAACCACAGTGGCATACTTGAAGTCACTGTCGTCCTCAAGGAAAGCCTTAAGTGCAGCCACATCAATAGTCTCACGATAATCGCCTGTGGAGAGAACAGGCACGCCACCATACATGGAAACAAAATCCTGGAAACCCCTGCCAAAAACGCCGTTATCAATAACCAGAACACGGTCCCCCTCTTCTGTCAGGGACGCGCAGGCAGCCTCGAGCCCGAGAATGCCCTCACCACCGAGAATCAAAGTCTCCGCCTCAGTCTTCAAAAGAGCACTAATCTTAAGGCAAAGCTGCTTATAATCCTCTACGAAAGCAACGTCCAAGTCAGGGTTAGTGCATGGCAGGCTTCTCGCCTGCAAAACATTTGGTGCGACCTGAGTAGGTCCTGGTGTCATAATCTTATGCATGTTTAAATCCAACCACCTTTGCTGCAGCTTCCAGAGGCTTAATCGCGATCAGTACTACTACTGATGCCATGCCAATCTGGATGATATTTCCTGGAACTGACTGCAATGGAGCAATAGCATTTCCATAAATAATCCACTCTGCAATGTAATATCCAACAACCTTAATTACTAGTGCCACTGCAAAAGAAATGGCATACCAATAAAGTGTTCTTCTTTTATGTGTGATAGAACCTACCGCAAATCCCATAAGGCCTACAATGACGAATGTGAAAGGTGCCCACATTGTCCATCCAGACAGAAGGTCAAAAAGTCCCATACCAATGGCACCTGCGATAGCACCTGATTTCTTACCAAGCAAAATAGCACAGACAAAAAGCGGAACGTTACCCAAGTGAATGAGACCTCCATTACCGAAAGGCCACTTAACATTTACCAGCATTGTGAAAACAAAAATCAACGCTGTAAACACTGCTGTATATGCGATAAATTCTATCTTTTTACGATTGTTTACTTTACTCATAGCAAAAATCCTTTCTGAGTTCACTCACCTCTCGGAAGGATTTTAATACCAATCTGGTTATTTATTTATAGTCAGAATCAAACATTTTTATAAGACCAGTTTATTTAAGCAGTTCGTGAAGCACACTTTCGAAATGCACCCCATAATGGTGCTCGTCATCGCCGATAGTAGCACGGATGCAAGAAGCAACAAATTCGCTGGCTGTCTTAAGAGCATCATATACGGAACTACCATTAACCATACGGCCAACCACAACAGACGAGAAAATGTCGCCTGTGCCGTAGCAGATCTTGTTCACATAATCAGAAAAATAGTTAGTTATCTCGCCACTTTCCTTATCGAGACACACCGCTCCCAACTTGCCGCTTTCGTAGCTTACACCCGTGATTACACTGTAACGAGGACCGAGAGCTGCCAGCTTGTGCAGGATCCCCTCTATTTCGTCCTGGGTAAAATCAGGCTTGTACTCAGTATTGGTAAGAAGCACCGCCTCAGTGATGTTAGGAATAATTACATCAGCCACAGACACGAGACGTCTCATGCCCTCCACGATATCGTCACTCAGGGCCGGATACAACTCGCCGTGATCCGCCATGGCAGGATCCACGATAACCATACCGCCTGGATTGAGCTGACTTCTCAGATCGAGTATACAGTCGAACTGGCGCACGTCGCTTATATAACCAGTGTAAATAGCGTCGAATTTGATATTCTCCTTCTTCCAGTGAGCAACGATCTTAGGCATCTCCTCTGTCAGGTCGTGAACTGTATAACCTTCGAAGGAAGTTGTGTGTGTGCTGAGAACTGCGGATGGAAGGATGACAGTCTCCACGCCCAGGACTGATAATACAGGCAATGCCACTGTCTGTGAGCACTGTCCATAGCATGAAATATCCTGAACTGATACTACTTTCTTAGTCATGGGAATCCCCTATACTTCCTTCCATAAACAAAATACAAACTATTTATATCACAAACGGCGCCCTTCATACAAAGGACGCCGTCTTAATCGCGATAAATTTAAACTATGCAATCAATTAGAAATCGAACTTGTCAGCGAAGAATTCCTCGAGCTTGTCGATTGGGAAACGAATGTTACCTGGCTCATACTCTACATTCTTCATTGAGTCACGCTCACGAATTGTAACGCAACCATCTGTCTCAGAATCAAAGTCATATACTACGCAGTATGGTGTACCAACCTCGTCCTGACGACGATATCTCTTACCGATGGACTGTCTGTCATCGAACTCACAAGCATACTTCTTACAAAGCTTCTCATAAATTGGGAGACAGTTGTCAGAAAGCTTAGCGGACAATGGGAGGAAACCAATCTTGATAGGTGCGAGGAATGGATGGAATCTCATTACTGTACGAACATCTGGCTTCTCCTCTGTACCGATATCCTCCTCATCATAAGCAGAGCAAAGGAATGCAAGTGTTACACGGTCAGCACCAAGGGATGGCTCGATAACATATGGAACATACTTCTCATTCTTTGCTGGATCAAAGTAAGAAAGATCCTGCTTAGAGAACTGCATGTGCTGCTTGAGGTCATAATCTGTACGATCTGCAACACCCCAGAGCTCACCCCAACCAAATGGGAAAGTAAACTCGAAGTCTGTTGTTGCATTGGAATAGAAAGCAAGCTCCTCTGGAGAGTGATCTCTTGTACGAATCTCATCCTTCTTAAGGCCGAGACCCATAAGCCAGTTGTAGCAATAATCTTTCCAGTACTGGAACCACTCAAGGTCTGTACCTGGCTCGCAGAAGAACTCAAGCTCCATCTGCTCGAACTCACGAGTACGGAAAATAAAGTTACCTGGTGTAATCTCATTACGGAAAGACTTACCAATCTGGCAGATACCAAATGGAACCTTCTTACGGGATGCACGCTGTACATTACCGAAGTTTACGAAGATACCCTGCGCTGTCTCTGGGCGGAGGTAAACCTCATTCTTGGAATCCTCAGTAACACCCATAAATGTCTTGAACATGAGATTGAACTTACGAACGTCTGTGAACTCGTGACCACCACATGTTGGACATGGGATATTTCTCTCCTTGATGTACTCTACGAGAGCCTTGTCATCCATACCCTCTACAGGTACGTCTGTAATATTGTTCTCAGCGTTAAAATCCTCAACGAGCTTATCTGCTCTGTGACGAGCATGACACTGCTTACAATCGATAAGTGGATCAGAGAAACCACCTACGTGACCAGATGCTACCCAAGCCTGTGGGTTCATAAGAATAGCAGCATCAAGACCTACGTTATATGGGTTCTCCTGAACGAACTTCTTCCACCAAGCTGCCTTTACGTTGTTCTTAAGCTGAACACCAAGAGGACCGTAATCCCATGAGTTAGCAAGACCACCATAAATATCAGAACCTGGGAAAACGAATCCACGAGTCTTAGCAAGGGATACGATTTTTTCCATTGATTTATCAAAAGGATTCATACCAACTAGTTCCTCCAATTACTCTTCTTCTACTACTTCGAAAGACTCAACTGCGTCAATAACAGTCTCTTCCTCAGCTGGAGCTTCACTAGCCTCAGCTGTAGCAGCGATATCTGCCTGCATAGCCTCACGCTTGTAAGCTTCCTGTGCTTCTCTTGCTCTCTTCTCAGCAGCAATAGCCTCACGAGCTTCCTTTGTAAGTGGCACTGAGAACTCGTCCTTCTTAAGAACGCCCTCAACACGCACAACCTTCTTCTGTGCTACCTCACGGCAAGCGAGAGATACCATGTTTGCAGCCTCATCAGCTACCATTGGCTGTCCGCCGTTAACAAGCTGATTAGCTCTCTTACTAACAAGAACTGCAAGCTCGTAAGCACAAGTTACATTAGGGAGTAATTCTTCCATTGATGGATCTACTAACATTTCTTTCTACCTCTTTCTTTATATATATTTCTTTTATTATTCTGCTTTTACCTTATCGATAATTGCCATAATCTCTTTTACAGCTGTATCAAGGTCATCATTTACTACGATGTAATCAAACTTGTCAGCCTCAGCCATCTCTTCTTCAGCATGTGCAAGTCTCTGCTTTACAACTTCCTCAGCCTCTGTACCTCTACCTGTAAGACGCTTCTCAAGCTCCTCATAAGAAGGTGGATTGAGGAAAATTGTAACTGCCTGATCACCAAACATCTCCTTAAGGATAAGGCTACCTGGAATAGTTAAATCCAAAAGTACGTCTACACCCTCATCACACATAACAGCGAGAGGTACTGCAGGAGTTCCATAATAATTACCAACATACTCGTCGTACTCTACGATCTCGTCATTAGCAATCATATTCTCGAACTCTTCCTTTGTCTTAAAGAAATAAGATTCGCCTTCGACTTCACCCTCACGAGCTTCTCTTGTAGTAGCAGATACGGAAAAGCCAAACTCTGGATTAATACTACGAAGCTTCTCAATAACTGTTCCCTTTCCAACTCCTGAAGGACCTGATACGGAAATGATAATACCTTTTTTCATTTTCTCTCCAACCTCTCTTTAATTTCATATACTTCAAGACCTGTAGCAACTACATGATCACTGTCCATAACAAGTACACTTCTGCACTTCTTACCAGCACACGCGTCCACGAGCATACCACGGTCTCGAGATTCTTGAATAATACGTCTAATTGGTGCAGAATCTGCAGCTGCTACGCAAAGAATTCTTTCCGCTGCTGCAATATTTCCTGAACCGATATCTACAAACTTCATTTTACAACCTCGATTACCTTATACAAGGTTCTGAATCTGCTCACGCATCTCTTCGATAAGATTCTTCATAAGAAGAACTCTATTTGTAATCTCGAGATCGTTAGCCTTGGAACCAATTGTATTAGTTTCACGGTTAATTTCCTGAATGAGGAAGTCCATTTTCTTGCCGACATTAGCTTCGCCGCCAAGAATCTTACGAGCCTGACCATAGTGGCTAATAAGTCTCTTAAGCTCCTCATCAATTGCACACTTATCTGCAAATACTGTAACTTCTGCAGCTAAACGGGAATCATCATAAAAAGCTCTCTTCTCATCTGTAAGAATCTCATCAATTCTAGCGGACAAACGAGCCTTATAATCTTCAACTACACTTGGAGCACGATCAGCAATCTCATTACGAAGTGTCTCAAGCTGAGAAACCTTACCGATGATATCCTCTGCGAGATTATTACCCTCGATTTTTCTCATCTCACACATGCCATCAAGAGCAGCGTCCACACAAGACTTAAGCTCTTCATACATAGCATCTTCGTCAACAGTCTTCTGTCTTACGGTAAGAACATCAGAAAAATTAGCAAGTCTAGAAGCAGATAATTCATTCTCTACAGAAGCAACCTCTGCAATGCGACCAAGTGCAGATGCATATGCACGAGCAAGACCTTCGTTAACAACTACTTCTGTAGCTGCACTCTCTGCATCATCAAAATTAATGAATACATCAACTTTACCACGAACAAGTCTGTCACTAATAAGCTTACGAATCTTACTATCAGCAAAATTAAAAAGTCTTGGCATTCTGATATTGATGTCACAGAATCTGCTATTAACGGACTTAATCTCAACTGTATATCTTCTGGTGTCAAAAAGCTTCTCTTCACGACCGAAGCCTGTCATACTGCTAGCCATAAAACCTCCAAATAGAAAGGGAAAAATGAGCATACAAAAGGTCCACCCCTGGAACTATTTTCCAGCACGAGCAGACCCGATAGATTGATTATACAACAAACGCCTTTAAAAAATCAAGAAAAAAGCTGAAAAGGCCTGTAATTACAGTAGTCTGCGGACACACACCTATATTCTGTATTACCCCTTTTTCCCTCAAAAACTTTTGCGTGAGCACGACCATGAAGATGACCATAAATTACCATGTCCACGTTAGCATTTTCGAGCAAAGTCGTGAACTCACCTCTAGCGGCATTTTTGGTAAGTGGCGGATAGTGCATCATTATCACATGTTTCTTGGAATGTTCAGGATCTTCCTTGGCAATAGCATCAAGACACAGACCAAGTCTAATCACTTCACGATCGTAGATTTTTTTATCCTCTTCACCAAAGCCATCATCACCTGGCACCTTCCATCCACGAGTACCACTAATAAGACAGTCCTCAGCCTCGATGACATTGTTACGAGCAATCGTGATAGTGCTTAGTCCCATGTCTTTGAAAGTCTCTTCCATCTTCTTTATGGTGTTCCACCAATAATCATGGTTGCCTCGGCTAATAATCTTTTTTCCAGGAAGATTATCAATAAACTCAAAGTCTTCTTTCGCATCCTTAAGATAAGTAGCCCAGCTAAGATCTCCTGGCATCAGAACTGTATCTTCAGGCTTTACTACGCCATCAAACCCTTCCTTTATGCGCTCAATATAGTTTTCCCATCCAGGGCCAAAGACACTCATACTTTTCTCTGGATTACTAAGAGCCAAGTGCAAGTCTGACAAAGCATATATTGCCATTATTCTTCCTCCCCGTGAAAATATTTATAAATCGCATTAGCATCAGTATCACTAATACCTTTGACACTTGCCACTGCTTCGAGAGTTGCTTCCTCGATTGCCTTTACTGAACCAAATTCCTTAAGAAGAGCTCGTCTCTTAGCAGGACCAATACCATGAATATTTTCTAGACGATAACGCATATTACGTTTACCCGCAAGTTTACGCTGGTAAGTAATTGCGAATCTATGCACTTCATTTTGAACTGAAGTTAAAAATCTTAAAAGCACAATATCTCGATCAGAAGGATTATCTCCGTCAAGTTTTATAGTGGTTCCATCTCTAAATACAATTCCAGATGTGCGATGCTTACGATTCTTGACCATACCCGCCAAAAGGATGCCACTATTAGGAGCAAGCTCGTCCACTACAGACGCCACTGCCGAAAGCTGTCCATGACCACCATCCACGAGGATAAGTGATGGATACTCGAAGCCGTCACTCTTGTCATGGCAAAGTCTTCTAGTAAGAACTTCACGCATGGAAGCAAAATCATCCTGCTCAGTTACCGTCTTCATCTTAAAAAGTCTATAACTACTTTTATCTGGTTTTCCGCCCTTAAATACGACCATACCTGCGCAGATATCATCATTACCAAGGTTAGAAATATCAAAAGATTCTACTCTATTCACATATCCTTCAGGTGCGCCAAGAAGCTCCTCCAAAAATCTTAATGCCGCCTTAGGGTCAGCATCAGCACCTCCGCCTCTTAGGATACGGCGAACCATCATCTCGCGAGCATTATTTTCAGCAAGTTTTTGCAAGTCTTTAAGTTCTCCACGCTCAGGGGTGTATATCTTCACCTTGTGACCAGCAAGCTCGCCAAGCATCTCCTCAAGTGCTTGAAGCGTCACATCAAAATCAATATCATCCTCGTCAAGAACCTCTGGATGTGGAATAACTATAGTTGGTGGTATCTTGGTACCGCCCGCATAATACTGGGTCATAAAACCTGTAAGAACCTCTGAAAGCGGACTTCTATCACCACTCATAAAATATGTAGAAGAGCCAACGATTCTACCCTCGCGAAGTTCCAACTTACGAATAGCAGTCTCTCCAGCGTCTGACCATACACCGATAGCATCTACATCTCGGGTTACCCCCATAAACACACGCTGATTTTGCTTAATATTATCTAGTGCCTGAAGTCTATCTCTATAGATAACCGCCTTTTCAAAATCCAGTTTTTCAGATGCTTCCTCCATGGACTGCTTTAAATCTTTAGCAATTCCATCATATTTACCCTCAAAAAAAAGGACAATCTGAGAAATCATTTTACGATACATACTGCTATCGATATTGCCACTACAAGGGGCCATACACTTACCTATATGAGCATTAAGACATGGCCTTTCCTTACCAATATCCTGAGGAAGTCTTCTGTTGCATCTCTTAAGTGGAAAAATATCTTCAATACTTTTTAGCGTATAGTAAAGGTCCGCACTCATATAAGGACCAAAATATAGCGCTCCAGCCTTTTGCGCCTTTTTATCGATTCTAAAGGATTTAAATACACGCGGATATTCTTCATTTAAGGTAATACACACATATGGATATCCCTTATCATCTCTTAGAAGAATATTGTACTGAGGCATATATCGCTTAATAAGATTAGCCTCTAGAAGAAGGGCCTCAGGCTCACTACCTACTACCACATACTCAAAGTCAGCCACATGTGCTACCATGGCTGCTACCTTAGGATGAGTAATGGTGCCCCCACCGAAATACGAACGTAATCGATTACGAAGTTTCTTTGCTTTTCCTACATAAATAACAGTGCCCGAAGTATCTTTCATCAGATACACTCCGGGCTCCATAGGTACTATATCAAGCCTTGCATCGAAATTATTATCTTTCATGCAAGTATTTTATCAAATTTTCAATTGGATTAATCAGGCAAATTGAGGATTCTTAAGATAATCTGCCAAAGCCTGCACTGCAGCAGGTGCATCATCACCATCAGCTGAAAGGCCTAACTCAGCACCATTCTCAATACCAAGAGACATAACACCAAGAAGACTCTTAGCATTAGCACGTCTACCAGCCTTAGTAATATAAACTGTGCTTCTGTATTCGGAAGCCTTCTGAACGAGAACAGCTACTGCCTTCATCTGAAGATCATCTTCACACTGAAAAACAACTACATCTTCTACCATATTTACACCCCATATATACGGAACTTAATTCTACGATAGTATATTTTTCAGGTAGGGCTAAGTCAACGAAATACAGAGTGCACAAATTATTTTCGACTTTTTATATCAAAAGCAGAAAAAATGAAAAAATGTTTTGGTTAATTTCACAAAGCAAAATCAAAGATGTCTCTCTAGCGTTAATCAACCTCAGGAAGTTTAGAAGGATTCTTCCAATATTCAAGACAAAGCTTTATCTGGTCAGGATGTGATTTGTGTTCATTAATATCACTAGGCAAAGCATCCACTGGGAAATAAGCAGATTCTGTAGTCTCACTATTTGCAGTAAAAGAACCACCTACCACTTTGCACACCATAAAGAATCTCATTACAGAGAAGAATGAATTAGGATTATTACGTTTCTTGTGACTATGTGCAGCAGCAAGACAAATAGGCTCGACTTCAATGCCAGCTTCTTCGCGGGCTTCTTTAATGGTATTGCTCACAAGGCTCTGGTCATAATCACACCACCCACCTGGAAGCGCCCACTTACCATCATAATCACGAACAAGAAGCACCTCATCACGCTCATTAAAAACTACAGCACGCGTGTCAATCTTTGGAGTCTGATACCCCTCATTATCCTCAAATAATTTCACCGCAGACTCCAATGGCATGCTATCCACAGCCAGAGTTAGGAGCTCTGCGGCGAGTTTATTTACGCTATCAAAATGTTCTATATCAAACTGATTCTTAGCATACTGCTTACCACAAGCTGCTATAGCCTGTAACTCGTGAGATATCTCTACGATTCTAGAAGCAGTTGAATCAGCCATTATTCTTCGTGACCCTGAGCCTTAATTACGTCAACAACGGAATCAACGTACTTGTGACATTCTTCCTCTGTAGCAGCCTCAACCATTACACGGATAACTGGCTCTGTACCAGACTCTCTAACAAGGATACGTCCAGAATCACCAAGAATGTCAGCAACCTTGGAAACTGCTTCCTGAACCTTAGGGTCGTTCTGTGCTTCTGTCTTAGACTTAACACGAACATTAACGAGAACCTGTGGGAACACTGTAAAGCCAGCTGTAAGCTCTGACAAAGGCTTCTTCTCAGCAAGCATTACTTCCATCATCTTAAGAGATGTAAGAATTCCGTCACCTGTGGAAGCATACTTGTTATAAATGATATGGCCAGACTGCTCACCACCGAGTGCATGACCATTAGCCTGCATGTACTCATATACATACTTATCACCAACAGCTGTCTTAGCGTACTTGATTCCAGCCTTGTCAAATGCCTTGTAAAGACCGAAGTTACTCATAACTGTAGTAACAACTGTATCACCTGTAAGCTCACCACGTTTTGCCATATACTTACCGCACACATAAAGAATATGGTCACCAGAAACTATATTGCCCTGCTCATCAACACAAAGACATCTATCAGCATCTCCGTCATAAGCAAATCCAACGTCGAGATTCTTTTCCTTAACGAGTTCTACAAGACTCTCCATATGAGTAGAACCACAATTAGTGTTGATATTTGTACCATTTGGCTCAGCATTAATTACGTATGTCTTTGCGCCAAGAGCCTCAAATACGCTCTTAGCAATATTCCAAGAAGCACCGTTTGCGCAGTCGAGACCAATTCTCTTACCCTTAAAGGAATGAACACCAAGAGAAATAAGGTAACCAATATAACGATTACGTCCTACAACATAGTCAACTGTCTCACCAATTTCTTCACGTTTAGCAAAAGGAACCTCTGATACCTTTACTCCAAGAACCTCGTACTCGCCATCAAGATAAGCTTCAATCTCATTGATAAAGGACTCCTCCATCTTCTCACCGTTTTTGTTGATGAGCTTGATTCCATTATCGTGATATGGATTGTGAGAAGCAGAAATCATAATTCCACAGTCAAAGCTATCCTGTCTTGTTACATAAGCAACGGAAGGTGTTGTTGTAACGTGAAGCATATAAGCATCTGCTCCAGAAGCAACAAGACCTGCTATAAGGCTATACTCGAACATATAGGAAGAACGACGTGTATCTTTACCAATTACAATACGAGCGCGCTCCTTATCAGACTTCTTGTGAAGGTCAGCAAAATACCAACCAATAAAACGACCAATCTTATATGCATGATCAGCAGTGAGATTGCAGTTTGCCTCTCCTCTGAATCCATCTGTACCAAAATATTTTCCCATAGAGATTTCCTCCGACTAATTTCTCAATAACCAAAGTGTATGTTATCACAGTTATGTTCTATATACAAAAAGGAGCGCATCGTCGCCCTTACCATAATAATCCTTACGTAAATTATACTGCTCAAATCCGAACTTCTTATAAAGTGATATCGCGCCATCATTAGTAGAAGATACTTCAAGAAAAATACTTCCTATATCAAGTTCTTTGCACTTGTTTTTAAGTTCCTCGAGAAGCCCATAAGCTGCTCCAATTCTTCGATAATTAGGGTGTGTGCAAATATTACCGATCTCACACTCGTCCAAAATATAGGACGCCCCTACATATGCAGCAGGAACACCATCAACCTCAGCAATTATGGCGATTTTACCAGCATTTTCAGAAGGCTCATTCATCAAAGCCTCAATATCACTTCTGTCCCAAGGATGATTAAGAGATACTGCTTCCATATTGACGATAGAATCTACGTCCGCCATGGTAGCGCCACGATATGTAATTACAGGTTTCACTTCTTAAGTCTCTCCGCAGAAGATACAGCACAGTATGTAGCAGAAAGTTCCGCACCAGAAATAAGCTTCTTGGACTTTAAGGCATCTGCAGCAACCCCACGAGGAAGGATAACTGCACCATTTGCATACTCAGCCTTAACATCAACTCGTTCAAGCGCCTCGCGCATAGTCTCAGCACCATTTCCAATTACATATACTTTCTTATCTTTGATATCAGGAAGATCAGCAATATCGTAAGCAAGACTCATTGCAGCGTATGCACCTTCTGATATGAGTTCTTCCATGTTATGGTGATTTAAAACGGATCCAAAAACACGTTTGTTACGAGCATCAAAACAAGGAACGATAATTGTATCCTCTGGTAAATCACTTTCAGTCTCGACACTACCCGCAAGAGCATGTGTAGAAGACACTGCAATACAAGGAATATCAAGCGCAAGCGCCATACCCTTAACAGTAGAAACACCAATACGAATTCCTGTAAAAGAGCCAGGACCAGTAGTAACCGCCAAAGCATCAAGGTCGGAATATTTCTTACCCGCTCTATTTAAAACACGCTCCACAAGTGGCATAAACGTCTCAGAATGAGTTTTAGTCTCAAAGCTAATCTCATACTCAAGTTCTTTGCCATTCTCATAAAGGCCAGCGCAACAAGTGGAATTAGAAGTATCACAAGCAAGAATCAACATCTTACACCTCCAGTGTATCTATAGATATATCACGAGTAGTGCCTGTACCAGTAATTGTAACCTTAATGGTATTCATAGGAAGAAGTCCTTCAATAATAGAACTCCATTCAATAACGCACACGCCACCACGATAAAAATATTCATCAAGACCTGACGCCAAGAAATCATCTTCTCCAGTGAGTCTATATGTATCAAAATGGAAAAGAGGCATTTTGTCCTCAGGATAAACATACTCATTAACTATAGTAAAAGTAGGACTACAAACATCCTCTGTATCCAGCCCAAGGCCACGACAAATACCACGGGTAAACTGAGTCTTACCAGCTCCCAAATCGCCATCAAGCGCCACGACACTACCAGGGACCAGCTTCTTAGCAAGTTCCTGTCCAATAGCTTCAGTTGCTTCAACAGAATCAGACTTGTAGTTAGTAATCATAATCAATACCCATCAATATGTAATAAACGAGCGGCGTTCTCATAAAGAATGAGGTTACGCTCTTCGCTACTAAGGTCTAGTTTATCAAAATACTCCATCTCAATGGAAGCATCCCACATAGGATAATCAGTTCCCCAAATAACCTTATCCATACCATATGCACGGAATATCTCCACCGCACGAGTAGGAGTTAGGTCACGAAGTGATGAACTGCAATCAACATAGAGATTATCGTGTCCAGGAAGTAGCGCTACGGCCTCCTCCCACTTACTCCAGCCACCAAGGTGAGCACCAATAATAGTAAGTTCTGGATATTTTTCAACAAAAGCCTTCAACTGCGGTGGGTTAGAAAAATTATTACGAGGATCTCCGCAATGCACCATAACGGGCACTGGATGCTTCGAGATAATCTGCGCCAATTTATCTGCGCGGTCTGTATCGAGACCAAAATTCTGAAAATCCGGATGCAATTTAACTCCCTTGAGACCAAGCTCAAGAAGATGCACATAATCTGCCTCTATATCTTCACTATCAGGATGCAATGTGCCAAATCCAGTGAAAACACCTTCATGCGTGCGCACTTCTTCTGCTATAAATTCATTTATGGAATTAACCTGTGCCGGAACTGTAGCCACGGAATGTATAAGATAATGTGTTGTGTTAAGAGCATCACCCTCACGGATGAGATCAGAAGTCTCACCATTAAGTGTCATATTATCAATCTGATAAAAAGTCTTAATTCCCTCTATAGCACGTGCGGCAATCTTATGAGGATAGACATGACAATGAGCGTTAATATTCTTATTCACTAGCTTCATCTCCTTGGGTTAAACAAAAAAATTATACCCCCTGTCCGCCCTGATATAAAGCGGACAAGAGGCATGAAAAGTTCTAGATTTAACGATATTAGGTGCGACTAAGTTGTGCTATTAGACATAACCGCGATAGAGGCTCCAGCTAATCTCACCTTCGCTAGGTTCAGATGTTGTAAATGAATTATCACTACAGTAGATATAAATCCACTGACCTTCGTCGACAGAAATTATCGCATCGTCTATAGCAGTTGGCTCATAGGCCTGTGGGATATAACGAAGTCCATCCTGGAATTCTTCATCGAGGACATATATCTCAAGCGTGACATTAGAATTATCACAATATGCAGAAAACATTCCTGATTTTTCCACCGGCAAATAGAAAAAGCCGCTTCCCCAAATATCAGCAATCGTAAACGAACCAGATGCCATAAGAGGCGGTTCCATATCACCTTCCGGAAACTGATATGTCTGAGCTGTTCCTCTATAAGATGAAGTGGTTGTGGTTTCTTCCTTTATCGAATCCCTAGAATGGTGTTTTTTCTTCTCACTTTTCTTGTTAAAAGTACTAATCAAACAAGCGGAAAGCACCACCAAAGCTACCACTATTAAAATAGGTATAAGTCTCTTTTTCATATCTATCTTCCTCCTGCTTATAAACACGAAGAAATAGCACCATTGGTTGCAAGATATTTCAAAAAACCTTCCAACCCCTCAACAATATCATTATAAGTTGTAGAAAAATCCCCCGTATACCAAGGGTCAGCAATTGACTGTCCTTCGCGACCAGCATAATTAAGCAATAACTCAATTTTTGAATCAGGATCACCACCTGTGATTCTCATTGTATTTCTTATGTTGTTTGAATCTGCACAAAGAAGATAGTCATAATACATATAATCATGCTTGGTTACCTGAACGGCACGCTTATTTTTCCAATTAGTATAGGAGGTTCCTCCGATACCTCTTCTTGTTAATTCACGCTGTGCTGGCGGATAAATTGGGTTCCCTACAGGTCCCCATATTTCCTCTGTGGATGTTGCTGCAGATTTAATCTCGAATTGGTCTTTAAGACCACGTTTCTCCACCATATCTTTAAATATAAACTCCGCCATTGGAGAACGGCATATGTTGCCGTGGCATATAAATAGCACTTTTACTACATTTTGCATTTCTTGCATATAACCTTGCATAATCTTGCAAACCCTTGATTTTGTTGGCTTTGCGAGGCATTCGCTAATTTAACGAAGCTCGCATAAGCCGTCATAAATTTTCATATTTAATCATTCGGTTTGGTTAAAAATCGGGTTAAATTGAAAATTTATAACCTTGGGTTTTTTACACAATTCCGAGCCTTGAAACTTCTGCTACTGCATCATCATAATTAACGTGTGCATAAGTATTCATTGTTACGCTAATATCACTGTGTCCCATAAGATACTGCAATGTTTTAGGATTCATACCTGACTTAGCCATATTAGAACAATATGTGTGTCTGCAAACATGTGGTGTAATCTTTGGCATCTTAGCAACATATATCTCGTTGTATTTCTCAACAGCTCTACTAAAATACTTTGCCCAATTACTCTCATAAGATGGCAAGCCTCTGTGGTTGAATGTTAGAAATCCTGTAACACCATCTACCATTGGCTCAATCTTTGGTGGTTTGCGATTAGCAATCAAATTTTTAAAGCACTGTTCAACCTCTGATGACATTGGAATTACTCTTGTTCCAGCTTCCGTTTTGGTAGATTCTATATACAACCCACCTGGTCTTCGCTGAAGCTGTTTGCTAATGCTTATGCTACGTGTGTCAAAATCAATGTCAGATACTGTTAATCCACAGAACTCACCAATACGCATTCCAGTCTTAAAAAGAATAAACATAACATCGTAATAGCGTTTGAAATGAATGTCTTCCTTAACAAACTTTAAGAAGTTACGCTCCTGCTCTTTGGTTATGGCTTCTCTTCTAACAGAATCATTAACTAGAACATCGACCAACTGAAACTGAAATGGATTCTTACGAATATAATCGTCATCCATTGCCATCTGAAATGCTGGTCTTAAAACTCCTCTGATGGTATGAATTGAACTATAGCTCTTACCATTCTTCTGAAGCTTTATGAGCCACAACTTAGCATCTGAGATTCTGACTGTATCAATTCTTCTTCGTGAGAATTCGTCAGTCTTCAGGTAGTTAATAACTGTCTTGTAACCAGCCGTTGTAGATTTTCTTACACCAGTCTTGGTTGCAATATACTTCTCAACGAGATCCATAACAGTTAGGTTGCCACCATTTGAAACAATATGATCAAAAACATCTGCTTCAATCTGTTTTTTCATATCTCTAATTGCTGGAGTCGTTTTCTTTCCATAGGGAGTTGGATCACTATGTGTCAATCGCCAACTATATACTGTCTTAGTCTCACCAAAACTATCCGTGTATCGGAATCTATAGCGTCCATCTGGCATCTGTGACTCACCATTGTGTAAAATTCTTCCTCGATTATCTTTCCTCTTTTCACTCATGTTAATGACCTCCTAATAATGAATGTAAAAGGAAGATCACCTCGATAACAATATATCACAGGTGACCTCCCAAACGGCATATGTCATCTATGGTTAAAAGAATTAAAGAGTCGAGGTTTTATTCAAAAAGTCCTCAAATAATACTCTTTTGAATCTTATATGTGTTCCAATTTCCATAATGAAATCTTCTCCTCTATGTTCATATGCCAAAGCTCTTAAGCGTCTTACTCCGATACCAAAATAATCAGCTGCTTCTTCAACACTGAGTGAATACTTCTGGTTAAGTGGCATTCCATAATTCTTTGGCGCGCCACCTTCAATCTGGGATTCCAATCCATCAACCTTATGATTTACATTGGATAAAATCGCTGTAATTCCCATAAGTGTCTGGTAAATCAAGTGGTTTGTATCTTTCTTTTCCTTAGGTGGAAAAGGGCTGTTATCAATATATATTGGCTTATTATCCATTTAGTTTCTCCTTGTTTTGTATTTCTTTTCTTCGATAAGGAAGAAAGCAAGCGTGCAACTTTCTGTGGGTATCAAATTTCAATTGGTAAATCATCTGTATCAGAGTTGCATTCTTCCTTCCTTTCTTCAGCTGGAAACATCCATATCCACTCACTTCCAATTTTTTTAGATTCAAGTCCAGGAATAAGATTTTTTGCTCTTTTGGCTGCTGTTTCATCAATCCCATCTTTGGCTAGAATCTCATATAATTCTGTAGCTGGAATTTTTGTAGTACGGTCTGCAAACAGAACTTTTAATCTTTCTAAGGCGCGCATCACCTGTGAGTTATCTTTCTTAGTTTTTGTTGGAACTGAAAGTATATCTATAGCTGCAACATCTTCATATCCATCAACCCACGTAAAGCCTTTACTTTTATCTAATTCAAACGCTACCGAAGCTCCTTCAGGAGCAAGAGAAGACTTGTCGTGAACGATTATTCTTACATTAGGGTCATCTTTAAGTCTGCCAACTAGAAGAACACTTCTGGCACAAGCTCTAATATCCATAGAACCCATACCACGTGTTGAACTATTTACAGTTTCTCGCTTGTTAAGATGACCAATAAGAATAACTGCACAATCATGCTTCTCAGCCATTCTTGCGAGCTTTCCAAGAATCTCACGAACCTCAATAGCACTGTTAATATCAATCTTTCCCATATATGCCTGGATGGGATCGAAAATAATTAACTTAGCTCCAGTTCTAATAATGGCTTCTTCAACTCTTTCATCAAGAACATTAAGAGGAAGTTCGTCTTCATCAATGTTTACGATTCTTGACTGATCAGCACCGGACATAATCAGTCTTGGCTTGATAGTATCTCCAAGTCCATCTTCTGCAGTCTGATAAATAACATTGAACGGTTCAAAGGACTTGGTATCTGGGAAAGCATCTCCAGTAGTACACTGGGCAGCAATCTTAAGAAGAAGGTGAGTCTTTCCCTGGGCTGGATCACCCTGAATAACAGTTATCTTGCCAAAAGGTATATATGGATACCAGAGCCAGTTAACGTCCTCCAATTCAACCTCTTCTAATTTGTTTAGTTTCAATTCAACCTTTGTCATAAAATTCTCGCTTTCTAGGTATGAGGTTCACATACCATTTTTGTTTTACTTGAAGGAGAATTGACCCCTTCACTATATACGAACTGAGAGAGGGTAAAATACAACCACTTAACTAAAAATTTACAATTACTTTTTGTTGTACTTCTCTATCAGAACTAACAAGTGAAGTTGTCCCTTCACTTATGTAGAACTGGGAAGGGGTGTTTGTAAACACATTTTCTATAAGTTTTTCTTCGAAGTTCTACTTCAATCACAAATATCCCAAAAACAAAAAGCGCCGTACGATCGAATCACACCATATGAATAGGTGTAAAAACGACTCGTACGACGCTTGGTAGTCTCCTCAGATACTATCTGATTCTCTCCGCTTGTGCGATTAGAGTAATATATGTGATTGTTGCTATAGTTATTACGCTATAGTCTAATTGTTATCCTATTGGTCCAAAGTATTCATCTTGAATCTTGCCAAGAATGTCATACATGTCAGATGCTAATTTGCGTAGCTCTGTAATTGCAGGTCTTTCTTCAGGATCATTAGCATTAAGCTGTCTTGCTATCTGATTCAAGTTAGTACCGATTCTTTTTAATTCTATGTTGAACTCATGAAACTCATAGGGGGGAGCTTCTCTAATTTCCTCATTTCTTAGAACTTTACGAATGAAACTAGACTTGGTTATTCTGGCCCTTTTCACCTTGTGCTCAAATAGCTCATACTCGTATGGAGTCAGCCTAATCAAGATCTGCTTTGATTTTTTCTCATTAAGTTTTTCTTCTACTGTTTTTATTTTATATCGACCTCCTTTTAAAGTTGATATACACATTATAGAACAAATGTTCTTATTGTCAACGGGTAAAAATTTAGGTGGTGCCATATGGCATCACCCTAACGTATGCGTATTAACTTTTTATGTAGACTCGTTTAGCAAGCAACGTTTTTGTATATCAACTAGATATACATCAAACAGATTCAGCTTGTGCTGAATGCTTGTTAGGGAGTATCCCTAAGACCCATATAAGTTCATTTTTTACATTCTGTTATGAGATATTCCAATTTAACTAATGTAAATCAGTCATTATTGAAGTTGGATAGTACGAAATTTCAATTTTCAGGGCCTTTATTATTTCTTTAATAAATATTCTGTTGTAACTCTATAGGCACAATAAGAAAGCCATATCACCCACGTAATT
>JAKSRH010000015.1 GCA_024403675.1 Saccharofermentans sp. | reverse complement strand
GCATCAAAATATAATTCCTTATTTGCTATTCCATTAATATCTTCTGCAATTATTTCTTCGTATCTATCCATTTCCTTAGCCTTATAAATTAGAATTTATGCACCAACCTCTTTTTTTACAGATACCTTGTTTAATCTCATTATTGTGCTACCAAAAACAATAACAAAAGCAGAATAACATAATATGAATAGCGAATCTGAAAAATGGAATAATTCTAATTCATTCGCATACATTACGCCATTCATTACTAAATGTAAAAGGATACTTATTCCGAGAATATAAATTCTATTATTCTTAAAAGCAATAAAATCTAAATTAGTTAATACAAGCAAAGCACCTAATCCTATCAATCTAGAAATGATAGCAACCATGCCACTTCCTAAACTTGTCATTACAAACACTACACTACCTATATCGAAAATCGTATGCAAGACTCCTCTTCCTAAGCCAAACCTCAAAGGTAAGATTTCCTTTTTATCTTTCTTATATATTTTTTTCATAATAATATAATAGCCACACTCTTCTGATACGCCTTGCACAGCACCCACAAGAATGCACAACAATACCAAATGACTATCAAAGAATGATTTTAACGAAGTATATACAAATAGTGCCTGTATTGGTTGAGGCAACAGCAATCCGAATACAATTAAACTAATCATTCCTGCAACAAAATATTTTATTTTCATTTTATCCCTCTTAATTTATTAAATCGAAATTTAACTCGTGTAAAATCTTCTTTATTATACATAAATTAATGCTCTGCGAGGGTTCGAATCCCTACTCTCTTATTTTTCAGACAATAACAAAAATGCATAAGGGAGTCGGACCTTTACATACCAAAATGTGTCATTTGGTGGGGGTTCGTTGCTGTCTTCTGCAAAAATCACTAAATCCGAGACATGTTCAGGCAAATTTTGACAAGTGAATACCCTCTTGTTCTGAACACTCCGCACAAGCGAAGCGCCTATAAGTGAATGTTCTATTGTGCTGCAAGTTCCGCAGAGTGCGTAGCACTCGAGGACCTGTTTGCAGCAGCACAATGGAACATGAACGCCTGGTTCCTCCAACAGGAATCGAACCCGTACCAACAGTACCGGAAACTGTTGTTCTATCCATTAAACTATGGAGGAGTGTTTGAGCGAATTATACCACGAGAGTGAGAAGAAGACTTGTAAGGAATGCACCTAAGCAAGTGCCAATAGCAACTACGAGAAGACTCTTGCCCCGATATGCAAGGATAAGCGCAATAACAAATCCTACAGCAGCTGAAATAATACTATTTGTAGAGTAAAGAATAGCAGGGAATGTCATGGCAGATAATACTGCGTAAGGGATGTAGTCAAAGAATGCCTGCACGCGCTTGTTTTCGATTTTCTTTTTAAACAAGACAAAAGGTATGGCGCGGATGAGATATGTAACTAAAACACTTACTAAAAGCAGCGGGAAATAAATGGCATTATTCATTTGTTGCTACCTCGCTTTCGGAATTAGGTAACATAAACACACCTATAAGTGACGCAACAACTGCGCAGATAATGATGGCAAATCCAGATGAGATGTGCTCGTGCAAAAGTGGCACGTAATAACAAATAATCGAGAGAACAATCGAAATTATGGAAACGATTGCAATAGATTTATTCTTGCGACTTACAGGGAGTACGATGGCTACAAACATACCGTAGATACCGATTGCAAGTGAATTAGTAACAATATCTGGCAAGATATTTCCGCACACTGCTCCAAGAAGTGTGCCAAGAGTCCAACCAATAATAGGGAGGACTGCGAGCCCAAGCATATAGTTACGTGAGACTTTTTCTTGGGAGGATGCTACACCGAAGATTTCGTCTGTAATGGCGAATCCTGTTACGAGACGTGCGGGTGTCGTCATGGTTTCATCTGTCTTTTGGGACAGGGAAATACCCATGAGAGAGTAACGTAGATTAATAATAAAAGTGGAAACCGCCATTTCGATAAGGCCACCCGAAAGTGAAGCAGCGCCAACACTACCCATGATGCCGACAGCAGCTACCTGACCAGCGGATGTTAAGTTAAAAAGTGATACCATAACAGCTTGCCACCAAGAAAGACCTTGGGACACTGCCATTATTCCAAAAGAAAAGGATACTGATAAGTATCCTAACCCGATGGCAAGACCATCCTTTATACCTTTGTTGAATACCACTGTTAATCTGCTCCGTAAATGGAAGTAATCTCGTCAAAACTTAGATAGAAATCATATGAGTCAGGGCGTTCTTCCTGAACTACTTCAAATGTATCGTCATTAATTGAATATAGGACATCATTTGAAACAACATATTTTTTTATAATGTAAACCCCAGACGAATTTACATACCATCTGGTAATAAACATTTCTGTGTCGCTTAGCATATAGTAGGAATCAGTTACTGTAACCTCGCCACCATCAATTTCACGGGATGCCTCAAGTGTTGCCATCTTATAAGTTCCATTATCAGCTTCTACATAGTGAACTGAGCATGGAATCTCGTCTGTAGTGTATCCATCACTAAGCTTAGATATATCATCCGTATTTTCTTCGCGGAACAGGGAGTAGGCAACTCGATAATCATCGAATTCCTGATTAATAGCACTGTATTCTGGAATAGGAACTTCTGTCTCGATAACATCGGCATTCTCAGCACATCCCACAAATGAACATGCCATAGCGCCAATCAATATAGAACTTAAAATTGTAGACATCAATTTTTTCATACAAAGAATTATAGCACAGTTTTTCTAAAAACATTGACAAAATACAAATCAGACATTAAAATTATCAGGCATTGCGCAAGAGCGCATTAATCGATCAATATACGTATGGAGAAGTCGCGTAGCCTGGTCGAGCGCGCACGACTGGAAATCGTGTAAACCCCAAAAGGGTTTCGAGGGTTCGAATCCCTCCTTCTCCGCCAAGTGAGCCCTTTGGACTAGTCCAAAGGGTTTTTTGTTTTATGGATATGGTAAGCAGGACAAGTTGTAATAGTTAGGTACTAGCACATGGCTGATTTTTTTAGTTCGTTATATTTGCTACTAATTTATCCGCTTCAATTACTATTTGAAGTTGTTTTTGATGTTTCAAATAGAAATATTCATAACATTGGTGGAGCTATTATTTGCTTGAGCTTAGTAGTTAATATTTTGGTTTTACCTCTGTATATTCGAGCAGAGAAAATACAGAACAGACAGCGTGAAACAGAAGAAAAATTAGTTCCTGGAATAAAGCATATTAATAAATCTTTTACTGGTGACGAAAGATTTATGATGCTTCAGATGTTCTACAAATTAAATAGTTATAATCCGATAATGTCGCTTAGAAGTGCTATGTCACTTTTGCTTCAGATTCCTTTTTTTATTGCAGCATATAATATGCTATCTAATCTGAAATGTTTAGTAGGAGCATCATTTTTATTTGTCGATGACCTATCTAAGCCAGATGCTTTCTTTCAAATTGGGTCTTTGCCAGTGAATTTGTTGCCAATTATTATGACTTTAATAAATGTTATTGCAGGTATTATTTACACTAGAAAGCATTCTATAAAAGAGAAAATTCAGATTAATGGAATGGCAATTATTTTCTTGGTACTCCTTTATAATTCGCCAGCAGGACTTACCTTATATTGGACTCTAAATAACATTTTTTCATTGATTAAAAACATAGTTGTATTTATAGGTTCAAAAATTAAGATTGATGGAAATATATTTAAAAAATTCACCAATGAATTAAAGTCGATAGTTTCCCAAATACCTGATAGTAATTCTTCCACCAATATGTTATTTATCGTTTCTGGGTCGATTGTAGCAGCGTTAACTGGTTTTTTGATTCCATCAGCATTGGTTGCAGATTCTCCTATCGAGTTATCTAATCCATTTACTATGGAAAATCCTAATGCACTTCTTCGAGAGTCTTCATTAGTTGCTTTTGGATTGTTTGTAGTATGGTTTTCCATTGTGTATTTTATGCTTGCACCAAAGGGAAGAACTTTCTTCTCTAAATTGTCTTTGGTGACAATGATTGTTTTGTTGATTAATTATTTTTTCTCTTCAAAGGTATTAAGTAGTGGAGATGTAGTATCCAAAGTTAATTATGTTTTTATTCTTTTATTGGCATGTGCATTAACGCTGTTTGTTTGTAAACGTTTCAGAGCCATCATAAATGTAGTTACATTTGTTGTGCTAGGAACAATTATTGTGATGGGATGTCTCAATATACGCACTATAAATGCAATCTATAGTGAATTTGTTAAACCAGATAATAATGGTGAAGTCAGTTTTCAGTTATCTAAGGAAGGCCAGAATGTAATTGTTATTATGCTTGATCGAGGAAGTGGATATTCCACGAGAGAGAGCTTTAACTTGGTTCCAGGATTAAAGGAACAGTACGATGGATTTGTATTTTACCCTAATACTATTTCTCTGGCGGGACATACAAATATGGCTACTCCTTCGCTTTTTGGCGGGTACGATTATACACCTGAGAATATAAATGCAAGAAGTGATGAATCATTATGTCAAAAACATAATGAGGCTCTTAAGGTGATGCCTACAATTTTTTCTGATAATGGCTACGAAGTTACAGTTATTGATCCACCATATGCAGGATACCAGGAGATACCTGATATCAGTATTTATGATGATATCAATAATACGTCTGCTTATTACACAGGAAGTACATTTAACCCATATGCTGAAGAACAAACTTTAGAACTTCTTTCAAATCGCGAACGTAACTTATTTTTATATGGTCTAAAGTCATCTTTAGTTTTCACTAAGGATTTTGTATATGATCATGGAAATTATAATAACCCTAACTTAGATAAGAGATTATATTATGGAAATGCCCAGAATTTGGAGTTCGCTGGAACATACTACAATTCCATTAATTATTACTATACATTGAAGTCATTACCTGATATGACGTGTGTTATAGATGGAGACAATGATAACTTTTTGATGCTTCAAAGTCCTATTACTCATGAGAATGCACTGTTGTTTAATAACTTAATTGAGACACCTTTTGATAAAGAGCAATTTATAACAGATATTAATTCACTCGAAAACTGCAATGGTGTAGTAAGTATGAATATCTATACGGCAGGAGTTTCCTTGTCTACGCTTGGAGATTGGTTTGACTTTTTGCGAGAGCAGGGAGTGTACGATAACACTAGAATTATTATCGTTGCAGACCATGGTTATTGGGATAATTATCTTGATAATTGTCAGTTGCCTGAAAACTACACAACAGAGCTATATAACCCAATGTTTTTAGTTAAGGATTTTAACAGTGAAGGATTTACTGTAAGTGAGGCTTTTATGACAAATGCTGATACATCAGCATTGGCTGTAGATGGATTGATTAATAATCCAACAAATCCGTTTACGGGAAATAAAATTTCTGCCTCATATAAGTATGATAATTTGATTCGTGTATGTGGCTCTAATGACAACTCCATTACTAAAAATAATGGTAATGTGTTTACAAACAGAGAAGGTTGGTACACCATCGCAGATACATCTGATTCATCTACGACCTTTAATGCAGATAATTGGATTCATAGTGATACTTAATTGATAGAATAAATTGTAGTTGAATACCATAGTCAAACCATTATGTATGAGTAACTTGATTTCATTAAGTGCTTTGTTATTATAAAAATAGTTCAGTTTTTACAATTGTCTATCTTTTAGGAGGCTACAATGAAGAATATTCCACTCTATGAAGTAACCCAGGTCAACGACCTTCGCGATGTAATCAAGAATCGTGTTAAGAATTTTCCAGAAAACCCTGTGTTTCTTCATAAAGAAAAGAAGGGCGGAGAGTTTGTTCCTGTATCTACTGAAAAGTATGATCACGATATTGATTCTCTTGGTACAGCTTTCATGCATTATGTGCCTAAGGGATCACGCATTGCAATTCTTGCAGAGACACGTTATGAGTGGTATGTAACCTACCTTGCTACAACTAATGGAACAGGTTGCGTGGTGCCTCTTGATAAGGAACTTCCTAATGACGAAGTACTTGGTATGCTTGATAGAGCTGAAGTAGATATTCTTGTTTTCTCAGGAAGCAAAAAGGATGTAGTTGACTACGTTTATGGCAAGGCATCTTCTGTTAAGTATTACATCAGTATGGATGATACTACAGACGATAGATTTATTTCTTATTCCAAGTTTATTGCTGAAGGCGAGATGCTCCTTTCTGATGGCGACAAGACTTTCGTAGAAGCTACTATCGACCCTGAGGAGATGACAATCCTTTTGTTTACTTCTGGTACCACATCCAAGTCCAAGGCGGTAATGCTTTGCCAGAGAAATATTTGCGCTAACCTTATGGCGATGTTCTCCATGCTTTATATCGACAAGAACGACGTCTTTATGTCAGTGCTTCCACTTCATCATACATATGAATGTACATGTGGTTTCCTTGGCCAGATTTATCGTGGTACTACTGTGGCTATCTGTGAAGGACTTCGTTACATTACTACTAATATCAAGGAGGCAAAACCAACAGCTATCCTTATGGTGCCAGTAATGCTCGAAATGTTTTACAAGGGCATCCAGAAAAAACTAAATTCTGACCCTAAAATGGCGAAGAAACTTAAGACTGGTATTAAGCTTTCACGTTTCCTTCTTAAGTTTAAGATTGATGTGAGAAGAAAGCTTTTCGCGCAGCTTCACGAGACTTTTGGTGGCAGAATGAGACTTATCATTTTAGGTGGTGCACCTGTTAATCCAGAAATGCTTAAGTTCTTCCAGGACATTGGTTTTATTTGTCTTCAGGGCTATGGCCTTACAGAGTGTGCACCAATTCTTGCCCTTAATAGAGATGTAGATTTTAATGACAGAGCCGCTGGTCTCCCTTTGCCTTGCTGTGAGGTAAAAGTTCTTGAGCCAGACCAGGATGGTATTGGTGAATTTATTGCCAAAGGTGACAATATTTTCCTTGGATATTTTAATGACCCAGAGAATACTGCAGCAGCTCTTGATAGTGATGGATGGTATCACACAGGCGATCTTGGTTATATTGATAAAGATGGATTCTGTATTATTACTGGTCGTAAGAAGAACGTTATTATCGCTAAGAACGGACGTAATGTTTTCCCTGAAGAGATTGAATATCTCTTATCTTTGAATCCATATGTAGCAGAGAGTGTAGTATCTGGTGTTCATGATGATGCAAAGGACGACATTCTTATCACTGCTACTATTTTCCCTGATATGGAGAAGATTGAAGAAACTCTTGGTAAAGAGGCAAAGGAAGAGGGTATTATTAAGCTCCTTGAGAGTGTAGTTTCCGAAGTAAACTCCAAACTCGAGAATTATAAAAAGATAAAGAAGGTACAATACAGAAGTACTGAGTTCGAGAAGAACACATCTAAAAAGATAAAGAGATATTAATTATGGGTTTATTTGGAAAAAGAGATACAGACGATTTTGACGATTACAAAAGAGAACAGGTAGAAATGAAAAGAGAGCGTGAGGAATTTGATTCCTCACGTTTTACTGAGAAAACTAAGAAGGATTCTAAGGCGCATAATTTTGCCAAAAATGAGAAGTTCAATGTAGAAGAACTACCTGACGGAAGCCTTGTTTATAAGAAAGAACGAGTTGGTAAAGAAAAGTATCTTCTCGGCATGTTTATAGCTTTTCCAGTTTTATTCATGGTTATTATGGTTGCAACTGGTGTGGTTAGTGGAGATATATCCGAAATTACCCCAGCCATTGTATTCTTTGTAATTTTCTTTGGAATAATGTTTGCTGCCATGGCTTCCGGAAAAAGATGTAACAGCATTAGGCTCACATATGACTCTATTGAAGTAGAGGTAAGCAGTTCTAAGAAATTCACTTTCCCATTAAGTAGTTACGAAGGATTGTCGTTTAAGAGAACATACGGAAAAAACCATCACTATTCAGGTACCATTTACCATATTCTTATTCGTGATGGTGCAGAAGTTAAGAAGTTCAAATTTTGTTCAACTATTCCAACTGCTGCTAGTGATTTTAATTACAATGCTAAGAAAAGACAGCAGGAGCTTACGGGTGCTACAGTAGGCTCTGCAAATCTACCTGCTACGAAGACCTTTAAGTGGCCAGATAAATTAGCAGGGGGAAATTGGGTAACAAATAGAACATTATTAATGCTACTTTGCGTAGTTTTGATTATTGTTGGTACTGCACTGGGAGTTGCTTTGGGCGGTGATTTAGAAGACGTCATTTTCCCTATGATTGTTATTATGTTTGTTATTATAGCAGCAGTATTAATGATTGTTTTTGGTGCAAATTCATTTGTCCCTACAATATATCCTGAGAGCATGACATTTGAGGATGGAGCTCTTAGAATTAATGATTTGTCATTTTCTTCAAACGATATTAAAGCGGTCTACATTACTCCAATTGGTTCTGATAATCCGCATACTGTAAGGTGCTCTACATTTTATATCGCCATGGAGGATGGACAATATAGATATAGAGCTGCACCCTTGCTTTTCTCGTCTGAATTAGATTGGTCATATGATGAGTTCTATTATTACTTTAATAATTGGTGTAGAAAGAATGGTGTACCGTTTGTAGACTACATTCTCTAATATATGAGTATTGGAGGTTTTAAATGTTTCAGTGGAAAAGGATTATTAGTCTAATTATTATTAGCGCTATTATCTTAATGGCTGGATGTCGTGATGCTGAAAATTTAAATGAAATTAGATACGTAAGTAGTGACGCACCATGGTATAGCACCACCTACTACAGTGACATGTATGAAGGCAATAACAATCCGATTGTTTATGATGACGTTATGCTTTCAACTGATAATTATTATATTCAGTCTACATCATCTAGTAGTGAAGAAGGTGGAGATTACTTTCACTTGCATATGTATAATTTTCAGGGTGATGTGTTAAGTGATATAGATGTTTTATCTCAGGATTTTTCTGACAAATATGATAGTTCGCTGGTCAATGCGTATCACTATAATGAGAGTGACTATTATTTGTTTTATTTTCGTGATGTTGATACTTATGAGGATGTAGGCACCTATATTTATCAGGCTGATTATGAAAATTCCAAATTAAATCTGATTGAGGAAATTAGTTTCGCTGACGTGTGGCAAGGCCATGTGGAATTATTGGATGTTCAGGTTGCTGGAGATAATGTAGTTTATTTGGTCACATATTGTGACATTAATGGTCTGGATCATTATGTGTTTTATGTCGTAGATGCTTTGGATGGTAATCATTATACTCAAGAGTTTATTCCTGATAATAGTAGCGCAGGCTACTTCTGGGTAAATGGTACAAATAGGATATCTTCCTCACAGAATCAAGATATTTATATTACTTGTTTATCAAATGATGAAACTTCGCTTTATTCATTTAATCCAATTACAAGATCAGTAAAAAAAATGAGTGCACAGGTAGATGGCTTTGAATACTATTTAGATGATGAGACTTATGTCTATATGTCAGGATCTAAGATTTGTCATGCCAGTTTGAGAGGTGATAGTAAGGTCGAAGTAGTAGCTGATACTTTCTGTAGTGATATGAACCCAGCGCGTGCTTATATGTTGAAAGCATATTCTAATGGTGTATCACTTTTGTTCATAAATGATGTTGGAAATTCTCTAGGTTATCAGCGAACAAAGGCTTGTTTGATTGAGAAAGCAGTAGTTAATCCACATGAAGGGAAGCAAATTGTATCTATCGGATATGTTTGGGTGTTTGATCCTGTTATTGGCAGACTAATTGAATACAATAATGGTGATGTAAATAGTAGCTATTATATGGAAATAACGAACAAATATAATATCGGAGCTAACTATCGTGATGGTATGACACAACAAGAGATTTTGGCGATAATTAACGATATATTAATTGGTGATGTTCGTAGTGGAACAGGTCCTGACCTTATGGTGTCTGGCATAAATTTTGCTAGTGCTAAACCAGATGTAATTTATGTAGATTTAAAGACATATTTGGAACGTGATACAAGCTTTGATAGGGATGATTATCTTCCTGTAGTATTTGATGCTTTTGAGATTAACGAGGCCGTCTATCATATTCCTTACGCAATTAGTATTAATGGTATTTCAATCAAAAAGGGTGAGTATGATAATGTTGGGTTCACTTATGAAACCTACACGCAGTTTATTGATGAAAATAACAACAGTATAGATCCTATAGGTGTTTTCTATGAGGATGATAATGATTATTTTAATGAATTATTTTCTGTAGTTGCTAATGAATTCTACACTGATGGACGATTTGATATTAGCAGTAGTGATAAAGGTGTTAGATTTGAGGCAATGGCTGAATTCGTAAAAAATCGTAATTCTAACAACGTTTACGTGGATAACATGAAGGTTAATTATATACAGTGTGGAGGTAGCTTTTATGATTATCTTAGTAGAACTATGAAAATGCCGGGTGATCCACTTTGTGACATGGTAGGACTTCCATTAGATTATGAAATTGGATGTAATACCAGTACGTTTCAAACTGTTTCAATAACCAAGTGTTGTGCCGACAAAGATGCAGCGTGGTCACTTATTGAAAGCTTATTTGGATATGAGGTGCAATCACAGATTTATGACCATTGTGCACCAGTTAGAATTGATGCGTTTAATGAGGTTATCTCTAAACAAAGAGATGTTATCGAGAGTGGAAATGGTTTTTCAACATTAATTTGGTATGTTGATGGTATGGATCTTCAGCCTTATGAGGATGAATACAAAGAAATAGTTATGAATATGACACATGCCTCTTATGCTGATGCTACTATTATGCTTATTATTAGTGAGGAAATGCCAGCATACTTTGAAGGACAAAAAAGTATTTCTGATGTAACATCTATTATTGAAAACAGAGTTAATAATTATATCGATGAAATATCGAGTTAAAGGAGAATATATATGGGATTATTTGGTAGATATAACGAGGAAGAGTTCTTAGATCCTGATGAGATTAGACTACGTCGCGAAAGTGCAGCTAGATCTAAGGCGGCTCATAGAAATTGCGTAGCAGATCATAAGGATGACTACAGCGGGGCGCGCGCTCCTGCAAATAACACAAGACCACATACAGATTGCAAGGCCGATCATAGACCTGATAATCCAAATACGAATGTGATGGTGGGTGTTGTTATAGCAGTAGCAATTCTTATGATAATTGCAGGAGTAATAATTCCAATCATTACTTAAAAATAGAGACTGTGAAAATTTGGTTTAACATCAAGACCTCACAGTCTTTTTTATTGTTGATTTGGTGAGTCAACAAGTGGGTGAGTACAGTGATTCGTACACCATTTTAAGAAAAAAGTGTACGAATTGGTGTACGGGGTGCGTTTTTCCCTGTAAGTACAGCAAATCGTACACCAAATCAGAAAAAAGGTGTACAAAATGGTGTACAGGGTGTGTTTTTTCACGTAAGTACAGCAAATCGTACACCAAATCAGAAAAAAAGTGTACAAATTACTGTACGCCGTCCGATTACTAAATAAAAAAGCTGTGAACCTTATCCGTTCACAGCTTCATTTATATTATAAATCACCGTTTCTCTTGTATTCCTTAACTCTGCTTTTGTGTTCCTTAAGAGCTTCATTTGTAAATCCGAGGAGAACATCTGGGTTGACAGTCTTTAGTGCCTGGAAGACCTTTGTCTTATCGTCACTATTAAGATAGATGCCTTTAGCAAAGACACAAAGCTTGTTCTTAAGTGTGTAACCATGAATGCTTGTGGAGCCTCTATAGCTATATCCGTAAGCGTGGTCGATATCAGCAGTGTTAAAAATATTGTCGCCAATTTCGAAGATGTGCTTTCTAGTGATGATAGTAACAGGCTTGTTTTTACGAGCGTAAATATAAAGAGTTTCATTGTGAATCTCATTAATGAGAGCGTCTTCGCCGTTCTCTGCAATGTAAGCCTCAGTTCTCTTTTTACCTCTAATACCTATAACAAGAAGAATAAGACCTGCAATTCCAAGAACCATACAAATAGCTGCGATAAAGCCACTAGCGATTATAACTGGTGCAAAGTCTTCTGCAAAACCTTCATTTGCACTTGAAATTGCCAAAATAACTCCAGCAATTACGTCTGCAATTACGAAAATGGCAAGAAAAATCTTACCGATTTTAATGTTGCTGTTTTTCTTGAATAAATCGATAGTAATGTCCTGTGCGTTCATGTTTTCTACCCCTTAAATGTATTAATATTGCTCTGCTCGCCCTAGCAGAAGCTTATTCCGAATAGAAATATAGCAAGTATTGTGTATTTATGCAACAAAAAAGGATTGCCCATGAGGACAATCCTTTGAATGTAACTAGATATAAATTCTAATTATGCCTTCTTAACGAGGAGGGACTCACCTGTCATCTCAACTGGCTTTTCCATACCCATAACATCGATAAGTGTAGGAGCGATATCGCAAAGCTTTCCGCCTTCCTTAAGTGTGTAAGCCTCATCATAGTTATAAAGGATGAATGGTACTGGGTTAGTTGTGTGAGCTGTGTGTGGGTTACCTGTCTCGAGGTTAATCATCTGCTCTGCGTTACCGTGGTCAGCACAGATAAAGAGAACGCCATCAGCATCCTTAACAGCCTTCATAGCATCACCAACGAAAGTATCGACAGCCTCAACAGCAGCAACTGCAGCTGGGATAACACCTGTGTGACCTACCATGTCAGGGTTAGCGAAGTTGATGATAATTACGTCGTACTTATTTGACTTAATAGCCTCAACAAGCTTCTCGGAAACACCAGGAGCGCTCATCTCTGGCTGGAGGTCATAAGTTGCAACCTTAGGTGAGTTAACGAGAATTCTCTCCTCATCCTTGTTTGGCTCATCAAGACCACCGTTAAAGAAGAATGTAACGTGAGCATACTTCTCTGTCTCAGCAAGACGGAGCTGCTTCAAACCATTTGCTGCAAGGAACTCACCAAATGTATTTGTGATTTCAACCTTCTTGAATGCTACGAACTTGTTAGGGATGGACTCCTCATAGTTCTTGAAGCAAACATATGTGAGAGGCATAAAGCCATTAGCTCTCTTAAGGAACTTGATGCACTTTGGATCCTCAGCATCACCATCAGCAGCAGCTACATCAGAATCAGCAAAGCAGAAAGCCTTTGTGATTTCACGTGCACGGTCTGGACGGAAGTTGAAGAAGATTACAGAGTCGTTTGGCTTAACTGTAGCGATTGGGCTACCAGCCTCATCAGTGATTACTGTAGGGAGTACGAACTCATCAGTTACGCCTGCATCGTAAGAAGCCTGCATAGCCTCGATACAATCAGTTGCTTTGTTACCCTCACCAAGTACGAGAGCGTCATAAGCCTTCTGGATACGATCCCAGTTGTTATCTCTATCCATTGCATAGTAACGACCGTGCATGGAAGCTACCTTACCAACACCAATCTCATTCATCTTGTTAACGAGAGCTGTGAGGTAATCCTTACCAGATGCTGGAGGTGTGTCACGACCATCGAAGAATGGGTGAACATAAACACGATCAAGACCGTTCTTCTTAGCCATCTCAAGGATAGCGTAGAGGTGTGTGATGTGGGAGTGAACGCCACCATCGGAGAGAAGACCCCAGATGTGGAGATCAGAACCGTTTTCTTTACAGTTATTAATAGCACGGAGGAGTTCCTCGTTCTCAAAGAAAACACCGTCCTCAATGTACTTTGTGATAAGTGTGAGATCCTGGTAAATAATTCTACCGGAACCGATGTTCATGTGACCTACCTCGGAGTTACCCATCTGTCCGTCAGGAAGACCTACAGAAAGACCGGAAGCGTAACCGAGCTGGCATGGAGACTCAGCCATAAGCTTGTCCATGTTAGGTGTCTTAGCTTCGTAAATAGCATTACCCTTTGTCTCAGGTGTGATGCCGTAACCGTCGAGAATCATCAAAACTACTGGTTTCTGACTCATATTATTTTCTCCTTATATAAATATATATGTTTTTATCGGGGTCATTATAACATGATGAAACTTCTTATAAAAGTTTGCCTTTATGCATATTTTGTTAGTAAAATAGGAAAAGCTCGGGGGAGGTCTTTATGGAGAATGAGAAAGCTTATGTCCCTTTCGTAAGTGGACTATTATCGTTTATTTTGTTTTTAGCTCTTATTGTGTGTGTGAACTCTTTTAATATTTATCAGTATATGCTCGACACACATAGTATTGTGAAAGCTATTGATACCAAGTCTCTTGTGAAGGATTTGAAAAAAGAAATTACTGAAGAGGGTGGTTCAGAGTTTGAGAGATTTGATGACTACGAAGAGTTGTTTGATGATGTCTTCAGTCAGGAATTTGTAGATTACTATCTCGAGAGTACTTTGGATGCATCTTTGTTTGGTGAGACAGACTATGATTCAGATGATATGTATGATCTTATCGATGAAGCATCTGAAGATTTCTTTGACGAACATGATGAGATTTCAAAGGAAGATCGTGAAAAATTCATTAATGACTTAGTAGAAGCCGCTGATGAAGGTATTGAACAAACACTTGATAATAGTGTAGGCAATGAGTTCGCAGAAGCTATTCAAAGGGTTGATAAAATTGTGGAGATGATTCTCCTTTGCTCTTTTGTAGCAGCATTATTAATGGCAGGACTCTTGTTCATTATTTATCAGAACAAGGGAAGACCTTTCATCAGTATTGGCCGTGCCGCTATAATCGCCATGATGCTTAGTGCAGCTGGAATGATTTTTATCAAGTTTTTAGTAGCTGAAGCTTCGAAGGACGTATCTGGAGAAGAGACCTTTATTGCAGAAGCTTTTAATAATTTTGTTGATTCAGTTTTTACCAAATCCATTGTGTTGGCAGGTGTGGTTTTCGTCATCGGTATCGCTTTCGTTGTCATTGGTTTGACATGGTCAAAGATTGCCCATAGAGAAGACGATGATGACTATTATGACTCTCGTTATGAAGACCTTGAATAATTACTTAAACTGATTAAGTTCTGGGTTGTATTCGTAGTTTATTGCGCTTAACTTGCTAGTGATTTCTGCACTATCAACATCTAATGAATCGCACAAATCTTCAAATGAGGAATAGTTGTCACGAAGTTGAGTGTTGATATAGCTCAAAAGCATTACAGGGTCATTTGGTAAATACATATAAATCTCCTTAAAAATCCAGAAATGCTTCAGGAAGCAATTCCTTTAATGTGTATTCGTATATTTTATTATCGGCCTCGTCCTGTGTAATTATTAACAGGTCGGGGCCTGCGTATTCACTCATAAATTGACGGCAGTACCCGCATGGAAGTGTTTTCGAGAAGTTTATGGCATCAACTCTTTTGCCTACTACGGCTATGGCACGAAAGTCATGGTTACCCTTAGTTAGTGCGCTTACAAAAGCAGTTCTCTCAGCACAAATAGATTGGATACCTTGATTTTCCACATTGATACCTGAATGGATATTTCCATCTTTATCCAAAAGTGCTGCACCTACAGTGAAGCCAGAGTATTTGCAACAAGTGTTTTTCTTGGCAGCTAACTTGGCGTTTGTTAATAACTTTTCCATAATTAATTCGTTCATAGTGTAATCCGCCTTTTATTGCGAGTAATTATATTATAAATGCAAACATGATATAAAAGCGTGATATTTTTGACATATTAAGTAAAGACATGTGTAAGTTTGCTGATGTATAATCACAGTAATTATTAGAAGCATTCTTGAGGGGAGAAGCTTATGACAAAAAAGACTAATTTTAAAAAGGCACTTCGTAATATTGCCTTGTTTATGGCAATGATTATTGTGGCAGTGGCGACCTTTTCAATTATTCCTACAGGTAAGGTAAATGCTAACTCTAATTGGAGTGGTACTTTTATTGTAGGACCTAAAGGTGATTCTGATCGTGCAACATTTTCATTAGGTTGTAGTGGAACTCCTGTAAGTGCTTATGCGTCTGCGACTGGCGGTGCATCCGCATCAGCAAGTGTGAGTGGTTCTACAATTAATGTATCTGTAAGCGCAGGCTCTTCAGGATCATTTGCTTCTTCTGTAACAGTAACGGTAAGCGTTGAATTTGTTGAAGAAGGAGCCTCTGCTTTCTTAAGTAGAAATGGTATTCAGTACAATACAATTACAGTAGCACCAACAGCAACTACTACAACAGCAGCAACAACTGCAGCGACAACAGCAGCGACAACAGCAGCAACAACTGCAGCTACTGTAGCTCCAACTACTGTTGCACCTGAGACACAGGCAACAACTGCAGCTACGACAGCAGCTACACCTACACCAACACCTACACCAACACCAACTCCTACCCCTACCCCAGCAGAAACTGAGGAGACTGAGGAGTCCGAAGAGACAGAAATTTCTGAGGAAACAGAAGTAGTAGAAACATCTGAAGAGACTCAAGCAGTAGCGGCTATCGAAGAGACAGAAGCTACAACTACAGAGACAACTATTGACTCTACTCCAACACCTACTCCTTATGAGCATGCAGTAGTTGCAACTACTAACAATACAGAGAAGACATCATTCCCTTGGTGGATTCCTCTTCTCATTGTTCTTTTGGGCGTGATTTGCTTCAGAGTTGTTCAGCTCAGACAGCAGGGCAAAAGAGGCGATGAGCTTGTTGCCGAGTTTATTCCTGGTGGTATTGTCGGAAGAATTTGGGAGAAGGCAGATCCTGTACTTAATAAAGAGCTTACTTTTGGAAATAAACCAGAAGTTGATGAAAATGGATATCTTAAGAAATCCAATATGCAGGTAATTCGTCCGGTTTATTCTAATGCACCTACACAGAGACCTGGTTCTACAAGAGGTGTTAATAAGACCCAATCCACTCCTGAAAAGAGACCTGGAAGTAAGAGTAAGTAATTAAGTTTTATTAGATTGCATATATATAACGAGGCTGAAGTATATCAGTCTCGTTATTTTATTGTTGTAAATTATCGTGATTTTTTGAGCAATGCAATGTATAATCGATAGACATATATTTATTATTTTTTATTCTTCGTGGGGGAGATCGAATGATAAAGAAAGTTTTTGGTGCTAGATTCATAGGCATTTTATTGTGTCTTGCAGTTTGTTTGGGAGTAGTATTTTCCAATTCATCTTCAGTAAATGCAGCAGGTAGTGTTTCTATTTCTTCTGCGAATTCATGGGATGCAGATAACGGTCAGGTAACTGGTTCATCACAAGGATATTCTGATGGTCAGACAGTAAGATTTACTTTGAATTTTTCTAAGGGTGAAATTTGGGTTCAAAGTTGTTGGGGAGTTAAGGTAATCGACGGAGACGGTTCTGGTCAGATTGTGTTTGAAGTTGCTGATTATGGTCCTAATCTTTCTTGGGGCGTAAATATTAGTGGTACAAATATTGAAGGATTTACGGTTAGTGTTTCTAATGTTAGTGTTACAGGCACTGCAATAACTCCAACACCTAAGCCTACAGTAGCTCCAACAGCAGCTCCGACACCGAAGCCAACTGAGGCTCCAAAACCAACGGTTGCACCTACACAGGCACCAGCTAAACCAACAGTAGCTCCAGCGCCAACTAATGCTCCTGCACCTAATCCGGAGCCACAGCCTGCCGATCCAGGTCCAGTGGTTGCACCAGTAGTAAACGAGACAACAGCTCCTACTGAGCCAGGCGCAACTACGGCTACCCCTACTCCAACCCCTACACCAACTCCTGCTGAGTCAGAGGATCCTGAGGAGACTGAAGAAACAGAGACTTCTGTAATTGCACCAGTTATTGCTGGAGATGGAGAGACTACACACTCTGCTGCTACAGAAGCTGGAGAGACAACCCCTACACCTACTCCAACTAATAAGCCATATCAGCATGCAGTTGTAGCTAATACAAATAAGGATGGTAAGGGTGGTTTCCCTTGGTGGATTCTTGTGGTTCTCGCACTTTTAGGTGCTTCTGGTTATAGATATAAGCAGCTTAAAGATGAGGGTAAAACAGGAAAAGCAATGGCATTTGACTTTATTCCTGGCGGAATTATTGGTACAGTAGCAGAGAAGATTAACCCAGCATGGGCTATTGTTCCTGAAGTTCCAGCAGAGCCAGCACCAGAGGTTGACTCTAATGGTTATCTTAAGAAGTCAAATACAGCGTCCATCAGACCTGTGTATTCTAACGCTCCTTCTGCAAAGCCAACTCGTGGGGTAAATACTACTCCAGTAGGTGAGGCAGCAGTGGCATCTGCTGTTGCTACAAAGACTGCAACAACTACAAAAACAGCTGCTCCTGTGGATAAGAAACCTGTTTCAACAAAGACAGACGCTAAGCCAGCTAATAATGTGCCTGTTCAGCAGCGTCCACCAATTAAGAGACCTAAGGAATTGTCTTCTAATCGTGCTCAGGCTGTGGCGGCTACTGCTGCAGCAACAACAGCAGCTACTAAGGAAGTACCAAAGGCTACTGTTCCAGAAAAAAAGGCTGAGCCTGTTAATAAGGTTCCTCTCCAGGAGCGCCCACCAATTAAGAGGCCTAAGGAATTGTCTTCAAATCCTACTAAGGCAACTTCCGGTACATCACCATTTACTAAAACTGCACCAGTTGCTGGTGCTGCAATAGCAAAGGAAACAAAAATGTCAGACGTAAATCCATCAGCTTCAACAGAGAAGAGACCAAATTCTCCTTTCGCAAACAGAGTGCCACTTTCAGAGCGTCCTCCTATTAAGAGACCTAAGAATTTGTCTGTTAACCGTGCATCAACAGGAGCATTTTCAGGAGGTGCAGCAGGTGTTGCTACTAAGAAGGTCGAACCAAAGCCAGAAGCAAAACCTGTAGTTGAAACTAAGGAAGAGCCAAAGGAAGAGACATCAATCTATCGTCGCTCATCATCTTCTAGAGATTCATCTAAGAGTACAATGAACAGACCTGATGCAACTGAACTTAATGCTAACGCTTCTCCTTCCGCAGCATCTTTAGCATTTAAGATGAATGCAAAGGCAAAAAAGGAATTTGCACCTGCTATTGCTACAGCAGTGCTTCCACCAGTTCAGGAAAAAGTTGAGAAAGCATCTCCATTTAAATCTAATGGTGACGTTCCACATCCAGTGGAGGAAGTTAAGGTTAATGCTGAGCCTGCTATCGCTAGATTCACAGAGATTCCAGTATTAGAGAAGCCTGCATCTCCATTTAAGCCAAATCCAAATACTACAGCAGACGGAAAGATGTCAGTTAATGCTACAAGTAATGCATATAATCAGTCTGCTCCTTCTACAGCTACTATTTCTTCAGGAAAGGCATTTAATCCTGCAGCAGCAATGAAGGCACTAAAGGAAATGGATGATGCTAGTGAGGCTGCTCCTGCACCTACACCAGAGCCACCAAAGAGTGGTATCGGCGGATTCTTTAGCAAGTTCAAGAGATAAGCTGATTGATAATTTAGACAAACTAATGGCCACCTCAGATTCATTGAGATGGCCATTTTTGTTTGATGTTTTTATTTGTTAATTAATATCTTGTCTCGCCGAGAGGAGAATTCTGAACTTTCTTCATCCACTTCTTTGCAATGGAGTCAGCATTGTCATATGTGTCATTAATGAAGTCGATAAGCATTTCATTTGGTTCGAACTCGAATGGGTTCTTCATGCCGAGAAGCTTATAGAATTCAGAAATTTCATCACATCCTTCTGAATCAGCACATGCACATGCAACAACCATAAAGTCTTTGCCTTCGATATAGATACCAACTACGATAGTTGCTGAACCATCAATATCATCAATCTCATCGATATCGAGATCGTCTGTGGAAAGCTTCAAGATGAGGTGACCAGAATTGCTACCATTGTAGCTATAGTAATCTTTATCAAGTTCCTCTATGTTGAGTTCGCTATCACAAACTGCATTTACAATCTTGATTGTACGGTTAAGGTTATGGATAAGACTCTGGAAATAAGCTGCTGCTGCATCCTTATCACTGAATTCCATAAGGGAACTTACGATACCATAGAAATCATTTTCATCCTCACCCTCAGCACGCATGTATATAGATGTGGAATCAATTTTTTCAATATCCAAGTCAATGTCTAAAACTGCGTAAAAGATGTTTAGGATATCTTCGTCATATGCATCAGAGTCCATCATTTCTTCGCCAGTTACATTGATGTAGATACCATCCTCGATGTCTGCCATAAGATCACCAGCAATTTCTTCTGGGTCATCTACATCTAAATCATCGATTGTGTATTCTTCAGCCTCGAGATTTTCCAAAGCAACTTTCTGGAATTTTTTTGCTGTAAATTTGCCTTCCTTGGAGCAACCTGTCATACCAAGTGCCATGGAAAGAATAACAGCGCCTGCTAATAACTTTGTAATTTTCTTCATTTTTACCTCCTTCTTTTCTCCTATAAAAATAAAAATTACATTTCGTCGTGAGCACGATTAAGTGCCTGCATCAAAGGTCTAAGTGGTTCTATAGAACTTGGTACCCTGGACATAATTACAACAACATAGTCACCGTGGTCTGAATAAACGATACCGGCATCTACGGTGGTTGTGTGTTTTGGATTATCGTCAGCTACCCAACCAGCCTTAGAACGAGTAGTGTACATTTCTCCTAATTCGCTATGGATAAGGGAGTAGTAGGGGGTCTCGAACCAAGAACCTACTGTCTGACTGAATTCATCTTGGTCAAAGTAGTAGTAGGAATAAATCCACATGAGACCCAAATCTCTAGTTGTTATTGTAGGGTATTTATAAACACATAGTGCAGGATCCACACCGCATTCTTCGCAGAATTGCTGGATGTAGGTTCTTCTATATGAGTCGTTAAGGCTTGTATATGCATCGTTATCTGAATTAACAAGCATATTAACAATAGTATATTCTCGATTGGCAGCAGCTTCAGGATTATACATTGCAAGACTAGTGGCAAAAGGCCCCTTAATAGAACTTGCTGTGTAGAATTCTTGATCTAGGTTATATACGATACCGAGGTTGCTTTGCATATCGATAACGAGAAAGCCTACACTCCAGCCTCTAGAAGATATACTATCAAGAGCTTCGTTTATCTCGTTAAGTGTTTCTGCGCTAGGAGTATATCCACCAACACCTGTAATAATCTTATCTCCGTTTGCACCTTCTATCACTTCACGAGGTGTAGATCCTGGAGCCATTTCGCCTTCGTAGAAAGGCATAAGGCCATAACTTGAGCACAATTCACGGAAAGCATCTGTAGACATGAATTCTTGAGCGACGTCTGAGAGGCTTGTACCGGAATCAATAACATCACACCAGTATGTTAATAACTCTTCACTTGGGAAGTCTTGCGAAAGTACACTGTAGCAAAGATTTACATACTCTTCATTTGAGTAGCCTCTAGATGTGAATTCACTAGATTCGATAATGGAAATAATAAAATTATTAACAGAAATGGAACCGTTTTCTAAGTCATCCCTATATAGCTGAATTTCCTCAGACGTAGCATCTCTTCCGAGAAGGTTCATGTAAAAATAATTAATGAATTCTTCTGTAAAAGATATTGGTGGCTCGGTCTCTACAGGCACACTGGAAGTAGCTGTTGCTTCTGTCGATGAAGCCATAGTAGCAATTGTAGGCGTTGAACTATCAGAAGGGAGAGTGCTTTCTTGAGCACTATTATTACCCAAAATAGAGCAACCTGTTAACAGCATAGATGAAATCAATATGCTTCCAACAAGTCTTCTATAAGAAAATAATCTTTTTGTAAATTCACTTACTTTCATACTTGATGAATTGTACCACAGGGTGAAGAGATGATAAAATCTATTCAGTTTGGTTTTTAAGGAGAGAAAATATGAGCAATATTTTTGAATATGGAAAAGCTATCTGTTATTCCGGATATAGAGAGGGTCAGAGCCCTATGGGCAAGGCGCCTTCAAAGGAAGAAATAGCAGAGGATCTCGAGATTCTTGTAAACGAGGGTTATAAGTATCTTAGAATGTACGATCCTAATATTCATGCTAGATATGTATGTGAGATTATTCGCGAGAAGAATTATCCTATCAAGTGTATCGTGGGCATGGATTCTGTAAATGAAGTAAACAACCTTGGTTGTCCATTTGAAAAACAGGAATTTACACAGGAGGAACTTCAGGCTCATATCGCTCGTAATGACGGAGAGAGAGTTAAACTTATCGAGCTCGCTAAGGAATTTTCTGATGTAATTATTGCAGTATCTGTTGGAAATGAGAACACTCCAGTATGGACTGCTCATAAGGTACCTGTGGAGAGACTTCTTTATCACATCAAGGAGATTAAGGCGCAGATTGATACTCCTGTTACTTTCTGTGAAGGTTGTAGTGATTGGCTCAATATTCCACAAGTAGCAGAGGCAGTTGACTTTATTTCTGGTCACAGTTACCCCTATCACTCAAATGTAGATGTTCCAAATGCAGTTCAGTTTAATAAGGATCATCTTAAGCTCATGAAGGAGACTTTCCCTGATAAGGAGTTTATTTTCACTGAGATGGGTTGGAGTTCTTGTGTAAAGCTTGAGGATGAGTCCACTTATGATGATGAGCTCGCTGCTTGGCTTGAAGAAGATAAGGTTGTTGGTTTTATTTTTGAAGCTTTCGACGAGCTTTGGAAGGGCCCAACACCACAGTCCTCTGAGTGCTGTTTTGGTATCTATGGTAATGATAGAAAGCGCAAGTGGTAAGTTTGTGATGCTAGTTAAAAAGAAGATTATTTCATTTATAGTCGCAGCACTTTTGGTGATTAACATTTTCGCCTCGATCGGTAGACCTGTTAATGCTGAAGGTTATTTTCCAACAGCATCTGAGGAGATTGCCGCCATTAATGTAGGATGGAATCTTGGTAATACTCTTGATTCTTATGGCACATGGATATCTGGTACTACACCATCCGCTTTCGAGACGGCTTGGGGTAACCCTGTAGTTACTAGAGAACTCATCCAGTCTGTTAAGGCACAGGGTTTTAACGCAATCAGAATTCCAGTTACCTGGGCGCAACACATTGATGATAATGGTAATGTGGATCCAGCATGGATGGCTCGCGTTAAGGAAGTTGTTGATTATGCTTACGAAGAGGATATGTATGTAATCCTTAATGTGCACCACGATACAGGCGAACATGGTGGAGACAAGGTGTGCTGGGTAATTGCTGATGAGGGCACATACACTTCCACACAGGATAAGTTCAAGGCACTTTGGACAAATATTGCCAATGAGTTCGAAAGTTATGACTATCACTTGATGTTTGAAGGTTATAACGAGATGCTTGATATGAACAACACCTGGAATGCACCTAGTACAGGTAATGGTGCGTACAATGCGGTTAATTCTTATGCTCAAGCTTTCGTAGATACTGTAAGAGCTACTGGTGGCAATAATGCTCAGCGTAATCTCATAGTTAATACTTATGTCGCATCTTATGATTCGCAGGTAATAAATAATTTTGTGGTGCCAAATGATTCTGCTACAAATCACTTAGCACTTCAGGTTCATGTATATGCACCATGGGGCTTTACTGGCACAAATGCGACTGTTAACTGGACTACTGTTCACTCAGACTTTGGTGATGGTGATAAGAGTGAAATTGATGGTGTCATGAATGCCATTTCTAATTTTTCTTCACAGACTGGGCTCCCTGTAATTATCGGAGAGTGTGGTGCGGAGTATAAGAATAATGATGCTGCTATCGCACAGTACTTTTCTTACTTCATTAGTAGTGCTTCTTCTAAAGGAATTAAGTGTTTTGTCTGGGATAATGGTCAGTTTGGTACAGGCAGTAGTGAAGGCGGTTATGCCATAGTAAATAGAAGCAATCTTGAATGGAAGACAGATATTGTTACAGCAATCGTAAGCAATAGCACACAAACTCCTATTCAGAATTCTCCTGCCAATGAACCAATAGATGAACCTATTGTAGAAACAGAGTTAGCGGAGACTACAGTAGTGGAGACGGCTGCAGAGGTTACATCTGCTAGTAGTGAGACTACCATAGAGACTACAGTCGAGACTAGCGAGACAGTAACTGAACCAAAGGCGACAGAAACTAAAAAGTCAGGAGTACCAGTTGGTGTTTATGTCGGTGTAGGTGTAGTTTTTGTAATTGGCGCGTATGTTGGCCTATTTTTCCTAGGCAAGAGTAAAGGAAAAAAGCAAAGTTAATTAATTGTTTATATATAAATATTAAAAACATACATCCCTCTATGCTATGATAAAAAATAATTTATCTGGTATAGGGGGATGTTTCAATGGCGAAGCGTTTGAACATCGGATTCATGGTCGATGACCTTAATAATTATTTCACCAGCCAAGCATGTAAGGGTGCGGAACTTGCTGCCAAGCACTTGGATGCAAACTTAATTGTTTTCCCAGGAAGATATTTAGGAGAGCCAGATGGTAAATTTGGTTCTAAGGAGTATGAATATCAATATAACTCCGTTTTCTCCCTAGCTAGTAGCCAGAATATTGATATTTTATATGTCCTTCTCGGAACTATTTGTTCTCGTGCAAGTGAGAAGATTCAGCAGGAATTTCTTGAATCATTACCAGATGTACCTATTGTTCACCTTTTTGCTAAGGTTGATGGTTATCAGTCTGTTACTTTTGATAACAAGTCTGGTTTTAAAAATGTAGTTCGTCATCTTATTGAAGGGCACCATGTAAAAAATATTGGTTATGTAAGTGGCCCTAAGACTAATCAGGATGCTTTGGAGAGACTTGATGCATGTCGCGAGGCTGTAGCTGAATTTGGTCTTGAACTTAGTGATAAGCAAATTGTTTATGGAGACTTTACTGACGAAAGTGAAGATGTAGTTCGTGAATTGATGAAGAAGAACAGCAAACTTGACGCTATTGTTTTTGCTAATGATAGTATGGCTGTTGGTGGTTACAAGGTTATCTACGAGATGGGACTTGTCCCAGGTAAAGATATTTTAGTAACTGGTTTTGATGATGATGCTGTTTCTATTGCTATGGTTCCGCCTCTTACTACAGTAGAAGCTAGTTCTGCTGACCTTACTTACAAGGCTTTTATTAATGCTCCTAATTATATTAAGGGTACTGAACTTACTAACATGGAGGTTGAGACATATCTTGTTCAGAGATCTTCTTGTGGCTGCGAAGGTCTTAATTATGTAGAGATGTATAGTCGCCTCCATTTGGAAAGCATTTTTAACGGCAACAACAAGTTTATTGATTCTATTGAGAAGTATCTTTTTGGCATCTTTGAAGAGGATGCGGCTGTTGGAAAGATTAAGCAGAAGATTAATGCATTCCTTCAGGCTTACGCTAGTGTGCTTACAGGCGGTTCAAGTTCTTGGGATGATGTTAATAATTCATTTGGTTCTATTGTAAGTCCATTACTTTTCTCATATACGGTTCCTGAGAAGTTCTATAATGTGTTAGCGATTCTTCAGAAGACAGCTGTCGATGCTGTTAATGATTTAGATAGCATTAATTCTATTCACGAGATCTTTACTGGTTTCTATAGACAGCTTTCCTTCAGAGCTATTAGTATCGATAGTGATGACCGAAGCAGATCCGACAAGCTTAATAGACTTGTAAATCAGAGAAGTGAGGATGTGTTCCTTGTATCAAATGATAACGAAGTATCTTATGAGCACTTGATTGATGGTTTGCCAAATATTGGATTCAAGCAGACACTGATGTATTTGTTCCAAGGTAATGTTCATAATTCTGCTGATGTTAAGTGGAAGAGACCAAACTCTATCTTGCTTAAGGCTGTGGCTAATAGAAAAGGTGCAATAGCCCCAGTAGAAGAGCAGCAGCTCGTTAGAACAGTTGGTATTTTTGATAATGAGTTTGTAGATAATGAGGACAGAGCGACCTTAGTTGCATTCCCATTATTTGTTGGTGATGACTTGTATGGAATGCTTGTTGTTGATTCAGATTGTCGAAGCTTCGCAGACATTTCACCTGTAGCTAACCAGCTTTCTATTACACTTAAGTCTTTGCTCCTTATTGAGGGTCAGAAGAAAGCGAAGAAGACTCTTCAGAATTCTCTTGAGCAGTTCATGAGAGATAACAGTCTTCTTGATGCTATTTCCAAGTCTGATGAGCTTACAGGCCTTTATAACAGACGTGGATTCCTTGATCATTCACAGAAAGCTATTACAGATCTTCAGAACAAGGGCAAGAAGACACTTGTATGTTATGCTGATATGGATAACCTTAAGATGGTTAATGATAAGTTTGGTCATGATGAAGGTGACTTTGCTCTTCGTGAGATTGCGGCTGTTCTTAAGGAAACATTTAGAAGTACAGATATTATTGGTCGTCTCGGAGGAGATGAGTTTGTAGTATTTGCCATTGTAGGTGTAGAGAACTGCGAAGCTGTAATTAAAAAGAGGATTACAGAAATTCTCAAGCGCCATAATGAAAATGTTAGTAAGCCATATCCTATTGATATGAGTACAGGTATTTACGAATTCGAATGTTCACCTGATATTGATATCTATTCTGTACTTGACCTTGCTGACGAGAAGCTCTATAACGAGAAGACAGAGAAGAAGGCAAGAAATGGTTCTTATAGGTAATTTGAAAATCATTTGATATACCTATAATAGATAATCGCAAAAAATATTCATCATTTTTTACAAGTGACCGCCGAGAAATCGGCGGTTCATTTATTTTTTACACAATTCGTTGACAAAATGTGTTAAATTCATAGTGGCTTATGTTGACCCGGTCTATGGTTCAGCACTTTTGTGACCCATTTTTTGGCAAGATAAGTCCGAGATTATGGCATAAACACAAGGGAGGAACTATGAAATACAGTTATTACCCAGGGTGTACCTTGAAGAACAAGGCACAGGATCTCGACAGATATGCTAGGGCTTCTGCTCTTAAGCTCGGTTTTGAGCTTGAGGAGATCCCTGATTGGCAGTGCTGTGGTGGAGTTTATCCGCTCGGTTCAGATGAGATTGCTTCTAAGCTTGCATCTGTTCGTGCGCTTAACTACGCTAAGGAACAGGGACAGGATCTTATTACACTCTGTTCAGCATGCCATCACGTTCTTAAGCGTGTTAATGATGACATGAAGAACGTACAGGACATTTCTGATCGTGCAAACAACTACATGAAGCTCGATGAGCCTTATAGAGGTGAGACAAAGGTTCTCCACTTCCTCGAGGTAATCCGTGACGTTATCGGATTTGATGAGCTTAAGAAGATGGTTGTAAACCCTCTTACAGGCAAGAAGATTGGCGCTTACTATGGTTGCCTTACTCTTCGTCCAAGCAAGATTCTTGAGTTTGATAACCCAGAGAATCCAAAGATTATGGAAGACTTTATCCGTGCAATCGGTGCAGAGCCAGTTATCTATGCAAATAGAAACGAGTGCTGCGGCGGTTATATTTCCCTCAAGGAAGGTGAGATGGCACAGGATCGTACAAAGAAGATCTTCGACAACAGTAAGGATATGGGTGCAGAGATGCTTATTACAGCATGTCCACTTTGCAGATATAACCTTAATGCGTCTGAGGCTGATTCTAAGATCCCTGTTTACTATTTCACAGAGCTCCTTGCAGAGGCTCTCGGTGTAAAGGAGGATTGCTGATATGAGTAATTGTGCTGATAGAATCCGAGAGATTTCCGGATGCGATCCTTACAGATGTATGAAGTGTGGTAAGTGTTCCGCTTCATGCCCTTCCTTTAATGAGATGGATATTAAGCCACACCAGTTTGTTTCATATGTCCTCCGTGACGATATTGAACCCCTTGTTAATTCTAAGTCACTTTGGAAGTGTCTCTCTTGCTTTGCATGCGTAGAGCGCTGCCCTCGTGATGTTAAGCCAGGAAAGATTATCGATGCTGCTCGTCAGATTGTTGAGCGTCAGCAGGGCGGAGATTATCTTAAGGCTGATGAGATTCCTGAGCTTCTTGATCCTGAGATGCCACAGCAGCTTCTTGTCAGCGCTTTCCGCAGATACAGGAGGTAATTAAATGCAGAGAATTGGTGTATTTGTCTGTCACTGCGGTACTAATATCGCTGCGACTGTAGACGTTAAAAAAGTTGCCGAGCTCGTGCGCTTTGAGCCTGGTGTAGTTCACGCTGAAGACTACACATATATGTGTTCTGAAGTTGGTCAGCAGAGAATTATCGATACTGTTAAGGAGAAGAATCTCACAGGTATCGTAGTATGTTCCTGTTCCCCAAGAATGCATGAGGCTACATTTAGAAAGTGTGCTGAGAAGGCTGGCATCAACCCATATATGGTTGAGATTGCTAATATCCGTGAGCACTGTTCATGGATTCATAAGGATATGCAGGAAGCTACAGAGAAGGCTGTTATCCTTGCTAGAGCAGCTATTGCTAAGGTTAACCTCAATGCTCCTTTGCAGGAGGGTGAGAGCCCTGTTACTAAGCGTGCCCTCGTTATCGGTGGTGGTATTGCTGGTATTCAGACAGCTATCGACATTGCTGACGCTGGTTATCCTGTAGATATCGTAGAGAAGACACCTTCTATCGGTGGTAGAATGTCTCAGCTTGATAAGACATTCCCTACACTCGACTGTTCTTCTTGTATCCTTACTCCTAAGATGGTTGAGGCTTCTGCTCATCCACTTATTACACTTCATACATATAGTGAAGTTGAGAATGTTTCTGGTTTCGTAGGTAACTTTGAAGTAGATATCCGTAAGAAGGCTAGATCCGTAAATATGGATAAGTGTACTGGTTGTGGCGTTTGTATGACAAAGTGCCCAATGAAGAAGGTACCTTCTGAGTTCAACCGTAACCTCAATACAAGAACAGCTATTTACACTCCATTTGCACAGGCTGTACCTAACGTACCAGTTATCGATCGTGAGAACTGTATGTACTTTAAGACAGGTAAGTGTGGAGTTTGTTCCAAGGTTTGTCAGGCTGGTGCTGTTGATTATGAGCAGCAGGATGAGATCATCACAGAGAAGTATGGTGCAATCGTTGTTGCTACTGGCTTCGATATGATTAAGCTTGATAAGTTTGATGAGTATGCATATAGCCAGAGCCCAGATGTTATTACATCTCTTGAGCTTGAGCGTATTATGAATGCTGCTGGTCCTACATCAGGACACCTTGAGAGAATTTCTGACGGTAAGGCTCCTAAGAATATCGTATTCATCCAGTGCGTAGGTTCTAGATGTAACGATCATCGTGGTAAGCCATACTGCTCCAAGATTTGCTGTATGTACACAGCTAAGCACGCAATGCTTATCCGTGATAAGTACCCAGATACTAACGTAACTGTATTCTATATTGATGTTCGTACACCTGGTAAGAACTTTGATGAGTTCTATAGAAGAGCAGTAGAGCAGTATCACGTAAATTACGTTAAGGGTCAGGTAGGTAAGGTTGTTCCTAAGGCAGACGGTACTCTTGATGTTCAGGGTGTTGATCTCCTTGATAACAAGCAGATTGTTATGAATGCTGATATGGTAGTTCTTGCAGCTGCTATCGAGCCAAATCCAGACATCCGTAAGATTGCTACAATGCTTACAGCAAGTATTGATACAAACAACTTCCTTACAGAGGCTCATGCTAAGCTTCGTCCTGTAGAGTCACCAACAGCAGGTATCTTCCTCTCTGGTGTTACACAGGGTCCTAAGGATATTCCTGAGACAGTATCTCAGGCTGGTGCCGCTGCTGTTAAGGTAATCGGACTCTTAGCTAAGGATAAGCTCAAGACTAACCCATGCACAGCTAAGTGTGATCCAATCGCATGTAACGGTTGTTCCACATGTGCTAACGTTTGTCCTTATGGTGCTATCTCCTATGAGGATCAGCTCGTAAGAGGTCCAGGAGTTAACGAGACAAGACGTGTAGCAGTTGTTAACACAGCACTTTGTCAGGGTTGTGGTGCATGTTCTGCTTCTTGTCCTTCTGGTGCTATGGATCTCCAGGGATTCTCCAATAGACAGTTGATTTCGGAGGTGGATGCTATATGCCGATGATTAATGGTGAATTTAGACCTAAGATTGTTGCTTTCTGCTGTAACTGGTGTTCTTACGGTGGTGCTGACCTTGCAGGTTCATCCCGTCTTTCATACCCAGCAGATGTAAAGATTATCCGTGTTCCATGTTCTGGACGTGTTAATCCAATGTTCATCCTCCGTGCATTTGAGCGCGGTGCTGATGGAGTTATTATTTGTGGTTGTCACCCAGGTGACTGTCACTACAGCACAGGTAACTACTATGCTAGAAGAAGAATGACACTTCTCTTCTCCATGCTCGAGTACATTGGTATCGAGAATGGTCGTACAAGAGTTGAGTGGGTTTCAGCCGCTGAGGGTGTTAAGTTCCAGGCTACAATGAATGAGTTTGTAGACAAGGTTAAGTCACTTGGCGAGAACGTCAGATTGGGGGATTTGAGATGCAAGGATTAATTGATCGCTTAAAGGCTCTTCTCGCTGACGGTACAGTTGCAAGAGTTATTGGTTGGAAGAAGGGCGATATGTCCTACAATCCAACACCAGCTGTTTTTAATAGCGCAGAGGAGCTTGATGAGTTCGTTTATGACGGATTCTGTGGTGCTAACTTGAGTAAGATGATGATTGACGCTACAAAGCTCGAGGGTAAGACAGCAGTTCTCCTCAAGCCATGTGATTCTTATAGCTTCAATCAGCTCATTCGTGAGCATAGAGTTAATCGTGACAATGCATACATTATCGGTATTGCTTGCCGTGGTAAGCTTGATATCGAGAGAGCTAAGGCTACAGGTATCAAGGGTATTACAGATGTAGCAGGCGTAGAGCACGACGGTGCCGATACAGTTACTTTCAAGACACTTTATGGTGATAAGGAAGTTGCTTATAACGAGATTCTTCTCGGCCGTTGCTATATGTGTAAGGGCAAAGAGCATGTTATTGCTGATGAAGTAATTGGTGAGTCTAAGGACACAGCAGTTATGGATCGTTTTGCACAGGTTGAGGCAATCGAAGCTATGTCTTCTGCTGAGAAGTTTGAGTACTTCAAGAAGGAACTTAGCAAGTGTATTCGTTGTAATGCATGCCGTAACGTATGCCCATGTTGTTCTTGCCGTAAGTGTGTATTTGATTCTACTAAGTTCGATACACAGCAGAAGGCAAATGTTGATTCTTTTGAAGAGAAGATGTTCCACATCATTAGAGCTTTCCACGTAGCAGGTAGATGTACTGACTGTGGTGAGTGCTCAAGAGTATGCCCACAGGGTATTCCTCTCCACCTCTTCAATAAGAAGTTTATTAAGGATATTGATACATTCTACGGAGAGTTCCAGGCTGGTAAGGATCCAGAGGCTCAGAGCCCACTTACAGCTTTCACTTTCGAGGATGTAGAACCAAAGATTGTTTCAGAAAGGAGTAAGGGCTAATGTTAAAGATTTCTATTGATAAGCTTAGTGCTTTATATGATGCAATCGCAGCTAACAATGAACTTATCCTTCCTGTTCGCAAGGCTGGTGTTGTGGATTACGCTTCTTATGAGGAGGGTGCTGATGTTGCAATCGACACTCTTAAGACAGCTAAGTCTCCTAAGAATGCTTTCTTCCCACAGTTCGAGACACTTTACAATGTAAACAAGAAGATTATCCCTACAGATGCTTCTGCAGAAGAGGGTGCTTGCGAGGGTGCTGGTGTTGCACTTCGTTCCACACTTTCTGTTGAGATGGCACCACTTGTAGATAAGGATTTTGTAATCTTCGGTATTAAGCCATGTGACGTTAAGGGTATTGAAGTACTTGATAACGTATTCCTCGCTGAGCCAGTAGATAACTTCTACAAGGCAAGAAGAGACCACGGTATTCTCGTAACAATGGCTTGTAACGAGCCAGAAGAGTCCTGCTTCTGTTCTGCATTTGGAATTGATGCAGCAGATCCTTCTAAGGCTAAGGCTGATGTAGCTGTATGGATGGCAGATGGTAACCTTTATTGGAAGGCAATCTCTCCTAAGGGTGAGGCTCTTACAGAGTCTGTTAAGTCTGTATTTGAGGATAGCGATGAGGCTGCTGTAGAGGCTACAAAGGCTTCTATCGAAGGCATTCTCGCTAAGCTCCCTAACGCTAATCTTTCCCTTGATATGTGGGGTAAGGGCGTTCTTGATGACAGATTCTACTCTCCAGTATGGGACGAAATCTTCAAGCCATGTCTTGCATGTGGTACATGTACATTTGTATGTCCAACATGTCAGTGCTATGACATCAAGGATTACACAACAAAGGATGGAATTCAGAGATACAGATGTTGGGATTCCTGCATGTATTCTGACTTCACAATGATGGCACACGGTAACAACCGTAATTCTCAGAAGGAGAGATTCCGTCAGAGATTTATGCACAAGCTTTCATACTATCCAGATAAGAATGATGGTATGTTCTCCTGCGTAGGTTGTGGACGTTGTGTTGATAAGTGCCCACAGTCCCTTAATATCGTTAAGGTAATTAAGGCTTTCGAGGCAAGTAAAGCTAAGGAGGGTCAGGCTTAATGAGTAATGTAATTGACACTCTTGTACCTAAGGTTGGTGTTATCACAGGTATCACAGATGAGACACCTGATGTTAAGACTTTTAAGGTAAATGCTCCAGAAGGCGGAAAGCTTTTTGAGCACATGCCAGGTCAGTGCGCAATGGTTTGCGTTCCTGGTGTAAGTGAGGGTATGTTCTCCATCACATCTTCTCCTACAAACAAGGAGTTCCAGGAGTTCAGTATTAAGAAGTGTGGTTCTTTGACAGATACACTTCATAGCCTTCAGGTTGGTGACATGATCACTGTTAGAGGACCATATGGTAACAACTTCCCAGTTGATACTGTATTTAAGGGAAAGAACCTCCTCTTTATCGCTGGTGGTATCGGTCTTGCTCCACTTCGTTCTGTAATCAATTACTGTATTGATAACAGAGATGACTACGGAAGAATTGATATTCTTTACGGTTCACGTTCAGCTGATGATCTCGTTAAGCTTAAGGAGATTCAGGAAGTTTGGATGAATGTACCAAATGTAAATGTATATCTTACAATCGACCGTGAGCAGGAAGGTTGGGATGGACACGTTGGTTTCGTTCCAGCTTATCTCGAGGAGATTGGATTCAGTACTGATTGTATCGGTATTGTTTGTGGTCCTCCAATCATGATTAAGTTTGTACTTCAGGGTCTTAAGAAGCTCGGATTTACAGATGATCAGATTTATTCCACATTGGAGCTTCGTATGAAGTGTGCCATTGGTAAGTGTGGTAGATGTAATATTGGTAATAAGTTCGTATGTAAGGATGGCCCTGTTTTCAGATTCGACCAGATTAACGAACTTCCACCTGAATACTGATGTGAAAGGATAAGAAACATGGAAGAATTTGTTAATGTTTATTTTTTCGGTAAGAAGTATGAAGTACCTTCTAATCTTACTATCATGAGAGCTATGGAGTATGCAGGCTACCAGCTCATGAGAGGCTGCGGATGCCGTAACGGTTTCTGTGGTGCCTGCGCTACTATCTATAGAATTAAGGGCCAGAAGGATCTTAACTTCTGTCTCGCTTGTTCCACAAAGGTTGAAGAGGATATGTACGTTGCTACACTTCCATTCTTCCCACTCGACAAGCAGGTTTACGATATCGAGACAATCACTCCAGATCAGCAGCTCATGATGCAGCTCTATCCTGAGGTTTATGCTTGTATCGGTTGTAATGCTTGTACAAATGCTTGCCCACAGCAGCTCAACACAATGCAGTACATCGCTTACGCTCAGCGTGGTGATTATGAGAATTGTGCTGAGGAGTCTTTCGACTGCATTATGTGCGGTAACTGCTCCAACAGATGTCCAGCTGGCATTTCTCACCCACAGGTAGCTATGCTCGCTAGAAGAATCAACGGTAAGTACATTGCAAAGGAAGCTGAGCACCTCTTGAACAGAGTAAAGGAGCTTCACGATGACAACAAGCTTACAGATGACGTTAAGGCTATCATGAATCTTTCTGAGGCAGAGGTTCAGAACCTTTACAACACAAGAGATATCGAGAAGTAAATCTTAGAGAGGAGAAACAACAAAATGTATCCAGAATCAATGATGGAATCCTTGAAAAAGGTTGAAGCAAATAGAGCGGCTAATGCAGCTTACGAGCCAGCACGTATGTCCGCTGAGGATAAGGATGCACTTCTTAAGAAGTATCATCCAGACTATATTGAGGATCAGTTCGAGAACCTCAAGGTTGGTCCTAACAAGGGTGAGAAGGTTCCACACGAACTCGCAGCAATGCTCCAGGCGCACAGCCGACTTGCTGATTATGGAGTAGATCTTTCTAAGCCAGACTACGATGTAGATGTACTCGTAATCGGTGGTGGTGGATCTGGTTCCGCTGCTGCTATCATGGCTAACGAGGGTGGCGCTGATGTAATGATCGTTACAAAGCTCCGTCACGGTGACGCTAATACAATGATGGCTGAGGGTGGTATCCAGGCTGCTGATAAGGAGAATGACTCTCCAGCTCAGCACTTCATCGACTGCTATGGTGGTGGTCACTTCGCAGCTAAGAAGGAGCTCGTTTATAAGCTCGTTACAGAGGCTCCAGATTGTATCCTTTGGCTCAATCACCTCGGTGTTGAGTTCGATAAGGACGAAGACGGTAGAATGGTAACAACACACGGTGGTGGAACATCCCGTAAGAGAATGCACGCAGCTAAGGACTACTCCGGTGCTGAGATTATGAGAACTCTTCGTGATGAAGTTATCAACCGTAAGATTCCAGTAGTAGATTTCACAGCTGCTATCGAAATCATTAAGGATGATAAGGGCAACGCTGCTGGTGCTGTACTTCTTAACATGGAGACACGTCAGATTAAGATTGCTAAGGCTAAGACAGTTATTATCTGTACAGGTGGTGCTGGTAGAATGCACTACCAGGGATTCCCAACATCCAACCACTATGGTGCTACAGCTGATGGTCTTGTACTTGGTTACAGAGCAGGCGCTAAGCTTCTCTACCCAGATACACTTCAGTATCACCCAACAGGTGCTGCTTATCCTTCACAGATCCTCGGTGCTCTCGTTACAGAGAAGGTTCGTTCTATCGGCGCTAAGCTCGTAAACGCTAACGGTGAAGTTTATATCCACCCACTCGAGACACGTGACGTAAATGCTGCTGGTATTATTCGTGAGACATCTGATCGTGGAAATGGTATCGACACAGGTGATGGACAGGCTGTATGGCTTGACACACCAATGATCGAGCTCATTCACGGTGAGGGAACAATCATGAAGAGAATCCCAGCTATGCACCGTATGTTCGCTAAGTTCGGTATTGATATCCGTAAGGAGC
>JAKSRH010000014.1 GCA_024403675.1 Saccharofermentans sp. | reverse complement strand
AAGGTTCCTTCTATGGTGTGACAGATGTTGACCCAAAGAAAACAGTAAGCTATATCGAAATATATGTCGTTTGACAATCAGAGCGATAAATCCCAGTTTCGTCGAGACGATGTTAGACAATGAAATTGAAATTTTATCGCGTTATCCAACTTCGATAATGACAGATTTATTGGACATAGGATGATATCTCTAAGGCTATTATTTTAAGGGAACTGCATGGGGTTCGTTACCCGGATTAGTAGCGATATAGGTTCTATTTTGGTTGAGTATTTCAGGCGTTCACACCTATTCGTGCTACTGCAAACAAGTCCTCGAGTGCTATGCACTCTGCGGAACTTGTAGCACGAATAGGTATTCACTTTGGGGCTTAGGAACTAGCAGCAAGATGCTTTATTCGTTTTAAGGCACTACGTGCTCAAACTTGCTGAGAGAAAGGAGCCCTTCGCTTAGTTTCTGTGGAGTTGGTAGCGCAAAGAGGTATGTGAAATGAAAGTAGCAAGTAATAAAAACTATTGGAGACCGATAAGCCAATTTGAGATTTATTCTGTGATTAAATACGCTCGCCAAGAGTGTAGATATCATAAAGTTGGATCTTATTTTAGTATTGCTCTCATTGTGGCTATTTTTATGATTCCTGCCATATTTTTTTCGATTTCTAATTCATGGAGTGTATTGAGTTTTATAGTATTTATATTGACTTTTTTACTATTGATTTCACTTCCAATTCATCTGATTGTACAAGAAAACCGCAAACTTAAAATGCTTATAGCCGGAGAGGTTCGTTGCATGACCATTACGGTGTTATGCAAACGAATAGGATCACGTGGAACTAAGGGTGGTGGGTTGTATCTGGTAGGAATAAATAGACCAGATGCTTCTAAGTTAACCAGAGAAAAAACCGTGAGAGAATATGACATTTCTAGGAAAACGTATAATGCCACTCAGGTTAAAGGAAATGGATTGTTGATACGATTTGATACTGATAGCGAAGAAAATCGTAGAGTAAAGTGTAGATTTTTACCGCTAGTTGATTAAAGGATTTCACCAAGGCCGTTCAAATGATGCAAGACGGTGTTATGGTATGTTAAACTAGCTGTAAATCTGACTTTGGATGGACCAATCCTATGAATACAAGAGAAAAAATTCTTCATGAGAACAAAGTCCAAGCTAATAAGTTTGCAGCAACCATGCTGCTCATTATCACCATAACGGGTTTGGCATCAATTTTTGCTTACTATATTGGTTTCCGCGCGGAAATTGTTAACACCGCATATGGTTCATATTTACCATTTTTTACTGTTATTGGTCTTTCAATTCTAGTATTTACCATTATTTATATTTTCAATGTAAAAGGTGTTTCTTCCTGGGTTCAATATCTGGTTGTGTTTGACCTTCTGATGCTTGCTGTTTTTTCCAGTTATCTTCTTCGAGTTGGTGTTAACTGGTCAATGTTTGTACTATGTGTTATTTACACTATTCGATATTCTAATCCATCTTACACACTGAAAACTGGAATTATTTCTTCTCTAGCAGTTCTAGCTACTCATTTCTCTCTTATTCCTTATGGTTTCTCTACAGGATATTTAAATCTTAACCTTGTCGAACTAAGTGAAGACGCCACAATCCATATAAAAAAGGGAAGTTATGGTATATACAACGCCATAATAAAAGATTCTAAGATTGACATGTCTTATGTATATCGTGAGGCTGCCATTGAGATTTTATTCCCTCTTATTATTTTCATTGCAGTTGTATATATCTGTTATCGTATATCCAAATATAACCTTGCCAAAATTGATGAACAAGCAAGGGATGAAGATAGAATTACAGCAGCTCTTAATAATGCCAATACAGCCAATAACGCTAAAACACAATTCTTAAGCAGAATGTCCCATGATATCAGAACTCCTATGAACGCAGTTATTGGTTATACAGAGCTTCTTTCGCAGTGTGAGAATCCAAAAGACCATGAAAGATATATCAACAGCATCAAGATATCTAGCAATCAGCTCTTAAACCTTCTTAACAATGTATTAGAGATGAGTCGTATCGAGAGTGGTAAGCTGGAGCTTAATGAAGAAGAAACTGATCTTTATAGTTATGCGGATGAAATCGGCATATTAATTGATGCCATTAACCAAGAGAAAAATATATCTATCATTAGAAACACAGATATTACCAAACGTTTTGTTTTTCTTGATAAGAATAAATGTAATGAGATTTTCCTCAACATAATTAGTAACAGTATCAAGTACACTCCAGCTGGAGGAACAATTGAGGTTACGATTCAAAATTTCGAGAGCGAAATTCCTAACACCACAGAAGTCGAAGTTATCATCAAAGATAACGGTAGAGGAATGTCAAAAGATTTTCTCCCGCATATCTTTGAGAATTTCGCCAGAGAAGATACTACAAATACTGGCAAAGTATCTGGTACTGGTCTTGGAATGAGTATTGTAAAACAGCTTGTTGATCTCATGAATGGAGACATCAAAATTGAAAGTGAACTCGGTAAGGGTACTACTACAACAATTAATATTCCTCTGAAAATTGCATCTAGAAAAGAAGTTGTTAGTTCAACTACTACTAATTCTGCAAACTTCTCACTTCAAGATAAAAGAGTGCTTCTTGCTGAAGACAATGATTTCAACGCAGAAATTATGATCGAGATACTTAAGCTTGAAGGTGTCACTGTCGACAGAGCTGCTGATGGTATCGAATGCATTGAGATGCTCAAGAAATCAACAGAGAACTATTACGACCTTATACTTATGGATTTTCAGATGCCTAATCTTGATGGACTTGAAGCAACTAAGAGAATAAGAATACTGGACGATAAATCTAAAGCAAATATTCCAATAGTTGCGATTACTGCTAATGCTTTTGAAAGTGATCGCAAGCTAGCCATGGAAGCAGGTATGGACGGCTTTATTTCCAAACCAATTGAAATTGATATACTTGCAAAAACCATGGGCGAAATTCTTGCCAATAAGTAATAACAATAAAATGGCCCTCCACTCTGGAGGGCCACTAATATTAGCAATAAATTACTTATAAAACTAGAACTTACGCTTCAATAATATCTACGAGCTCGATTTTGAAGTTAAGCTCCTTGCCTGCCATCTCATGGTTAGCATCAAGCTTAATTGTCTCCTCTGTCTTCTCGAGAACAGTTACTGGGAACTGCTGACCATATGCATTTGAAAGGAACACCTTGTCACCGACATTAAGTTCCTCAGAACCAGGAAGCTGGGAAATCTTAATATCGATAATAGCATTAGGATCAACTGGGCCATAAGCCTCTTCAGGCATAAGGTGGATATTTACTGTCTCGCCTATCTTCATATTAGCAACAGCCATATCAAAGCCCTTAATCATCATGCCAACGCCACATACGAACTGGATTGGCTCACCACGCTCGAAGGAAGAATCAAAAACCTTACCGTCATTAAAAGTACCCTCGTAATTAACGATACATGCTTTGCCGACATTTTCGCCCTCGAAAAGGATACGTGGTCCACCACCACATCCGCCACAGCCACCGCCGCAGCCTCCGCAACCACCTTCGCCACAGCCTTCACCGTCACCACAGTTACCACCGCATCCGCAGTTACTGCCCTGGCTTGTAATATCGCCCTTAACAAAAGACTCAATTACCTTATCAGCTTCACCTTCTACACCAGTAAAAGCAAGAATACCAAACTGTGCAAGTGCTGACTGAGCACCATCACCCATGCCACCACAAATAACAACATCAACTGCAAGCTTGGAAAGTGTAGCGGCTACTGCATCATGTCCTTCAGCATTAGAATCAATTACTTCAGATGAAGTAACATTTCCCTCATCATCTAACTCATACACCTTGAACTGCTGTGCCTTGCCAAAGTGCTCATAAACATTACCATCAAGATATGGAATTGCAATTTTCATGTATAAACTCCTTATATTAAGTTTGCCTCGTTATTATTACATATGTAGAATAAGAATGTAATGCCAAGAATAAGAGGATAATATCAAATATGAGTAATTTAGACTTAAATACACCTATAACTAACCCAAGACTTACCGAGTTATTAGCTCAGTCCAAGCTAGTTCAGCATGATCCAGAAGCACTTAATCAGCAGATGAACTTGATTTTCGAAGAAATTGCTAATAGAGCAAATCTCCTAGCTATTACGACTATAGACGATAGTAAAGTTACTCATAACGGTAACGGCACTGCAACTTTTAATAAAGGCGCGACTATAAGTTTTCACTTACTTGGCGCCGCTGATGGGTCCGCTTATCTCCCACTTTTTACTGACTGGGATAATATTGGCATGGATCCTATCGTTCAGACTCAGAAAATTTCAGCCATGGTAATGCCTTTTGACCAGTTTGCTAGCATGATGGATGACAATCTAGCTGGTGTGGTAGTAAATCCTTATAACGAGAACTTAGCTATCACCAAAGCGCAGATTCTACACATTGCTAATGTTAAGAAAATGAATGCTGGTGGTGTAGCCACAGAGAAAATACAGAAAGATACTCCTGTTAAGATTGGTGAGCCTGGTAATTATCCAACTGATATGGTGAACAGCATATCTGCTTACGCCAAGAAAAATAAGAACATCAACGCTATCCACCTTAAACTCATGGAAAAGGAAGGCGAATTAGTGTTGCTTCTTATCGTTGACTTTGTAGGCAATAAAGAAGACGTATTCCCCGGTATCGCAGAGGCCGCTAGACCCCACATCCCACAGGGATATGGACTTGGTATGATTCCTATTAATGACAGCTTTGGACAAAAAGCAGCCGACAACAAACCTTTCTATGTAAAGAAAAAAGGATTATTTGGATTCTAATTATTAGTTATATCCAATCTCATCAAGAATTGTATCTAGGAGCTTACCATTCTTAAGTGAAAACTCAGGAGTGATAAGTGGCTTTTCTTCGCCCATAATCGCACGACCAAGGTTCTCCACCTCGAGCTTATAGTTGTTAGGTGCATCTATCTCGCGAATTGTCTTAACACCATCAACGACTACCTCATAAGTAAGATGGCCTGTCTGGTTATACTCGACAGGAGAGATAATACATCCCTTTGTGCCCTTGATATAAAGACGGTCATAACGTGCATTACGTCCAAGAACCATGCCAACATTAAAGGCTGCACGCACACCATTTTCAAATCTAAGAATAGCTGCAGTAGAATAATCTACTCCCTCATCCGTCATCTCAGCAACAGCTTTTACCATGTTAATCTCAGAATTAATAAGAGAAAGAATCATAGTAGTACAGTAGCAACCGAGGTCATAAACCATACCACCTCCGAACTGCTTATGGAGACGGAAATCCTCATCATAACCCTGTGTGTAGAATGCGGACTCGATGAACTGAACATCACCAATCACGCCACTATTAATATCATCCTTAAGAGCCTTAATGTAAGGACTATGGAGGTACGCATATGCTTCCATAAGGATTACGCCATTATTCTTAGCTGCCTGATACATTTCCGCAGACTCTTTGGCATTCATAGCAAGTGGTTTTTCGCAAAGTACATGCTTACCTGCCTGCACCGCCTTAATTACCCACTCCTTATGGATATCATTTGGAAGTGGCACGTAAACTGCCTGAACCTCTGGGTCATTTAGTAGGTTATCGTAACCAACATAACCTTTAGTAAAGCCAAACTTATTTACATAAGCATCTACCTTCTCCTGACGTCTACCAGCTATAGCATAAAGCTCACAATTATCTGCCTGAAGCATACCTGGAATAACACCGTAATCAGCAATGTTTGCTGTACCTAAAACACCCCATTTAATTCCCATACTTACACCTCAAATGTTGATATTTCAACTATATCAACCTTACCCTTTTTATTCAATTCTCACACCTGGAAAATCTTCTTGTTAGCCATAATTCTTGTTCTTCTAAGATCCATCTCATAAGAGCAAAGAACTGGGAGAATACCCTCTAACTTTGCTACTAATACGCTACCTAAAAATCCGCCCAATGTATTAAGAATTAAATCATCTACATCACACACTCTATATGAGCCTGGATAAATAAAGAATAAACCTGTAAGCTGACCAACCTCGATAATAATTGAAAGGAAAAGAGTAACGATTGTTGCCTTACGAACTGTCATGCCACCAACATAACGAAGAACCATTCCGAATGGAACTGTGAGTGCGATATTAAAAAGAACCTGGAATACTGTCTCAAAGCTGAAGTTCTTGATGATATCACTTACAAAGAAAAATGGGATTTTCTGAAGGTTATATGTAAGATTTGCAATCTGTGCAAGTGATGGAAGTGGGAAGAAAACCAATGTAAACACACAAACCATGTAAAGAATGAAAAGCTGGCTAATTACAAATCTAAGTGGATTGAACTTCTTTGTAATCATTACCTTGATACCCTCGCATGGTACACAAAATACACCTGCGATAACCATGTAAATTCTAATTCCTAATACTATTGAACTAATCCAGCTTGTCATAGCTTTTTCCTCGTTTCGTTTTATGACAATAGGATATTCCGATTAGTAATTGGGTAACATTGATTTGGCTTACATTTAAAAGGACTAATCTTACATATTTGTAATGTAGTATTCGTACTGACCGTACGTACCTACTAAAACACAGTGTTCTGATATATACTCATATACCCCTTCAGGGTTCTGTGGTGAACGCTCATTATAGTCATTAGGTATAACAATAATTGTTTGGGATGAAGAACATAGTTCTTCAATATATGACAATGGAGACTTTGTTCCCATATTTCCCTTCAAAAACAAATCATAAGGTACAGTGTGTGTATCTCTAATGATAGAAAAAATAACAGCATCTTCACTTACATAAACAACATCATATCCAAGCTTTCTATACTCATCACTATAATTATCAAGACCTATATGGCCCTCAACTGTTATACTTCCTGGTATATTTCTAAATGGCTTTATATCTGAACTTTGCATACCAGGCAACGACAATAAAGAAAAGGCACTTCCAAAAACTACAAACAAAGAAGCCACTGTAAGAATAATATAAGGTGGAAAATTGTATTTTCTTCTAATTAATTCAACTATAGGAATCAAAAAATACAACGCCGCCATGCTAATATGCAGGAAATCCATAAGTGGATAAGCAATACTAATTAAACTAATGCCAAGGACAAGATGAACAGTAGCATTCTTATTTTTTTTGTTTATTGAAATTAAATCTGCTACAACACCAACGATAATAATTATACCTAAACTAACAGCAGAAAAGTCCATAGAAAAACTATTGCTACTATAACTAAACATAGAAAAAAGACAGTAATCCCAAAACTGCACAAAAGACTTGCTTACAAGTAGATATATAAGAAAAACAACTCCTAAAGATGCAGCACCAGCTATGTACATCATAGTGTGATTAAGCTTCTTCTTCTCACTTTGGAAAATCACTAAAAGGCCAACACAAATAAGCAAAACTACACCTGAACTTTGCCTTGAAAGAAGGCCTGCAAAAGCAAGAACGCCAATTAAATAATTACGCCTATATGTATTTGAGAACCCGAATAAGTAATATATCCACAACACCATCAAAAACATCAGGTGATTATAGGTAATTACATCATAAAAACAAGCAGCAACTACACCTACAAGGAGAGAATAATAAATACCGTGTTTCTTTTTAACAACAAGTACAAGCGAAAAACATATAGCAAAAGCAAATATAAACGACATCACTCTATATGCCAAAAGAGTTTTGCTAAACAATAAAGGAATAGAAAAAATTATGGAGAATAACGGCATCATTACCATATTAAAATCTCTATATGGCACCATGCCATCTGCTATAGAACGAGCAAGGTTAAAGTTCCACAATTCATCCAAATCACCAAAAGAAAATGAAAACACTTTTATCAAAAGAAAAATTGCTATCGCAATTATTCCACTCAACCAAACTCTATTTTCTCTGCTTTTCTCAATATTTTTAACCATAAAATAATAATATCACATCAGCTATTGTCATATATAATAATTATGAAACAACTATCAGGAGTAACTACATGCACTATTCAAAGAACTATAAAACTCTAAAACAGTCATTAGTTATATTAATAATGTTCTCCATTATGCTTTCTATGAGTGGATGTTCAAAACAGCAGGAAAAAGCTCCAACTACTCATAAACCAAGATCTGCTGCCGAATTCATTTTAAAAATAAATCCTCAATCATTAAGTGATTTGGAAACAAAAAACATCCATGCTATCGTCTCCACAACCACCGATTTTGCAGAGAATGTTTTATTTGATAATGGATATACAACTCCTCATAAAGCAATACTTGATACAATAAGTTACCGAATAGATCAAGAATCTATTTTCTATGACGGCGAGCATGCCTATGTGGATATTATTTTTACAATGGCAAACTATGAGTCAGTTCTACTAGATGAAGATAATTTACGTGATGTAAATACATTTACTACTGCTCTTAATAAAATCGACAAGATAAATATAAAATCCACTTTGTCCTTTACTAGAAGTAATGGCGTATGGGTGTTAAATAACGGTGAGGATACAGAATCTTCTGTATTGGAATTCCTCAACACTGGAATCGTATTTATTCCAGCACCAACTCCTCCTGAATCCCTAGATTTATCAGGTTGTAATTACACAGCAGCGGTAAATTATAAGGAGTATTTTGACTACACCTTATGCACTGAGCTTGGAACTACTATTCTCCTTAACGGAGACCTTAATATTTATTTATATTTATCTATTGAAGATGAGACCGCATCTATCGTCTTAGACAAAGAATTACTAATGACAGATATTCGTAATTATGTAATAGCTAATGCAGACGTTATAGTAGAAGCCAGTACAGGTATGTCTCTATCTACTGTAAAAATGTTTACTGGCATGACAGATGATGAAGTATACGACATGATTATGGACGAGGTCATGGTCGAGATAAACAAAATTAATTTTGACTTATTTTCTATGAGCGGAACATACGAAATAGATGGCGATATCATCGTGATTCATGGCTCACAAGGCGACATCCCTGGAACTATTAGTGGAAATACTATTTACATGGATATTACTAATAACCATAGCATCGATGAATACTTAGAAGAAAATGAATTAGTATTTGATTTTGCTTCCGTTGTATAATAAACAAGTTCAACACTAATTAGCCGAGGATAGAAATGGTAGCAACACTTCTGATAATTGGATTACTAATATCTGTATTCACATTTATAAATCTTCTTTACAAGAAGAATATTATTGAGTCCTCGATTGTTGGAATTACAGCGTATTTCTTTGAACATGCGGTTGTATCTCATGTATTATTTTTAATTGATATATATACTCCATTTTTAAACATTATTTGCACCACTGTTTTATCAGGAGCTATATTACTTTGCCTAGTATTAACGTCAAAAATCAGCTTTAAAATCAAACCTAATCTTAATGTAAAAGATATGATTATCCCACTAGCTATAGCTCTCATTCTTTTACCTTTTATATGTGTAAAAAATGGCTATTACGGCATGGGACAAGATCAGGGTGTGTATCAATCACAGGTAATGGCATTTGTAGATGGAGACACCAAAAAAATCAAAGACTTCTCTGAATATTATGAGCTTAACGATAATGATAAAACTAACTATATTCTCCATCTAAATGGGCTTCTCGGCGCTGATTCGATTAAATCTGAGGTACTAGACGGATATTATTCAAACGAAGCATCAGACTCAAAAGTATACTTACATGGTATCCCTGAGTTTTCAGCTTTTATGACAACCTGGGCAATAGCCTGGGGAATCCAGCATATGATGGGTGTTCAAAGCTTTTTCTATGTGTTGTTATTGTTACTCACTTACTTATGCGCGCGTAATCTAGAAATAAAAAAATACGCTTGTTATTTAGCAGAATTTGCTGTTGGTTTTTCACCGCTAATTATTTGGTTAGGAAAGGCAGCACTTACAGAATTATTTTTATCTGTATTAGTAATTACTTTTGTTTATTTGTTAACCGAGAAAAATGATATATGCAAAATCTTGTCAATTATTCCAGTAGCTATTTTTGCCACATATCACCCAACATTTTATGTCTACACGCCTGTATTCATTGGAATCTACGGTATGTTATTTTTACTCACAAACAAAAAATATTACATACCGTTAATGATGAGCATTCCAGCCATACTAGTATATGGATACATTAGTATGTTTATTATTCAGCCTGTATATACAATAAAAAACTTCATGTTTTTAAATATAATTGGTAGCACTCTTTCTTCAACAAAATTAATTCCTATACTAGTCCTAGCTCTTTCCATAGCTATATTTATCCTAGTAGTTACTTTTATTTTAATTACAGCTAAGTTAAGAAAAAGACCAACTATTTCTTCACTATCCTCCTCCAAAGGATTCTTAATCACTCTTAGATTATTAGTAGTACTTCCTCTTGCCAAGATAGCATTCAACATCCTTAAAGATAGAAATCAGTCTATTGGAGGAATAAAATCACTTCTATACCAAGTGAAGATTACTACTATATTCCACTTCGCTATGTCTGCTGCTATTATTCTTTTCATAGTGGCAATTATACGCATATTAATAAAGCCAGAATTGCTTGTAAAAAACATTCCTGTGCTAACAATATCCATCTTCTTTTTCTACACAATTCTTGTATATACATCCACTTTGAGAACTTACACAGAAACCCTTTTCTACTGGGGTAGATACTTAGTGCCATACATTTCTGTTACTGTCTTGTTTGTATTGTATATTTGTAATGATTTACACAAGTATTTTGTAGCAGGAAGTTTCATTGCTTGTATGTGCATCAATATCCCTGCCAATATTAATATGGCAAAATCCGTAGATGACACTAAGATGGATTGGAAAACATTAAATGAGATCTCTGAAATGGTATCTGAAAACGATGCAATTGTACTTACAGATGACTCTATGCTCGTTATGTGGATGCCAATGCGATACTTAACAGATGCCAAGTCTGTCTACCCTCAAATGGAAGATATAGCTACACAGGCAGATAACCTTCTTGCCACACACGACAATGCATTTATCGTTTCTTTCCATCCACTTATCTATGATAACGACCAGGTAACTCTCGTATATACTACATCCGTAATTAACATACCTGAGTACCCTGCTGACTATATACAGTTCGAGCTATATCCAACAACCTTTAATGAAGAACAGCAAACTGTATATGTATACAAGATAAACCACACTGGAATCGATACAGAAAGTCCAGAAAGCATGAACTATTCCATCACAGAGTACTATAGCAGTTACTCTGGTATGAGTGGTTATGAAGGTTTCTTTGCATGGACTGGTTCTCCATCTGTAGAACTTAATTGCTATCTCGAAAAGAAGACATATGAGATGTCTGTGGATATGTATCTTCAGATTCCAATAGAAGCAATTGGGATTGATTCTCTCGATGTTGATGTACTAGTAAACGGAGAATATGTAGATAGCTTCTCCATAACAGAAGACAATAACCTTGATTCATACGTATTTACAATCGATGAATCACTTCTTAATGACGGCCAAAACACCATCACATTAAATGGTGAGGTGTGGTCCGCTACCGTGCTTAATCCTGAAGATAACAGAAATTTAGGTTACCCCCTCGCGGGAATAACCTTTAGTGAAATTTCTTAAGTTGTAGGACGACGTTTTATTATAGTCTCAGTGACGTCTCTCATCACCATGTCACCATCTTGATTAGTAATATCTATGGTAAGCTCTACAAGTCCATTATAAGGGTTACGTTCCACCATCTTTGTAATGGTTGCCACACCTGTAAGTGTATCCCCTGCGAAAGTCGGCTTAAACCACTCAATCTTTGTGGAAGCTCCGGCAATTAACTCTTCACCAAAGAAATCTTCTTCAAGATACTTTGCCCACACCACCATAAATGACATAACACCAGGTGCGATGATTTTGCCAAAGCGTGTGCCTTTCGCATATTCTGCATCAGTATGAAGTGGTGTGTTGTCGTATCTATTGGCGAAAGCAAGCATCTCTCCCTCGTCAATAACCCCTGGGGCAAGTGTTTTACTTAACCCCACAGATAAATCTTCAAAATACATATTAACCCTCGTACTTAGTAGCTACATCCTTAAGGTAAGTAATTACTGGAAGGTGCTGAGGACAAATACCCTCACACTGGCCACACTCTACGCACTCACTTGCCTTGCCACCATCAGCTACCGCTTCATCGTAATTTCCGTCACTGTTATAAGCTGCGAAAAGCTTAGGGATAGCAATATTAAGAGGACATCCTTCAGTACAATAAGAACAACCAGTACAAGGAATCTTAATGTCACCAGAAATCATCTTACCTGCGAGAATGCAAAGTTCCTTCTCTTCTTCTGTAAGAGGCTTAAAGTCCTCCATATAAGAGCAGTTATCAATCATCTGATCCATATTGCTCATTCCACTTAATACCATCTTTACGTTATCAAGGGATGCTACAAATCTGATTGCCCATGATGGGATAGAAAGGCTAGGCTCTCTATCCTTAAACATCTTCTCTACTTCTGCTGGAACATTTGCAAGAGTACCACCCTTAACTGGCTCCATAACAATAACAGGACAATTGTGTTTTGTAGCTACTTCATAGCACTTTCTAGACTGAATATTATCAGACTCCCAGTCGAGGTAGTTAATTTGAAGCTGAACGAACTCCATATCAGGCTGCTCTGTAAGAATCTGATCAAGAAGTTCTGCATCTGAATGGAAAGAGAATCCAAGGTGCTTAATAAGACCTTTTGCCTTCTTTTCACGTGCCCAATTAAATGCGTCGTACTCCTTATACTTATCGTAATTACCTCTCTCAATATCGTGGATAAGATAGTAGTCAAAGTACTGTGCACCTGTCTTCTCGAGCTGTGTATTAAAGATTCTTTCCTTATCGTCGCTGCTACTAGCAAATCCAACATGGAACTTAGTAGCAAGTGTATAACTATCACGTGGATAACGCTCAACAAGAGCCTTTTTTATAGCATTCTCGCTCTCGAAACCGTGATACATCCATGCTGTATCAAAGTAAGTAAAACCATGCTCCATATAGTAATCAACCATCTTACATGAGTGCTCGATATCGATAGATGTCTCTACGCTAGCCTCCTTAAGTGGAAGTCTCATTGTTCCAAAACCAAGTTTTCTGTCTGTAAAAATGCTCATATAACCCTCCCATTATTTACCCAAAATAATCTCTAACATTGTGATTATTTCTGAGACAGTTCTGTGATGATACTTTGTGCGTGGTTTGTAGTGTAAATATGGTTTACCCTGCGCACAAAATAAAATATGTCCTGCATATTCGACCGTACCTACCACACGGCCAATAGCCTCTTTATCAAGTTTGCGATCAGGCGCAAAGTATAAGAGCACTGCCGCATCCTTAAATATCACTTTATCAAATCCTGCACTTGCTGCCAATCCTCTAATTAATGCAGCACCTGCAAGGAAATTAACTTCCTTAGGTGGATCACCGTATCGATCAGTAACCTCATCAATAAAATCATCATAATCTTTACGTTCAACGATGTTGGCAATTCTTCTATATGCCGCCATTCTCTCAGCTTCATCAGCAATATATCTTGCAGGAATATAAGAATCAAAATCCACCTCGAGACTGACATTAAGTCTTGGTGGAGCGGAAACTTCTTCCCCGTCCTCACGAAGCACTTTGATTTCTTCATCAAGAATTCGACAATAAAGCTCATAACCGATAGTGTCCATCTGACCATGCTGCTCAGCACCAAGAAGATTACCAGCACCTCTTACCTCGAGATCACGCATAGCGACCTTGATACCAGAACCAAGTTCTGTAAACTCTCGAATAGCCATAAGTCTCTTACGAGCATCAGAATTCATTTCCTTTTCAGGATTATAAGTAATATATGCATATGCCTGTCTATCAGAACGACCTACACGACCCTTAATCTGATAGAGCTGTGCCAAACCAAATCTATCTGCGTCTTCCACAATCATGGTATTAACATTAGGCATATCAACACCACTCTCGATGATAGTTGTACATACAAGCACATCTGCCTCGCCAGCAATAAACGATTCGATAATACGCTCCATCTGGTGCTCACTCATCTTGCCGTGAGCATAGGCAATTTTAACACCTGGCATTATCGACTCCAGGTAAGCAGCTTTTTTATCAATATCAGCCGTACGATTATACAGATAGAATATCTGTCCTCCACGACCAATCTCACGCATACACGCCTGAACCACAATCTCTTCATCATATTCGACTACATATGTCTGCACAGGACGACGATTCATTGGCGCCTCATTAAGAACAGAAATATCTCTAATACCTGACATAGACATGTGAAGAGTTCTAGGAATAGGTGTCGCAGAGAGACTGAGCACATCGATATTATTACGAAGTGCCTTTATCTTCTCCTTATGATTAACACCAAATCTCTGCTCCTCATCAATAATAAGAAGTCCAAGTTTGCGAGGCACGACATCGTCTGAAAGAATACGATGAGTACCGATTACAACATCCACTTTGCCCTCTTTAATTGCCTTTAGATTTTCCTTAAGCACGGCAGGCTGAACAAATCTAGAAAGAAGTGCCACCTTCATTGGAAAACCTGCTAGACGCTCAATGAAATTATCGTAATGCTGCTGAGCAAGGAGAGTTGTAGGTGCCAACAAGAAAGCTTGGCGACCATTAGTAACTGCCTTAAAAATCGCTCTAAAAGCAACCTCTGTCTTACCAAAACCTACGTCACCACAAAGGAGTCTATCCATAGGGGTATCTGATTCCATATCTCTCTTTATGTCTCTAATAGCCATGAGCTGATCATCAGTTTCTACGTAAGGGAAACTCTCCTCAAATTGCTTTTGCCATGTATCATCTGGTTCACAAGAATAGCCCTTACTTGCTCTTCTAGATGCGTAAAGCTTAACCAAGTCAAAAGCCAACTTCTTAATAGAAGTACGAGCACGCTCCACATTCTTCTTCCACTCACCAGAATCAAGTGAGGAAAGCTTTGGACTAGAACCAGCAGGTCCTACGTACTTCTGAAGTTTATCAATTCTATCTACAGGAATATGGATTGTCGCATTCTTCGCATAAGCAATCTCAAGGTAGTCCTGAGATGACTTACCCATACGAAGATTAACAATGCCCTTATACTGACCAATACCATGAGCATCATGAACTACGTAATCACCTGGCTCAATATCACCAAAGAAAGTAATTCTATTACCACCCTTGGAAGACTTCTTAGTAGAAATCTTTTTCTCACTACCAAAAATTTCCTGCTCACCAATAAGTACGAGATCAATTTCAGGATATACAAATCCTTCTGGCATAGCCACAGGAATGATGTCTGGAGTCACACTCTCATCGAGCATTCTCACTCTGAAAGAGTCTGTTCTCTGCACACCAGATAACATGAACTTTACTGTTCTGCTGTTCTTCCATTTTTTAAGACTTGTAGCAAGTTCCTTATCACGGCCGCGCCAATTCTCACCAGCTAATCCTGCAAGACCGATAGTCTTACCACCTGGAAGTCCATTACCAGTAGAACCAAGACAAGATACTGTAATTACCGTACCGTATTTATCAATTCTCTTCATTACATCTGCAATATCGTGCATAGAATTAAAAGCACACTTAGGTGCACTACCTAATTCATAAGCCGCTTTGCATCTTGATGTGTATTCTGCAGCGTAGCCATCAATTCTACTTCTGCACTCACTCATCTCATCCACGAAGACCTTACACTTAGTACGATCAACATAATCGAGAATAGACTCTGGTGTCTTTATAAGGATGCTAAGCCATCTAGCGATACCTGTAATTCTAACGCCTTCCTTCATGGCTTCGACATCTGCCTGAGTAGTTCTATGTAATAACTCAGCCACTGTACGCTCGGAATTTGCATTCATGTGATTAATATCATCAGCAGCAGAAAGTTCCATGCTATGTGCATACTGACCACGAAGATTAGGATCCAATGTGATTTCCTGAGCAGGGCAAATTGCAGCACTCTTCAATGAATCAAGAGAACGCTGATTATCTGTATCAAATGTCTTAATCTGATCGATTTCGTCATCAAAAAAACTGATTCTAAGTGGGGTATCCATATCTGGTGGGAATACGTCGACAATGTCACCACGAGATGAGTACTCACCCTTGGCAGTAACCTGCGCCACCCTTTCGTAACCACTTTCAAAAAGCTTCTTTATCATCTGCTCTGGCTCAATATTAAGGCCAAGTTTGAGTTTTATAATTCTGCCCTCATAAGTTTTATGAGGAATCATGAGGTTAGTAAGTGCGCCTGCACAAATAATAGCCGCGCCAAAGTTACCCTTGAGAAGTTTATAGATAGGACCAGTACGCTCTGTCTCTGTATCACGAGAACTAGCCACCGCACTTACCAAAGATAACTCGCTTGGTTTAACTACAACTACTTCACCCTCTACGAAAGGATTAAGAAATGTCGCCAAAGTACGTGCGCGACCATAGTCAGATGTAATTACTACAGGCTTCTTTTTGTCCTTATGAGAAAGTGCTGCGATGAAAAATCCCTTCTGGCCTTCGCTTAATCCAGACACATTAAGATGGGTCCCCATGCGCACGCATTCATCATGTGCTGGAATGACCCTCTTATCTTTATCTATAAGTTCTAATAATTCTACGATTGATTTATTCATTATCAGTTATGTACTTAAGTGTCGCATCTGCTGCTTGTTCAAAAGAATCATAAACAGTCTGTCTAATATCCTTAGGAATCTCAGCGAGAACATAATCTATAAGTGCCCATTTCTCTGGCACAGGACCCGTACCAATTCTTACTCTAGGAAATTCCTGTGAACCAAGGCACTTAATAATAGACTTCATACCATTATGAGTACCCGCACTACCCTTGCTTCTTACACGAATAGTACCGATAGCGATATCGATATCATCATAAAGAACAATGATATGTGAAGGATCTACCTTAAAGAAATTCGCCATAGGTGCTATGGACAAACCAGAATTATTCATAAAAGTCTGAGGCTTAAGAAGAATAATATCCTTACCTTTGTATTTGCCCTTGCCATAAAGGCCCTCAAACTTAGTTCTATCCATGGAAATTCCACACTTGTCAGCAAGGAGTTCCATTGCTAGAAATCCACAATTGTGCCAAGTATATGCGTATTTGTCTCCTGGATTACCAAGGCCCGCTATGAGCCAAGTATCGTTAGCCATTAATTAGACCTCCGAACGCTTATTATCAAGCTTAATAAAACTAGCGCCACGAAGTCTATTCTTCTGTGCTACCCACTCTTCCTTATTCACCTGCTTGGATCTACCAATACCAAGACCAAGGGAAGGAACATCTGCAGTAATTGTAGAACCAGCAGCAATATAACTATCCTTACCAAGAACTACACTAGAAAGAATATTGGAGTTACCACCGATAAATACGTTATCCTCGATAATACATCCAACCTTATCCTGACCATCAAAGTTACAAGTAACAGTACCACAACCGAAGTTAACATTCTTACCTACTGTGGAATCACCAATATATGTAAGGTGACGCGCTCTTGTATACTCACCAATAGTAGAATTCTTAACCTCAACGTAAGCACCAAGAGTTACGTTATCATCAATCTTTGTATCTGGTCTAATATGTGCGAAAGGTCCAATACGGCAATCCTTACCGATAATACAAGAAGTAGCCACTGTGTAATCAAGAACTGTGCCGTCACCAACTTCAACACAATCAAGACGTGAATTCTCACCGATAATACACTCTTCACCAATTACAGTGTTACCCATGATTGTTGTACCAGGAAGAATAACTGTATCTCTTCCGATTTCTACAGCACTATGAATCCATACTGCATTCTCATCAACAATCTCTACACCATTGCGCATGTGCTTACGAAGAATTCTCTTATTCATAATCTGATTAGCTCTCATAAGCTGAATTCTGTCATTTACTCCGAAAGTATCCTCGAAGTCACAAACAACGGAACTTACAACGTGTCCATCGCCAATGAGAATACCGATTGTATCTGTGAGGTAATACTCCTTCTGTGCATTAGAAGCACTAAGTCTACCAAGAGCAGAAATAAGAAGGCTTGTCTTAAAAATGTACATTGAGGAGTTGATTTCTCTAATAGCTCTCTCTTCTTCTGTAGCATCTTTATGCTCAACAATACGAAGTACATTGCCATTCTCATCTCTTACAAGTCTTCCATATCCAGTAGGATCATCTGCCTGTGCTGTAATTACTACCGCAGCATAATCACCTTCGTCAATCTTAGCTATCGCCTTGTTAATTGTCTCTGCACTAACCATTGGGCAGTCACCTGGAAGTACGATTGTATATCCATCTCTACCCTCAAGAAATGGTGCAGCCTGCATTACTGCGTGACCAGTACCAAGTCTTTGCTCCTGAAAAACATAAGCAACGGACTCACCGAGAATGTCTCTAATCTCCTCCTGCTTATCACCAACAATATAAACCTGTTCATTACAGCCTGCCTCACAAAGTGCATCTGCAACCCACTGTACAATTGGCTTACCACACACCTGGTGTACTACCTTAGAGTGTGCTGACTTCATTCTTGTGCTATTACCTGCCGCCATTACTACTGCGCAAATATCCATATTAGTTAACGCCTTTCTTCGCGAAAATTTCCATATTCCATTATATCAAAGATACTAATGATATAATGTAAAAAAAATGTGGCGAAGGCGGAGTCATGAGAAACGCAAAATCTGTAAAAGCAAAAATGTGTTTATCACTGATAATACTAAGTATTCTCGCAGGTGTAGGATGCTCATCTTCAGAACCTGCTCCTTCAGAATCAACAACACAACTTACTATTCAAACTATGCCAACTTCAGAGGAAATTTCTCCTGAAACTTCTGCGGTCGTAACTCCTGCTCCAACAGAAGAACCAACTCCTACACCAATGCCTACACCTATACCAACACCAGAACCAGAATATATAGAACCAACCAAAGATGAGGTATGGTACGACGGCTTTGTTGATCCTCGTTCTATTCGAGCTGAAATTGTAACTAACCCTGATGACGTAACCGTTCTTGTAAACAAATATTACGCACTTCCTTTGGACTATGTTCCAGATGATCTTGTAGCTACATCACATTCCATGAATCAGCAACTTCGTGCCGAAGCAGCGGAAGCATGGGAGCAAATGTATCTCGACTGTCTCGAAGAAACTGGACAAGGTATTTTCCTTGTGTCTGGTTACCGTGACACCAACACTCAGCAATATCTCTTTGACAGATCAGTTAACCTTAGAAGCCTTGCTTTCGCGTGTAAAAAGAATGCATGGCCTGGCCGTTCTGAACACCAATTAGGTCTCGCACTTGATATTACCCCTGCGGGATACGACAACATTATGGATGATTTTGATAAGACTACAGTTGGTCAGTGGATTTGTGAAAACGGCCACAAATATGGCCTTATCCATCGCTATAAAGAAGAGTTTGTTTATGAGACAGGCTATGGTATAGAGGGCTGGCACTTCCGTTATGTAGGTGTCGACCTCGCTACATATCTCTACGAAAATCACATGTCACTTGAGGCGTATTATGGTAAGCAGCAGGTGGTGCCATGGGATGAGTAAGGAAGAACTCTATTTTTTTCGCTAGGTCCTCCGCGCTACGCTTGTGCGGAAAGGCTCAAAAAATAGATTCTTCCTCTTAGACTTCGCGCCTGCGGAACTAGCAGAGCAAGATATCTCACGTCTATATATATAGATTCAACTTTTTCTCACTTGCAAAATGTTGGATGAGTTGCAATGTTGTATGCCATATAAATTAGAATTGGGATGGCAACACAACAAATAGTCAATAAAACTGCTGGCTTTCTTCTGTATATAATCAGTGCAACTGAGGCAGCTATTACTGCTGCAAAAAGACCAGTCAATATTCCACCGGAAAATTCCTCATATTCAAATGTATACAGGAACCACAAAGGAATGCGGGATATCTTCTGATTGAAAATAGGGTCTATTTTATCTTTGACTTTCTGTCTTTCAAGTTCTAATTCCTTTTCCTGAGCCAGGAATTCTTCATTGTCTTCACAGGTAAAAGTCTGTGGCATGCCTGCAGTATAAAAAACCAGTACCATCATAATAATGCTCATTACTATGCTTAGTTTTTTTACTAATCCTTTTTTCATAAAATCTCCCTCCACATTTCAAATAAATTTTATATTTTTGTTATAAGGAGGAAGGATAAAGATAAAGTAAAGATAACTTCAACATTTCCTACAAAGATGTTTACTTTAGATAAGTCTGTAAGAACCTCTGTATTCGTTATTTCCAATAACAAACTTGGATGGATTAACCTTATTAACAAGCTCCTTTGTTGTGATAAATTCCTTATCTACGTTTACAAAATACTGCTTCTTGTTCTTTTCAACGAGATAGTAATAAGACATGTCATTTGCTGCATCAAGAACATTAACTACACCTGCACCAGCGATGAAATCAATTACACTTTCAATCTTATTCAGCTTCTTGGATCTTAAAAGTGCATAAATAGCAGTTGCACCCTGATTCTTGGAAAGACATACCGCATCATTTTTGCATCTTGCTTTTCCAGTCTTCTCGTAATCATTAAGATTAATTGCTTCCTTAATCTCATTAAAGCTAATTTCATCTTCATCACTTACAAGATAATCTACACTAACATTCAATAGCTTGGCCATTACCTTAAGATTTGTAATATCAGGCATGCCCTTGTCTGTTTCCCACTTTGCTACTGCAGATCTTGATACGTTCATTTTCACAGCGAACTGCTCCTGGGATAAACCGGATTCTTTTCTTGCGTTTCTTAATTTCTCACCAAATGTCATATTAATGACCTCCTTTTAACTTTGCCGATTGTCGGCGTTTTTTGTTTGCAAGGTCATCCTACGACCAAGGCCTGGTAACACACAAGAAACCAACTGTGACACCGCTGTTACTCTCCGTAACACCCAGTATAATCAGCACTTTCGAGGGGGTTTCCCTCCAGAAAATTATACATCATAATTTATGCATTGCACTTTAGCGCGCTACATAATATAATACCTAGGAATCCAAGGCGGGGTTAGTTTCCCCACCGGCGGTGATTGGAAGGTATATTGCCACCCATAAGCCCGCAACTCCTGCAAAATCTACTAAGGCAGGACTGACACGGTTAGACTCCGTGGCCGACGGTTAAAGTCCGGATGAAAGGAGTCGTTTTTTTTATGTCTAATTTATCCCAAAGCAAAGCTATCTCTACGCGTAAAATCGCCGCTGCAGGAATTCTTACTGCAATGGCAGTAGTTCTCATGTACCTTGAGTTCGCACTTCCATTTATGCCAGACTTCCTCAAGTTCGATTTCTCTGAGCTCCCTGTACTTATTGGTGCTTTCGCATTAGGTCCTGTTTACGGAATCATCATTGAATTCCTTAAGAACCTTATTCACTGCCCAGCAAGCCACACACAGTTCATCGGTGAGATTTCCAACTTCATCACAGGCAGCATCTTCGTATGCACAGCAAGTATAATTTACGTGAAGAATCGTACACGTAAGGGCGCTATTTGCGGAATGGCTATCGCTACAGTTGTTCTCACTTTGATTGCTGCACCATTCAACTATTTCGTTACACTTCCACTTTATGGTTCTGTATTGGGATTCCCACTTGAAGCAATCATCGGCATGGCTGCTGCAGCTAACCCAAATGTATCTTCCAAGATTGGACTTATCTTCTGGGTATTTATGCCATTCAATCTCTTCAAGGGAATTGTTATTTCCTTCATTACTTTCTGGGTTTATAAGCCAATCTCAAAGCTTATTAACAAAACTTACGATGAGACCCATAAGTAATTAACACAAACAAAAATGACTTGGATTTAAAAGCGGCTCCTAACATAGGAACCGCTTTTCATTTATAGATAAATTATGGACTAGCTACAGCAGCTTCCGTACCCTCGTTCACACCGAATAGATAGTTGTAATAACCAGACGACAACACCCCTCGCATATAAGTTATCTTTCCACTAACAATAGCTCGAACCGCCTCTACATATCCGTCAGGAATCTCAACAGAATCATTCACAGGAATAAATTCAGAACGAGAACTAATATATGTTCCAAGATCAGTTTTCCAGTCGTAGTTCAAGTTGAAATAAAGTGCCATAGCAGATGAGAAAACATCACGACCAGGAAGCAGACGTGAGTCATACTTACAACCAAAAAGATTAAGTAGTGTAGGCAAAATATCTATGCTAGACACAGGAGAATCCACCACAATTGGATCACTATCCTCCAAGCATCCACTCCATATAATGAGTCTATTGTGGTCACGCTCAATGTAATTAGTTACGTCATAACCATAAAGTTCAGATAGATATGGCATATGTCCAGGAGGCGCGTCATTATCAAGGCCGTAAGGGAAATGATCCGCACAAATCACAATAACCGTGTCATCCGCGATTCCTGCCGCTTCTAGCTCATTAATCAAATATTCCATGGATAAATCCAATTCAATGTTAGCAGCCATATATGCACGAACACGTTCAGAGGAAGTTTCCGCCATACTCTCCGTCTCGTCCCAATGTGCGCGAGACTGAGCATTAGCACCACGACTATAGTTACTGTGTCCACTTACCGTCATGTAATACACATTAAAAGGTGCCTTGTCGATGTAAGTAGGCACTGTTGCCTTAAACATTTCGAGGTCACTTTCAGGCCACACTGGATTAATATAGTCTTCGAGACCATTGCCATAACCGACAAACCCCTCCGAGTAACCCAATTTGTTATGGGTAACATTACGACTATAGTAAGTGTAATCGTTATTATGGTAAGCAATGCCGTAATAGCCCTCACGGTTAAGTGCCGCCCCCATATTAAAATATGTATTTCCACGCGATGTCATGTGTGGCACAGAACTACCACCATCCACAGGAAGCATTCCAAAAATATTAGAAAACTCACCACCAGTAGTACCCGCAGTAGCTGGCACGTAGAAATCGTTGAAATTAATACCACGAGTTGCCATACGATACAAAGTAGGTGTTAGCTCTGGGTCAACTGCCTCTGCAGTAAAGGCTTCTGCAGTAATCAAAATAAGATTTTTCCCCTCAAATAAACCTGTATACTCATTGGTCATGTAAGGTGTAAGTCCAGCACAATATTCATTTAGATTATGAATCGTACCTGTAGAATTAGCTGCCAAAGTCGCAAAGTTAATATTCATTGTTTGTGACTTAGGACTAGGTGTCGGAGAAGGTGTTGGTGCAGGCGTAGCTCCTGGTTCTACAGGGGCAGGTATAGGAGTTGGTGTTGGAGCTGATGTAGGATTAGTCTGCGCCAAAAGAGCTTCCAACTCTGCCTGACTCATAACATCTTCATTTGTAACAAACTCCACCTCGGAAGAGTTATTACGATTACGAAGATCAATAGATAATGTCTCCAATAAACCAAACTTCGCCTCAGCATTTTGAAAACTATATTCTGTCTTATACGCATTATATGCAGATGGAATATATCGAATAAGCGCCATATTTAAAATCAGTGCGCCAATGAACACAAGCACAATAAGTCCCCTATACCACCTGTCATGCGTAGGCTCATTGAACTTGCCGATAATAATCAGAACAAGAATAATAATGGCTGGCAACATAAATAGGACAATTCTAAGAAGTCCTTGCGGACTTAACATCAAATCAATAATAGTAGATGTAAAACCCGTCAGCGCATCGCTATGAGCATTCAATATTGTGTTGATGTCATAAAGCTCCTTGAACTGCTTATAGATAAAGTACTCCACCAGAAAAGGGAGTGCCATCACAATTGTCATAAGTAAAGTGAAAATTGATGCCACTTTCTTACGCATGAAAGTAGCAATAATACCTATAGGAAGTCCGAAATATATGGCTGCTAACAGCACATGTCCTAGACTTTTTCCGAAAGGTGCACCATAAACAGATAGCCCAAAAACAACCTCATAATAGAGGATAGAAATAGGTGCTATAAACGGTGTTATTCTGCAATAAACCGAATTGTTCTTCAGTTTAACCGATGGCATTTCTTACAAACATCTCGATTGCTTTATGTGCCTGTGGCTTAGTAGGCTGTGCAATAGGAAATACATGAAATGCCTGTTCTTCACTATTAGACACCGCATCAATAAACTCCGCCTTAATACCAAGTTCATCATAGAACTTTTTAAGTTTAATATTTTCTTTACGAAGGAAATCCTGATCTCCGGTTACGATTGCTGCACGTGGAGAACCAACCTTTTTTACAAGGTCAAAAAGGTTATAAACATAACTAGGAAGTTCACCGCTTTTACTAGACTCAAAGTAACAACCTGGGAATGTTTTCTTATTAACCAAATAACTACCACAAACTGGGTTCACAGACACCGCCTTCATTGGGATGCTATCAGGTAAACCAAGATCCGCTCTAACTTCTGCAGAATTAGTAAGAAGTCCCATAATAAGTGTGAGATATCCGCCTGCAGAATCCCCAATATAATGAAGGTCCGTAAACCCATATTTATTACAAGCAAAAGTAGCCGCCTCAACGAGTTCACTTAATACCTGCTTCAAGTCACTATCAGGCATAAGTGTGTAATTTACATTTACTACTGGGAGTCCAGACTCTTCGCTAAGGCACATGCCAAATCTCTTGTCCAGCTCCTTGCTGCCATAAACAAAAGCACCACCATGAATCAAAAAGTATGCGCTATTACTACTTTTAATAGTTGATGGGAAATAAACGTCAAGTTCATGTGCGCCATAAACAACATCAGCCTCTACCCTAACGGACTCCGGATACTTTTCAGTCTGAAGTCTTGGTGTATCAAATTTAATACAATTTTCGATGAATTTCTTACGAGCTTTTTCTGCAGCTTTATCTCTAAGATAACCGAGCATAATGATGTCCTCCCCAGGGTAGTCTAATAATTAATATAATTCATCGCCGAGACCAAATTCAATTTGGTTATTTTACATTTGGGTTATAATTACTAATATGAACTATCCAGAGATTAGTGTGATTAAAAATTTATACGACGGTCTTATCTTCGACTTGGACGGAACCTTGCTAGATTCTATGAATTTGTGGACTCAAGCAGATGTATCTTTCTTGTCCAAAAGAGGCTTTGAAGTAACTCCAGATTACACCGATTACGTAAAAAGTGTTTCTATTGAAGATGCCGCTCAATATACCAAAGATAGATTCAACCTTCCTGACAGTATTCAAGACATCATAGATGAATGGAATACCTTTGTAGGGCGCGGATACCGAGAAACCGTTCCTCTTAAACCTGGTGCAAAAGAGTATCTGCTAAATGCTCATAAGACAGGATTTAAAATAGGATGCGCTACTGCTCTAACAAGACCAAATACTGATGCAGTTCTCAAAAGATGTGATGTATATGACCTCTTTGATGCCATTTTAACTTTGGATGACATTAAAGGATGCCCTGACAAAAGACATCCAGACATTTATCTTAAAACATCCGCAGCAATAGGCACATTACCTTCACACACACTAGTTTTTGAAGATGTACCACTTGCAGCCAAAGGTGCAACCTTGGGCGGATTTGATGTGTGTGCAATATTTGACATAGTTGGAGTTGGTAGTATCTCCAACTGGGAACAAATGGCAAAAGAATGCAAATTTTCTTCTCAAAGTTGGATACCAACTAGTATATATATAAAATAAATATAACGGTTTCTTCACTTCTATGTCATATTCATGTTAGATAATGGTGTGTATGAATTATGATGACGTGAATATCTTTTTTAAGAAACGTAATAGCTTTCTTATTTCGACTATTTTGCTGACGGTATTGTTCCTCGGTGGACTTGCTGCGCAAAGTTTTTTATATCAGGCATCACTGCAGATTTTTATTTCCATATATTTGGTAATTATTTCTGTACTTTTTAATCTTGGACTTGGAACACCAGGATTCGTAATATCTCTGATTCTCAATATAGCTCAAATGATAATCTATGCTTATAGATACATGATGTCTCATCAGTCTCTTAAGCTTTATATGTTCGCAATTTCTCTACTATCAATGGTTATTATTCTTTTATTCCAGTTGTTCTTCAGAAAAATTGCCAAGAACATGAACAAGCTTCATGAGCGTCTTGAACGTGAACAAACAAGAAGAATTAATAGTGAGACACATGCGTTAATTGGAGACACTGTCACTAGAACAAGTCTTATTGTTCGTCACGAGGACCTTAAAGGCCAGAAAAATGTTACTGACGTAATCGAGATGTCTGTATCTAAGCCTCTCGACACTATGACTACACTTCCTAATAGAGATATGATTATTGACCGACTCGATCATCTTATCGATAAATCTATTAAAGAAGATCAGAACTCTAGCATAGAAAGTGATAAACACAATCCTATCTACGTATACTATGTAACGGTAAATGATACTGTTAGATTTTCACATAAGCTTGGTCATAGAATTGTTGATCTTTCTATTCAGGCAATGGCTCACAAGCTTAGAGAGGCCGCACATCCTTCAGATCTTGTTGGACGTGTATCTCGTAATGAATTTGCTGTAATTACAAATCGTTTTAAAAATGATGACGAAGCAAATGCGTATGTAGATATTCTCAGAAAAGCTATGGCAGATCAGCCTCATTCCAACTTCCTCTGCGGTATCGTTCAGTACCCTAGAGATGGTCGTTTCCCAGGTGAGCTTGTACACTTAGCTGAATCTAGAATGCGTAATCCAGAGTATATCAAGTTCATGCCAGATCATGAGATTCTTCCTGAGGATATTCGCAAAGCTTCTATCGCTGACATTCGAGACTTATCTATCGAAGACCTTAAATCCGTATTTGATACTGCAATTGCAAATGACGAGATTTACATGGTTTATCAGCCACGTTTCAATAGTAGTAAAAAGCTCACTGGTTTCGAGGCTTTTGTCAGATGGAATAGTCCTATGTACGGTGTAGTAAGTACTCGTGAATTCTTGGTTTGTGCTGAGAAGACTGGTCATATCTATCAGATTGGCCGTATCTCCATGGAAAACGCTCTTAAAAAGCTTGTAGAGATTAATAGTATCGAACCTTCACTTACTATGACCGTTAACCTCTCCATCACACAAATCCGTAATACTGGCGTTGTGGAAGATTTGGCTGATGCCATTGCTAAGTCTGGCTGTAATATGAAGAACATCATTGTGGATATTCCAGAAGAAGGTCTTACATCTGTTACTCACAATATTAGACCTGTTCTTGAGAAATTATCTGATATGGGAATTACTATGGCTCTTGATAATTTTGGTAGAGGATATTCTTCCCTTAACAATATTCCTCTTCTTCCTATATCACTTGTAAAACTTGATGGCCACTTTACTGAAGATATGTCAGCGGAAAGTGCTCAGCGCATCCTTACAAAATCTATTATCGAACTTCTTAATGATATCGACGTTCCTGTTGCTGCAACAGGTGTAGGCTCAGCAGAACAGTTCGATACTCTTGTAAAGTTTGGTTGTACTTACTTCCAGGGAAAACATCTCTGTACACCTCTTAACTCTAGAGACACTATAGAGTATGTTAGTAGACACTTTATAGATCAGTAATCTTTCTGGCTAGTTTCATTACTGGTAATCCAACCACATTGAAATAATCTCCGGATACAGACTTAACGAGGAGTGCACCTCCCTGCTGTATTCCATATCCACCTGCTTTATCGTATGGTTCATCGGTATTAATATAACGTTCTATAAGATTTTTCTGATACTCATCAAGAGGTGAGAATTCTACAATGCTCTCCTCAACAAATTCATCTACACCTTCACTAGTTACTATAGCTACACCAGTAACGACACTATGTGTACGTCCAGAAAGACTAGTAAGCATATTTCTAGCATTTTCCTTAGATGAAGGTTTTCCTAAAATTTTGTCATCTATAATTACGGATGTATCCGCACCAATCACGGCACACACTTTCTTATCAGAATCACTTAATGTGTCATACACAGCCTGCGCCTTAGCACGAGCAAGTGATGCAGCAACATAATTTGCAGGCTTGCCTTGAAGGCTATTCTCTATTGATCTTTCATCCACATCTGCAGTAATCACCTCATAATCAGTGGTGATTAACGCCATTAATTCTTTGCGTCGTGGTGACGCACTTGCTAATACTATCTTTTTCATGAGGACATAATAACACAAAAAAATACTGCCCCACTATAAAGCGGGGCAGTAAAACCAAATAAATTACTGTTTAATTAGAGGTCGTCCAAATCATCTAATGACTCGATATTACCATCAATTGGCTTTGCCCAAATTGGTGTAGTAGGTGCATCCTCTGCTGGCTCTTCCACCTGTGGAGCAGGTGCCTCCTCTGCTACTGGCGCTTCTTCAACAACTGGCTCCTCAACTACTGGTTCCTGAGTTGGCTTCATCTCTGTTGTTTTATTTAGGCTAAGGGAATTAAGTGTACCAAGCACGCTAGGAATATTAAGAATAGACTTTGGAGCCTCTTCTACCACTTCCTCTACAACTTCTGCAGGGGCTTCCTGAACTTCCTCTACTAGAGCTGTAGCTGGCTTCTGAACCAAATCACCTGCATTAACTTTTACCTTATGGATAACATCGTCGATTGACTCATAAACAGTTCTTACCTGTCCGTTAGGAAGCATGTCATTTACTGTACTATCAAAAGTCTGATCAGGAGCATTCATAAAGAGTGCGTATACTTCCTTAGGGTTATCCTTCTTTGCAATACGATAGTATGTATCAACAAACTTTCCAAGTCTCTTACCCATTGTCCACTTAGGCATAATCTTAAGAGGTGTGTCAGAACCATTAGCCTTACTTACCTCAGCAAAGAAATCTTCTGTAGTCTTATGCTCACCATTAAGAACATAACAACCACCAGCCTGACCTTCCTCACAGATTGCGGAAAGTGCCATAGCAACATCACGAACATCTACAAAAGCATGTCCACCCTTAATAGGAGATACACCCTTCTCAAGATAACTCTTAAGAATCTTATTAATATCGTAATCATCTGAGAAGCCAGGACCGATAATAAATGATGGCAAAAGAATTGATGCATTCATCTTGTTAAGAGAAACCTTCTCCATAACATATGCAGCGGCTTCGGCCTTGGACTTAGCATAATCACCTTCAACCTTAGTTCTATCAAAACTCATAACTGAGTTCTCTCTAGCTGACTTTGGATTAATGGCATATGCAGAGCCAAGACAAATAACTCTTCCGATTTTTGTCTTAAGACACTGATCAATGACATTATTGGAACCAGTAACATTAATACGTCTCATATTAATGTTTGTCTCATCAGAAATACTTACAATCTCTTCTGTATGAATAATTGCTGAATGTCTTGGATCTTCAAGAGTAAAGAATTCTTTCATAGAATCCTTATCAAAAATCTCACCCTCGATAATCTCTACATCTAGACCTCGTAATGATGAAATATCTGCCTCAGGTGGAACCAATACTCTAACTGATTTTCCTTCTTCTAAAAGAAGTTCAACCACAAGTTTTCCAACTGGCTGAAGAGCTCCGGTAACTAAGTATTTTTGATACATATAAACGCCCTCTCTTGTCATATTTGTCAATTACGCAAAAAATACTAATATGCATAGTTACATTGTATTTTTGTCTGATGTATATTCTTTTGTTTCGTTGTAAATAAAATATTAATAAAACTGATTGAATAAAGATGTTGACAAACGCCATTGCGCAGATTATTCTCTATAATGTTTATTTATATATAGACATTAAATGCTATGACGAAGACGGTCGAGTATTTACTGGCTACAGAGAATCGGGGTAGCTGAGAACCGATACCATGTTATTACTCATAGGCCTATCACTTCCGAGCAGGATCACCGAACAGGACCCTCATCCAGAGGATTATCCCTAGTAGACTGTTCCCGAGGGTAGCCGCGTTAAGGCAAGGGGTTTGTCAGAACCCATAAGGTGGTGTTTATTAACACAAGTTGAGTGGTACCGCGGATTTATGTTCGTCTCAAGTTACTTCGAAGGATACGAAGACTTGGGGCTTTTTTATTGCCCTGACTCCTGTCTTCCCCTAAGAAGCAAATCAACCGCCACAAGGCTGACACCTATGGGCAAAGAGAATTAACACAAAGGAGTGCAAAAATGTCAGAATTAGATGTAAACATGAGCGAAAAGATCATGGAAATCGCAGACCGTGTTAAGGGACTTCGTCTCGACATGGAACTTACAACAGCAGAAATGGCTGAAAAGCTCGGCATGACTGAAGCAGAGTACGTTACTTATGAGAACGGTGAAAAGGACTTCAACTACAGCTTTCTCTCCAAGGTAGCAGCTATGTCAGAGATTGATATGCAGGAACTTATGGAAGGTTCTTCTGCATCTCTTACAGAGTACACAGTAACAAGAAAGGGCGAGGGTCGTTCCATCGCACGTCGTGACGGATTTAAGTTCGAGCGTCTTGGTTCAAGATTCAGAAATAAGTTCTTCGAGCCATTCCACGTAGTAATTCCTTACTCCGACGATGCTCTTAACCCACCATATGAGATGCATTCTCATGCTGGTCAGGAAATGTTCATTATCACAAAGGGTACACTTAAGGTTCTCCTCGGTGATAACTCCGAGATTCTCCGTGAGGGCGATTCCGTATTCTTCGATAGTATGACACCACACTATGAGTGTGCTGTTGGTGGTGAGGACTGTGAGTTCTACTCCATCATCTTCAATCCAGAAGCTTGGACAGAGGGCAAGACACGTAAGGAGACTCTTAAGACAGAGCTCAAGACAGATTCTATTACTAACACAGATCTCGCTACTAATGTAGTTGATCCTGTATACAAGCACTTCTTCTGGGATGAGTTCGATTCCACAGGAAAGCTTACAAAGGTTGGTTTCCACAAGGAAGCTTGCGATAAGTTCAACTTCGGTTTTGATGTTGTTGACGAAATCGCTAAGAAGACACCAGATAAGACAGCAATGATGTGGGTTGCCAAGGATGGCGTTACAGACCACAGATTTACTTTCGAAGAAATGAGCAAGAGAACAAACCAGGCAGCTAACTATTTCAAGAGCCTCGGTATCAAGAAGGGCGACAAGGTTATGCTCATCCTTAAGAGACACTACCAGTTCTGGTTCTCCATTGTAGGTCTCGAGAAGCTCGGTGCTGTTGCAATTCCTGCTACATGTCTCCTCCGTGAGCATGACTTCGATTATCGTTATAAGGCTGCTGGTGTATCCGCAGTTGTTATGACACCAGACGGAGACACAGCTGAGGAAGCTATGAAGGCTGCTAAGGCCATGGCAGCAAATGGTGAAGATGCTCCTACAAAGTTCATGATGGTTAACGGCGCTCGTGGTGAGTGGCTCGACTTCGATAAGGGTATTGAGGAGTGTTCTGATGTATTCGAGCGTCCAGAGGATTGTTCCTGCGGCAATGAGCCAATGGTAATGTTCTTCACATCTGGTACAACAGGCTATCCTAAGATGGCATTGCACTCACATTTGTATGCATTAGGCCACATCACAACAGCTAAGCACTGGCACAACGTAGACCCTAACGGTCTCCACTTCACAATCTCTGATACAGGTTGGGGTAAAGCTCTCTGGGGTAAGATTTATGGTCAGTGGCTCTGCGAGGCTCCTATCTTCACATTCGACTTCGATAAGTTCAAGTCTGATGAGATTCTCCCTATGTTCGCTAAGTACGGAATTACAACATTCTGTGCTCCACCAACAATGTTCCGTTTCCTTGTAAAGGAAGATCTCAATAAGTACGATCTCTCTTCTATCAAATATGCAACAACAGCTGGTGAGGCTCTTAACCCTGAGGTATTTAACCAGTGGATTAAGGCTACAGGTATCCGTCTCATGGAGGGCTTCGGTCAGACAGAGACAACACTTGCTATCGCTAACCTCGTTGGTTCCAAGATTCGTATGGGTTCTATGGGTAAGCCAAACCCACTTTACGACATCCACATCCTCAATGCAGACGATAAGGACTGCAAGCCAGGTGAGACAGGCGAAATCTGTATCAAGACTTCCGAGTATGTTCCAACAGGTCTATACTCCTGCTACTATCGTAACGAGGAGAAGACAACAGACGCATGGCACGATGGCTACTATCACACAGGTGATACAGCTTGGATGGATGAGGATGGCTACATCTGGTACGTAGGTCGTATCGATGACGTTATCAAGTCTTCTGGTTACCGTATCGGACCATTCGAAATTGAGTCCGTAATCATGGAGCTCCCATATGTACTCGAGTGTGCAGTAACTGGTGCACCAGACCCACAGGGTGTTCGTGGTATCGTAGTTAAGGCTACTATCGTTCTTGTTCCTGGTAAGGCTGAAGCTTCTGAAGAACTCAAGAAAGAAATTCAGAACTATGTTAAGGAAAAGACAGCTCCTTACAAGTACCCACGTATCGTAGAGTTCGTAGAAGAACTTCCTAAGACAATTTCTGGTAAGATTCGTCGTACAGAGATCAGAAGCAATGATGCTGCTAAGAACGACTAATTAACAACTGATTGTTATCAATAAAGGCCGATTCATGAAGATGAGTCGGCCTTTTTTATTTGAGATTAATTCGCTATGTCCCACAGCATTGTCAGTGAATCATTGAGTTGACCACATTTGTGGATTGGCTTAATTTTTTTGAGATTACCATTACATACAAAGTGTTGCCATACGTTCTTATACAAATAATCAGTATCAATATCTGGCTCCATAAGAAACTTAGTAATATCGATTATATAATCCATATCATTATTACGAAGTAAAACCATCTTATGGCGCTCATCATATAATAAAAAATCATCTAATCTATCATCACATAGAAAATTATTCATAACGATAGGAAGTACTCTATTACGAGGGTTAATTATAGAAATAGATATATCTCCCCTTTTATTAAATATCGCATCGTAAACTATACTGTGAGACTCTCTGTAGAGGTCTCTGATGGCCATCTGGATACGCCTTAGGTCATTATCGGTAAAATCGTCTGCGACGCCTCCTCCATGCCACAGAGCCTTCCTGACAAGCATATACATATCCAGCTCACGATTAGGAAGTCCAGTAAGAAAAATTTCCTTAAGCATCTGCTGAACCAAAGAATTAGAAAATCGTTCCACATACTCATAAAATCTACTAGCAAGAGTATAATTCGTCTTCACAAATGTATATTCATCGGAGCAATTATCAGCATAAATCGTCTCTATACTCTTAGGGCATACTCTGGTAGAAATACACCTTAAAAACACACATAATAAGCCCTCTAAAGATCCATCATATGTGAAGTTATAAAAAATGTTCGCCATAACAAAATATCTCCTCACAGTAGAATTACTGTGGAAACATTCTATCAAGCGAACATATGTTTGTAAATGATATGATTATTTATTTCTATTTTTTGTCCATTTAATAGGACATTATTTGATATAAGGATAACCCATGTCCTTCAATACGTTTCTTGTATTTGTTCTTGCTTCTCCACCATTATTAGTCATAATCACAACGACAGCATTGCCCTCATAATATGCACCGCCGTATACATTACCTACTCCGAACATAGAATAACTAGCTGCACCAGCAAAAATCTGTCCATCAAAATAAACATAACCTCTAGAACCAGAAATACTCTTCTTATACTGACCAGAAAAATTTGATGCCTCAACAATATCTTCAAAACTCTCGTGATATCTTTCAAAGTACTCCATTGCAATTTTTGGATCAGAAAACTCATAATATGTGGAACTTACTCCTCCACCATAATAAGTAATAATCCTTTTGCATCCTGGAATTGGTGACATTTTAGATGGATAGGTTACATTTCTAATGTCTGCGGCTGGTGCTTCTAAAACTTCCGTCAAAGAAGCAGTAAATGAATCTGCAGATGGAGATTTAAAATAACATCCTGCCAACGCAAACAACATAACTACAACCAATATTAATGCTACAAACTTTGTTATTTTCTTCATAAAACCATCCTATTTTCTTTCCCGTTTATCCTTTGTCATGTTAACATTTTGTTAACATTTTGTCTATGTGCTAAAATATTTTTGTCAAACGAACAGAGGGGCTTTAAGCCCCTCCTTAAATACACTTCATCACTCTTTTTCACAAAAATAAGCGCCGCATTCACGGCGCTCATGTTATATCAAATTAAACTCGCTTTAATCTGTGGTAAACTTTCTTACCCTTACGAACAATCGCTTCACCATTCTCATCAAAGTCGCTGTCAGAGAGCTGATAGAACATATCCTCAATAACCACGTCATTAAGGTATACACCCTTCTGCTGCATCATTCTCTTAGCCTCACCCTTGGACTTAAAGATACCTGCATCAACCATAACATCAGCAAGCTGCTTACCTGAAGCGATATCTGCTGCTGTCATCTCTGTTGTCTTCATATCCTCAGAGCGACCCTTGTTCTCGAAGAGATCCTCAGCTGTCTTCTTAGCAATATTAGCAGCTTCCTCACCATGAACAATCTTTGTTACTTCATAAGCAAGTCTCTTCTTTGCTTCGTTGATAGCAGAATCTGTAAGCTTAGCGTATTCATTAATCTCGTCCATCTCAATAAATGTGAGAAGCTTCATGCACTTAATAACATCTGCATCATCAACATTTCTCCAATACTGGTAGAAGTCGAATACAGGAGTCTTATTAGGATCGAGCCATACAGCACCCTTAGCTGTCTTACCCATCTTCTTACCCTCACTATTTGTAAGAAGAGTAAATGTAAGACCATAAGCTGGAGCCTGCTCCTTACGTCTGATAAGCTCTACACCACCGATGATGTTAGACCACTGGTCGTCACCACCAAGCTCGAGGCAACAATCATACTTCTGGTGGAGATAGTAGAAGTCATAACTCTGCATGAGCATGTAATTAAACTCAAGGAATGAAAGTCCCTTCTCAAGTCTCTGCTTGTAGCACTCAGCTGTAAGCATCTTATTTACTGAGAAGTGAGGTCCGATATCACGAAGGAACTCAATATAGTTAAGATCACGGAGCCAGTCACCGTTATTAACGATAAGTGCCTTACCATCATCAAAATCTACTACCTTACCCATCTGCTTCTTAAAGCACTCTACATTATGGTCGATAGTCTCTACTGTCATCATCTGACGCATATCTGTTCTACCAGATGGATCACCTACCATAGCTGTACCACCACCCATAAGTGCGATTGGTCTATGACCAGCCTTCTGCATGTGACTCATAACCATCATCTGAACAAAGTGACCTACATGAAGAGAATCAGCTGTAGGGTCAAAACCAATATAGAAAGATACACCTGGCTTACCGAGCATCTCATAGATTTCTTCCTTGTGAGTTGCCTGTGAGATATATCCACGCTCTTCAAGTATATCGTAAACATTTCTTTCCATTTCATTTTCCTCCGAAAATTACCAAAATCGACTACCTATTGTACCTTAAATAGGCCCATACGGCAACAATTACGGGCTTTTACTCCTCAATATAACCCATGAACTTCTCATGGATTTCAGGATGACTTCTCTTAATAGAAATAATCTTTCCGTCAGTGCCGATAAAGCAATGCTCACTCTTACCAAGACAGCGAACCTCACCAGTAGCTTTATCACGAATCTCGTACTCGATATAAAGTCTTACACCTGAATACTTAACAAAACGCACCTCAATCTCCACTGTGTCATAAAACTTAGTCATTGTCTTAAACTCAGCAGAAACAGCAGTAACAGGACTAATAAGGCCGTTCTCCTCCATCTCGCGATAACCAAGACCAATCTTATCAAAGATATATACTCTAGCCTCTTCGAACCATCTAATGTAATTAGAGTGGTGAACTACAGCCATCTGGTCTGTCTCATAATACTGAACAACGTGCTCATAAATTGGAAGTTTACTCATTAATCTACCCTCTTAAAAAATAAAAATTAATTCATCTTACCCGCCTTACGCATACACTCTACATAAAGTCCAACGTTTACTGGATTCTGTATATCGTCTGCATCAAGTCCCTGATAACAGCAAAGCTCATCCCAAAGTGCGCTACTACCATCTACCTGATAGATTCCACTATTCTGGTCGACCATAACAACGATATCTGATGTCTCACCATTAAAACGGAACTGCTCATCCTGCTGTTCATAAAGCTTAACTCCAGGACCCTGCTCGAGGATTCTAAACACATGAATATCTGGCTCTAATCCCTTAGGCAGCTTGTCTCTCATCCAGCCATTAGCATAGATTGACGCAGCAAAATCGAGGATAGCTCGCTCATCACGGATCTCTTTTACCTTGTACTTTTTCTGAATAAATCTAATAACCTCGATTCCTGAACGACGGTTAGGCTTCATCTGGGGAGCATACTCCTGCCAAATTTTGAGCCAGGCGTTAAACTGTTCCTCTGTTGGGTTTGATGTAATCATATCTATTTCCTTTCGCACTTATTACGGTAGACTAATAAACTCCGCAATATCTCTAAAATAATCATTCTTTACCGCTGGTTCATTTTGCACCTCATGGCGATAATGACCATAATTTTTTGTCGTCACTATTTTACCAACATTTCTGAAATTTTCAGCAACTTCTCTGGCACCATCTCCATAACCCGTAACAGGATCGTCCTCAGCGTAGGCTAACAGGCATGGCGCATTACCCGCATTGGCATACGCTTCCTTGGACTGCATTCTCTTAACCAGGGTGAACAAATCCTTAAAGCCTTTCCACGTAAACAAGAAGCCTGCCAATGGATCCGCGCAATATTCTGCCACGACCTCATCGCTACTGCACACCCAGTCAAAGTCAGTCTTGTTATTAGGAATGCGCTTGTTATACGCGCCGAAAGCAATCTTGTTAAGAAGCTTACCAGGTCTGCTCTTGAGACCAAAAAGCATCCCAATGCTAGAAAGCAAAAGACCTGCACCAACCGCTGGATTAGTACCCATAGTGGAAGCAAAGACATACTTATCAAATGCCTGATTATACTCTGGTGTTATATAGATATTACGGGCAACAAAAGACCCCATGCTGTGTCCGTAGAGAACCTGCGTTCCTGATTCTCCAAAGTAGTTCAGAGCATACTTGTGAAGTGCCATCTCGTCCTTAAGTATGCACATGGCAGAATCCTTGCAGTCACCAAAATATCCTAGTGGCATACCTCTGTCTTTATTAATTTCATAGGTGGCACCATGTCCCATCATGTCCATGCCACAAACATTCCAGCCATCGTTATTAAGATACTCAATAAACTCCTTATAACGGCCAAAATAATCTGCCATACCATGACAAATCTGGACTGTACCTTTAATATTTGCACCATCTGGAGCAGGACACAAAAAAGCGACTATTTTATTATCGTCACCACAATTAGCATCGAGAATAATTCTTTCCATCTTATAAACCTCCATAAATAAGTTAGCAATCTATATTTGATTTTAACGGCAGCATAGCAAATGTCAATTATCCTACGGGTCCAAAAAAATAAAGGCTATGAAACCTTAAAGTCCCACAGCCTTTTGCAATTTAATTTACTATTATTAGAATTATGCGAGTTCTACCACAATGCTGCTGCCAATCTTATCAGCAGGAAGAATATTTGAACCTTCAACAACCTTAGCACCATCAACCGTAATAGAAGCTACAGCAGAAATTCCTGATGTCTTCTTATATGTTACGTTTACTGGCTTTCCATTAAACTCGAAGCTTACACCTGCCTCACCATTCTCATCAAACTGAGAATCAACAAGCTGTGGTACAAACTTAAGACTACCGTAATCACCCTTAACACCGAACATCTCTGTGAGTACAGTTAACATAAGCCATGATGCTGCGCCTGTAAGATAGTGATATACTCCACGACCCTTAGGATCAAAATACTCAGGTACACCTGGGAAAATCTTACTGCTCTCGAAGTCAGTAGCGTGTCTATAAAGTGTGCCAATAACCTTCCAACCAGCATCCTTAAATCCTCTTGTATAAAGAGCATTACCGAACATTACTGTCATGTGAGAGAATACTGCTCCATTCTCCTTCTGTCCGTAAGAGAAGCCGAACATTCTACCCATATCTGTCTTGATCTCGTGGAAGTTTGTATTGAGCTTATAACCTCCGATAGCCTCGTCATAGAGGTACTTATCAGCAGACTTAACAACCTCTTCTACCTGCTCCTCAGAAGCGATACCAGACATTACAGTAAATACCTGAGATGTGAGCATCATGTTACCTGCATCTCCTGTCTCGAGAGCGCGACCACTATTGTCATAGTAACCATTAAATCTAGAATAACCAGCAGCATCTGTGAACCACTCATTCTCAAGGATATGCTTCTCAATATAGTTAGCCTTATCCTCGAGATCCTTAGCGATATCCTCGATGTCATAAATCATCTTAGCGCCACCAAATCCATACTTAACAGACTCACAATAATCCTTAAGTGTTGCCTGCATCTTCTTCTCAGAAGGCACGCCCATAAGGCCATCAAGCTCAGCTGCTGCCTCGATAACTTCCACGCCCTTAATCTCAGAATACTTTCTAAGAATTCCAGCAAGACGTCTATAGTTAGCGCAATATGCAGCTGTAAATGCCACGGACTCACCACGATCCTTACCCATATCAAGAGCGTCGTTCCAGTCAGCGCCACGAAGCTTCATATGGCCGTGCTCGCCAATATCGAAGAACGCTGCGAGGTTCTGAAGGAGAAGGTGCTCAATAACTGTACCCTTATTTGTAAGTTTCTCATCAAGCTCACTGCTATCAAGAAGCGCCTCACCTCTCATAACCTGACGATCAATAAAGTAAGGAGCAACCTCATCAAGGATTCCAATATCACCACTCTGCTTGATATAAAGTTCCATTGTCATGAATGGCCACATAGCGTGATCCATCCATACACGTGTAATTCCATTACGGTCTGCGATAAATTCACCACTCTTAGAACCAATGATTGTAGCGTTTGTTCCGTCTGTTCTTACACCACCAAAGTTATCGATAAGCATAGCACGTACATCTCTTGGGTCCATGATAATAAGTGCAAGGCAGTCCTGCCAAAGGTCACGCCATCCACGACCACCCTTACCATAGTCATGGTGAGGAAGGAATGAACAACCATAGATTCTTCTAAGCATTGGCTGGATACCTACCCAGTACATCCAGTTATCAAATGCCTTATCGCCTGTTCTGAAAGCGATATTATTCTTCTTATCCCAATGAGTCTGCTGCTTATTAAACTCAGTATCAAAGCTATCAACAGAAAGATACTTCTTAACCTTAGCCTCAAGTGCCTTGGCATCTACCATAAGATCTTCGTCAGTATCAGCAGGACGAGCAATATCATCAATAGCAAGAGCTACGATGTAAGAAGCACTCTCGCCTGGCTGCAAAGTCTTATCAGCATACAAAGCAGTACCCATTGCCTCGAAGCCGTCCTCGCGGTAACCAGCCTCATAGCAAGGTGTCTTTGTCATAGGATATCTTGGATTATCAAAAGCACCACCCTCGCCGATAAAGTCCTCTGCTACAGGACATGCACCAAGTGGCTTATTTCCTTCGCCATCACAGCTAAAGAAACCATAAACAACCTTATTACGTCTGTGTCCTCTCTCGTCAAAAGTAAGAGTTGGGTTGTTAACTGTACCATAATCTGTAACGAGCATTCTATTGAGCATAGATGTTACATTACGATGGTCACGGATATTATCAGCAGATCTACCATAAATAGGAGTTGCGGCTACAGGTGTGAAAGTAATCGCTTTATCACCTGTATTAGTAATAGTAATCTTTGTAAGTTCTACTCTATCTGTTGTCTGTACTGGTACGAAAGTAGTTACTTCTGTAGTAATACCTCTACCATTAATCTTACGAACGACTTTCTGAGAAAGAAGTCCACCATACATAGTTACTTCGTCTTTGTTAGATGTGAACTTGCTGCTATTCTGATTAGCTGAAGCACCCATAGCAGAAACAAGTGGCTTGCCCTCTTCATAAATCCAGAAATTTCTTGTGGATCTATTATTATGAAGGTTATCAGAGCTTACTGGCTCCAAAAAGAATGTATTCTGAGATGTTTTAAGATCTCCTCCGAGCTCAGGTGTAACTGCACCCATCATTCCACTTTCGGATCCAACTGGGAAATAAAGGTAACTGAAAAGGTCAGGATTTTCCAACTTAAAATTACCTTTTTTATCCATAAATTCATAGCTCATAAAAATGCCTCCCTATTTATATTAAATAATGCCTCATTCGATGGTAACACTCACAAAAATAAACTTCAATTTGCGAGCAAAGTATTTAATAAGATTTTAACAAAATCCCCGTGTTTACTTTATCTACGGCGGTTTGCGCTGTTACGAATAGTAAGAAGTCTTAAAAGCGTAACGGCTGCAGAAGCAAGTGCAATAGCGTATGTGTCACCAGCAGCACGCAAAACCTTATATGCAAACTTTTCCTGGTCCTTACCTACCCAGCCTGCCTGCTTCATGTCCTTGTATGCTCTTTTACTAGCATCACGCTCTACAGGAAGCATTACAAGGTAGAAAAGAAATGCGCCCATATACACAAGAATTCCAAGGTTACAAATGTTATAAGCGAGCGCTCCACCACCAGAAGAAGCCTGAGCTACCGCAAGACCAATTACAGCAAGCCATACACCAGCCTGAGAACAAATTCCAGCGATAGGAGCAAGCTTCTGTCTAATTTCATAAATAAGCATATTCTCGTGATCCTGAATAGCGTGACCACACTCATGCGCAGCTACTGCAATAGCTGTAATACTGCTCTGATTATAAGTTGTATCTGAAAGATATATCTTTCCCTCTCTAGGGGAATAACAATCAGTGAGCTGACCTGGCTTGTGCTCAATTGAAAGGCCTGTAACGCCATGCTCACGAAGCATCTCTTCTACAATCTGATTAGCTGTCTTACCACTTGCAGCTCTTATTTGGCTACCCTGTGCAGCCTTTCTCTTAAGATTGCCTTGAACAATAAAACTAGCAATCATAACAGCTACTGTGCCAAGTAAATAAAGATAATAATAGTCTCCCAGAATTAATACCTCTTAGAATCAAATTTCGTTCCATAATAAAGATACACCATTCACTACTTATGGAGCAAGAAAACAAATAATCCCTGCCTCTTATAAGAAGCAGGGATTATTATTAGTCGTTAAATTCTATTCGCTTTAGGAATTAGAGCTCCTCAGCAAGAACGATCTTGGAGAACTCATCAGCCTTAAGGGAAGCACCACCAACGAGACCACCGTTGATGTTAGGCATTGTGAAGAGGCCCTTAG
>JAKSRH010000013.1 GCA_024403675.1 Saccharofermentans sp. | reverse complement strand
CATGGATTATCTGTGCTGCTGCTTATGCTGGTGAGGGTGATCAGGCATTCAAGTATTACTCTGAGATTGCTCCAGCTTTCACTGAGGAGACTTCTGATCTTCACAAGACAGAGCCATATGTATATGGTCAGATGATTGGTGGTAAGGATGCTGGTTCTGATATCGGTCAGACAGGCAAGAACTTCGGTCAGGGTAAGAACTCTTGGCTCACAGGTACAGCAGCTTGGAACATGGTTGCTATTTCCCAGTACATCCTTGGTATTGCCGCTGACTTCGATGGCCTTAAGATTGACCCATCTATCCCATCTAGCTGGGATGGCATGAAGGCAACACGTCAGTTCCGTGGAGCTACATACGAGATTACAGTTAAGAATCCTGATCATGTATGTAAGGGTGTTAAGTCCATGGTAGTAGATGGACAGGCAGTTGATGGTAATATCATTCCTGTTTCTGAGAGTGGTGTTCACACAGTTGAGGTTGTTCTCGGATAATCAAAATTAAACTTTAACAGTTACCTCGCCATTAATTAAATGGCGAGGTTTACTGATATTTAGGAGGTAAAAAATGATCAGAGGCGAAAAGGCAAGAGCTCAGTTAAGAACACCTGAGTCACTTCTTAAGCAGAAATTTGGTGTAGATGGCAATATCAGTGCACAGTACATTAGTACGGTTGGTACTGGTGTTGTTGCAGGTATCTCAGGACTTAAGTTCGAGTCACCTATCATCTCTGTTTTGCTTCAGTCTGAAGAACTTGTAAATTTGTTCTCAAAGACATTTGCTGAGAAGAAAAGTATTCTTTTTGCACTTGATAATGGCAAAGTAACAATTAAGACTGAGAAGGATGGCAACATCGAACCAGCTGGTTGTGAAAATTGTGCTGCTACAGCAGCTAAGATTATTGCCGAGGCAGAATACTGGGGTGGTAAGCTTAATGAGAATGGTGAACTTATTGCAGACCCATCCACACCAGCACCTGGCCCACACTATTACACAAATATGCTTCTTGGTAACAGAATTGGATTTGATCGTCCACTTCAGAGTACACCAAAGAGTGCAGTTGATAGACTTGGTGGTGGTTCTTTCAGAGCACACGCTGATACACAGGTTTTGGCTACACGTTGGGATTATCTCCCAGAGGAGAATGGATTCCCTGCAAATAGACAGTTTTATATCACAGAGAATGGAAAGCAGATTTTCTATTCTGGTAAGGCTGTAGATGAGAATCTTGAGAAGGTTGAGACTGTTCATTCTCAGAACAGAACAACAATTTCTTATGTTCTTAAGGATGGTCTTAAGGTTAAGAGAACAATCTTTATCTTGCCACAGGCAGAGGGAATGCCTCTTGCTGTAGAGGCGCAGATGATTGATATCGAGAATACAGGTTCTTCTGATAGAAATCTTAGAATTGTATACACAGGTATGTTTGGTACAGGTGATACACACGCTCTCATGGAGGACGTTATCTTCACAACTGTTGTAATGCAGTCTGAAGTATTCTTCGATGAGAATGATGAGATTAAGGCTATCAGTGTTAACCCTAATGCCAAGAGACATAAGGGTAATATCAGATTTGACACTCTTCTCGTTCATGATGATGAGGGAACAAAGATGCCATCTGAGTACTGTGCACGTTACGCTGATTTCGTTGGTAGCGGATCACTTGAGAAGCCACAGTACCTTTCAATCCTTCCTAGCCGTCCTTCACGTAAGGGTCCTGGATTCTATGCTTTGGCAACTGAGTTCACAGTTAAGGCTGGTGGTAGTGCAAGAGCTGATAACTTCACATGCTGTAGTTCTGATGCTGTTAACCCTAATTATGTTGAGGAGGAGGAAGAGACAGTAAGAGTTGAGCTTGATGCTCTTATCAAGAAGTTCTCTGATAAGTCTGTTCTTCCTGGTGAACTCCAGAAGGTAATTGACTATACAAAGAATTACGCTAAGTATATGAAGATTTCCCACGAGGATAAGAACTTCGAGGCTTACGTAAATAACAACCTCCCATTCCAGGTATTCTATCAGACATTTGTTTCACGTTCTCTTGACTGGACACAGAAGGGTTATCGTGAGATTGGTTTCCGTGAGATTCAGGATATCTTTGCTTCCATGTACTATTTCGTAGGTATGGGACAGCAGGAGTTTGTTAAGAAGCTTCTCCGTGAGTGGATTTCTAATGTATTTGAAGATGGTTATGCTAACCATAACTTCTACTGGAAGGGTAAGGAGCCAGGCTGGTGGTCTGATGATGCTCTCTGGCTTCTCCAGGCACTTGATCGTTACGTATCTCTTACAGGTGACTATGACTTCCTTAAGGAAGAGATTGATGTTGCTGGTGGCGAGGGTAAGAGGAGATCTATTCTTAACACAATTAAGGCAATCATCCTTTATAGCTCTAAGATTTCTGTTGGTAAGCATGGTATTCCACTTATCGATAGAGCAGACTGGAATGACTGTCTCCGTGTAGATCCAGATTGTATCGGTGGTGCTGCTAAGATTGAGGCATATAAGGAGCAGCTTGCAGCTAAGGGTAAGGCATTCGGTGAAGTTCCTTTCGAGTCAGAGTATTCTGAGTCTGTAATGAACGGATTCCTTCTTAAGGTTGCTATTGATGCTGCTATCGGAATGTTCGAGAAGACAGGTGATAGTGCTTATGCAACAGAGCTTAAGGATTTGAGTGAGTCTGTTAAGTCTATTATGAGAGAGAATGCATGGAAGAATGACTTCTTCTGCCGTGTTCTCTTCAACCGTTCTAATAAGCCAGATATTGAGTATCTTGGCGCTGCAGGTGATAACCTCCAGGTAGAGGATGCTCCAGGTTCTTACTTCCTCAACGTATTCTCATGGTCTGTACTTGCAGATTGTGCTGATGAGGCTCAGATTACATCAATGCTCGATTCTATGGATAATTACCTCAAGTCACCATATGGTTTCAGACTCTGTTCTACAGTTAATTATTCTAAGATTGCTCCATCTATCGATGTAGCTCTCTACTATCCAGGTGACCGTGAGAACGGTGGTGTATTCAAGCATGCTAACATGATGGCTGCAGCTGCTATGCTTAAGGCTGCTAAGTCTGTTAAGGATGTTAAGCTTGCTGAGAGACTTGCTGATACAGCTTACTGGGTAATCGACATGATTCTCCCATATAGAACAATGAAGTCTCCATTTACAGTATGTGGTAACCCAAGATGGTGTACACAGTACAACAACAGTGATTCTGGTGAGAATATCGGACCTACGCTTTCCGGTACATCCACATGGTTGTTGCTCTGTCTCTTCAGTTGCTTTGGTGTAGAGTTCACATCTGATGCACTTATTGTTGAGCCACTTCTTAGAAAGGAAGAGACAAACTTCAATGTAACAGTTAACAGCGGACTTGCAGTTTATGATATTACTGTTTCTAAGCCAGCTGGCTTTAAGAGAACTGCTGAGGGTGTTAAGGTTACATGTGACGGACAGGCTCTTGCAGATAGCAAGGTTCCAGTGTTCACAGATGGTAAGACACACAAGGTAGAAGTACAGTTTTAATAAAGAACTTTAAACACTCAACCAACTATAAGGCTTCCGAGTAATTCGGGAGCCTTTTGATATTATCAAAATTTTGACCTTCAAAACTAATGTCACAATTATTACCCTCCCCCGTTAACATATAGTTCATTAATGTACATAGGCACATAACACAATTCACAGATAAAGATGTAATAATAGGACCATAAAGATTGATTACTCGTTGTTCTCAAAAGAAGAAAATGGGGGAGGTTCAATATGTTACAGTCTAAAAAAGGTTTTACATTGGTAGAGACAATGATAGTTATAGCTATCGTTACATTAGTTTCAGGTATCGGAATTACAGCAGTAGCAGATACAATTAAAAGAAACTCAACTAGACAAGAAGAGTATCAGATGTATAACGATTTAAAGGATGATGCTCAGAAGAGTGTTCATGGTATCTTGAAGCAGGAAGATTCAAAGTTGCCTCAGCACGTATCTCTTCCAAAGCCAGAAAGTACTGCAGGTACAAATAATGGTCAGGGCACTGGTTACGGTGGTGGCAATGGTAACAACAAGGGCCAGGGTGCTGAGAATGGTGTTGGACATCAGAATAATAACAATGGTACTGATATTACTGTAGATAATAACAAAAATAACGGTAATACTGACAATAACGGTAACAACGGCAATAACGGCAACAACGGCAACAACGGTAATAACGGTAATAACGGCAATAACGGTAATAACGGTAATAACGGCAATACAGCTGGAGTTAGCAATGGAAGTACAAACTTATCTTTCTATAATGCTCAAAATGGTGTCTCACACGGTGCTATGAACATAAAGGGAAACGAAAATAAGCCTATTGAGAAAGTTGTTATTACATTCCCAGAAGGTACAAAGATTACTCTTCCAAGTGATAACAGGCATCTTGATTGGAGATATGAGGCTAAAATCGATGGTAATGTTGTTACTATAACTTCAAATGGTAATGGTTACGATAGTAGTATTTCAGTTTACAATTTTGATTGGGAAAAGCCAGGAAATATGAAGAGTGAAGATTTAACTACTGAAGTTACTTATCACGAGAATTAATAAGTTAAACCTATTACAAAAAATAAAAGGGATGCAATTGCATCCCTTTTTCATTGAAACAAATATAAATAATTGATTAAACGCCGAAAAGTTCTCTAATTGCTTCTTTGTCTACCTTGGAACCGATAACACAAATCTTTCCAGTTACATCAGATGCGCCAAAACGAACCTCAGCTTCTTCTGGTACAAAATCAAAGTGAATCCACTGACCATCAGGTCCAGCTACGATACCCTTTGAACGGAGAATAATGCCATACTGATATGCATTGTTAAGCTGCTCAAGAATCTCTTCGATTTCTTCTTTTGTATAAACCTTAGATGTCTCGAAGCCAATGCTATCAAATACCTCATCAGCATGGTGATGATGGTGGTGTTCGTGATCATGATCGTGGTCGTGACAACCGCATGTGCACTCCTCACCGTGGTCATGATGGTGATGCTCATGCTCATGGTCGTGGTCATGATGATGTTCATGTTCGTGATCATGATCATGGTCGTGACAGCCGCATGTGCAATCCTCACCGTGCTCATGGTCGTGATGGTGATGTTCATGTTCATGCTCATGCTCGTGGTCATGATGATGTTCATGCTCGTGTTCATGATCGTGGTCGTGACATCCACAAGTGCAATCCTCACCATGCTCATGATGGTGGTGATGCTCGTGCTCTTCAGCTTCAAGAAGTGCTGCAGCCATATCATCTGCTGTCAAAGGATTTTCAATAGCGCTTAGAATCTGTACGCCAGAAAGCTGCTCCCATGGAGTTGTAATAACCTGAGAGTGGTCATTGATTTCTTTGATAAGAGAGATTGCTGTATCGAGTTTCTTCTGATCAATATTTCCTGTTCTAGAGAGGATGATTGTACCAGCGTACTTAATCTGATTCTCATAGAACTCTTTGAAATTCTTGAGGTAAATCTTACACTTGGAAGCATCGATAACAGTAACAGTACCGCACACCTCTGTGCCTTCAACCTTTTCTACTGCAGCTACTACATCAGAAAGTTTACCAACTCCAGATGGTTCAATGATGATACGGTCTGGGTTGTACTTATCAATTACTTCCTTGAGAGCTGTACCAAAGTCTCCTACGAGGGAACAACAGATACAACCAGAGTTCATTTCTGTAATTTCGATACCAGCCTCCTTAAGAAAACCGCCATCAATACCGATCTGACCAAACTCATTCTCGATAAGAACGATTTTCTGCTTGTCATAACCGTCTGCAATAAGCTTCTTAATAAGTGTTGTTTTACCAGCACCTAAGAAACCTGAAAAAACGTCTACCTTTGTTGCCATATATTTATACCTTCCTTCAATAATTAGCTGAAATAAATAATCTCATTTTCTGGTTTGCTTGTGATGGAATAGTCGTCAACTGTAAGACATGGAACTGCTACAGTCTGACCATTCTGCTTATCCTCAAAGTAACGAACTGTACCAGTTACCTTAAGCCACTGACCAGCAGGGAATCCAGAACCAAACTCGTGGTAGCAGAGGAGGTTAATCTGTCCCATATCATCAGCACAGCAAGTGTATGCTTGTCTTTGAAGAGCAAATGCTCTGTTTTTAAACTGACTATAGATAATAGCTTGACCAATTACAGAGATACGCTTGCCATTATATTTATCAACATTATCAAGGGCATCTGTCCAGAAAAGACCGAAGTCATCTGCAGAGATAACGCATGGATTAGCGTTTAAGTCATAAGGGAGATAGTCTCCAATATCCAAGAAGTCATTAGTTGTACTGATGAAATTAACATTAGCACCAGGATTAATTGATTTAACAGAACCACGGAGCTTAGGAATGTTATTTACAGCAGGGTCTACTCTGTTAAAGATAATAGTGTCGCAGAATCTAAAGTAATCAGCGAAGATTGTCTGCATGTTCTTGTAGTAATCTGTGTAAGTAGATGCATCAATGATAACTACTGCTGCAGCGAGCGCCCAACGACGAGGAACGTCTACCTTGTCGAAGAATTCGGCAGGAGATACAGAACCGTTCCACTCCATAAAAATTACATCTGGCTTATACTTTTTATCGATATCAAACATGAGTTCCTTGCAAATATCATCTGTGTCTACAGTACAGATATTAAGCTTTACACCAGGAAACTTATCACTATCAAATTCTTCTTCGCCTTCTTCAGTGGCGATAACTACGATTTTTTTATCACGGAAGTTCTCGCTACCAATCCACTCGTTAATAAAACTTGTTTTACCAGCGTCGAGGAATCCTGTAAAAAAATAAACTAAACAATCAGTCATAATTCACCTCTTTTTCTCAACTAACATTTTCGTCTCAAAGAAACAATATTTCAAGTCGCAAATGTATGAAAATTAAGTATCGTGGTACAATTACAATTATGAAAAGAGTAATAATTGAACAAAGCCAGCAAATCGTTAAGCAAGCACAGCGTGAAGGAAACAAACAGATGAGTCGTTTCTGTGCTTTTGAGATAAGAAATCTTGATAGACTACATGATTTGTTGTACTCACCTTTGATGGATAAATTCATGGTTACAGTTACTAGTACAGGTAACCTTGGTTGTATCTGGATTTTTACTGCTTTGATGCTTCTTATATCTAATCCTGATCATCAGATTGGATACACTATGCTTATTGCTCTTTTGCTTGGAATTGCTGTAGGTAATTTGTTAATAAAAAACACTGTAAAGAGAAGTAGACCTTTTTTTCATAAGAATTACAAGTTACTTATTAAGCAACCTTGGGATTATTCATTTCCTTCAGGACATACTCTTGCCTCTTTTTCAGCAGCTACAGTTTTGTTTTATATGAATCCGTGGATGGGTTTTGTCGCATATATTTATGCCGCAATAATTGCATTATCTAGACTTTATTTGAGAGTGCATTTTTTTACAGATGTGTTCTTTTCAATGCTTTTAGGTATTGGACTTGGTGTTTTTTCTGTATATATTTACACGAATAATATTTTGGGAATCGCAGAATTTTTAAGGTATTTGAGATGGAATTATTAATTGGAAACGTAAAAATACCTGCACCGTTAATTGCTTTGGCACCTATGGCAGGGACTTCGACTGTTACCTTTCGTGGTATTTGTCACGAACTAGGTTCATCCTATGCACCAACAGAGTTAGTTAGTGCTAGATCTATAGTGTATAACGGCACGGAGAAAAGTTTTCGTTATTTGGAAATTGATCCTGAGCATGAGGGTGTTACTTGTATACAGCTTTTCGGTAATGAACCTGAAGATTTTAAGGTAGCAATAGAAGCTATTTGTAATGACTCTAGGCTTTGTAATGTGGATATTATTGACGTAAATATGGGCTGTCCAGTGCCTAAAGTGGTAAAGACAGGGGCAGGTAGTGCGCTTATGAAAGATCCTGTATTAGCAGGAAAAATCATGGAGACTGTGCGAAAAGAGGCCGAAAAGTACGGTAAGGCAGCTACTGTAAAAACTAGAATAGGATTTAATGATAGTAGTAGAAATGGTCCTGAGTTTGCTAAGGTGTTAGCAGAATCAGGTGCGCAAGCAATATGTATTCACGGTAGAACAGCATCACAAATGTATAGAGGCAGTGCGGATATTGATGCTATTGCTCAAATTGGTGATGCTATACGTGGAAGTGGAGTAGTGTTTATTGCTAATGGTGATATTGTCGATGGTGTTACTGCCCAAAGGATGTTAGATGCAACAAAAGCTGATGGCATTATGATTGGTCGTGCAGCCATGGGTGATCCGTGGATATTTAATCGGGTTCGTCATCACCTTAATGAAGATGTAATCCCTGTGTTACCTACACCTAAAGACAAGTGTGTTATGCTTCTAAGAGAACTAGAAGGTACTGCGAAGCATGTTGGAGAATCAACTGCTGTAAAGGAAATGAGAAGCATAATGCCACATTACATTAAAGGACTTCCTGGATCAGCGGTGATAAAAACCAAACTTTGTCAGGCTTCTACGATAGAAGAAGTGAGAAGTATATTAGAGGAAAGTCTTAAAACATGGTAATTGTTTTTAGTATGCCTTCAATCCTATTAATAGTTTTTGGATTGTTTGTGTGTTTTGCGGGATATAAGTTTTTTAGACTTAGCTTATCGTTAATTGGGGCAGGAATTGGTTTCTTCTTGGCAGAACACATATTTGATGCTTATAGTTCCTTGTTAGGATTAGCTGGAAATGATATAGCGAGATTTGTTTTTGTATTACTAATCGTTATTGGAATGGCAAGTCTTGCTTTCTACTTTTACATGAAAGCAGTCATTGTTACTGCCATGATAGGAATGGGTTATTGGATTAATACGTGCTATCGTCAGTATACAGGGGATACTTCTACGAAAGCTATGCTGTTGACATGGGTGGCAGGTATTCTTCTTGGATTAATTATTGGATTTGCAATCAAGTCTGTACAAAGATGGGCAATTATAATTTTTACTGCGGCAGGCGGCGCACAGATTACAGGTTCATTGTGTTCCAAATACATGATTGTTAATTCGATAGTAGAAGAGACATGTGTGAAGCTAGGAAACGTCATATTTCCTAATACTAGAATAGATTCACAAGTGCTACTTGGGGGTATTCTTGCCATAATGCTTTTCACAGCTGGAGTTATAGTTCAGTCAAAGGGGAAAAAGTGACATTGCCCTATAAATAACTAATTTGGGTATGTATTTATTGGCTTATAGGGATTTTAATAATAGGGTTGTAAAGAAAGAGGGATAAATATGAAGAGAAATGACTATAACAATATTCCTGAAGAAATGTCATTTGATGAGGGTGCTCTCAATGATATTTCAAATCAGGGAATGAGAGGATACCAGCCTGGCATGTATCAGCAGGGTGGTTATCAGCCTGGCGCATATCAGCCTGGTATGTATCAGAATCAGGCACCAAGACCAGCACCTGTTCCTGCGCCAAATGCAGCACAAAACTATTATCAGAATGCTGGTTATCCACAGAATGCAAGGGCTCCACAGAGAGTTCCTCAAAGAGCGCCACAACCAGCTCCAGCTCCACAGAGAGTATCTAATCGTGCTTCTCAGAGTTACTATGACCAGAATAGTTATGCTGATAACACTAGATATGATGATAAGGCTACAAAGAAGAGAGCTAAGAAGGAAGAAAAGAAGAGACTTAAGAAAGAGCAGAAGCTAGAAGAAAAAAGAAGAGCAAAGCAGGAGGCAAAGGACGCTAGACGTGAAAAGAGAAATGCTAAGCCTGCAAACTTTATTCTTCGTTTAATCGGTGGAATATTATTTATTATCCAGCTTATTCTTACCATAATTACAGGATTCCTTACTATCAAGAGTGGAATGCTTCCTATTAAATATATCTTGATTGCACTTGGTGTTCTTGTATTTTTTGTAATTCTTAATTTGTGTCTTCTTAAGGGTGGGTTCCCACGTAAGAAGTTTAATGTAGGCCTTGTAATGACAATACTTACATGTGCAGGACTTGCTGCTGTTATTTATTATGTATATGGTGGTCTTAGTACACTTGCATCTATTACTGGAATTACAGTAGAAAGCACAGAGTATGCTATTTACGTTAGAGTAGATGATCCAGCAGAGGATTTTAGTGATGTAGCAAATTATAGTTTCGGAACAAGTTTTGCTATGGAAAGTAATGATCCTGATGACATTATTAAGAAGGTAAAGAAAGAAATCGGCAGAGAGCCAGACACTATGGATTTCCCTGATATGATGTCACAGATTGATGGACTTCTTTATGGCACAACAGACGCCATGATTATGAGTAAGGCTAACCTTGATACTATTGCAGAACTTGAAGGTTATACAGATGTTTATGATAGAGTTCGTGAAATCGGTTCTTTCTCCATTACAACTGTAATTAGAACAGCAAGTGAGAGTGAAAAAGATGCAAATGACACATTTGCCATCTTCATTAGTGGTATTGATACTGAAGGTGATGTAAACGCTAGAAGCCGAAGCGATGTAAATATCATTGCCATTGTTAATCCAAATACAAGACAGATTTTGCTTGTTTCAACACCACGTGATTATTATGTAACTTTATATGGCTTACCAGATGGTGGTTCAAGTTCCATGAAGGATAAGCTTACACATGCTGGTAACTTCGGTATCGACTGTTCTGCGGCTACACTTGGTGAACTCTATGACGTAGATATCGACTATTACTTCAGAGTTAACTTCACAGGATTTAGACAGATTATTGATGCTCTCGGAGGCGTTACAGTTTATTCTGACTATAACTTCAGTTATGGTGGATATAATTTCGTACAGGGTGAAAACGCTAACCTAAGTGGTGATGCAGCACTTTGCTTTGCACGTGAGAGACATTCATTTGCTGATGGTGATAGACAGCGTGGACGTAATCAGATGGCGGTAATTGAGGCTGTCATCCATAAGATGACTTCACCAGCACTTCTCCGTAATTATCAAGAGACAATGAAGGGCATTGAGGGAAGCTGTACTACAAGTATGCCAGATGATCTTCTTAGTGCTCTTGTTAGTGCACAGCTTGATGATGGTGGCGATTGGGATGTTCAGAAGTATAGTGTTACTGGTACAGGTAATAGCTGCACTACATATTCCATCCGTAATCAGGCTGTATACGTAATGGAACCTGATATGGCAACAGTTGAACAGGCAAGAGAGTACATAAATGCTATGTATAATGACGAAGTTATACATGTAGAACAGTGATAGAAGCACTTAAATACAAGGATTTACTTAGTCTTTTTTGATATTTCACAAATTTGTCAAATTTGAGGTTGATTATTGGGTTGTATCTTGATATTATTCGTTTACGTAAGTAATAATTACTGTTGCTTACATTGATTTATGACAATTTTCTATATCTATCCCTTATTCCATGTTGAGAGCATCCGATTCCGGGTGCTTTCAATATTTTTACCCAAAAATAAAGGTCAACTTGTTAGTTGACCTTATTAATTGGATTTCCTTTTAGGTAAGATTTTATGTTGTCAGCAGCGACGTCTATTAATCTTTCGCGAGTTTCCTTAGGTGCCCATGCAATGTGAGGGGTTAATATGCAGTTTGGTGCTCCCATAAGAGGATTATCAGAAATCATTGGTTCAGTTGAAATAACGTCTGTGGCATAGCCTGCGATATAGCCTTGTTCTAATGCCTCTCGCATATCCGCCTCATTTACCATTGGGCCACGAGCGGCATTGATAATAAGAACACTCTTTTTCATTTTGGATATTGTTGTCTTATTTATGAGATTCTTAGTATCAGGTGTAAGTGGCGCATGAAGACTAATAATATCTGCCTTTGGAATAGCCTCTTCGAAAGGCAAGAAAGTAATGCCTTCTTCTTGGTGCTCAGGCATATGGTGTGGAACTGCAATTACATTCATGCCAAAGGCTTTTGCTGTGTCGCATACACGGCGACCTATTTTGCCGTAACCTACCACCACAATAGTTTTTCCCCATAATTCCATGAGAGGTGCCTTCCAGTAACAAAACTGAGGAGACTTTATCCAGTCGCCATCCATAACAGAATTACTGTGAAGCGCTACATGGTTAGTAAGTTCTAAAAGAAGAGCAAATGTGTGTTGCATGGTCGCATATGTGCCATATTCAGGAACATTAGTTACAACTATGCCAAGGTTTGCTGCTGCCTCTAGGTCAATTACATTGTAACCTGTGGCAAGGACACCGATATATTTGAGGTTAGGTAGCGCCTCAAGAGTTTCTTTGGTAAATGGTGTCTTGTTTGTAATTACAATTTCAGCGTCTTTTGCTCGTTCAATAATCTGATTAGTGGAAGTAACATCATAAGCGATTACTTCACCAATTTCTTCGAAGGGTTGCCACGAAGTGTCGCCTGGATTAGCGGCAGACCCATCCATAATCACAATTTTCATCTCAAAACCTCCCATAACCAGTAATTTTTGGTTATTTGTATATATTATATGATAAAATTTAAGAAGTTTGACTTAAGGGGGATTACGCCATGTATTTATTCTGTTATGCCCGTTCTAAAGCAGCTCGAGAAGTAGGTAACATGCTTCTTAGCAAGGCTGAAGGTGAGTGGATTGATACACTTGATGATTTTCTTAATGGCGAGGCTTCCCCACGTGTTGATGGAGCAGTTGTTTTGATTCTTCCACCAGCATCATCTGTAAAGATTATTACAGAGAAGATTTATCCGGCAGGCACTAAGTATCCTATCTTCTGTATGGCGTCAGATGGTACTAATGCGATGATTTTAAAGCACAGTGGATATAACACTTATGAGTTGTTTGCAAAGATGTGTGATGTGGCTGGCTGTAACGCGTTGTCATCCCCTATTGATAAGAAGGAACTTGCTGCAGATCTAATGCAGCCTGTGGAAGAGTATCATATGACACCAGATAACGAAGAACTTCTTAAGGAGATTTCTAGTTATGTGTCAAATGGTGGTAATGTCACTGTTTATAGTGATATGCAGGTTAGATTAAGTGAGCCGGTTCTTGATAGTATTAGTTATTCTACATATTTACTTAGAAGCAATCAGCATAATGAGATTAAGCAGGCATATAAGTCAGCTTGTGAGGCTGATGAGTACACAATATTTATTACTTGTACTAAGCTTCCAGATGTACCTAATAAGGGTAAGTGTTTAAAGCTTATTCCTAGACATATTGCCGTAGGTGTGGAATTTACAACAGGTAGAGTCGATCCAGATTATGCTTCTGAGACGGTTCAGGATGTGCTAACAAGACATGAAATTGATCCTTTGGCAGTATCTACAATTGCAGTATCTACTATGGCTAAGGAAAGTGATGCGGTTATGAAGATTGCATCTGATATTGGAAGTTATGTGACATCTTATGATTTGAGACTTCTTAATGCAGTTAAGGTCCCACTTAAGCCTACATATGCACCTGGAAGACAGACAGCAGATTTATGTACTGCTGCGGCTTGCCTTGCTGCTGATAATAATATTTCTACTTTGATTAGAAGAAGTGGTGGCAATGGCGTAATGATTTCTGCAATCATGAAGAGAGGCAGTATCGATCTTACAAAATAAATTGCAACACTATTATTAGGACAATCGTCCTTATTGTATGCGAAAAAAGATTTCTACAATTTTAACTACATTGCTTACAGGAAGTATCCTGTGTTCTTGTAATGCTGCAGAAGGTGAAGCTGCAGTCGAATCTTTGTCGTCAAATACTACGGAGCAACTAGAAGAAACAATTGTTGTAGAGACTTCTTCTACTTTGGCACCTGCTACAACAGAAGCCCCTATTAATCCAGCTTTTAAAGAGCAAACTCGTGAAATTATTCCTATGGAATTTGAATCTTCCAAGGGATGTTGGCATCAAGTGGAATCAATTGGGTTTGATGAGATGGCGTATTTCTTTTTTAGACTTGATGAGAAGTATTATCCTGATTCCCAGGGAGATATTTTTATTTCAACATATGATGAGGATTCTGATATATATCAAATCTATAGATACAATGTTGCCAACGATTTGGTTAAAAATGTGATTGATATAGATGCAAGTAATAATGATACATATGTTGATTTGATTACCTTTAATATTGCAGGTAGTAATTATATTGAATTGGATTACTATAAATCCACAAATCAGAATTTTAACTCAGACATTGTGATTAATAGTGAAGTTCATGTTATAGATGAAGAGTCTGGCGATATTGGCGAGACAGTTGATTTGCTTTCAGATGGTGAAGTTATAACTTCTGCGTATAACGTAAATGATGGTACGTGCTTGTCTGTAATGAAGTTCTATGAATATGATTTCTGGGGCGATGACTGCGAACTTCGTTTTTATGATTCGTCTTTAGAACCTACCAATAGTCTTTATTTGGAAGATATTGTCGGTGAAGAGGTGAATTATGTTAATTGTGTCGCAAGTGTAAGTGAAGACGCCTACGCGATAAATTATTATGATGGAGATTTTGATATAGATACTGTAATTGTATCTAAAGAAGGAGAACTTCTCGATAATAGTTATTCATATATTAATAGCGGGTCCTTGTATTTTAATTTCAATGGTTATTTATTTGCTTATGATGATTCAGGATTATACGTCATTATAGATGGCGAACCTGTATGTATTGTGGATGGCAGATACATGGTAGATGCAGGATTTGATATTTTGGATTCATTCCCAATAGTTTTATCAAATACAGATATTAGTTTTATGACTGTGGACTATGAAGAGTCATTTGAGAAAACATTAAAGAAGGTGTCTTCCTGTGATAATCCATATGAAGAACGTACAGAGATTACTATAGGATGCCCTAGAAGTATCCCTAGTTATCTTCCAGAGCAAATTGATATTTTTAATGAGACTAATGATGATTATTATGCGGTTCCTCTTATTATCAGTTGTGATGGCGTTAATCCAATTATTAGTAATATCGACGTGGATAATAGAATTAATGAGATTATTAATGATGTTTCTGTAACCAATGAAGATGAGTATTCGCTAAAGTTAGCAGAAGAATGCGCTTTCAGCATGGAATTTGAAGAGTTCATCAGCGGGCCTAATGCACCTGATGTCGTAGCGACAGAGGGCTTTTGGGCCCAGCTGGCTGAACCGGGATTAATGGAAGATTTATCGGATATATATGCTGATTTATCTGATGATGATTATTACACTAATATAATTAATGCTTCCTCTAGTGTTGGAAATAGATTTATGCCAGTTGCATATTTTGTTAGTGGTGTTATCGATTATAGTGATAATTCTGATAATGCATCATTGACTGATAGTATGTCGTACAGTAATTATGCAAACATGGTTAATGATGAGTGGAATGGGGAAGACCCTATTGCTATGAGTTGTACACCAGAAGAATATGCTGAGGAGCTAATTAGTTCCCAATATAATTTGTATATAGACAGAACGACAGGAAATATAAGCTTTTCTGAAAATGAAGAGTTTGATCGCTTAATGAATTTTATGGTGTATTCTGTGTGGTCAACTAATGCATGTGATGTGGAATCTGATTACTATGCTGATTATTACTACGGTAGATTTTTTTCTATATATGATTTTACTTATATGGATGAAGATGGAAGTACACTTTACGCTTTGCCATCTGGTGATGGACGCACAGTAGCTGCAGAACCAATTCTTTGTCTAGGAATAACTTCCTCTTCTGACACTAAGGATGGCGCTAAGGAATTTTTGCTTAATTCCATCTCGTATGAATCTCAGATTGTTTGCGGTAGTTACAATTATGGTATACCTGTAAATAAAGAAGCATTAGAATATTTGATGATAGATGAAGAAGAACACACAAAGGACACACTAGATGGCTTTATTTCTGGTATAAGTAATGTGTATGTAGCAGATGTTGAACTAAGATATGCTTGCTATGGGCCTTTATATTTATTGGCAAATGGCGGTTATGACAGTGATTATGAACCTGAATTGGCAGGTCGTGATATAGAAAATAACATGGAATATTTTATGCAGGAGGACTAAGAAAATGAAAACGTGGCGAAAAATTATTGCTGGTTCGCTAATCGCTTCTATGTTATTCGGAACTATATTTGTATCCGGATGTAACAAGAAGAAAAAACAGGGAGAAGTCATTCCAGATGACGCACCTTGGTATACAGTAGAAAAAATCGATTTGTCAGGTGCTTATTATAAGGATGGCACCAATTACGATTATATCTATTTTGAGTATTGTGATAGCTTTGAAGATAGTTATGTTATGAGAGTTGGCGGTAGTAAAACTATTCCAGCAGATTTTGACTGGGATACTGATAACTGGAGAGACTATGAAGTTAATGATTTAGTTGTTTTTGATAAGTCCGGTAATATTACTCAGAGTATTAATTTGAGTACAGTTTCTGATGAAGAGAATTCTTATTTTGGCGATATTACTGTAGATGGTAGTACAGCTACAGGTATACTCACCGTTTATGATGAAAGGACATGGGAAGAGGAATTATTTGAGGTTACTATTGATCTTAAAACAGGTGAGATTGGTAAGCCAGTTCCAACTACAAACGATACATCTAATCAGACTTATAATGAGGATGAGTACAGTGAAGGCGTAGAAAAAGTAGGCGATTATAAAGTGGAAAAGTATTGGATTCCTAATGATAACGGTTCTACTTATAGACTTGAGATTACTGATAAGTCTGGCTCAAAGCTTTCCGTAAATATGGGAGAATTATTCCCTAATGAGTCTTTCTGGAATATCGATAAAATCCTTTCATCAAGTGAGACAACTGGAATTGTTATTGCTAGTACTGAAGGTAGTTCTGGCCTGTACACTTTGGATCTTACTAACGGAAAGATGGAAGAAGTTAAGGATACAGACTGGCTTAAAGATATAAACACATATAACATTGCAACAGCTAATGGCGCTGCATATTCTGTAAGCACTTCAGGTGTCTATAAGCTTGATTTTGATAATGGTGAAGCAGTTTCTGTATTGGATTTTAATAACTGTAGTGTAAATAAGGCAGAGATTAATACTTATTCACTTCTTGATATTGATGATAATTCCGTAACATTCTTCTCACAGATTGATAATTATGCTCCATATGCTGAATCAAAAACAGAAACAAGCATTGTTGTTATGACAAAGGCAGATAGCAATCCTAATGCAGGAAAGACAATCCTTGAAGTATGTTGCCTTAGTAGTATAGATGTTGCTACAGCAGATGCAATCGTTGATTACAATGAGACAAATCCAGATTATTTCCTTATTGTAGATGAAAGCTATAATCTCGACGATAATATGGATTACACTTCTAATTTGAATCAGGAAGAGTGGAATCAGATGTACAATCAGGCACAGGCTGAATTAAGTAATCAGCTTGCTATTGATCTTATGAATGGTGATGGTCCTGACATTATTATTGGTGGTTTCCCATATGGACAGCTTAATAATGAAGCTTATCTTACAGACCTCACTTCATATATGAATGAGTTTGGTGTGTCTGGTTATTTTAGTAATGTGTTTGATGGTGCCAAGGTTGATGGTAAGCTTTTCCAGATTCCAACTTCCTTCTACATGATGGGTATTATTACTGACAAGAAAAATGTAAAGTCTGGTCAGACAGGGTTTACTTTTGACGAGTATAAGACTTTTGTTGATAAGGTATGTAATGGTGATGACCCTATTACTCTTGGTCAGGTTGATTACTTTACAGCGTGTGTTGATTCTATGAATGACCTCTTTATTGATGGTGGTAAGGCAAGCTACAATAATGAAGCATTTAATGAATTAGCAGATTATGTAAAGGATAATGTAAACGAGCACTTCGAGTATGAGGATGACGAGATGATGTGGACAGATTCCTGGGAAGCACCTGCAGCGTCTTACACTTCCTTCAGTGGTTTTGCTTCATATCTTGATAGTTATAATTCTGATAATGGACCTCAGAATCAGGTGATTCTTGGCCTTCCTTCTTATGACGCTAGAGGACCAGAAATCTTAACTTATAACTCTGTAGCTATTTCTAGTCAGGCCATAGATGTTGATGCATGTTGGGAATTTGTAGAAATTCTTCTTGGTGAGAAGGCACAAATTTCTATTTCACAGACATGGTCATTCCCTGTTAAGATTAGTGCATTTGAGTCTACAGCAAATGACATGATTGATTACTACAATAAGTCAGTTAGAGGCGAGGGTAATTTCTCTATGTCTGGCAGACCAAGTGCAGGTGTTGAGCTTGATAAGTCTATTGTAAATACTTTTGAATCAGACATCATTTCTACAGGACATGTAGTTATTAGTGACCCATCAATTACAGTTATTATTTCAGAAGAGATTCCAGCATATCTTTCTGGACAGAAGAGTATTGATCAGGTTACAGATATTCTTGAAAACAGAGTAAACACTGTTATGAACGAGAGAGGATAATTCTTCTAGTTTGATTCTTATAATAAACCCGTCTTAACTATTTAAGTTAGGACGGGTTTTTTTGTTTAAAACATTTTGATAAAATACAGCCATGTATTCAGTGTCATCGCTTAAAACAAAGAAAAAGTACAAGTATAGTTCAGCATCATTTTTATTGATGGTGCTTGTTGCTTTATATGCATTTAATCCCTTTACTGCAGTAGCTAGTATGTATGGCATGGTTGGTGATACTGCTATCCAGATTAAGACAGGTCTTGATGGAATATCTGGTGGTCATTTTATGCTTGAAGAGGTATATAGCTGGCACCCTGATTTAACATGGACAGCACATGAAGAAGGTTGGTACTTCCTTCTTGGATTTATGTACAAGATGCTTGGCCTTTGGGGCGTTATTCTTGTAGGCGCTATTTTTAATCTAGGTACAGTATTTATTGGTGTAAATTATTTAAGGGATAAAGCGCACCCTCTAATTAGCTCTTTAGTTTTAGTTCTTGTGCCATTTCTCGGAGGTTTTCCAGATTATAATGTAAGACCTTCCGTTACTTCTGCACTTGCAATTATGGTGCTTATTGTAGTTATGTTTAGAAACGAAATGAGCTACAAAGCAAAAGCGGCAACTTTTGTAGGACTTTCTTATGCGTTGGCATGGCTTCACGGTGGTATTTTACCTGTGTTCTTTATGGTTATGGCCGTATTTGTAGTTATAGAATTTGTTTTTAAGAAAGTACAAAATGGTCTTTGGTACTTAGGTAGTATCGTTATTGCATTTGGCGTGACACTTATTAATCCTATTGGTATTCGTATATGGACATTTGGTCTTAAGCAGATGGGCGCTACAGATATTTGGGCGTTTGTTGAAGAATGGCAGCCACACAAGTTTTCTGTATTCCAGTCAATTGCAATTCTTCTCGTATTTGTTGGATTCATGACAAATGAGAAGGTAAGACAGTTTGATAAGAAGAAAATCACTGAAGTAGCATTGTTTGCAATGTTCTTTGTAGCTACATGTAAGTACACTAGATTTGTTCTTTATTTATCTATTGTTTATTTGCTTTTTGCACCAGAGGAGATAGAGTCGCTTCTCAATTGGGTTAACAAGAATGTATTTAGAATTAGAGTAGAGAAGATTTCTATTTCTGATATGTCCTATAAGATTCTTGTTCTCGCTTGTGCAGCTCTTACTTTGTATTCGGGTGTTACTTATGGCACAAAGTATTTTAAGACAAACACTATGCATGATATTGAAGCTATGGCTGCTTATGATATAGGTGTTGTCGATTATGTTAAGGCACAGGGTTATGAGAGAGTATTTAATACATTTAATACAGGATCATGGCTTGCTTTTTATGATGTTCCAGTTCATATAGATAATCGTATAGATCCATTTATGTCAGAGTATTCAGGTGTGGACCATATTAGAGGCAAGATGAATATTAGTAATCTTTATGATCTTGATGTTTTCTGTGATCAGTATCATCCAGATGCCTTTATTCTTGATATGGGCACAGGAGATTCAGAGCTTCTCTACGAAATCAACACCTATGCGTCTGATAGATATTCAATAGTTTACGATAATACATGCTCCTCAAATTTGACAGATTCACTAAATATCCGTTGGGTTATTATCGAGTGTAATTGATATATAATTAACCGTGCCGTCGGTGCCCTGTAACAAGGGGTAAAAGGGAACACGGTGTAAATCCGTGACAGCCCCCGCTACTGTTAATGGCCATATGGAATCTCATTACCATTGAGCTTTGCTTGAGAAGGGAGATACCTTTAAGGTCATGAGCCAGGAAACCTGCCGATGAGTTTTATTTGTTTTACTATACTGCGGAGGGCGGTATGAGTAAGAAAGGTCATTTTTATGAAGAAGGCTATGAGTGTTATCCTCGCAGCTGCACTTGTGATGAGTATTGCAGCTTGTTCTAAGGATGACGAGACAGCTGATGAGTCTGTAGAGACTACTGTTGCAGAGGAAACAGCAGAGGAAACAGAAGCTGAAGAGACAGAGGTTGTAGAGACAACAGCAGAGGAAACAGAAGCTACTGTTGTAGATGTTGATTCTGATATCAGAGTAGTAAGTCTTTCCCCAGAAGTAACAGAGATTATCTTTGCTCTTGGCGCTGAGGACAAGCTCGTTGGTGTATCTACTTATGATGATTATCCAGAAGAGGTATTTAACTATCCTGTAGTTGGTGATCTTTATGCTCTTGATGTAGAGGCTATTGCTGCAGTTGAGCCTACAGTTGTACTCGTATCTGATTTTGTTGATGAGGATACAATCGCTGCATTTAATGAGTATGGTATTGATTGCGTAATGGTATCAGAGGGTACTTCTATTGATGGTATGCTTGATCTTATCGCAGAAGTTGCTTCTTATGTTGATGCAGAGGATGTAGCTGAGGATCTTATTGCTGATGTACAGGCAGATCTCGACGCTATTGAGGCAGTTGATACAGATGCTACAGTTTATTATGTAGTAAGTTATGGTGAGTACGGTGATTGGTCTGCAGGTGGTGGATCTTTCATTGATGGTATTATCACAGCTTCTGGTGCTAAGAATGCAGCTGGTGATCTTGATCAGTGGGCAATGCTTGATCCAGAGACACTCATCGACATGGACCCAGACTTTATTGTAATCAGCACATGGACATATGATGATTTTATTTCTCTTGAGCCATATTCTGCTCTTACAGCAGTTCAGGAGGGTAGAGTAATTGCTGTTGATGAGAATATTTTCGTAAGACAGACTCCACGTAACGTAGAGGCTGTTCAGATTCTCGTAGATGCTATTGCAGAGTATGAGGCAGCATAATTTACACTTTTATTTGAAGTTATTGGTAGCTGTCATCGCGGCTTTTGCTGCGGTGGCAGTTTCCTGTTGTCTCGGAAGTAGTAACGTTACATTAAAGGAAGTTCTTTTGTACCTTTCAGGAAACAAAGATGAGCTATCGAAATCCGCCTTGATTATTATTGAAAAAATCAGAATTCCCCGTGCATTTACTGCAGCAGTTATTGGTGGAAGTTTAGCGGTAATTGGTTCTGTTATGCAGGGCCTTTTCAAAAATCCGATGGCTGATCCTTCTGTCCTGGGCGTGTCCTCAGGCAGTGCGCTTGGTGCATCTATTTCCATTATGCTTGGATTATCAGGCCCTATTATTGGTGGTAGCATTACAGGTAATTATATAGCGGCTATTATTGGTGCTCTTGTCACTTGGATCATTGTATTTGGTATAGCAAGAATTGGTGGAGAATTTGATCCTTCATCTACGCTTCTTGCGGGTATTGCCATTTCGTCTGTTACTAGCGGACTTATTACATTAATAATGACACACCAAAAAGATAGTATGGAAAAAATCTATATGTGGATGCTTGGTTCCTTTACTTTTTCTACAAGTGACAAACTATCTGTGCTTATAGTATCGGCAATCATTTTTAATTCTATTATTTTTATCTTTGCTCCTAGAATTGATATCTTAAAACTTGGCAAGGAGACAGCGACATCCCTTGGTGTAAACATGAATGTTTCCTTAGGTATTTTGATGACAGCGGCATCTTTTATGCTTGCAATATGTGTAGCAAACTCAGGTATTATTGGTTTTGTGGGCCTTGTAATTCCTCACGTGGTTTCATTTTTTAGAATAAATAAAGCAAGACAAAAGGCGATTATGTGCTTTTTTGTTGGTGCGGTGTTTATGACTGTTTGTGATATTGCTGCTAAGAGCATTTTAAATCCTGGTGAAATTGCTGTAGGTGCCATTACTGATATTATCGGAGGTCCTTATTTCCTCTATCTTCTCCTTAAGAATAGGAGGGTAAGACGATGAGTATTGATGTAAAAAATCTTACAGTGTCTTATGGCTCCAAGAAGGCTCTTGATGATTTTTCTTTTGATTTTACAGAGGGTAAAGTTTATGTAGTATTAGGCCCAAATGGCTGCGGCAAGTCTACACTCGTTAAGGCAATAGTGGATAAGTACGCTAAGGGCAATATTGCTTATGTTGCCCAGGAAACATTAGGAATAATAAATCTTACAGTAAGAGAGTATGTGGAGCTTGGACGCTATAATCCAAAGAAGTTCTTTGGAGGCCTTAACTCTGTTGATGTGAAGAAGGTTGAAGATGCTATATCCATCATGCAGATAAATGAACTTGAAGATAGATTGTTTGATACTTTAAGTGGTGGCGAAAAACAACGTGCTATGGCTGCGAGATGTTTTTGCCAAGATGCACCATGGATAATTCTTGATGAGCCATCCTCTAGTTTAGATGTTAAGCATACGAGATTAATTCTTAATATAGTTCGCGACCTTTGTGATAAGGAGAATAAATCTTTTATTATTGTTCTTCATGATATTAATGATGCAGTAAAGTACGCAGATAAAATTCTTCTTATGAAGGACGGCAAACTTATTAAGGAGACAGACTGCCTTACAACAGAAGATTTAACTTCAATTTTTGATACACAGTTTAAATGTATTAATTCTGATGAAGGAAGTGCTTATTTCTACGCTTTATAACTACTAAAATAACGATAGCTACTATGGTGACAAAGGTTACTGCTAAGCCACCCTCTGGTCCAAATGCCCCACCAGTAATGATGTCTTTAGCATTTGAAGTGTAATTTGCAGTGAGTAAAGTAGCGGCTCCTTGGTTACCACTTACTTGTAATCCAAATACGTTTCCTTGTAAGAAATTCCACATTGTATGTGCTGCGCATGAGTACCAGATGTGACCTGCGTACAAATCTAGTAATGCGAAGAAAAAGGCGATAAGGAAAAGATTGATAAAAGCAAGAGGGGTAAAGCCTACGTTCATGCTGTGAAATCCTGCGAAAAGAACTGATGAGAAAATGAGTGCAAACTTTGTTCCATAACGTGCGCCTTGACGTGGAAGCATAAATCCGCGGAACATTACTTCTTCTGCGGCACCTTGAGGTAACCACATAAGTATTCCTGCAAATATTGTTAGTATATTTCCTGCTGTAAGGGTAGGCATAGATGGAGTAAGTTGGCCTGTGATTATGAGGACAAGATAAACAGAACCCATTAGTAATAAACCAAGTGCGAGGCCTTTCGCATAGTTTCTTAGTTTATTAGTGCCACCTAGACCCAAAGTTATATATGAGCCCTTTTCCTTATACTTTACTCGTAGGAAATACGTAATAATAATTCCCATGTAGCCTATAGACATAAAAATCAAAAAGGCAGGATCACCAAGGAAAATTGCCATTATTTCGAAAGATTTACTTATTACTTCTGGCACTCCAGAAACATCCTTGAGACTATAGATGAACTGAGAATATTCAGGCTTACGCATATACATAATGGCTGTGGGAATAAGCGCTAATAATTGAAATATTGAAAGTACAACTAGCGGATAAACAATTTGGTCAGAAAAGAAACTTAAAGTTGGGATTCTCTTAGTGCCCTTAAAATCAAAAATTGTAGCACGTGGTTTGGAAACATAATCATGGGATTGTTCTTCTACAAGCTTTGCGGCTCTGCGGATTTCCTTATCTGTAATTTGATTTCCAGAGACGGTAAATCGTTCCATATGAAGGAGCTTTTCCGAAATGTAGATGCATAGATATGAGAAAAGGCCTGAAGTGATAAGGCAAATGATGGTATTAAGTATATTTCCTTCGCCAATAATGTTGTCTCCGATACCGTAAAAATGTCCATAAACAGGAAGCATATAGTAAAAGTTAGCAGCTTCTCCAACGCTCTGGATGCAAGTAACGCACACGGCTACCATTACAAGAAATATTGGGAGAAAGGCTGTCTGAGCGGAGACAACAGAATCATTTAGTACAGAAATTAGTATTGTTATGGAAGCGATAAATATACCTAGACTTATTAACAGTAAAAATACGCTAAAAAATCCGATGACACCACTAAGCGATCTATACGTTGTTGGAATGAAGACAAGTAGTAAAAAAATCACGGATGGTATCAATGCTTTGATTGTGACACCAAGGATATTTCCAATTACTATGTTCACTCTTTTAGCAGGAGACATAAGAATAGCTGCGAATGTACCTCGCTCTTTTTCTCCAGCTATAACATTTGTACCTGAACTCATTGATAAATATAGAACAATAATGAAAGCTACAAGTGGAATAAAAGTTCGAGCAAACATTTTAGTAAAATAGGCCGCAGAATGTATGTCTTCTTTAGATGTAGAGATACCATATATATTTGTGCCTACAGCACCTGATTCTGCTATCGTAATGCCCTTTTGTTCTTTGATGTATTGCTTATATCCCTCTAGTTCATTTTTTATAAAATCTTCTTTGTAATACATATATTCCAAAGAATTTGTTCTGTAGTATGTGAGAATGTCAGCGTCTTCTCCTGATTCAACTAATTCATCAAAATTTGAAGGGAACACCACTGTCATGTATGCGTCGTCACTTCGCATCCAACGGCCAAAAGTAATATAGTCGTAGTTGGCATCCCATGTGCGCATGAGGTTTTTATTGATGAATATCTCATTTTCCTTAGCATATTCAGTATAGGATTGAGGAGTGTTAACCATGATTACGTTGTACACTTCGTCGCCAACGTAAAACCACCTTAGCCACCAGAGTCCAAAGGTAAAGAACATAAGTGAAATTGCTACAATAAACTGAACCGAGATGTGTAAAATCGCATTCGGCATATTAGTGGAACTTTTTCCTTTTTTGTGGATGATATTTCCAGCTATTGTCTTTATTGTTCTGTTCAACTATCACTCCTTATGGTTTTCTGTATAAAGCTTAAAGAAAGCATCTTCAAATGTTGAAGTTGATGTTTGAGCCATTAACTCTGTTGTTGTTCCCTGAGCTGCGATTCGACCATCAATTAATATGGCTATATCGTCGCAAAGGCTTTCTGCTACAGAGAAAATATGTGTAGATAGAATAATGGCACGGTTCTTTTCTTTTAATTCGAGAAGATAATCTGATACCTGCTTTGAAGTTAATATGTCGAGTCCGTTTGTTGGCTCGTCAAAAATAACAACTGGAGGTTCATGAATAAGGCTTATTGCTATAGATACCTTTTGTTTCATACCAGTAGATAATTCGACAATTCTTTTATCTGCAAATGGGCCTATGCCGAATCTATCAAAAGAGACCTTCTTGCACGCACTTATGGAATCTTCTGGAATATCGTACAATCTAGCGAAGAAGTCATATAGCTTGTTAGGCGTGGAGAGAGGATCTAACTTAACTTCTGTTGTTAAAAATCCAATTCTCTTATGGATCTCTAGAAGGTCCTTTTCTGTATTAGCTGTTATTCCGCAAATTTCAATGGAACCAGATGATGGTTTAAGTAAGGTGGCAACCATTTGCATTAATGTTGTTTTACCAGCGCCGTTTGGTCCCAAAAGTCCAAATACAGTACCTGGTTTCACTTCAAAACTAACGCCCTTAACGGTCTCTGTGTTTTTGGTATAACTTTTGTGTACATCAGTTACTTTAATCATTTGGACAATTCCTTTCGTAGAGTTTTCTTTATTATATGAAGAGCGAGGATGGTGTTAACCGTTATAGTTATTAGAGCTCTCCACCAATGTTCCTCTGACATAAATACATCTCTGGTAAATTGTGCAGTGTTATGAAGTGGCACAAAGAATTCTAGTGTAAGTGGTCTCGTCCAGCGGAACATCTGAATAAAAAATTCAAATAGGAACAAAACTAATGGGTACTGAAGACACATAATAGTATCTTGTATCTTTTCTGTATTAAAAACTATATTTATTGTAATAGCTCCCATTAGAAGTGCAGCTGGGATAATTTGAATTATGATATAAACCACTTGCATTGGAGTAAGCCACATACCAAAAGGTAGAAGGGACATGGCGTCATTTGATGTGTTAATCCAAGAAGATATAAACATCATTAAAAGTGTCACTATTGCCGAAACTGATACAATTCCCATAATAGCTAATAGTTTTCCTGTTAGTATATTTTTACGCGACACAGGGGAGAGGATAAGTTTGTTATAAAAACCACGCTCTTTTTCTGCTGCAAATATATCGCTAACGAGGGAGTAAGTGCAGTAGTACATTAATAGCACCATTATTCCAGGGATTACTCTTGATGCACCTTGATTTGCACTTGTTCTATAATCAAGCATTTTCCCTATTGGGTTAAATCCGTTAGTTGTAAATGGCGTTATTCCAGATGAAGCATAGCTTCCGCCTAGAGTATCTAATAAGTAGTCTCCATACGGAGTAATTACAGTTTCTTGGAACTGTTCGGCTTTGGTTTCTAGACCAGGTACAGACTCGTTATAACATATTTCTACATAAGCGTTACTTTTAGCGTCTTTATTACCTTCTGACAAATCACTGTAGTAGTGGCGTATTTCATTGTCGAATTTATTCCCGTTTTTTTCCACAAAGAACCCAATCATTAGAGAAGATTTGTTTTTTTCGCTTAAAATTTTAATGTTATCTGGGTCTGATAAATCATCCATAGAGATGAATTCATATTTATAAACAGTAGTGCCATCCGTTTCTTCAACGTATTCTTTAAATGATTCAGGACTGTTGATTACTATTATGGTGTTACTGTTCCAAGCGCCTGTAGCTAGGTAATTAATTAGTGCGGGAAATAAATTTAAGGCTCCCATCATAAGCGCGGCGGGAAGAAGGAAAATAGCTAGTGCTTTTTTCCAATTAGTAAAAATCTTTTTAATTTCCCAAGTCGCTATAATAAATACCTTTCTCATACAGAAAGTATACTACGGAGCTATAGGGTAGATGGTGTCTTTTGTTGTTCTATTATTTTACGATTGTATTAACTTTTACTTGACAATGGAGTACTGATTTTGCATAATAGTCAAGCACATGGTGCCATAGCCAAGCGGTAAGGCCACGGTCTGCAAAACCGTTATTCCCCGGTTCAAATCCGGGTGGCACCTCCAGATACGAAGTCCGGTGGATATCCATCGGACTTTTTTGTTTATATTTAAATTACAATGTTTTCCCCACATAACCTATAAAATGAGGTAAAATAATTAATTGATGGGTTTTGATATTTACTTATTTAGGAGAATTATATAAATGAATGAAAATATAAAGACAGTCCTTAAGAATTACGATCAGATTCTTGCTCTTATTTTGGAGCAGAAGGTTGATGAATTCGCAGATAAGATGGATGAGATGCCACCTAATGAGGACGATGTTACATATGAGCAGTATCTACAGCATGTAGCTATGGAAGAGACTGACGCGCAGAGTCTTCTTATGGAACAGGAACCAAACGAGCTTTTGGATGGTAAGTCCATGAATGAGTACTTTAAGACAAAGTCCTTTGATGAGCTTACAGAGATTCTTGAATACTGCGCTCTTGAGCTTGATAGAGGTGTTCCTAGTAGCGTGGTTACTGCACTTGCTTCAGTAGAAGATAAGGCGAAGGTTACTTCTTATTCTGCATCTATAATTAATGATGCTGCGTGGGTAGATGAGGAACTTAAGTCTGAGGATGCTCTATTTGAAATGGAGTTCCAGAAGGTTAAGGCTTGCTTCAAGGTGTTAGAGCAGGTAGGAGATAGTTCTCTTGTTTCCACAGTTATTGATAGATTTATGAGTTATCCAAAGACATTGGATTTTGTTGCGGATTCTATTGCTGAGTACCTTGTGGCATTCCCTGATGCATCTATCCCAGTAATTATGGATAGAATTGCTGAACATAAGGAAGATGGCCTTGAAGGTCCATGTGAGGATCTTCTCATTATCCTTACTCGTATTGGTAAAGAAGAGCCTTCAGATGATATTTATAACGTTCTTCGCTCTGCATTTAGATATATGACAAACAAAATCTATGCAGTAATTTGTCTTGCCGATTATGGTGATGAGCGTGCTATCCCTATGATGAAGACTTATATTAATCGTCATCAGAGTACAATAAGCAGAGATTTATTCTATGAGATGATGTCTGCAATTCAGCATCTTGGTGGAGATATTGCAGATATTTCTGATCCATTTGGTGATTTTCAGAAGAAGATGAAGTGATTTGATTGATGCGTGAAGGAGGTTTCACGAATTATGAAAATTGATATCAGAGAACCTTTAGCTATATCTCTTTTAGAGAGATTAGAGGATGCGTCTTATTCCGATTATATTTTGTTTGGCCATCAGAATGCTGGCCATATTGGTGTGTCAATCACTGCCAAGGACGGCACACAGTCCGATGTTAAGAACTTAGTTGGTAAGCATCCAGCAGTAGTTGGTGTGGATACACTTAGCTTTTGGGGTTACGAAGGTAAGATGGATGATCTTATTAAAGTTGTTAAGCAGCTCCATAAAGAAGGTGTAATAATTACATTGTCATCTCATATGCCTAATTTTTCTTTGGGTGGTAAGGAGTTCATTGATTACACACCTAACATGACTGATGGAAATGTGGGTGAGAGACTTCTTCCTGGCGGTGATCTCAATTCAAAGTTTTTGAAGTTCTTGAATGCAATCGCTGAGTTTGTAAATGGATGTATTGATATTAATGGTGAGAGAATCCCTATGATTTTCCGTCCTTTTCATGAGTCTAATGGTGATTGGTTCTGGTGGGGTCCTAAGCATATGTCTGATGAGTCTTTTGTGACTTTATTTAGGTACACAATAGATTATTTGAGAAATGTTAAAGGTATTAGAAGTCTTTTGTATTCGTATTCACCTAATGGCCCTATAGATTCCATGTCACAGTATATGAAGAGATATCCCGGTGATGAGTATGTTGATGTTTTGGGTCTTGATATGTACTGGGATAGACCTCAGTACGGAGATCCATTTCTTGGTCAGATACTAACATCTCTTGAAATTATTTCTGATGTGGCGGCTTCTCACGGTAAAGTGTATGCCATTACAGAAATTGGAATTAGAACTCTTGATAGTAGCAGTGCTGGTTACTATGAAGGATTAGCTCCATCTGGTAATAGCGTTAAGGATTGGTTTTCTCTTCTTAATAGCACTTTGTGTAGTAAAGAAGAAGGTAAAAGATGTGCGTACGTGCTTACGTGGGCCAATTTTTCAGAAGGACAGTTTTGGGTGCCTTACGAAAAGGGTGACTTCCGCCATGAGATGTGTGACGACTTTATAAAATTTTGTAATAGCGACACTATTAAGCTCGCACCATAAGTTGTATATAGCATAACACCATAGCCGCTTATCCTTGGATAAGCGGTTTTTATTTGGAATTTAGCCCTTTTGGAAGAAAACTTGCCCCAAAAAGTCAGGATTGCTTTTTATGACGTTTTTTGGTGATATACTCACCTCGTTAAAGATGGTTAGTTACAACTAACCGAAGAGAAGAAGGAGTATAGAATATGTCAGAACAGGAGAGAAAATTTTTGGAGGTTTGCGACCTTCGCAAGGGGTTTGGTTCTGGTGAGAGCCGTCAAGAAGTGTTAAGGGGAATGAATTTCTCGGTATCAAAAGGTGAGTTCTGTGTTTTGTTAGGACCATCTGGTTCAGGAAAATCCACTTTGCTTAACATTATTGGAGGAATCGACGGTGCTGATTCAGGATACATTTCTATTAATGGTGACAAACTTGAAGAAATGGATGAGAAAACGCTTACCAACTATAGAAGAAAGCACCTTGGATATGTGTTCCAGCTTTATAATTTGATTCCAAATCTTACTGTAAAGGAAAACATTGAAGTAGGTGCTTATTTGTCTGATGACCCACTTGATATTGACGAACTTCTTACAACACTTGGTTTGTGGGATCACAGAAACAAGCTTCCTAATCAGTTATCTGGTGGACAGCAGCAAAGAGTATCTATCGGCAGAGCTATTGTAAAAAATCCAGATATTCTTCTTTGTGATGAACCAACAGGTGCACTTGATTACAACACATCAAAAGAAATTTTGAAGCTTATTGAAGATGTAAATGCTAAATACGGCAATACAATCATCATGGTTACTCATAATGAGGCTATTAAGTATATGGCAGATCATGTGGTAAAGCTACGTGATGGTGTAGTAAGACATAACGATATTAATGATAACAAAATCTCAGCTATGGAATTGGATTGGTAATTAATATGGCACGTAATAAGATAAAGAATCCATTATTGAAAAGAGTTCCTCGTGAATTTCTTGGTGATTGGAAGAAATATATAGTAGTTATGATTTTTCTTACCGCTATGATTGGCGTTACAGCTGGTGTTTATGTAGCAAATAATTCCATGATGGCAATGTTTGATACTCTCGAGGATGACTACAGTCTTGAGGATGGTCATTTTGAATTACAGAAGAAGGCTACACCTGAATTATTATTGGCAATCGAGTCTGGTGAAATGGCTGACATTCGCAAATACTATGAGGACGAGATTTCTGAAGAATATGGAGAAAAGTTTTTGGAGTTATATTCTTCTAAGATAGATGAGGAAGTTACTAAGGCTGAAGAGAAGTATGGTCTAGATGATGAAAAGTTCGAGAAAGTATCTGTGACTATTTATGAGAACTTTTATGTGAATCTTGACGAGAATGATGAATCTAGAATTCGTGTATTTAAATATCAGGAAAACGTTGATTTGCCATGTATTCATAATGGAAGACTTCCTGAAGCAGATGATGAGATAGCAATCGACAGAATGCATGCAGATAATGCCAATATTAAATTAGGAGATGTAATTAATGTTGGTGGATCAGAAATGGAAGTTGTTGGTTTTATTTCTCTTGCTAATTACACAACCCTTCATGAAAACAACTCAGATATGATGTTTAATGCTCTTACTTTTGATGTTGCACTTGTAAATAATGCAGGATTTGAAAAGTTAAGCAGTAATCGTAATATTCATTATATGTATAGCTGGATTTACAATGTGGATCCAGAAGATAAATTATCTGAAGCCAAAGCATCTGATAACTTTATGAAAGCACTTATTACACAGGTAGCATGTTCTGATAATTCTATTGAGGACTATGTTCCTGCTTATTCAAATCAGGCAATTAATTTTGCACCTGAGGATGTTGGAGGAGATATGTCTATGGTTGGAATTCTTCTTTACATCTTTATCGGTATTATTGCTTTTATTTTTGCCGTAACAATTAGTTCGACTATTGTTAAGGAGTCTGCTGTAATTGGTACACTTCGTGCATCAGGATATACAAAGGGTGAACTTATCGCTCACTATATGGCAATGCCACTTATTGTAACCTTGTTATCAGGTGTAATTGGTAACGTAATTGGATACACATTTTTGAAGAATGCAGTTAAGGCTCTTTATTACAATAGCTACAGTCTTCCTGTGTATAAGACTTTGTGGAGTTCAGAGGCATTTCTTAAGACAACACTTATCCCTGTAGTTGTTGTACTTCTTGTAAACTTTATAGTTATTGCTTACAAAATGAGACTATCCCCACTTAAGTTCTTGCGACATGACTTAAAATCCGGAAAAAGAAGAAATACAATTAAACTTCCTAATTGGGGATTCTTGAGCAGATTTAGAACAAGAATTCTGATTCAGAATAAGACTAACTATATAATTTTGGCCTTTGGAATAATCTTTGTTATGTTTCTTATGGAGTTTGCGTACGGTATGCCGGATGCTTTGGATAATATTAAGAAAACAGTTCCAGAGTCCTTGTTTGTAAATTATCAGGTTGTTCTAAAATCTACAGAAGATGATGACGATAATGAAATTACAACATCAAATTCTGATGCAGAACGTTTTGCTATGGGCGAACTGATTTATAAGACAAAGTCTCTTGATGAGGGAATTTCCGTATATGGATTAGTTGATGATAGTAAATATTTTTCTTTGCCTGAGTTATCTGACGGAGAGGTCGTAATTTCAGAGGCATTTTCTGACAAGTATGGAATTAATGTTGGAGATACTATTAATCTTGATGCGGAGTTTGAAAATACTACATACGAGTTTAAGGTATTTGAAATCAGACCATCCACATCGATGGCAATATTTATGAATATAAATACTTACAATAGTTTGTTTGGTCTAGATGATGATAATTTTACAGGCTATTTTTCTAACACGGAAATAACTGATATAGAAGAAAAGTACATAGCAATGACTATCACTGAGGAAGATATGATTATGATGGCAAATCAGCTTGATCATTCCATGGGTGGCATGATGAAATATTTCAGCTATATCTGTGTAATTATGGCAGCAGTTCTTATATATCTATTAACGAAGGTTATTATCGAGAAGAATGAAAATGCTATTTCCATGACAAAAATTCTTGGATATAAAACAAATGAGATAGCATCCCTTTATCTTATGAGTACTACTTGGGTAATGATTGCTGTCGAATTAGTGGGCGTATTTGCAGGACGAATTATTCTTGGATATGTATGGGGTGTGTTCCTTAAAAGCATGCCAGGATGGGTGGCATTTGATATGAATAACAGCTCGCTTGTTAAAATATTCTTCCTTGTGTTAGTGGCTTATTTTGCAATTATGGGTCTTGATTACAGAAGAATAAGAAAAATTCCAATGGACGAAGCTCTTAAACGAGTAGAGTAATGGATATATAATAACCATATGAATAACTATGAATTAACATCAATCGGACTTCTAATACCGTTTCTAGGAACGGTATTAGGGTCCGCTTGCGTTTTCTTCATGAAGAAGGATCTTAATGTAACTATTCAAAAGATTCTTACAGGCTTTGCGGCAGGAGTAATGGTTGCTGCTTCCATTTGGAGTCTTATTATACCTGCAATAGATCAGGCAGCTTCCATGGGCAAGGCGGCGGTTATTCCTGCGATAATTGGTTTTTGGATCGGTATATTATTTTTATTACTATTAGATAAAGTGATTCCTCACATTCATCAGTTTGCAGATAAAGCAGAAGGACCTAAGAGTACGCTTAAGAAAAATACCATGATGCTTCTTGCAGTTACAATCCACAATATTCCTGAAGGAATGGCAGTTGGTGTGGTATTTGCTGGATTTATTACTGGTAAAGCCGAAATCACATCTGCAGGCGCTATGGTACTTGCTCTTGGTATTGCCATCCAGAATTTTCCAGAGGGTGCGATTATTTCTATGCCTCTTAGAAGTGAAGGTAGTTCTAAGGCTAAAGCTTTTTGGGGCGGTGCTTTTTCGGGAGCAGTAGAGCCTATTAGTGCCTTTTTGACAATTCTTGCATCAGCGTTTATAATTCCAACTCTTCCATATCTTTTGGCATTTGCTGCAGGTGCCATGCTTTATGTAGTAGTGGAAGAACTTATTCCTGAGATGAGTGAAGGCGAGCATTCTAACCTCGCAACCATAGCATTTTCGGCTGGTTTCACCCTTATGATGGCACTTGATGTGGTCTTGGGATAAAAATTTACATTTTTTTCAAAAAAAGTATTGCCATAAGGGCAGATGCGTTGTAGAATAACGCACGGTGCGACTTGGGGAAACCAGGTGTACCAGGCGTAGATGTTGAAGATTGCTACATTTGCATGAGCTGCATAGTGGGTGTAGGGAACTTCGGCGGAGCAGGTCGGACAAAGATTCCGACGGTCTCAATAAGAGGCGGCAGCGTTCTATATTAACTGTTCGTCCCAGGGGCCAAAGTGCTGTCAGAACTAATTCACGACAGTAACTGGAGACTTGGGTTTTTAAATGGCTAAGAAAGAAACGCCCGACAAGGTTGAGATAAATAAACAGCAATATTGGAGGAAAACAGAAATGGCAACACAGAAGCTCAGAATTAAGATCAAGGCTTACGATCATCAGCTCCTCGACGAGAGCGCAGCAAGCATCATCAGCGCAGTACAGCGTACAGGTGCTTCCTTTAGCGGACCAATCCCTCTCCCAACAGAGAAGGAGATTGTTACAATCCTTCGTTCCCCACACAAGTACAAGGATTCCCGTGAGCAGTTCGAGCAGAGAACACACAAGCGTTTGATCGACGTATACGCACCTAACAACAAGACTGTTGAGGCGCTTCAGAAGCTTGACATGCCTGCAGGCGTTTCCGTAGAACTCAAGGCTAACTAAGTTCTAAAGGAAAGCTTAAAGGCTTTAATCGGTCGGGAACCCGCCAAAGTCTCGCACCGAGGTCACGTTCGCACCATAAGCGAACCAATAACCTATATAGGAGGAAAGAAGAATGACGAAATTCGTAATTGGCAAGAAGTCCGGCATGACACAGCTCTTCGATGAGAATGGTAATGTTATTCCGGCAACTGTCATTGAAGTAGAGCCTATGTATGTGCTCCAGAACAAGACAGTTGAAATCGACGGCTACAAGGCTGTTAAGGTAGGTTCTGGTGCTATCCGCGAGAAGCTCGTGAATAAGCCAGATGCAGGTCAGTTTAAGAAGGCAGAGGTTGAGCCTAAGAAGGTTATCCGTGAGTTCCAGACTGACGAAGATTACACACTTGGACAGGAGATTAAGGTTTCCGATATGTTCCAGGTAGGTGACCACGTAGATGTAAGTGGTGTTTCCAAGGGTAAGGGTTACGCTGGTAACATCAAGCGTCACGGACAGAAGGGTGGTCCTTCCGGTCACGGTTCCATGTACCACAGAAGAGTTGGTTCCATGGGCGCTAACTCCACACCAGCTCGTGTACTTCCTGGTAAGAAGATGCCTGGACACATGGGTGCGGTAAATTGCACAGTTCAGAATTTGAGCGTTGTCATGGTTGACGGCGACAGAGGAATCCTCGTTCTTAGAGGCGCGGTTCCTGGCCCTAAGGGTGGACTCGTTACAGTAGAGTCTTCCGTGAAGGCATAATCGGACGGGAGGAAAGATAAATGGCTAAAGTAGATATTATCAATCTCAGCGGTGCCGTTACCGGTTCGATTGAGCTTTCAGATAGCATCTTTGGCATTGAGCCAAACCAGAACGCTATCGCAGTTGTTATTCGCAACCAGCTCGCTAATCGCCGTCAGGGCACACATAGCACAAAGACAAGAAGTGAGGTTTCCGGAGGCGGTAAGCGTCCTTGGAGACAGAAGGGAACAGGTCGTGCTCGTCACGGTTCCACACGTTCTGCACAGTACGTTGGAGGCGGAATCATCTTTGGACCTAAGCCAAGAGATTACAGCTACACAGTTCCTAAGAAGATTAAGAGACTCGCTATGAAGTCTGCTCTTTCTTCTAAGCTCGCTGACAGCAAGATCATCGTAGTTGATGAGATCGCTCTTGATGAGATCAAGACAGCTAAGATGGCAGCAGCTCTCAAGGCTATCAAGGTAGAGAAGAGTGCTCTTGTTGTAACAGATGTAAAGAATGACAACGTTGTTCTTTCTGCAAGAAACATTCCAGATGTTAAGACAGCACTTGTTAACACAATCAATGTTTTTGACATCCTTAAGTATGACAGCTTCGTAGTTTCTAAGGCAGCTGTTGAGAAGATTCAGGAGGTGTACGTATGACAAAGTCAGCACAGGATATCATCCTCGCACCTGTAATCACTGAGAAGTCTGCTGGTGAGATGGCAGATGGCAAGTACACTTTTAAGGTAGCTAAGACAGCTACTAAGACAGATGTAAGAAATGCCGTAGAAAAGCTTTTCGGAGTTAAGGTTGTAAGCGTAAACACAACAAACTATGATGGTAAGCTTAAGAGACAGCGTTATCAGCTCGGTAGAACTCCAGCTTTCAAGAAGGCTGTTGTTACAATCGACACAGTTGGTAAGGATGCTACATATCTTACAAAGGGCGGTAAGTCCACAAAGGTTGCAGCTAAGTACAAGACATCCATCGAAGAGTTTGGATTCGGCCAGTAAGGTCAGATAAGGAGTGAATCAAAATGGCAGTTAAAACATTTAATCCTACTTCTCCGGCACTTCGTGGCATGGCAGTTGCAGACTACTCTGTTCTTACAAAGAAGGCCCCAGAGAAGAGTCTTCTTGCTCCTCGCAAGAAGCATGCAGGTCGTAACTCTTACGGTCGCATCACAGTTCGTCACCAGGGTGGCGGAAATCGCCAGAAGATCAGAATGATCGACTGGAAGAGAACAAAGGATAACGTAGAGGCTACAGTAAAGGCTCTCGAGTATGATCCAAACAGAACAGCATTTATCGCTCTCATCCAGTATGTAGACGGTTCTAAGTCCTACATCCTCGCTGCTAACGGTCTCAAGGTTGGAGACAAGGTAGTAAGCGGTGAGACAGCAGATATCATGCCAGGTAACGTTCTTCCAATCGCTAATATCCCAGTTGGTACAGTTATCAGCTGCGTAGAGCTTAAGGCTGGTAAGGGTGCTCAGATGGTTAGAACAGCTGGTGCTTATGCTCAGCTCATGGCTAAGGAAGGTAACTACGCTCAGGTTCGTCTCCCATCTGGTGAGGTTAGAATGGTTTCCGTTAAGTGCCGTGCAATGATCGGTGCAATCGGTAACGCAGAGCACGAGAACGTGAAGATTGGTAAGGCTGGTAAGAAGCGTCACATGGGCGTTAGACCTTCTGTTCGAGGCGTTGTAATGAACCCTTGCGATCACCCACACGGTGGTGGTGAAGGTAAGTCACCTATCGGTCTTCCAGGTCCTGTTACACCATGGGGTGTTGCTACACTTGGTAAGAAGACAAGAAACAAGAAGAAGCAGTCTAGCAAGTATATTGTTAAGAGCAGAAAGGGATAAGGAGGAGTAACGATGTCTAGATCTACAAAGAAGGGCTACTACGTTCAGGACGCCCTCATGAAGAAAATCACAGCTTTGAATGACGCTAACGACAAGAAGATTGTTCAGACATGGTCCCGTTCTTCTACTATTTATCCTGAGTTCGTTGGTCACACAATCGCAGTATACGACGGTCGCAAGCATGTACCTGTATATGTTACAGAGGACATGATCGGACACAAGCTCGGCGAGTTCGCTCCAACACGTAAGTTTGGCGGACACGTAGGCGAGAAGTCTGCTAAGCGCTGATCTTAAGGAGGAACAATCGTGGAAAAGATTATTTTAAGCAAAGAGAATATCGAGAAGAACCGCGAGGCTATTCTCGAGGCTTATGCAGCTCCTACTAAGAAGAGCTCCAAGCTTCCAGTTCCTACAAAGAAGCAGAGAAAGCTTCTCGGAATTGGTAAAGACCAGGGCATTGCTACAGCTAAGTACGTTCGTATCACACCAAGAAAGGTGAAGATCGTAGCAGACCTTATCAAGGGCAAGTCCATTGACGATGCATATGCAATCCTTTTGTACACACCAAAGGCTGCATCTCCAGTACTCACAAAGGTACTCAAGTCCGCTGAGGCTAACGCTGTTAATAACAACGGTCTCAACAGAGGCGACCTTTATGTAGCTGATGCGTTTGCTAACCCAGGTCCTATCCTCAAGAGATTTATCCCAAGAGCAAGAGGATCCGCAAACAGAATCAATAAGAGAACAAGTCACGTAACTGTAGTTCTCAAGGAAAGAGTATAAGGAGGAATTCACATGGGTCAGAAAGTTAACCCACATGGTTTACGAGTAGGCGTAATCAAGGAATGGGATACTCGCTGGTATGCTGACAAGAAGACATTTAGTGACTTCCTTGTTGAGGACAAGCAGATTCGTACATTCGTAAAGAAGGAGTCCGACAAGATTATCAAGAATGCCGGAAAGAACTCCAAGAAGCCATTCGACGAGAGCCGCAAGAACATCGCTGGTATCTCTACAATCGGTATTGAGCGTAAGGGTTTGGAGAAGACAACAGTTATTCTCAACGTTGCTAAGCCAGGTCTCGTAATCGGATCTAAGGGCGCAGGTATCGAGGCTCTTACAAAGTCCCTTAACAAAGAGTTCGGTAAGGAATTCAAGGTTGAGGTTAAGGAAATCAAGAACGTTGATTCCAATGCACAGCTCGTTGCAGAGAACATTGCTTCTCAGCTCGAGAATCGTATCAGCTTCCGTCGTGCTATGAAGAAGGCTATGGGCGCTGCTATGAAGCAGGGTATCAAGGGTATTAAGACAAAGTGTTCCGGTCGTCTTGGCGGTGCCGAGATTGCTCGTTCTGAGTCTTATCACGAGGGTACAATTCCTCTCCAGACACTTCGTGCTGACATCGACTATGGTTTTGCTGAGGCAAACACAACATACGGTCGTATTGGTGTAAAGGTTTGGATTTACAACGGTGAGGTTCTTCCTGAGAAGAAGGCTCCAAAAGCTAAAGAAGGAGGAGAGATCTGATGTTACTTCCAAAGAGAGTTAAGCACAGAAAGCAGCACCGTGGTCGTATGACAGGTAAGGCTACAAGAGGTAACTTCGTAGCTTACGGTGAGTTCGGTATTATGGCAACAGAGCCATGCTGGATTAAGTCTAATCAGATCGAGGCTGCCCGTATCGCAATCAACAGATACCTCAAGAGAGGTGGTAAGGTTTGGATTAAAATCTTCCCAGATAAGCCAGTTACAGCTAAGCCAGCTGAGACTCGAATGGGTTCCGGTAAGGGTTCCCCAGAGTATTGGGTAGCAGTTGTTAAGCCAGGCAGAGTCCTCTTCGAGGTTGCAGGCGTTAGTGAGGAAGATGCTAGAGAGGCTCTCCGTCTCGCTGGTCACAAGCTTCCATGTAAGACAAAGTTCGTTAAGAAGGAGGAGCAGGCATAATGAAGATCGAAGATATCAAGAAGATGACTACTGAAGAGCTTCAGAAAGAACTTACTTCTCTCAAGGAAGAACTTTTTAAGCTTCGTTTTCAGCACGCTACAAACCAGCTCGATAATCCACAGCAGATCGCATCTGTAAAGAAGGATATCGCAAGAGTTAAGACAATCATCCGCGAGCAAGAGCTCAAGGCAGCAAACTAAGGGGGATAATGCAAAATGGCTGAAAGAAACCTCAGAAAAACAAGAATTGGTATTGTATCATCCGATAAGATGGACAAGACAATCACAGTTTCTGTAGAAGAGCACGTTAAGCACCCTCTTTACGGAAAGATTATGAAGAGAACCTACAAGCTCAAGGCTCATGATGAGAACAATGAAGCAAATGTAGGTGATAAGGTCCAGGTAATGGAGACACGTCCTATTTCTAAGGATAAGAGATGGAGACTTGTTGAGATTATCGAGAAGGCTAAGTAATGCAGGTTAAAGGAGGATATATCAGATGATTCAGGTTGAATCCAGACTCAGATCTGCCGATAACACAGGCGCAAAAGAGCTTGCCTGCATTAAGGTTCTCGGTGGTTCTTGGCGTAAGTACGCCAACATCGGCGATGTCATCGTATGCTCTGTTAAGACAGCTGCTCCAGGCGGCATGGTTAAGAAGGGTGATGTTGTTCGTGCAGTTGTAGTACGCACTAAAGAGGGCGTAAGAAGAGCTGACGGATCCTACATCAAGTTCGATGAGAACGCAGCAGTAATTATTAAGGAAGATAAGAACCCTAAGGGTACTCGTATCTTTGGACCAATCGCAAGAGAGCTCAGAGATAAGGATTACATGAAGATCCTTTCCCTCGCTCCGGAAGTTCTTTAAGGAGGTCTTTAAGATATGGCTAATAAAATTCACGTAAAGAAGGACGATCAGGTTGTAGTTATTTCCGGTAAGGATAAGGGTACAACAGGTAAGGTTCTCAAGACAGAGCCATCCACAGGTCGTGTATATGTTGAAGGCGCTAACATGGTTAAGAAGCATCAGAAGGCTAGAAGCCAGACTGATCCATCTGGAATCATTGAGCGTGAGGGTTCCATCGATGCATCTAATGTTAAGCTTGTTTGCCCTAAGTGCGGCAAGGCAACAAGAGTTGCAATGAAGGTAAATGAAGACGGTTCCAAGGACCGCGTATGCAAGAAGTGCGGCGCAGTTATTGACACTGTTAAGAAGGCTAGCAAGGGGGAGTAAGTAGATGTCTAGATTAAAAGATAAGTACACATCTGAAGTTGCACCAGCAATGCAGGAGGCCTTCAAGTACACATCAACAATGCAGATTCCAAAGATCGAGAAGATCGTTCTCAACATGGGTGTTGGTGAGGTTAAGGACAATCCTAAGGCCCTCGACAATGCTATGAGAGATATGGGAATCATTGCAGGTCAGAAGCCTGTAGCAACAACAGCATCCAAGTCTGTAGCTGCTTTCAAGCTCAGAGACGGTATGAAGATCGGTTGTAAGGTAACTTTGAGAGGCGAGAACATGTATGCTTTCCTCGATAAGCTCGTAAGCATCGCTCTTCCACGAGTTCGTGACTTCCGTGGTGTAAACCCTAACTCTTTCGACGGTCACGGTAACTATGCAATGGGTATCAAGGAGCAGCTCATGTTCCCTGAAATCGATTACGATAAGATCGATAAGATCCGTGGTATGGATATCATTATTGTTACAACAGCTAAGTCCGATGAGGAAGCTAAGAAGCTTCTTGAGCTCATGGGCATGCCGTTCCACAAGTGATTGGGAGGAAGAATAAATGGCAAAGAAGTCAATGATCTTTAAGGCAACAAAGACTCCAAAGTTTTCTACACAGCAGCACAACCGCTGCAAGCTCTGCGGTAGACCACACTCTTATATTCGTAAGTATGGTATTTGCCGTCTCTGCTTCCGTGATTTGGCATATAAGGGCCAGATCCCAGGTGTTAAGAAGGCTAGCTGGTAATCCCGGTATAATTTAGGAGGAAATAATAATGCAGATTACAGATGCAATCGCAGATATGCTTACTAGAATTCGTAACGCTGGTAAGGCTGGCCATCCAACAGTAACTATCCCAGCTTCCAATTTGAAGAAGGCTATCGCTCAGATTCTTTTGGACGAAGGTTACATCAAGAGCTTTAAGGTAGAAGAAGATAACAAGCAGGGTTCTATCGTAGTTACACTTAAGTACTCCGAGAAGAAGCACGTTATCACTGGTATTAAGAGAATCTCTAAGCCAGGTCTTCGTACATATGCTGATAAGGAGAATCTCCCATATGTATTGGGTGGTCTCGGAATCGCTATCATCTCTACATCCCAGGGTGTTATGACTGATAAGAAGGCTAGAAAGCTCGGTATCGGCGGCGAAGTTCTCGCATACGTATGGTAATTGACTTTTCGCCTTCGGGCGAAAAGTTTATATACACTCTGAAAGGCCCAATTAATTGACATAGTTACATTGGGTACAATCTAAAGAGCAGGAGGAAAATAATATGTCTAGAATTGGTAGAAAGCCAATTGCGGTTCCTGCAGGCGTTGAGGTTAAGCTCGACGGTCAGCACATTACCGTAAAGGGACCTAAGACAAGTCTTGAGATGGATATCCATCCAGACATGATCGTAAAGGTTGATGGCGCAGTAATCACAGTTGAGAGACCAGATGATCAGAAGGAGCACAGAGCTCTCCATGGTCTTACACGTTCCCTCATCAATAACATGGTAATTGGTGTTACTGATGGTTTCGAGAAGAAGCTCGAGATCAGCGGTGTAGGTTACAAGGCTGTTAAGCAGGGTAAGAAGGTAGTATTCTCCCTTGGTTATTCTCATACAATCGATTTTGAGGAGCCAGATGGAATTACAATCGACGTTCCTGATCAGAACAATGTAATCGTAAAGGGCGCAGACAAGCAGCTTGTTGGTGAGACAGCAGCTAAGATTAGAAGCTTCAGAGTTCCTGACGTATATAAGGGCAAGGGTATTAAGTACGCTGGTGAGCACCTTATCGTTAAGGAAGGTAAGACTGGCGCTAAGAAGTAATAGCAGGAGGTAAGATATCATGATTAATAAAATTGATAAGAATGAAATTCGTAAGAGAAAGCACCTCCGCGTACGTAAGAAGATTTCCGGTACTTCTGAGTGCCCACGTCTTTGTGTTTACAGAAGTAACAGTCACATCTACGCTCAGGTAATTGATGATGTAAATGGTGCTACAATCGCATCCGCATCTTCTCTTGATAAGGACATTAAGTCTGCAGTATCTAACGGCAGCAATGTTGAGGCAGCACAGCAGGTTGGTAAGCTCGTTGCAGAGCGTGCACTTGCTAAGGATGTTAAGGAAGTTGTATTTGATCGTGGTGGATATGTTTACCATGGTAGAGTAGCAGCTTTGGCAGAGGCAGCTCGTGAAGCTGGTCTCTCATTCTAATCAGGAGGAGTAAATTAAATGGCTTTAGATCCTAATGTAGAATTACAGGAAAAGGTTATTCACATCGGCCGTGTTTCCAAGACTGTAAAGGGTGGTCGTAAGATGAGATTCGCTGCTCTTGTTATCGTTGGAGACGGAAATGGTCACGTAGGTAAGGGAATTGGTAAGGCTACTGAGGTTCCAGATGCAATCCGTAAGGGTGTTGAGGAAGCAAAGAAGAATCTTATCGAGGTACCTGTACTTAACGGAACAATCCCACATGAGACACTCGGTGAGTTCAGCGCAGCAAAGATCGTTATGAAGCCTGCTGCAGGCGGTACTGGTGTTATCGCTGGTGGTCCTGTTCGTGCAGTATGCGAGCTCGCAGGTATCACAGATATTCGTACAAAGTCCATCGGATCTAACAATCCGAACAACATGGTTAATGCCACATTGGAAGGTCTTAAGAGCCTTGTTTCAATCGAGAAGGTTGCAAGACTCCGCGGAAAGTCCATTGAGGAAATCCGTTAAAAATTCAGATTGGAGGATAGAATATGAAGCTCAATGAATTGACTTCAGGCGGCAACGCAAAAGCATACCGCAAGGGCCGTGGTGCTGGTTCCGGAAACGGAAAGACAGCTGGTCGTGGACACAAGGGACAGAACGCAAGATCCGGCGGTGGAGTACGTCCTGGTTTTGAGGGTGGTCAGATGCCTCTCTACAGACGTATGCCAAAGCGCGGTTTCAACAACAAGCGTTTTGCACCTGATTATATTGAGGTTAACGTAGGCGATCTCGAGAAGCTCGCAGACGGTACTGAAGTAACAGCAAAGTCCCTTGCTGAGGCTGGCATCATCACTCTTCCTAAGGTAAATGATGGTGTTAAGGTTCTTGGTAATGGTGATCTTACAAAGAAGCTTACAGTAAAGGCAGTAAAGTTTACTGCTTCCGCTAAGGAAAAGATTGAAAAGGCTGGTGGAACGGCTGAGGAGGTTTGATCATGAAAGGTATGTTTGACACCTTGATCAAAGCTTTCCGCCTTCCTGAACTCCGTAAAAAGATTTTGTACACATTCCTTATTTTGGGTGTGTACATGATTGGAGGCCTTGTACCTGTACCAGGTATTGATCGTGAAGCGTTTACAGTTCTTGTTAGAAACTGGGGACAGATTGGTAGCATGATGGATATCATCTCTGGTGGTGGACTTTATGCAGCAACTATCTTTGCTATGGGTATTACTCCATACATTAACTCTTCCATCATTATTCAGCTTCTTACGGTAGTTATTCCTGCACTTGAGAATCTTTCCAAGGAAGGTGAATCAGGAAGAAAGAAGATGGCCAAGATTACACGTTATACTGCAATCGGCCTCGCTTTCCTTCAGGCATCACTCTTCACATACTCAACTCGTACAGCAATGATTGCTACAAGTGTTAAGCCACTTCTCGCTGCACTTATTGTTGTATCTTTCACAGCTGGTACATGTTTTGTTGTATGGCTTGGTGAGAGAATTAATGAGAAGGGTATCGGAAATGGTGTATCACTCATCATTTTCGCAGGTATTGTAACTAGACTTCCTTCCATGGCTCAGAGCGTTTATTATAAGTCTTTGGCTGTTGGTGAGAAGGTTCCAGGTGCAATGGTTTGGGGAATCCTTATCGGAATACTCGTGGCAATTGCAATCATCGCAGTTTCAATTGCAATCATCGTTTTCGTAGTATTTGTACAGAATGCTGAAAGAAGAATTCCTGTACAGTATTCTAAGAAGACTGTTGGTAGAAAGCTTTATGGAGGTCAGAGTTCTTACATTCCTCTTAAGGTAAATCAGTCTGGTGTTATGCCAGTAATCTTCTCTATGTCGATTTTGTCTTTACCTTCAATGATTGTTACTCTCTTCTTCCAGAATAGTCAGAACGTAGTAGTAAATTGGTTCAGAAACTTTAATTCAAGTCCATGGTACTATATTTCCTACTTCTTCTTGATTATCATCTTTACATTCTTCTACTCTTTGATTCAGTTCAATCCAATTGAAATCTCACAGAGCATTCAGAAGAATGGTGGTTTCATCCCAGGTATTCGTCCTGGTAAGCCAACAACAGATTTTATTCTTAAGACATCCAATAGACTTAACTGGGCAGATGCTCTTTTCTTGACTCTTGTATGTCTTGTACCAACATTAGTAAGTCTCCTTACAGGTCTTGATAATGTTTGGTTCGTAGGAACATCTGTACTTATTCTTACTGGTGTAGCTAATGATTTGGCAACACAGATTGAGAGTCAGCTCGTTACAAGAAACTATAGAGGCTTCCTCGACTGATTCTTATAAGTAATAAAAATAAATAAACGGTTTACAGTTTAACCTTGACGGGAGCGCTGTAGACCGTTATTTTTAATTAGGAAATATTAATATAAGAAGGGAAGAAATAATATGAATCTTATTATTTTAGGAGCACCTGGATCTGGTAAGGGAACATCTGCTACAGTTCTCAGAGAGAAGTATAGCCTTGCTCACATTTCTACGGGTGATATTTTTAGAAGCAACATTAAGAATGGAACACCTCTTGGTGTAGAGGCTAAGAGCTACATTGATAAGGGTGAGCTCGTACCTGATTCCTTAACAGTATCCATGGTAGAGGATAGACTTTCTCAGGATGACTGCAAGAAGGGTTACATTCTCGATGGTTTCCCACGTACTCTTGCACAGGCAGAGGCTCTCGAGGAGATGCTTGCTAAGAACAACGACAAGATTGATGCAGTTCTTTCCATTATCGTTGATGATGAAATTATCAAGGATCGTGTTGGTAGCCGTCGTGTATGTGAGAAGTGTGGAGCAAGCTTTAACATTAAGTTCAAGCCAACAATGGTTCCAGGCGTATGTGATCTTTGCGCAGGTAATGTAATCCAGCGTGCAGATGATAATCCGGAGACAGTTGCTAATAGACTTACAACTTACTACAAGAATACACAGCCACTTATTGATTTCTATGCTAATAAGGGACTTATCGTTGAGGGTAACAACAACGTAGATTCCAACAAGTGTATCGCTGATATTGAGAACGGCCTCAAGGCTAAGGGAATTATCTAATCCCTTACGGAGAATGAATTATGGCAATTGAAATTCTTACAACTGAAGAATTTGAATACATGAAGAAATCCGGAGACATTCTCAAGGAAGTATTCAGAGAGTGCAAAAAGTTCATCAAGCCAGGTGTAACAACTCATGATGTTGATAAATTGGCTTATGACATCATAAGAAGTCACGATGCTATACCATCATTTCTTAATTATGGTGAACCTCCATTTCCAGGTTCCATTTGTGCTTCTATTAATGAAGAAGTTGTCCATGGAATTCCATCTAAGAAAAGATATCTTAAAGATGGAGATATTCTTTCTGTAGATGTTGGCGCAGTACTTCACGGATATCATTCTGATGCATGTAGAACATTTCTTGTAGGTGATGTAGCACCTGAGGTAAGAGACCTTGTAAAAAGAACTGAAGAATCTTTCTTTGTCGGTCTTGAATATGCTAAGATTGGCAACAGAGTTGGAGATATTAGTTCTGCAGTTCAGCAGTATTGTGAAGGTTTTGGCTACGGTGTAGTAAGAGAACTTACAGGACATGGAATTGGCACTTCACTTCATCAGGATCCAGATGTACCTAATTTTGGTAGAGCAGGATCAGGCCCACGCCTTAAGAAGGGAATGGCAATTTGCATAGAACCAATGATCACACTAGGAACACGTAGTATCGAATTACTATCAGATGATTGGACAGTAGTAACAAGAGATAATAAGCCAGCGGCTCATTACGAAAATACAGTACTTATTACAGAAGATGGCCCAGTTATGACAACTTATGAGGAGGAGAATTAATGGCTAAAGAGGATGTTATTGAGGTAGAGGGAATCGTAGACGACGCACTTCCTAACGCAATGTTTAAGGTAAAGCTTGAGAATGGACATATCGTTCTTGCACACATCTCAGGTAAGCTTCGTCAGAACTACATCAAGATTCTTCCTGGTGATAAGGTAACAATGGAGCTTTCTCCATATGATCTTTCCAGAGGTAGAATTACTTGGAGAGGCAAGAACTAAGATTCTAATATTTACGTAATTACAAAAGCAGCGTGAGACCGTATACACGCTGCTTTGTTGCGTATAAAACAGAGTGCAAAAAATAAGAAATTTTTCTTGCAATATAGAAAAATTCTGATATTATATATTAGCGTGCGCGAAAAAGGCGCATAATTTGTGATGAAGAAAACAGCAGGAGGTTCACAATGAAGGTCAGACCATCAGTTAAGCCTATGTGCGAAAAGTGCAAAGTCATTCGTCGTCATGGCAAAGTCATGATCATTTGCTCCGATCCTAAGCATAAGCAGCGTCAGGGTTAAGAGTAAGGACATCCGACTGAGGACAGATTTAGCCCTGTCCAGTGTCGCGAGCGGCACATGCTCTGCCGCAATAGAAATTAGTAAGCAATAGGAAATGAAAGCATATAACACGTACCGTAGGGGCGGCTGCCCTTCCTAATCCGAAGGGAACCTTACATCACGTGCCGTATATATTTCAAAGAAAACACAACTACCAGACGGAGGTAAAAAAATGGCTCGTATTGCCGGTGTAGATTTGCCAAATGATAAGAGACTTGAGATTGCTCTTACATATATTTATGGCATTGGTAAGACAAGCGCAGCTGATATCCTCGCTGAGACAGGCCTTAACCCAGATACAAGAGTTAAGAACCTTACAGAGGACGAAGTTGCTAAGATTCGTGATGTAATTGAGAACAAGTACACAGTTGAGGGTGATCTTAAGAGAAAGATCGCTGGAGATATTAAGCGTCTCTCTGATATTGGATGCTATCGTGGCCGTCGTCACAGATTAGGTCTCCCAGTTAGAGGCCAGCGTACTAAGACTAACGCTCGTACTCGTAAGGGTCCAAAGCGTACAGTTGCTGGTAAGAAGAAGTAATAAGGGAGGTTAAGTAACAATGGCTAAGGCAGTTAAGAAGACAACAACAAAGCCTAAGAAGCGTGAGCGTAAGAATATCGTTGCAGGTCATGCACACATTCACGCTACTTTCAACAACACAATTATTACAATCAGTGATACACAGGGTAATGCTATCTCTTGGGCATCCGCAGGACAGCAGGGTATGAGAGGTTCCCGTAAGGGTACTGCTTTTGCTGCACAGGTTGCTGCAGAGGATGCTGCTAAGAAGGCTGTTGATCATGGTATGAAGACTGTAGAAGTTTTCGTAAAGGGTCCAGGTGCAGGCCGTGAGTCTGCAGTTCGTGCACTTGCAACAGCAGGTCTTGAGATTACGATGATTAAGGATGTAACACCAGTTCCACACAATGGTTGCCGTCCTCCAAAGCGTCGTAGAGTTTAATCACTAGATAGAAAAGAGGAAATAGCAATGGCAAGAGATATGACACCTGTACTCAAGAGATGCAGAGCGCTTGATATTGAGCCTGCCTACTTGGGAATAGACAAGAAGTCCAATAGACACAGCAACAATGGTGCAAGACCTAAGAAGAAGAGTGAATACGGTACTCAGCTTCAGGAGAAGCAGAAGGCTAAGTTCATCTATGGTGTTCTTGAGAAGCCTTTCAGAAACTACTTCGAGAAGGCAGAGAAGCTTCACTATGGTACAACTGGTGAAAACCTCATGATTCTCCTTGAGACAAGACTTGATAACGTTATCTTCAGACTTGGTTTTGCTCGTACAAGATCTGAGGCTAAGCAGATTGTTAGCCACAGAAACGTAACAGTAAACGGCAAGGTAGTAAACATCGCTTCATATGCAGTTAAGCCAGGTGATGTAGTAGAGATTAAGGAAGCTTCCAAGGGTTCTCAGAGATATAAGGATATCGCAGAGTCCACAAACGGCAGACTTATCCCTGAGTGGCTTAGCGCTGATGCTGAGAAGCTTTCTGGTAAGGTTGTAGCAATGCCTACAGCAGATCAGATTGACGTTCCAGTAAATGCAGTGGCAATCGTCGAGTTGTACAACAAGTAATAACTGACGTTTTTAGAATGATCGGATTCAATCCGATGAAGCAATACCAATAGGAGGAAAATATGAACGATATTTTAGAACCAACGATTGAGTGCAAAGAATTAAGTGAAGATGGTTCCTATGGCAAATATGTCATTTCCCCTCTCGAGCGTGGATACGGTACTACACTCGGAAATTCACTTCGTCGTGTTCTGCTTTCTTCTCTTACGGGAGCTGCAGTTACTGCTATTAAGATCGACAATATTTATCATGAGTTCTCTACTGTTCCTGGAATTATCGAGGACATGACAGAAATCATTTTGAATGTTAAGGGTATTCGTGCAAAGCTTCATACAGATTCCCCAAAGACAGT
>JAKSRH010000012.1 GCA_024403675.1 Saccharofermentans sp. | reverse complement strand
CATATGTTAGAACTAAATCAATATTCAATGTGTCCAGAAATCTGGGTACATATCACTTAAATGTGAACCGTCCTGTTTTTTATGCGTATATTTTATTCTTCCCTTAATTACCGCACCCACAAGAGCGCCGATAATAGATGATACAACAGGCTTTTTCTTAAGTACCTTGTGAGAAATAATGGAAATAGCAATAGCCTGAAGTCCATGTGCAAAAAGTGAAACGAACATAGCCTGAGGATAGAGAATTAAGTCGCCAAGAAATGCTCCAAGACCACCAACTGCAAATGCATAAACAGGATCAAGTACAATAGAAGCAAGTACGATAACTGTATCGTTAAAATAGAGATGTCCACCAGGAACTGGGATGCATGTCCAAGAAGTACTTAATATAATAACCATAGACATAAGAAGTGCAGTAAGTGATAACTTACGAATTTGTTTCTGTCGTTCTTTCATTTTTTACGCCTCATCAAAATTAACTTTTCAGCTGATGGTGTAGAGTATATACTTTAACTGACCTTGTCAAAATGTTCAGAAAGCGAAAATAATATAAGACCAGATGAAAAGTGAAAAAGTTTATTTAAAAATATACGACCAGATAAAAGCTGGAATAATTTCGGGTGCGTATCAATATGGAACCAAAATTCCTTCCAAGCGAAATTGTGCAGTCACTAACGGTGTCAGTATCATTACAGTAGAACACGCATATGAACTATTAATCCAGGAAGGATATATAGAACCTAGAGAACGAAGCGGATATATTGTATCTTTTCGTGAAAGTGATGGGTTTGCTGCAAGTGTTTCGAAGGATCCTCAGCCCATGCCTCTTGTACATGAGGAAGTAAGTTATGCCTATCCAGAAACGCAATTCCCTTATGGAGTTATTGCGAAAGCAATGAGAAAAATAATTAGTGATTATGATGAGGCTATTCTTATGAGGTCACCTGAAGGTGGTAGCCCCGAACTTCGTAATGAACTTGCTAAGTATTTGGAACGTAACCGTGGCTTTAGAGTAAATCCTGAGCAGATTATTATTGGTGCAGGATCTGAGTATCTTTACGGACTAATAGTAGAACTTTTAGGTAATAATAAAATTTATGGTGTGGAGTCTCCATCTTATAAAAAGATTGAGCAGGTATATAATTCTCGCGGCGTTATAATAGAACATTTGTCACTGGGACATGATGGCATTTCAAGTGATGCTATAAATAATAGTAATGCTGATATATTGCACGTTACACCATATAGAAGTTACCCAACTGGTGTAACTGCGTCTGCTTCCAAAAGACGTGAGTATATTTCTTGGGCACAAAAAGGTGATAGATATATTATCGAGGATGACTTTGAGTCTGAAGTAACTTCTCTTCGTAAACCAGAAGAGACCCTTTTTGCTACAAGTAACGGGGAGAAGGTAATTTATGTTAATACATTTTCAAGGACCATATCCCCTGCCTTAAGAGTCGGGTATATGGTCCTTCCTAAAAATCTTCTAAAATTGTATGAAAGAAAGCTTGGTTTTTACTCTTGTACTGTGCCTTTATTTGAGCAACTTCTTATTGCAAGACTTATAGCTAATGGAGACTTCGAACGCCATATTAATAGACTTCGAAGAGAGAAGAGAAACCAGGAGAAATGATTAGATAGTCTCCTTAACAGCCTTCATGATTTCTTCGTTGATGTTCTTCTCGTAAATCATCTTATCAGCCCAAAGCTGAAGAGCAGTTGTAGCTGCAGAAATCTTGCTGAGCTTCTTCTGAATAATAGCAAAATCTCTAATCTCCTCATCAGATACTTTTCCGTCACGAGTAATCTCAATAAGACGGGAAGTAAGTGGCTGAATATCATTAAGACTAGCGATAGTCTCAAGGATGATGCTAGGAAGTTCTGTAGACTCTACAGCAGGAACATACTTAGCACCGATATCACACTTCTGTGTGCAGAAAATGTTGCAGAGTTCTGGGTGCTTGTAGCACTTGGACATCTGAAGAATATCGTAAGGAGTAGGATCCTGACCATTCTCAATTTTCTCGATTCTGCTTGGTGATACACCGATCATCTGATCGCTAGCAGCTTCTCTTGTAAGACCTGCATCTTCACGGAAAAGCTGGTATACGGACTTGTTTGCTTTAATTGACTGACGACCCATAATTACTCCTTTTTACCCTCGTAGTGAATTAACTATTTTTATTATACACAAATAGTGAAAATATAAACCGCCTTTTACATTATAGTTATAACATCTTGTTCAAACAAGGGAATGGATATAGAAAAGAAGTATAAAGAATTGAAGGCTACAAGGTTTCCACTGCTTGTAGCCTTTTCTTTTGCCCTTAATGCGTATAAAATGTGACACAAATATTTATGCGAGGAGAGGTAGCATGAAGATTAGATTCGATGGCCTTACAAAGAGATTTCCTAATCGTAATAAAGAAATCAAAGCCGACGTGGTAGCAGTAGATAATTTTACTTTTGAGATTCCTGATGGAAAACTTATTGGTCTTTTGGGACCTTCTGGTTGTGGTAAGAGTACTGCTCTTAACCTTATTTGTGGACTAGAAACACCAACTAGCGGAAAGATTTATTTTGATGAAGATGATGTAACTGATCTTCCACCTGAGAATCGTGGCGTAGGAATGGTATTTCAAAGTTATGCGCTTTATCCTCACCTTACAGTTAGAAAGAATATTATGTTTCCTCTTGAGAATCTTAAGGGTAAGGATAAGCTTACCAAAGCTCAGATGGAGGAAAAGGTTTTAGAAGCTGCCAAGGTGGTTCAGATTGAAGAACTTCTTGACCGTAAACCAAAGGAGATGAGTGGTGGTCAGCAGCAACGAGTAGCTATAGCAAGATCTCTTGTTAAGATGCCACGTGTACTTCTTCTTGATGAGCCACTTTCAAATCTTGATGCAAGACTTAGAATTCAGACTAGAGAAGAAATTAAGAGAATTCAGAATACAACAGGAATTACTACTATTTTTGTAACTCATGACCAGGAAGAGGCTATGAGTATTTCAGATATGATTGTTGTTATGAAGACAGGTGTTGTTCATCAGATTGGCAAGCCTCAGGAAGTTTATGATAATCCAATTGATTTGTTTGTAGCTAAGTTCCTTGGTACACCACCAATTAATGTATTTGATGGAGAAATTAAGGGTGGAGAACTATATATCGGAGGTGAGAAAGTCCTTGGTAAAGATTATGTGAAGGACACTGCTGACGGTGAGGTAACAGTTGGTATTAGACCTGAAGGATTTGTTCTTAATGACAGCCTTGATGGTAAGGAAGGTGTATTTTCAGTTGACCTTAAGGCTATCGAAGTTATGGGTCGTGATACAAGCGTTGTGTTCGAGCATGCTAATGCAGAGGGTAGACTTCGTGCTATCGTTAGATCTGATAACAATATTGATGGAAAGTCAGATACTATTAAATTCAATCTCAATTCAAAGAAGGTATATGTCTTCTCTAAGGAAACGGAGGAGCGTCTTATATGAGAAAAGCAGGTAACATAAAGGCCTGGCTTTATTTGCTCCCTGCGATTCTGTTCCTTGGAGTATTTATGGTATATCCACTTATTGATGTACTCATTTACTCTTTTGAAGAGGGATATAACTCCGCTTCGCAGACATCTTATGGTACAGGCTGGTTTAATTACGCATATGTATTGCACGATAAGTATTTCCTTCAGGCTATAAAGAATACGTTTATTATCGTAATTATTACGGTTCCACTTTCTACTGGTATCGCACTTCTTATATCTCTTGGCCTTAATTCTATTAAGAAGCTTAGAGATTTGTTCCAGACAATTTACTTTTTGCCTTACGTAACAAATACTCTTGCAGTAGGTCTCGTTTTTATGATTATGTTCAAAAAGACACCTTATACAGATGGTCTTGTTAACATGGTTATTAAGCTTTTTGGTAGCGGACCAATTGACTTTATTGATGGACCTTATTGGGCCAAGATGTTTGTCATGTGTTTTTACACAATCTGGGTTGTAATGCCATTTAAGATTTTGATTCTTACATCAGCTTTGGCATCCGTAGATGATGTTTATTACAAGGCTGCAAAGATTGATGGCACAAGTTCTTTTCGTACATTTACAAGAATTACTTTGCCAATGATTTCACCTATGATTTTCTATCTTGTAATCACAGGTTTTATCGGTGCGTTCAAAGCGTATTCTGATGAGGTTGCTATCTTTGGTACTAACCTTAATGCAGCAGGTATGAATACTATTGTTGGTTATGTGTATGACATGCTTTATGGTAACGCAGGAGGATATCCTTCCTATGCATCTGCTGCAGCACTCATACTCTTTGCCATTGTATTTACAATCACAGTAATTAATCTCCTGATTTCGGGAAAGAATTCTATTAATTAAGGAGGGCAGATTATGACTAATGAATCTTATGATGTTATAAGCAAAAGAGCAAAAACTGCCCGAATCACAAAAAATGTGATTACATATTTCTTCCTTGGAGTATGGGGACTTATGGTATTGTTCCCATTCTATTGGATGATTCTTACTTCCTTCAAGGGATATGGTAGTTATAACGCAGAGTACACACCTAAGCTTTATACTCTTGATCCAACAATTAAGAATTATAAAGATGCATTTACAGCAGTTCCATTGGGAGGTTACTTTGTAAACACAATTATCTTTACAGTGCTTACTACAGCAATTATGGTGTTTGTTACTGTATTTGCTGCATTCGCTTTTTCTAGACTTCAGTTTAAGGGTAAAAACTTGTTATTTACGCTTTTCCTTTCCCTTATGATGATTCCTAACGAGCTTGTGGTAATTACAAACTTTGTAACTATTACTGACTGGGGTATGCGTAATACCTTTATGGGACTTATCTTGCCATCAGTAACATCTGTGTTCTACATTTACCTTCTTAAGGAAAATTTTGAGCAAATCCCTGAGGACCTTTATAAGGCAGCGAAAGTGGATGGCACATCTGACATAAAATATCTTTTTAAGGTAATGATTCCTATTTGTCAGCCAACGGTGGTAACAATCATTATCCTTAAAGTAATTGAGTGTTGGAATTCTTACGTGTGGCCAAGACTTATTACTGATGACGCGACATATTACTTGGTTTCTAATGGTATTCAGGAAATCCGCGAAAATGGTTTTGGTCGTGAAAATATTCCTGCCATGATGGCGGCGGTTGTTGCTATTTCTGTGCCACTTATTATCATCTTCCTTATTTTCCACAAGAAGATTATGGCGGGTGTATCTAGAGGAGGTACAAAGGGATGAGTTTATTTCGTAAATTTACAAGCGTCCTAATGGTACTTATTATTGCTATGTTTCCTTTGGTAGGTAGTGGTTGCCATAAAGCGAGAACCATTACTGCTTTTGATGTACCAGATGAGTTTGATATGAGCCGTCAGTATGAGATTACTTTCTGGGCCAAAAATGATACAAATGTGTATCAGACAGCTATTTACAATCAGGCTATCGAGGATTTTGAGGCTTTGTATCCTAATATTCATGTAAATATGAAGCTTTACTCTAATTACATTAACATCTATAACGATGTAATTACTAACATTGCCACTAATACAACACCTAATGTTTGTATCACTTATCCTGACCATATAGCGACATATATGACAGGTGAGAATGTTGTAGTTCCACTTGATGATTTGATTGATGATAAGGAATATGGTCTTGGTGGTTCTGAGGTGCTATTTGACTCTCCTACTAAGGATGAAGTTATCCCTCAGTTCATGGAGGAATGCGCTATCGGAGGTATCCATTATGCTCTTCCTTACATGCGCTCTACTGAGGCATGTTATGTGAATAAGACTTATGTCGAGCAGCTTGGTTATACTTTGCCTGAAGTTTTGACTTGGGATTTTATCTGGGAAGTATCTGAGGCCGCTATGAAAAAGGGTGATGATGGTAATTTTGTCATCAATGGTCAGAAAACACTTATCCCTTTTATCTACAAGTCAACTGATAACATGATGATTACTATGCTTCGTCAGCTCGGCGCAGGCTATTCTACACCTAACGCAGAAATTGAGATTTTTAATGATACTACTACAGACCTTCTTGCTACTATTGCAGAACATGCAGGAACCGGTTCATTCTCTACTTTTGCTATTTCTGGTTATCCCGCAAATTTCCTTAATGCTGGTCAGTGTATCTTTGCAGTCGACTCTACAGCTGGTGCTACTTGGATGGGAACAGGTGCTCCTAATGTTGATATTGATAAGAGTAAGATTATTGATTTTGAAACAGTAGTCTATCCTGTTCCACAGTATGATACTGAGAACATGCAAATGATTTCTCAGGGTCCATCAGTATGTGTGTTCAATAAGGAAGATCCTCAGGAAGTATTAGCATCTTGGCTTTTTGCGCAGTATTTGATTACCAATAATGTACAGATTTCTTATGCGCAGACAGAGGGTTATGTACCGGTTACATCTAAGGCACAAAACGATCCTGCATATATCGATTATCTTTCTAGAAGTGGCGAGGATGCAGATCACTATGATGTAAAGATTAGTGCATCAAAGCTTCTTCTTGATAATGTTCAGTACACATTTACAACACCAGTATTTAATGGTTCTACTTCTCTTCGTGAGGCTGCTGGTGCTCTTATTGAAAATACAACAAAAACTATGAAGAGACATGGTGAGTTTAATGATGAGTTTGTTAAGCAACTTTATGATGATGTAAATGCTCAGTATAGACTTGATCAAATTGAGACGGAAGATAGTGCAAAAACTATTTCTGCCTTGGGACCAATGCCTAAAACTTCCGTTATTTTGCTAACATCTTTATGTGTTTGCTGGGTGTTAATTGGTGCATTTGTCGTTTATTCAAAAGTAAAGGGTAAAAACAGGTGACAAGACACCTCCTAAGAGTATAATGAGGCTGAATTCGAGGGATAAGCGAAATGCTTGTTTTTCGGAAGTCTTTAAAGAAAAAGGAGTATAAAGTTATGAAGAAGTTTATGGCTTTCACAATGTCCGCTGTAATGCTCATGAGCCTCGCTGCTTGTGCTAAGACAAATACAGAAGAGACAGATGCTGCTGAGACAACAGTTGCAGAGACAGTTGCAGAGACAACAGCAGAGGAGACAGTTGCAGAGACAACAGTTGAGGAGACAGAGGCTGTTGAGACAGAAGAGACAGAGGTTGTTGATGAGACAGATGACGTTATGTCTTACGCTGATTATGTAGCTGCTGATATGGATGCTGAGGTAGTTGTAACAGGTTATGTACAGGCTACACAGTCTTGGTGGGATGATCAGATTACTGTTTATCTCCAGGATGAGGATGGTGCTTACTTCCTTTACAACATGACATGTTCTGAGGCTGATGCTGAGCTTCTCGTTCCAGGTACAGAGATTAAGGTAACAGGTTATAAGTCTGAGTGGTCTGGTGAAGTTGAGATTGTAGATGCTACATTCGAGATTCTTGATGGTAACTGGATTGCAGAGGCTAAGGATGTTACGGATCTTCTTGGCACAGACGAGCTTATTGATAGCCAGAACCAGTTCGTATCTTTCACAGATATGACAGTTGTTTCTGTTGCTTATAAGAACGAAGAGCCAGGCGATGATATCTATGTAACACTTTCTAAGGATGACGCTGAGTATGAGTTCTGCCTTGAGTACTACCTCAACGGTTCTGATGAGGAGTTCTATGAGCTCGTTGGCGGTCTCGAAGAGGGCCAGACAGTTGATGTAGAGGGCTTCCTTTACTGGTACGAGGGTGCTAACACACACCTTACATCTGTTACAGTTAAGTAATTAACGTTCTAAACTTTAACATTTAAGACGATCTGTTATGCAGATCGTCTTTTTTTATGCTGATTAGTCCTATTAATGGAACATTAGTTATGAGATTTATTAAAGTCTCTTTGGTATAATGGAACAATGAATGATTTTGATAACACAAACGGTATGGATTTTTTTGATGAACTTAATGCTATTTATAGCGAAGTAAGTAACGATAATTCTGCTCAGGTGGAAGCTGCAGATGCTTCAGTGCTTCTTGAAGGACTTAATCCAGAGCAGTCTGACGCAGTTCAGCATCTTGATGGACCAGTGCTTATTTTAGCGGGTGCTGGTTCTGGTAAGACACGTGTAATTACTTATCGTATAGCATATATGATGAAGCGCCATAATGTTGCTCCTGGATCTATTCTTGCTATCACGTTTACTAACAAAGCAGCCAATGAGATGAAGGAAAGAATTGAAGCTTTGGTAGGCGGTAGATCTCAGTATATTTGGTGCGGTACTTTTCATAGTATTTTTGCACGTATTCTCAGAAGACACGCGGAAGTATTGGGTTATGGAAAGAATTTTAATATTCTCGATAGTGACGATCAGCTTAAGCTTATTAAGCAAACTATGCAGGATTTGGAATTATCTGAGAAGATTTATAAGCCTAGAAATTTTCAGTATGAGATATCCAATTCTAAGAACCATATGGTTAGCCCAGAGCAGTACGCTCAGCTTGCTGGTATTGATCAATTCCGTCAGGTAGCTGCTAAGGTGTATGAGAAGTATAACCAGAAGCTTATTGAAAATAATGCTATGGACTTTGATGACATCCTTATTAATATGGTTCGCCTTCTTAAGACGAATCCAGATGTCTTGGAGTACTATCACAATAAGTTTAAGTACATCATGGTTGATGAGTATCAGGATACTAATACTCCTCAATATGAGGCAATTATGCTCTTGGCTAAGGGTCACAATAACATTTGTGTAGTAGGTGATGATGATCAGTCTATTTATGCTTTCCGTGGCGCAGATGTTCGTATGATTCTTAATTTTGAGAAGGATTTCCCTGGCTGTAAGGTAATTAAGCTCGAGCAGAATTATCGTTCTACTCGTAATATTCTTGATGCTGCAAATGAGGTTATCGCTAATAATCAGGGACGTAAATCCAAGGCCCTTCGTACTGATGGTGAAGATGGCGACAAGATTATTGTAATGAATGCAGATAGTGGTCTTGTAGAAGCTGCATGGACTGCAGATACCATTAAGAGAATGGTTCAGAAGGGTAAGTTTAAGTATTCTGATTGTGCAATTTTGTACAGAATGAATGCGCTTTCTAGAAGCATAGAGTCTTCCTTACGAGATAAAGGAATTCCTTTCCGTATTTATGGTGGCATGCGATTCTATGATCGTAAGGAAATTAAGGACATCTTATGCTACTTGAGACTTATTGGTGATGATAGAGATGATCTTGCCTTCGATCGAATTGTTAATGTTCCTAAGCGTGGTATTGGTGATACGACTGTAGACCGCATTAGAGAACTTGCTCTCGAGAATGGTACATCTATGATGGATATTTGTACTAGATGTCAGTCATTCCCAGAGCTTGCTAGAGTAAGTGGTAAACTCCTAAGTTTTTCTGCTCTTATTAGTCGATTCAGAGATGTTCTTGATGACGATAATATGAGTTTTAAAGACTATGTAGATTTTGTCGAGAATGAATCTGGAATTATTCAGGAAATTATTGATCAGAGAGAAAGTAAAGGTGAACTTACAGATAGAGTAGAGAACCTTAAAGAGCTTTTGTCTGAAGCTTCAGAATTCGAGAAGAATCATAGACCTAATCCAGATGCTACTTCTAAGCAAGATGATGATATTGGTGAGGATGATTTATTTGAGGAGGAAATAAAGACAGCAGACACATTGAGAGGATTGCTTTCTTTGTATCTTGAAAATGCTGCTTTATATACTCAAGGTGATTCTGCTGATGATAATGAAGAGTATGTAAAACTTATGTCTATTCATAGTGCTAAGGGACTTGAGTTTGGTGCGGTATTTGTTGTTGGTGTAGAAGATGGTATTTTTCCTAGTTATAAGTCAATTCAGACTGTTGCTGATTTGGAGGAAGAGCGTCGACTCATGTATGTTGCTATTACAAGAGCGAAGAAGAATTTGTTTATTGTTTTGACAAGACAAAGAATGCTCTTTGGTCAAACTCAGTGTTTTCCACCATCTCGTTTCTTAAGAGAGATTAATCCAGAGCATCTTTATAGAATGGGTGGTGCTAGAGAACCAGAACGTAAAAGTGTTCAGCAGATTTCATCTCCTGCTCGCGAGGAGGCACGTCGTAATTTGGCTAGTGCATTGTCCTCTGATTTTATAAAGAAAAAGACTCCAGCTACTACAGGTGGTGTTGTTAAAAAGGGTGGACTTAACCCAGCTGAAATTGTAGTCGGAATGAAAGTAGTACATGATAGATTTGGTGACGGAGTTGTGCTTAAGGTAGAACCTGTAGCAGGAGATGCCTTAATTACGGTGGATTTTGATGGTATGCGTAAAAATATGCTTGCTAAATCAGCACCTCTTAAGAAGGGCTGATAAAGACAATTTGGAGGAAGAATATAAATGACTAGCATGTTTGATATCTATGGTGAGGAGTTTGATAAGATTTTCTTTGAGCCTCAGCTTATAAATAATGACAAAGATACAGAGATGCTCAAAATCTTGAGAGATGAGAGAGAAAGTCATTTGTCAGCTTTTGCTCAGAGAAGTTCCGAATCTAGAGGGCGTTTGAAGTACGAGGAGCCTGCAGTCATTAGAAGCTGTTATGAAAGAGATATGGGAAGAATTATTTTTTCTCAATCTTTTAGAAGACTTCGTCATAAAACACAGGTGTTTTTTAATCCTTCTAATGATCATATTTGCTCAAGAATCGAGCATGTTATTTATGTAAATTACATTTCTACTATTATTGGTAGAGCTTTAAATCTTAACATTGATTTGATACAGGCTATTGCTATGGGACATGACCTTGGACATGCACCATACGGTCATACTGGAGAGCGTGCTCTTAATAAATGTATCAAGTCTGTAGATCCTAACTTATTCTTTGAACATGAAGTGCATAGTCTCAGAGTAATTGATATTCTTGAGAATCGTAAACCTGAAGTGAACGGACTTAATCTTTCTTTTGAAGTAAGGGATGGTATCGTATCACATTGTGGCGAAACATATAATGAATCTGTACTTGTACCTATGCGTGATAAACCAGAGGAAATGGTATCGAGTAAACCAGAAAAATCCAGATATGCACCTGCTACACTTGAAGGTTGCGTAGTAAGATTTGCAGATAAGATTGCTTATGTTGGACGTGATGTTGAGGATGCAAGAAGAGCAGGAATTATTGGTGGTACAGAATTCTTATCGGATGATGTTATTAGAAGACTTGGTTCTACAAATTCAGAGACTATAAATATTCTTGTAGGAGACCTTATTCATAACAGTATTGATAGTGATGAGATTCGTATGTCTGAGGGTAACTTTAAGGCTATGAATGAATTCCTTACAAGTAATTTTGAAAAGATTTATAGTGCGCCAAAGATTAGAACATATGAGAAGACTGTAGAGATTCAGATGGCAGCAATTTTCGAGGCGTTTATGGATGCGTCTTCTGATATTGAAAAGGCTCTCAAGTCAGATAGTCCTTCAATTAGAAATTTTGCTGAGTATTATCAGAATCATCCTGAAAAGGATGCAGTTCCTGTTAGAAAAGTAGTGGATTATATTGCTGGCATGACAGATGCGTATGCAGGAGCTTGTTTTGACGAGCTTTATAGAGTATAAGGAAAAATAAGGTGATAGATATGAAAGAAGATAATAGAATTTATGGCTTTTATGCCATGCTTAATAGAATGCAATACATCAATAGATGGGGATTGATGCGTAATACTGATATTGAAAATATTAAGGAACATTCCTTTGATGTGGCAATTATCGCACACTCTTTAGCATTGATTCATAATGAAATGGTTAGTGATGATGCAAAGGTAGATCCATATAAGATACAGTCTTATGCTTTGTTTCATGATTGTACAGAAATCATTACAGGCGATCTTCCTACACCTATTAAATACAAAAATGAAGAAATAAAGAAGGCGTATAAGGAAGTTGAACATGAGGCTGCTGAGAGACTTTCATCCTTACTTCCAGATTTCCTTAAGGATACATATCTTGATTTGTTAGATCCTGATTTTTCAGATGAGTCAGGTAATATAATGCATGATATCGTTAAAGCAGCAGATAAGATATCCGCTTACTTAAAATGTCTTCTTGAGATAACAGGTGGTAATAATGAGTTTAAATCAGCAATGGCTACTTTAGAGAAGTCTATTGTGGATATGAATTTACCAGAGGCTACATATTTCATGGAGAAGTTTGTTCCATCTTATGGATTAACTTTGGATGAGCTTATGAAGTCTAGTAATGAAGGAGATAATAAGTGAATCGTAATAGAACCGGACAATATCTAGTTGCTGCCATAGGATTCTTTATTGTAGGTGTAGTTGCATTAATTATTATGACAGCCTCACTTGATTCAATGAGTGCAAAATATACAGGTATTAGTAAAGAAGAAGAGGCAATTGTATTAAGAACAGCTTCTTTAACAGAGAATCAATCTTCTGTAGAAGAAGTTAATCGAATGATTAGTTCTGGCATTTATTCTGTAGGTGATTATGTTATAAGAAGCATGACGAGTGCGGATTATTTATGTAAAGATGTTAATGATGGAGCTTTTGCTAAAGATTTGATGAGTGTACTTTGGGGTTCATCAGATCCAGTTATTATGGAAGAGATATTAAATGATCTTCAGAGTCATACACGAATGTATGCCATTAACAATCAGGTGAAGGCGATTGACAAGAAATACACTGCCACATCACGCATTAGCGAGGATAGAGGAGATAGCTTTGAGGATTGTGTAATTAATGAAGCTATTGGTGGTGTAGATGGCTACACTATTGGTATTAGAAAAGTTGAGGGATCATTCCGCTCTACTGGAGATGAAATGCGTACAGACTTTTTTGTTGATGGAACACTTTACCAGGGAAGTATCAAAGTGTCTGATCGTAGTTCAGAAGAAAAAGATTTTGTAATGGCATGGAATACAGATGGTGTTGATTCTGGAGTCCATAATGTAGTGATTTTGGTAAGATCATCCGATGGCCGTGGACATCTTATGGATGGTGGTGAGATTAGAGTTCCAGAATGTACTAGACTTGCAGATGATTCTGTTTGTGCAGGTACACTAGGATTTGATTGCTCATGGTACATCTATACTGCTGATAACAGAGATGCATATGTGAATTTTGTTGGCTTAAGTGATGATATTAAGGTGACTATTTATGATGCTTATGGCAATCCTGTAGGAACTAATGATGTTGCAAGTCCTGATTATGAAGTTGCTAGAGCACGAATGCAGGATCTTGATGATATCACTGAGAAGACTGGTATAAATGGTGTAATGAATACTTTCTATCTGAAGGCTGAAAAGGGCGAGAAAGCTAATCCAGAAAATAATCTTATTGTGTATACAGTAGTTACAAGTAAGGAAGTTGCTAGATACGATGGTTCATTCATGGCTGTACTAAGTGATGTTGGTAGTGTTCCAACTTCTCGTCCACTTGTTGGATATGCGGAGCATCCAGATGTGGTTTCTTTGAGAGATGCTAATGGAAATGATTTGGAGGCTAATTTTAATTCCATTTCATTTGTTCCACTTAATGGTACTTTGGTTGATTTTTCAGTGTGTGAAAAATTAACAGGTGCTAATATAGGGTATTTCCCATCTTATACTCGTAGAGAAGTTAATTATGGTTACTATGTTAACGGTGAGAATCCTACTATTACTGTCACTGCTAATCCGCAGGAAGGTTATGCTGCTCAGTTGGAGTTGACCGTGACAAATTCTGAGGGTGTTAAGAGAATCTCTTCTGGCGATGATGTGGTTATTGAAGATGGTGAGACAGTAATTACAGCATCAGTTACTTCCTTTAGTGGAAATGTTAAGGAATATAGATTGTTCATTTTGAACGGTGACGATGATGGGGACTTCTGTGAGACTACATTAGTTGATTTCCCAGATTCATATAAGGCAGGTCTTTGGATGCTTCATAGTATTCATCCTAATTATAATTTTAGAGCCTATAACACAGGTCTTGATTTCTATACTGTACTTGATAATGAGGATAGTGGTTCTAGAAGTCTTGCCAATGTTTATTCTCATCCAGGATGGGTAGTTCCTGATAGCCCAGTATATGATGGTGGTGGCTGGATGGCTGCAGAGGAAGATGTTGTTCAGTACTTCCTCGATCCACGTAATTTCTTAGAACAGGAGCATATTTTCCAGTTTGAAATGTTGTCTTTTGATTCTACTGCTCAGACTATGGATGGAATTGATAATATTCTCGAAGGAAGCTTTATGGATACAAATAGTCCTGATTATGCGACTATTATTTACAATGCAGGAGAGACTGCAAATGTATCTCCATATTTCCTTGCTAGTAGAATTATTCAGGAGATGGGTTATAGCGGAGAATCTCCACTTTGTCATGGCACACTCCCAGGATATGAGGGCTACTATAACTTCTTTGATATTGGTGCAACTCCTGATCCAGATATTGCAAATGGTGCCCAGATAAATGGTGCGAAGTATGCTATGTATGGAGCGTACCCTGATGAGAAAGAGATTACTGAGGAAGAGAGAGAATTGATGATTCCTTGGGACTCTGTAGAAAAGTCCATCACTGGTGGGGCATTGTGGATAGCGTCTAGATATACTGCTGCCGGTCAGGATACATTATATTTCCAGAAGTTTGACGTTATTAATAATGAGGATGGATTGTATCAGCATCAGTATGCACAGAATATTTCGATGGCATATTCTGAAGGTGCAAGATACTTTGATGGATATGCATCCATTGATATGTTGGACAATTCCTTTACATTCCTTATTCCTGTGTATAATAATATGCCAACAGAGTATGGAACTATGCCTCAGGCTTAAAAATAAAGGATATAGAACAAAGTATGAGTAACGATTGTAGAAAAGTTAATTTTATAAAGGTGAGCATTCTTGTAGTTGCTCTTCTTGTCTCATACTTTAATTTCTCAGTTTTTGGTATAAAAGATATAGTGGTTCGAGCTGATGAGTCTGTGATTGTGGATATTCGTTCAGAATCATCTGATGAACAGGTTACTCCAGGAGATATTGTTACAGTAAGTATTTTTGCATCTCAGATAAAAAACATGACTCGATTTGGTCCTCTTGAGATTTCTTATGATCCTGTTCAGGTTGATTATCTTTCTATTTCACAGCCAACTGCACTGTCTGCTTTTTCATACACAGTAGATGCAGGCAATCCTGGTACTCTTGTGATTAGTGCCGTTAATGAAAGTGTAGAGGCTGATTTAGAATCTGCCTTGATGCAGGGATATGAAATTGAGGATAATTCTTTTTCTTCTGAAGATGAAATTGTTCTTGTAAATATTTCATTTAGAGTAATGACACCAACTTCTGATGAAGTTGTGATTAGCTTAGAAGAGACGGGTGATTTTGTTAATAGTAGCAAAGAAAATATGGATGTTTCCATAGGCGCTGAAAGCATTACTATGAATGTCACCGCAGAGCTTTCTTCTGATGCAAATTTGGCTTTTTTAACAGTTAATGGATATACACTTACACCTGAGTTTTCAGCAGATATTACTGATTATTCAATTTCAGTTAATAGAGATGTTAATAATGTACAGATATCTGCAATTCCTGTAAATTTATGGGCTAGCGTTGTTATAAATGGTAATACTAGACTTGAGGGTGGAGAAAACATTATTTCCATTGATGTCACTGCTCAAGATGGCGTTAGTAAAAATACGTATTATATTCATGCTACTAAGCAAGAAACATACATGACTGAAGGTGCTGGTCTTATTGATTTGGACGGTAAAGTATATACTTTTGTAGCTATGCCTCCGGATTATTTTATTCCTGATGGATTCGTAGAGACAACAAAGGTAATTAATGGTTATAGTGTTCCAGTACTTTCACGAGAAGGTGTGGAAAGTGTATTGGTTTATGTTTCAGATGGTTCTTTAAATCCGGACTTTTATGTTTATAACCCAACAACAAAGACGGTAATTTCATATAAGCCATCTACAACTGCAATTATGAGTAGTAAGGTGTTGTTTGAGAAAAAACTTCCAAAGGATGTTAAGGTTCCAGAAGGTTTTTCTCCTAGTAGCATTTATGCCAAAAATGGTGAAATAGATGGTTATGCAAATGAAGATGGTATTTTTATTTGCTATATGGTAGATGAGAACGGAAATGGAGCTTTCTACAGATACAATGAAGAGACAGGTCAATATTCAGAGTTCCATATGATAAATAAAACAGGAACATCTGCTTATAGATTCTTTTTCTATTTGTTTTTGTTTGCTACCGTTATTGAGGCAGTGATTATCGTTGTGATTGTTTTTGTGGTTCAGTACAACATCAATAAGAGACGTAATCCGAGACCAAAGAGAGTATAACTACTGTACAAAGAAGGTAATAATAAGTGAGTTATGATAATACACCTGAGTTTTTGAAAGATGCTTTGAAATTTGGAATTAACCTTGGTCTAGAGCGAATGGAAGCTTTAGATAATCTTTTGGGTAATCCTCAGAAGGATTTGAAAGTGATTCATATTGCTGGAACTAATGGAAAGGGTTCAACAGCCTCTTTTATTTCATCTATTATGGCTGCTTCCGGAAAGAGAGTAGGTGTGTATACGTCTCCATTCTTAGAGAGATTTTCCGAGAGAATGAGAGTTATTGATGGACGTGAAGCATTAGAAAATCTTGAAACCGATGAGACTATTGGTGAGATTTCTGATAGGGATCTTTCAAGACTTTCCGCATTAGTGGAAGATGCTGCAAATACCATGGAGAAAAATGGATTGGAGCATCCTACAGAATTTGAACTTGTTACTGCTATCTGTTATCTATGGTTTAAGGAGCAAAAGGTAGATATTGCAGTTCTTGAGACAGGTCTTGGTGGAAGACTAGATTCTACTAATGTGATTGAGAATCCACTCTGCACAGTGATTACTGCAATTGGATTGGACCATACGGATAGACTAGGTGAGACAATTGATTTAATTACAGCTGAGAAGGTTGGAATTTTCAAGAAAGGTTGTCCTGCAGTTGTATGCGATCCTGATGAGATGATTCTTGATGAGAATTTTAAAGGTGTAGTTAGAGACGTTGTTATTAATCGCGCTAACGAACTTGATGTCCCTGTTGAATTCACTACAGCAGGTAACATTACTCCAACATATACACTTGACGCTAGGATGCATTTTAAGCTCGAGGGGAACGATACAATTTACACTACAAAACTTCTCGGATTACACCAAACTCGTAATGCGGCTGCGGCTATTGCTTGTGCGCGCAAAATAGAAGGTGTAACAGAAGAAGATATCACTTTCGGAATTGCTCATGCTACTTGGAAGGGTAGAGCAGAATGTCTTTGCCTAGACCCAGTTATCATGATGGATGGTGGCCATAATGATCAGGGCGCCCAAAGCTTAGCCACAGTTCTTGGTGACGTTCTTGATGGAACTCTTAGGGGCAAACCATGGAGAGTGGTTATGGGTGTGATGAAAGATAAAAATGTAGATGGAATGCTTAATAAACTCCATGAAGGTGGGGTTAATTTACATGATGTAAGAACCGTACTTGTTAATAACAGCCGTAGTATGAATCCTAACGAGCTTTCAGAGAAAATAAAAAATGTGTATAATAGTACGGTTAAGGTCTCTTCATTTGAAGATGCACGTGAGGCAGTTAAAATTGCTTATCAAGATTCTCTTGATGATGGAATGCCTCTTCTTGTGACAGGATCTTTATATTTAGTAGGAGAAGTCAGAGGAGTTCTTAAAGAACTCATTCGTGGCGAGGTTGATTAAATGTACGATTATCAAAAGTATGCTCTTATGATGAGCCCTATCGAGGAGAAGGATCTTATTCTCTTTGATATGAGTGCAGAAGATAAGACTTATGCTGTAAAGCAGTACAACCGAGCTTTGCTTAATGCGAAGAAGGATGGAACTGATGTTGCGCAGATTATTTTGAAGCCTCTTATTTCTAAGTATCCTACATGGGGAGATTGTGCTCTTATTTATGGTCTTTGTCTCGCTCGAGAAGAAGAATATAAGAGAGCTGAGGATGCATTTAATTACGCTGTAAATAATACTCTTGGTTCTGAGCAGAATCTTGCTATCGCGCAAGAAGCTATGAGACTTGTTCGTGAGGATGCAAAGAAACCAGCACCAAAGGTGGAAGCACCACGTCCTGGTCGTAATTGGACTAGTCTTGCTGCTTCTGATGGTAAAGCTACTAATCGAGTAGGAATGCAGGCTCCAATTCTTGTAAAGGCCACAAATAGAACCAATGATTTCCAGATGGCATCTGATAGAGAGCGTAGAGATATTATGATGAGATCTAGCTCTGGTGGCGACGAGATGGCAAGTGATGACATCAATGTAGAGAGTGTGAGAACTCCTGCTGATAATCTTAGAATGACAGTAAGAATTATTGCTGGTGTTATCGCTTTGATTTTGGTGTTTGTTCTTGTGTATTTTGGTATTATTCCACTTGTTACAAGACTTAAGACTGCCAAGGATAATCAGCAAAGATTAGATTATCTTATGGATAAACTTGAAGAGAATAAAGATGATCCAGAGGTAGCAAGTATTATCTCTGATTATGCAGAAAACTATGATGGTGGTTCTAAGAAGACTGAGAAGGATAACAAAGATTCCGATACTACAGTTGCTTCCGAAGAACTTCCAGCAGAAACATAATTAAAAGAAAAGAATCATTGGAGGATATAGTATGAAGTTTATTAGTACAAGAGGATACGATAAGAAGTATTCTGCAGCTGAGGCAATTGTCCTTGGTATTGCACCAGATGGTGGACTTTTTGTTCCGGAAACAATCCCTTCTCTTTCTTGGGATGAAATCGAAGAGATGAAGAACATGCAGTATTATCAGATTTCTGCAAAGGTTCTTTCTAAGTATCTTGATGATTTTACAGAGGCAGAGCTTCTTGATTATACATCTCAGGCTTATCACGCAGATAAGTGGGGTGAGAATACAGTTCCACTCGTACAGCTTAATGCTTACAATGATCGTGAGTATATCTTGGAGTTGTGGCATGGTCCAACAGCAGCTTTTAAAGATGTTGCTTTGCAGCTTCTTCCACACCTTATGACAGCTTCCATGAAGAAGACAGGTGAAGACAAGAAGGTATGTATTCTTACAGCTACATCTGGTGATACAGGTAAGGCAGCACTTGAGGGATTTAAGGATCTTCCTGGTACAGAGATTATTGTCTTTTATCCAACTGGTGGTGTATCTGAGGCACAGAAGCTCCAGATGGTAACTACAACAGGATCTAATACACATGTTATTGCAGTAAATGGTTGCTTTGATGATGCTCAGACAGGTGTTAAGAATATCTTCGCTGACCGTGAGTTCGCTGATAAGCTCGCAGCTAACGGCGTTAAGCTTTCTTCTGCTAACTCCATTAACTGGGGTCGTCTTGTTCCACAGATTGCTTACTATGTTTATTCATATGTTGAACTTCTTCGCAAGGAGAAGATTGAGAAGGGTGAGGCTATTAATATCGTAGTTCCTACAGGTAACTTTGGTAATATTCTTGCTGCATGGTTTGCTAAGCAGATGGGTATTCCAGTACATAGACTCATTTGTGCATCTAACCGTAATAAGGTTCTTTGTGATTTTTTCTCATCCGGTAAGTACGATCGTAATAGAGAGTTCTTTAAGACAACTTCTCCATCCATGGATATTCTTATTTCCTCTAACCTTGAGAGACTTCTCTTCGAGATTACTGGTCATGATAGTAAGCAGGTTGCTGAGTGGATGAAGGAACTCAATACTAACGGTGTATATCAGGTTGACCCTAAGACTCTTAAGAGCCTTCAGATGCTCTTCGTTGGTGGATTTGCTGATGAGACAGGTGTAACAAAGACTATTTCTGATGTATATGATCGTACTGATAATGTTATTGATACACACACAGCAGTAGGTTTTAATATCTACAATCGTTATCACCAGAGATCTGGTGATGAGTGCAAGACAGTGTTTGCATCTACAGCATCTCCTTTCAAGTTCTCTCCAGCAGTTATGGATTCTATCCGTGGTAATGGTTATAGCAATGGCCGTTCTGTAGAGACAATTATTAAGGAACTTTCTGAAGAGTCTGGTCTCGAGATTCCTGAGGGTATCAAGGACCTTTCTACAAAGGAAATTCTTCACAAGGATGTTATCGATAAGGAAGATATGAAGAATAAAGTTGAAGAAATTCTTATCGGATAATTCATTTTTATAGTAAAACAGACCCGATTACCTGCCAAAATGCAAGTGGTCGGGCTTTTTTTATGCAAAAATACATTATTTTTGGTTGCTCATTGTAAATATCTCCTTTAAAATATTCTTTGGAAATTAATACTCAAAGGAGTTCGAAATGTTAGATACACTTACAAACATTAACGATCAAGTTAACAGTTTCGCTTGGGGATGGTTTGGACTTATTCTTCTTCTTGGTACAGGTTTAATTTGTTCTGTGCTTACAAAGGCTTTCCAGATTACTCATGTTGGACATTGGTGGGGAAAGACAATTGGTTCTGTTTTTAAGAAAGAATCCCATAAGAAAAACGAAGAAGGAGCTGTTTCTCAGTTCCAGGCACTTTGTACTGCTCTTGCGGCAACAATTGGTACAGGTAATATTGCTGGTGTAGCTGCTGCTGTATGTGTTGGTGGTCCTGGTGCAGTATTTTGGATGTGGATTGCAGCTTTCCTTGGAATGATGACCAATTTCTCTGAGAATATTCTTGGTATTTATTATAGAAGAAGAAATCAGGAAAATGAGTGGTCTGGTGGTGCTATGTACTACCTTCAGGATGGTCTTGGTTCCTACAAGGGTTGTAAGAAAGTTGGTAAGATTCTTGCAGTTGTTTTCTCTTGTTTTGCTATCCTTGCTTCATTTGGTATCGGTAACATGGGACAGATTAATAAGATTACTCTTAATATCGAGTCCGCGTTTTTCTCTGGTGTAGAAGCTCCAGTATTTCTTGGTGCATCTATTGTTAACTGGATTATCGGTATCGTTCTTATGATTGTTGGTGGATTTATTATTCTTGGTGGTCTCAAGAGAATTGCATCTTTCGCTGAGAAGGTAGTTCCATTCATGGCACTTGTTTATATTCTTGGTGCTTTAATTATCATTTGCACACATATCACAATGGTAGGTTCAGTATTCGCAGCTATCTTTAAATTTGCTTTTGGAATAAAGGCTGTTGAAGGTGCTGTATTGGGCGTTGTAGTTAAGGAAGTAATTAAGGCTGGTTGTAAGAGAGGTGTTTTCTCCAACGAGGCTGGTCTTGGTTCTTCTGTAATGGTTCACTCCAACTCCACAGTTAAGGAGCCAGTTAAGCAGGGCCTTTGGGGTATCTTTGAGGTGTTTGCTGATACAATCGTTGTATGTACAATGACAGCTATCGTTGTGTTGACATCAGGTGCTTTTGATTTGCAGACAGGTGGAATGACAACAAAAGCTTATAAGACAGTTGATAGAGTTTCAATTGTTGTTGAGGAAGATGGTACAGCTGGTTTGCTTAAATCAGAAAATGCATATTCTAGCGAATCAATTATCGTAACTCCTGACAATACAAATATTTCTGTCCTTAAGATTGATGAAGATAATAAGGCTGTTTCTGATGTTAGATTTGAGCTAAGAGATTGTGATGGAAACATCGTAACAGAGTGGCTCTCAGATGAAGAAGCAACAGTATTAGATAACTTATCAGCTGGTGAATATACAGTTGAGGAAAAAGCTGTTGATGATGCGACCCTTGTAGCTCGTTCGTTTGGCGAGGTGTTCGGTAAGCCAGGTGAATGGTTTGTAGCTTTGGCTGTGCTTCTCTTTGCATTTACAACAGTAATGGGTTGGTCTCATTATGGTTCAAAGTCTGTTGAGTATCTCGCAGGTGTTAAGGGTGCTAAGATTTATCGTGTTATTTTTGTAATTATGATTGTCTCTGGTGCTATCATGAAGTCTTCTCTTGCATGGGATATTTCCGATACGTTTAACGGACTTATGATGATTCCTAACCTTATTGGTGTTCTTGCTCTTACACCAATGGTTGTTAAGATTACTAATAACTACGTAGCTCGTAAGATTAAGGGACAGAAGATTGACCCAATTCTTTCTTATGATCCTGCAATTCAGAAGGAACATGCGGATTATATCGCTGAGACAGGTGAAGACTAAAAAATAATTTAGTATAATGAAACGGTCGTCAGTTTATGACGGCCGTTTTTATTTTGTAAATATTTGGGATATAGGTGATATATATGAAAAAAATATTTAAGGCAGTATCTGTGGCATTATCGTTGTCTTTGTTAGCATCTTGCGCAAGTGTTAAAAATACTTCAAACGATGATGAGGAAAATGATGAGAATGTAGAGTATGTTATTTCCGTATATGAAGGAAATGATGAGTATGATTTAAATATACATCCACTTCTTAATAAAGTTACAATTGATGACAGCGTTTTTTGTTTTAGACATGCAAGCGAGGAAACAATTGCTGTTGATTACCTTGATAAAGAAATTGTATCTGTTATGAATGAGGAAAAGGTTTCTTCTATTGAAAGGGATGTCTTGTATAACATACAGAATACAAATATATATTTGGTTTATGGAGATTTTGAGAGTGCATGTTCTGGATTAGAAGATGCACTTGTAGAATCAATTTCTGAAGCTGATGTATCAAAAGAAAAATATGTAGATTTTGTATATGATCAGCTAGGTGAGTCGCTTACAGATGAAGATCTTTCAAGTGATATTCGCGTAACTGGTGCAACGTATCATCATGTTAGTTTGTATAAATCCACAACAATTATCTTTTTGCAGTTTCCTGATGAGTTGATGGATACATATTTTGATTACTATTCCAGTGAAATGTTTGAAAATTATGGATATCCTCTCTATACATATAGGGGAGACGATTATTTTATAATAAGCAGCTCCCCTAGTAGTTATTTTATTAGTAATGATAATTGTATGATTTCTATAGCTTCTTACGATGATATAGACTCTGAGTTAACAGCAAAACTTATGGGATTCCCATCACCAAGTTTTGTGTATGGTGTTTTGGAATTGATGGATAAGTTTAACTAAAGAGTTTAGTTTTACTTTCCTAGAACTCGGTTTACGATATTGATATCAACGAGCTTTATTGTTCCGCAGAATGGACAAATAGCTCTTCCGTATGTGTTATCAAGTTCCATTGTTCCACCGCATCCGCTACAAGTGAGATCAATTTGCGTGTCGCTTGCTTCCTCAGGGAATGTGTAACCTGTTCTCTTAGTTACATAATTCTTATATACATTTATTGCTTTAGTCTCTGCTTCAGAAATGCCGCCACTAGCCCTAGCAATATTTTTGATATCGATGAGATAAGATACAAGAATGTTTCCATCTACTCTGTCCAGATATGGTTGAACAGAAGAAAAGCTAGTATCTGTAGAAGAACGAATAGAGTTAATCTCAGCCTGATAAAAAGAAGGAAGATTGTCTATAGATAGAATATCGCTTATGGACATATCTAGTTCAGCTTGTTCTTCACCAGTGATAGTGTTATCAATTTTGGCGATATAAGAGCATGCAGCAAGCTTAGCGATAACGCCATCTGCGTACTCATTTCGAACCTTTATTGGAGAAGCACCAGTTTTAATATTATTGTTGATTATATCTTCGAAAGCACCTCTAAGGCCATCAGGATTATAGTGCTTTTTTACAACTTCGTTAGCAACCATAGTGCCAACAGCGACTGTTGCTATTTTTGCAACTGCTGAAGCAACATCATCATGGTGATGTCTGCAGCAGTGGGAATTGTGTGTAATATCTCTCATTGCTTTTCTAAATAACATTCTACCGATGCTCATAATGCACCTCCCCAAAAACTTTATGTGTATAGACTATATTTTGTGATGTGGCTCGTCAATAAAAGTAGACTCCTTACTTAAAAGTATATTTCTCATTTTTAGAGGGAAATAATGATTGGTATAATTAGCATATGATTTATCCACACGTAGAAAAAGCAACTTTTATAGATAGACCTAATAGATTTATCGCCCATGTTCATATTGATGGCACTGCGGATGGTGCGGTGGAGACAGTGCATGTCAAAAATACTGGCAGATGTCGTGAACTATTAATTCCTGGAGTAAAGGTTATTTTGTCAGATGGATGGACGGATGAAGAACGTTTGAATCCTGATATGCCCCATACTCGTAAGACTAGATACGATTTGATTACGGTTTATAAGGAGAATCTCGGCTGGATTAATATTGATTCTCAGGTTCCTAATAAGGTGGTCATGGAATGGCTACAATCAAATAGTCCAAGCAGGAATGCTTTATTTTCTAACCCAATAATAAAGCCAGAGTACACTTATGGTGATTCTCGTGTGGATTTTTATGTTAAGGATGGGGAACGAAATATATTAATCGAAGTTAAAGGGTGCACTTTGGAGGTGGATGGCGTAGGTTATTTCCCAGACGCCCCAACTACTAGAGGTGTAAAACATCTTAACGAGCTCGCGGGTGCAATTGATTCAGGTTATGAGACATACATACTTTATGTTATTGCTATGCCTGGTATAACAAAGGTATTACCAAATGGTAAAACAGATCCTTCTTACGAGGTGCATTACAAGAAGGCAACTCAAAAGGGGGTAAAAACTCTTTATATGACATGTGATATTACCCCAAATGAGATACGTTATATTGATGTTAATCTCTTCTGAATTTGATTAATGATGTTATTTGATATTTGGCATTCTTTGTTTTTTTACTATAAACAGGCAATTTATATGATTTTTTGATTTTTGTAACATTTCTTGATTAGCAACATTTGTATAATATTTAAACTTAAATCGTAATTGCCGCTTTCTTAAAAAGCTCGATAAAACAAACCCTTGACCACTCTGAAGACGGTATAAATACGGGTTTTTGGGCTTTTAGCAAGAAATGTAAAAATTATGCGTAATGTACAAAATGCACTTTAATATCTTTGCATTTTGCGTAATTTCAAATTGACTTTTTTGAGTTAAGATGACCATAAGTAAAAAATTGCGAGAGAGGTATTTCTTATGAATTACATTGGCGTAGATCTTGGAACATCTGCCGTAAAGTTGCTTCTTATGAATAGCGACGGAGAGATTATTAAAATTGTTTCCAGAGAGTATCCTGTTAGCTTCCCAAAGAATGGTTGGTCTGAGCAGTCTCCTGAAGATTGGTACACACAGACAATTGATGGTATCAAGGAACTTGTAGCAGCTACTGATGATCATAAGATTGCTGGTATTTCTGTTGCTGGTCAGATGCATGGTCTTGTAACAGTAGATAAGGATGATAATGTTATTCGTAAGGCAATCCTTTGGAACGACGGTCGTTCCCAGGCTCAGTCTGATTACCTCAATGATGTAATCACAAGACGTAAGCTTACAGAGTATACAGGTAATATTTCATATGCTGGCTTTACAGCTCCAAAGATTCTTTGGATGAAGGAAAACGAGCCAGAGAATTTTGCAAAGATTTGCAAGATTATGCTTCCTAAGGATTACATTACATATATGCTTACAGGCGTATGTGCTACAGATCCTTCTGATGCTTCCGGTACACTTTACTATGATGTAAAGAATAAGTGCTGGTCTAAGGAAATGTGCGATATCCTTGGAATCACTGTTGATCAGCTTCCAAAGGTATTTGAGAGTTATGAGAATGTTGGTGAGGTTAAGCCAGAGATTCTTAAGGAGCTCGGTATCGAAGGTACAACAATCGTAGCAGCAGGTGCAGGTGACAATGCTGGCGCAGCTGTTGGTATGGGTATCATCGGTGAGGGCGCTGCTAACATCTCTCTTGGTACATCAGGTACAATGTTTATTAGCTCTAAGACTTTCTCTGAGGACTTTGAGAATCATCTCCATTCTTTTGCACATGCTGATGGTGCTTATCACGTAATGGGTTGTATCCTTTCTGCTGCTTCTTGTAACAAGTGGTGGATGGACGAAATCCTTGAGACAAAGGACTACAATGGCGAGAGTGGTAAGATCACAGATGACAAGCTCGGTCAGAATAGAATTTATTATCTCCCATATCTTATGGGTGAGCGTTCCCCAATTAATGATACAAATTCCCGTGCAGTATTCTATGGAATGAGTATGGATACATCCAGAGCTGATATGACACAGGCTGTTTATGAGGGCGTTTCTTTCGCACTTAGAGATTGTCTCGAGGCTGCAAAGGCAATGGGTATCAAGGTAACAGAGTCCTGCGTATGTGGCGGTGGTTCTAAGTCAAAGATTTGGGTTAAGATCCTTTCTAATATTCTTGGCATCAAGCTTATGCAGACAGAGAATACAGAGGGTCCATCCTTTGGTGCTGCTATACTTGCTGCAGTTGCTGCTGGTGAGTTCGAGAGTGTAGAGGCTGCTTGTAAGAAGTTCATTAAGATTACAGAATCTGTTGAACCAGATCCAGAACTTACAGCACTTTACGAAGAGCGTTATCAGGAGTATTCCAAGATTTATCCAGCTCTTAAGTCTACATTTGAATTCGTAGCAGGTAGAAGATAATTAAATAAAACTGAATTTTTACTATATCAAGGAGGGTTTCATGGAAATCATTAAGTCAAGCGACAAGAGATTGAAGAAGTATGGTCGTATGGTTGACAACGTTGATTTGACTTCTGTAATTGCCGAGATGGACAAGACAGAAATCCCAGAGAATGTTGTATACGAGCCAAGCCTTGCTAACCTCGAGGCAACAGCTTCTTTCGCAGATCTTAGAAGAGTTGGATTTGGAGAGTCAGACATTCAGCTCGGTCACTGCATCGGTAAGAATACACTTCTTAACGCTTTGGAGTACCACAGAGGTTCTGAGATTAATGTATTTGATACAGACGCAGTACTCATTTTGGGTAAGCGTGAGGATATTGAGGATGACAACACTTATGACACATCTAAGTGTGAGGCTTTCCTTTTCGAGAAGGGTACAGCTGTAGAGCTTTATGCCACTACACTTCACTATGCACCTTGCACAGCTCCTGGTAATGATGGATTTAAGGTAGGTGTAGTTCTCCCACGTGGTACTAACTACCCACTCGAGGGTTCTCACAGAGATGTTGCTGATGGTAATTCCACAGAAGATGCACTTCTTACAGCAACAAATAAGTGGCTTATTGCTCATCCAGATGCTGCTGGCGAGGCTGGTCACTTTATGGGCCTTAAGGGCGAAAATCTTGATATTTCAAAGTAATGATAAATATTTAGGAGGAACTAGAAAATGTTTAATGCACCAGACGTAAAGATTGGTATCGTAGCTGTTAGCCGTGACTGTTTCCCAGAGTCACTTTCCGTTAACAGAAGAAAGGCTCTCGTTGATGCTTATAAGGCACAGTACGGTGAGGACACAATTTATGAGTGCCCTATCTGTATCGTAGAGAGTGAGATTCACATGACACAGGCTCTCGCTGATATTGAGGCAGCAGGCTGTAATGCACTTTGTGTATATCTTGGTAACTTCGGTCCAGAAATTTCTGAGACAATGCTTGCACAGAGATTCAATGGTCCAGTAATGTTCTGCGCAGCAGCTGAGGAGACACAGGATAATCTCCACCAGGGTAGAGGTGATGCTTATTGTGGTATGCTCAATGCTTCTTACAACCTCAAGCTCCGTGGTGTAAAGGCTTATATCCCAGAGTATCCAGTAGGAACAGCAGCAGAGTGCGCTACAATGATTAACGAGTTCGTACCTATCGCTCGTACACTTGCAGCTCTTAAGAGCCTCAAGATTATTGGTTTTGGTCCACGTCCACTTAACTTCATGGCTTGTAATGCTCCAATTCAGCAGCTCTTCAACCTCGGTGTAGAGATCGAAGAGAACTCTGAGCTTGACCTCTTCGAGGCATTCAAGAAGCACGAGGGTGATGAGAGAATTCCTGCAAAGGTTAAGGAAATGGAAGAGGAGCTCGGCGCAGGTAATATGAAGCCAGAGATTCTTCCTAAGCTCGCTCAGTATGAGCTCACACTTCTTGACTGGGTTGAGGCACACAGAGGTTGCTGCAAGTATGTTGCAATCGCAGGTAAGTGTTGGCCAGCATTCCAGACACAGTTTGGTTTCGTACCTTGCTATGTAAACAGCCGTCTCACAGGTATGGGTATTCCAGTATCTTGTGAGGTTGATATCTATGGTGCTCTCTCTGAGTTCATTGGTTACTGCGTATCTGAGGATATCGTTACACTTCTCGATATCAACAATTCTGTACCAGCTGATATGTACGAAGAGTCCATCAAGGGTAAGTTCAACTACAAGCATACAGATACATTCATGGGCTTCCACTGTGGTAACACATGCTCCAAGAAGCTTTCTGCTTGCTCCATGAAATATCAGATGATTATGGCTAGAAGCCTTCCAGAGGAAGTAACACAGGGTACACTTGAGGGCGATATCGTTCCAGGTGATATCACATTCTTCAGACTTCAGTCCACAGCTGATGCTAAGCTCCGTGCTTATATCGCACACGGTGAGGTTCTCCCAGTTGCAACAAGATCCTTTGGTGCAATCGGTATCTTCGCAATCCCTGAGATGGGTCGTTTCTATCGTCACGTTCTCATTGAGAAGAACTATCCACACCACGGTGCTGTAGCATTCGGACACCACGGTAAGGCTCTCTTCGAGATCTTCAAGTATCTTGGCCTCGAGGGTATGGACCTTGCTTATAATCACCCTGCTGGAGATCTCTATCCAACAGAGAATCCATTTGCCTAATTTCCTAGTCTCTCCATTAGATATGTCGATTGCCGGCAGCCCATCTCTCTCTCCAAACTAATTGGGCTGCGGCATCGGCACCCTTTTGACAGACTATTTAAATGGTATAATCAATGAGCCCCCATAATGAGGGCTCTAATATTAGAAGGAAGAATATTGCACATGAACAAGAAAGAATTAGAGCTTAAGGCTATTGATGTCAGAGAAGGCATCATCAGAGCAGTACATAGTGCATCATCTGGACATCCAGGTGGATCTTTGTCTGCAGCAGATATGTACACATATCTCTATTTTAAAGAGATGAACATCGATCCTAAGAATCCTAAGGATCCAAACAGAGACAGATTTGTATTGTCCAAGGGACATACAGCTCCAGGATATTATTCTGCTCTCGCTAATAGAGGTTTCTTCCCAGTTGAAGACCTTACAACACTTCGTAAGTTAGGTTCTTATCTCCAGGGTCATCCATGTATGAATGAGACTCCTGGTGTAGATATGAGTTCCGGTTCCCTTGGTCAGGGTCTTTCTGCTGCAGTAGGTATGGCTCTTGCAGCTCAGCTTAAGAACCAGGACTATAGAGTATATGCACTTATGGGTGACGGTGAGATTCAGGAAGGTCAGATTTGGGAGGCTGCAATGTTTGCAGGTGCTCATAAGCTTTCTAACCTCGTTGCTATCGTTGATAATAACAACCTTCAGATTGATGGTTGTGTTGCAGATGTTTGTGATGTATATCCTATCGATAAGAAGTTTGAAGCATTCAACTTTAACGTAATTAACATTAATGGTCATGACTTTGATGAGATTGCAGATGCTTTTGCTAAGGCACGTGAGTGTAAGGATAAGCCAACAGCTATCATTATGAAGACTGTTAAGGGTAAGGGTATCTCCTTCATGGAAGATAAGGCAGGATGGCATGGTAAGGCTCCAAATGATGAGGAGTTCGAAATTGCTATCAATGAACTCTCAGCTAGCAGAGAGGCTATTTTGGGAGGTAATGTATGAGTGATGTAAAGAAAATTGCTACAAGAGATAGTTATGGTAACGCTCTCGCTGAGTTAGGTGCAGAGTTCCCAGATTTCTTGGTTATGGATGCTGACCTTGCAGGTGCTACAAAGACAGGTGTTTTCAAGAAGGCTTTCCCAGAGCGTTTTATCGATTGTGGTATTGCTGAGTCTAACATGACAGGTATTGCTGCTGGTATTGCTACAACTGGTACACCAGTATTTATTTCTTCTTTCGCAATGTTTGCATCTGGAAGAAACTATGAGCAGGTTAGAAACTCCATTGGTTACCCACACCTTAACGTAAAGATTGGTGCTACACATGCTGGTATTACAGTAGGTGAGGATGGTGCTACACACCAGTGCCTCGAGGACGTTGCTCTTATGAGAGAAATCCCAGGCATGACAGTAATCGTTCCTTCTGATGATATTGAGGCTAAGGCAGCAGTTCGAGCAGCTCTTACTACAGAGGGTCCAATGTACATGAGATTTGGTCGTGCTGCAGTACCTGTAATCAACGACAATCCTGACTATAAGTTTGAGATTGGTAAGGCAGTTAAGCTTAAGGAAGGTTCTGATATTACAATCTTCGCTAACGGCGTATGCGTAGCAGAGGCTATGGGTGCTGCTGAGCTTCTCGCTAATGATGGTATTAAGGCAGAGGTTATCAACGTACACACAGTTAAGCCTTTGGATGTAGATGCTGTTATGGCTTCTGCTGCTAAGACAGGTCGTGTATTCACAGTTGAGGAGCACTTCATTGTTGGTGGTCTTGGCTCTGCAGTAGCTGAAGCTATTACTGCTGCTCCAGTATCTGTACTTGATAAGCGCGTACAGGTTACAAGAATTGGTATTGATGATCAGTTCGGTCAGTCTGGTCCTGCTGGCGCACTCATGAAGCATTATAAGCTTGATGCCGCTGGTATTTACGAGCAGATTAAGGCTGCACTTTAATCTAAGTAGTAATTAACTACTAAATAAAAATACCGATGTTCAAATGAACATCGGTATTTATTTGCTCACAATATCTTATTTTAAGAAGTTACTAACCATTGCTTTGGCGGCATGCTCTTCACCAAAGATAATTAATCTTCATCATCTTCAACATCTGCTACATCAGAAATATGTGGATGTGTGTAGTCATAGTGGTCTTCATTGTCATCGTATTCGAGCTTGGTAGATGCAGGAATTGTTTTTCTGAGGAAGAAGGCGCAAATAAATGCAATTACAGAGAAACCACAGAAAAGCATTAAGCTTCCGAGAATTACAGAAAACATGCCACCTCTTGCCAAAATAATGAAAGTAACTAAATGAATAATAAATACCATTATAGTAGTAGGGAAATTTCCAACACTAAGGAGAATTGAATTAACAATTGTTTCCTTAGGCGTATTGTCAAAGATAGCAAGAAGAGGGAAGTAATAGATAGCGAGAGAAATGATAAGTACTGCAACCAAAACTATTGGAACTACCATCCAACCAGAAGTGCCTGTCATACCAGATAGAACCCAGTAAAGTTCTAATGCAAAAAATGCAAGAATAATAAACATAGGAATCCAAATCATTGATGCTTTTAAGAAACAACGCTTGAATTCTTTAAAGTAGTCTTTTACTACGGATACTTCTTCTTTGTTCAATATTTCAAAGACAACCTTGTATAATCCGCACAATGAAGCCCCAATGGTAACTAATGGAATAGATGTTATAATAAAAATAAGATTAACCAGTATTAAGTTGCATACTGATGTTAAGAATTTACTGGCTGGACTATTGAGTTCGAAGAAAGAATTCATATTTGTCTCCATTTTGTTTTATTTTTGCTGTTGTTATTTATGCAATTTGTTAGTTAATTATAGCAACTTGAACATGAAAAATTGCCGAAATGACAAATATTAGCAATATTTGCATGATATTTAGCAAGATTTGTAAAGATTATTTATTCCCTTTTAGGTATTATGTAAATGCTAAATATGATCCTTGGCCGGACATTTAGCAGAACTGCACAAAGTATTTGTGTAAAACTAACATTCCACATAATGAGGAGGAAAACAAAAATGAAGAAGTTTGTAGCAGGTTTGCTTGCTTTCTGCATGATGGCTGGTGTAGTAACAGCTTGTAGCAAGAAAGACAACAAAACAGCAGACGGAAAGACAATCATCAACCTTTGGGCTTTCACAGATGAGGTTCCAGGCATGGTTGACAAGTACATTGAGCTCCACCCAGAGTTCGCAGATAAGTATGAGGTAGTAGTTACAATTAAGGCTACAACAGATGGTGCTTATCAGCCAGCTCTTGATACAGCTCTTACATCCGGTGGTGCTGATGCTCCTGATATGTACTGCGCAGAGTCAGCTTTCGTTCTTAAGTATACACAGGGCGATATGTCTGAGTACGCTGCAACATACGATGAGCTCGGTATTGATACAGCTGCTAAGATTGATGAGGCTGCTATCGCTCAGTACTCCGTAGATATCGGAACAAGACCTTCTGATGGTAAGGTTGTTGCTCTTGGATATCAGGCTACAGGTGGTGCTTTCATTTATAGAAGATCCATCGCTAAGGATGTATTCGGTACAGATGATCCTGATACAATCGCTGATACAATCGGTGCTGGTTCTCAGAACTGGGATAAGTTCTTCGAGGCTGCTGAGACACTCGGTGACAACGGTGTAGCTATCGTATCTGGTGACGGTGATATCTGGCACGCTATTGAGAACTCTTCTGAGAATGGTTGGATTGTTGACGATAAGCTCAACATCTCCGCTAAGAGAGAGGCTTTCATTGATTATTCTATGGATCTTACAGCTAATGGTTGGTCCAATGGTTCCCAGGACTGGCAGGAAGCTTGGTTCGCAGATATGGCTGGCGTAGGTGAGAAGCCTTGCTTCGGTTTCTTTGGTCCTGCTTGGCTCATCAACTATACACTCGGTGATAACTGTGGCGACACAGCTGGTGACTGGGCTGTATGTCCTCCTCCAGTAGGCTTCTTCTGGGGTGGTACTTGGGTTCTTGCTAACAAGAATTCTTCTGACGAGGCTAAGGCTGGTGTTAAGGAGCTCATCGAGTGGATTACTCTTGATTCTTCTGATACAGGTCTCCAGTATCTCTGGGCTAACGGTCTCATGAATGAGAACGGAACAAAGGATGCAGTTGCTTCCAACACAGTAATGGCTAAGTCCGATGGATCTATCGACTTCCTCGGTGGTCAGAACATGTTCGACGTATTCGTTCCAGCTAACGACTATGCTAATGGTAAGTGCCTCACACAGTACGATGAGTCTATCAACCAGATTTGGAGAGACCAGGTTCGTCAGTACACAACAGGTGAAAAGACAAGAGATCAGGCTATCGAAGACTTTAAGGCTGGCGTAGCTGATCAGCTTGGTATCGCTAGCTAATAGGTAGTTACTAATTGTTGAATTAGTTATTGATACAGACATAATAAGGGGGAAGCTTGACCGGGCGTTAGCTTTGCCAAGCTCCCCCTTTTGTTGTATCTAAAATCAGAAAAAACTCTAGAATGGGGCTTTACTATGGGCAATAAAAAGACATTAAATTATGCTAAGTACGGTTACATCTTTTCGATTCCGTTCGTAGTAGCCTACTTAATCTTCAATTTTTATCCAGTAATCAATACTTTTCTTATTGCTTTCTCGGATTTGAAGGGTGCAAAGACAGACTTCAATTTATTAACTGGAGATATCTTTGCAAATTTTAAGTCAGTAATTCATAATGACTTGTTCATTAAAGCATTTAAGAACACAATCAAGCTTTGGGTTTGTAACTTTATTCCTCAGATGGCTGTTGCTCTTCTTTTGACAGCTTGGTTCACAGATACTAGATCTAAGGTTAAGGGCCAGGGCTTCTTTAAGGTTGTATTCTATATGCCAAACATTATCACTGCAGCTACAATCGCTATTCTCTTTAGTACATTGTTTGCTTGTCCAGTAGGACCAATGAATGACTTGTTGAAGACATTCCATTTCATCGATAAGCCAGTTCCTTTCCTTGATAAGCCAAATGTAGCTCAGAATATTGTTATCTTTATTCAGACATGGATGTGGTTTGGATACACAATGATTACTCTTATTTCTGGTGTAATCGGTATTGACCCAGCTATCTTTGAGGCATCAGAGATGGATGGTGCTAACAGAATCCAGACTTTCTTCTATATTACAATTCCTTGTATCAGAACAATCATGCTCTTCACATTGGTAACATCCCTTATCGGTGGTTTGAATATGTTCGATATTCCAAAGTTGTTCATCACAAACTCTGGTCCAGACTACGCAACATATACAACTTCTGTATTTATTCAGAAGAGAGCTTTCGAGGGTACATATATTAAGAACGAGGCTGCTGCAGCTTCCCTTATTATGTTTATCATCATCGTTGTATGTTCTGCAGTTATCTTCTATCTCCTCAGAGATAAGGACGAAGTAGCAGCTAAGAAGCTTAGAAAGCAGGCTTTGAAGCAGGCTAAACTTGCTAAGGGGGTATGATAGTAATGGGAAACGGTAAAGTTAAGCTTAGCGAGAAAGCTCAGAAGTTGGAGAAGGTACGTCTCGTAATTATTTACATTGTATGTGCTATCCTTACAGTTCTTTGTCTCGCACCTTTCTGGATCATGATCGTAAATGCGACAAGATCTACAACTGCTATTCAGCAGCATGCTATCAGTCTCATTCCTTCAACATACTTGAAGTCAAACTGGGACGTATTCGAAGGTAAAGACTTCCATCCTTTCGTTGGTTTCTTTAACTCCGCAATTGTTTCAACATTCTCAACAATGTTGGCAGTATACTTCTCTTCTCTTACTGCTTATGCTATTACAGTATATGAGTGGAAGCTTAGAGATGCATTCTTTAGTGTAATCATGGGTGTAATGATGATCCCAGCGCAGGTTACAATGATCGGTTTCTACCAGATGGCATTTAAGCTTGGTTGGACAAACCAGTTGTTCATCCTCATTATTCCTGCAATCGCTTCTCCAATGATGGTATTCTTTATGAGACAGTACTTACAGGGTGCTCTCTCTCACGAGATTATCCAGTCAGCAAGAATCGATGGTGCTGGTGAGTTCTATACATTTAATAAGATTGTTCTTCCTATTATGAAGCCAGCGATTGCTACACAGGCAATCTTCTCCTTCGTATCTAGCTGGAACAGACTCTTTGAGCCAATGGTTCTCATTTCCGCAAAGGAAAAGCAGACACTTCCAATCATGGTAAGCCTTTTGAAGGGTGATATTTATAAGACAGAGTACGGTTCAATTTATCTTGGACTTACACTTACAGTATTACCTCTTATCGTTGTTTACTTGATTCTTTCAAAGTACATCGTTGCCGGTGTTGCTCTTGGTTCTGTAAAGGGTTAATGCTTATTTAATCACTAATTAAATAAGGTGGTTATCTCTTTGGAGATAACCACCTTTGTGATTAAATGAAGAAAAAATTTTATCTACGAAGTCTAATTTGCTGACGATACTTAGATGGTGTAATGCCACAGTGAGATGAAAAAGATCTTGTAAATGTTGACTGGTTTGTAAATCCACAGCGTTTTCCAACTTCTGTAATAGATATGGATTCGTCTTCAAGAAATGTCTTTGCTGCAGATATTCTTCTATTGCAAAGATAATCATAAAAAGATGAATCTGTGAATTCCTTGAATAGTCTGGAGAAGTGGAACTTAGAAAATCCAACATATGCAGCAGCATATTCAAGACTAATATCATCCATATAGTGTGAGTTTACATAAGAGATAAGGCTCTTAAATTTGTAGAAGTTTTCTCTTTGCTTCTCGTTGTAGATTTTTATAGTATTAGTCTCATTCTCTTCCTGAGCGATGATTGACATAATCTTCATAAAATCTGCAAAAATAGAAAGCTCATTGATTTTACCCATCTGCATAAAGTAAGAATCAGCAATATTAATTAAAAGGTTATAAATCTTTTTATAGATGTCAGGGTAAGTTTTCTGGTTAAGAAGTCTAGGCTCAGACAAAAATGATTCAAGGTCATTGTAGTTATAGAAATCTTTAACGAAGTTCATCTCAAATAAGTAAATGAATCTTTTACCTTCAGTGTCACATTCAACTTCATGAATAGTATTACTTGGGATAATAAGAATATCACCTACATTAAGATTGAACTTGCGTCCACCTGCAATGTACTTATAACCATTTTCAACAGGTATAACAACTTCAATAGGCTGATGTCTATGTGGTGGATATCCTTCGACCTGAAAGTTGTACCATACTCTTACATTAGATTGAGGCGCGAAATCAACGTCTTCAACCTCATCTGTAAGGTATCGTTTTACAAACTCTTTTAGTGGTTGATTATAACTTTTCTCGATATCGTAATCGGCGTTCATTGTGTCTCTCTCCTTAACAATAGAATAGCCTGATGCGGTATGGCGAATGGAGTATAGTCTCCATGCACACAAAGCTAATTATAGCATTTAATTTAAAAATAGCAATTTTTGTAAAGGAAGTTAGTCTAATGAATAGAGAGTTAGCACAGAAAAAAGCCACTGAATTAGTGGAGAAAATGACACTTGAGGAGATGGTTGAACAGCTTCGTTATGATGCTCCAAGTATCGATAGATTGGGCGTTCCAGAGTATAACTGGTGGAATGAAGGCCTTCATGGTTCCGCAAGAGCTGGCACAGCTACAATGTTGCCACAAGCAATTGGACTTGGAGCAACATTTGACAAAAAACTCCTTCATAGAATAGGTGATCTTGTAGCTACAGAAGCTAGAGCAAAGTATAATGAGTTCTCTTCTCAGGGTGATAGAGACATCTATAAGGGACTTACTATTTGGTCTCCTAATATCAATCTTTTCCGTGATCCACGTTGGGGTAGAGGTCAGGAAACTTATGGTGAGGATCCTACACTTATCACAGATTTGTCTGTAGAGTTTATAAAGGGTATCCAGGGTGATGGTGAGTACTATAAGGCTGCTGCTTGTGCTAAGCATTTCGCAGTGCATTCTGGTCCAGAAAAAGATAGACATTATTTTGATGCTAAGGCTTCAATGAAGGATATGTGGGAAACTTATCTTCCACAGTTTGAGGCAGCTGTTATTACTGCTGAAGTAGAGTCGGTAATGGGTGCTTACAACCGCGTTAATGGACACCCAGCTTGTGCTCAGCCATATCTTATGGAAGAGATTCTTCGTGGCAAGTGGGGCTTTAAGGGTCACTTTGTATCTGATTGTTGGGCTATTAGAGATTTCCACGAGAATCATAGAGTAACTAAGACTAGTGAGCAGAGTGCTGCACTTGCTCTTAAGACTGGATGTGACCTCAACTGTGGTTGTACTTACAGAAGTCTCTTGAAGGCTGTTAAGAGTGGTATGGTATCTAAGGATTATGTTAAGTTGTCTGCTATTAGACTCTTTACTTGTAGATATATGCTTGGACTATTTGATGAAAATGAGTACGATAAGATTCCTTATGAGATTATCGAGTGTGCTGAGCATATGGCTGTTAGCAGCAAGGCAGCAGATGAGAGTATTGTTCTTCTTAAGAATAGTGGAATTCTCCCACTTAAGAAGGATATAAAGACAATTGGTGTAATTGGCCCTAATGCAGATTCTAGATCTGCTCTTGAAGGTAACTACCATGGAACATCTTCTGAATATGTAACTGTACTTCAGGGTATTAGAGAGACATTTAAGGATTCACGCATTCTTTATTCTGAGGGCTGCGATATATTTGAGAAGAAGCCTGATAATCTTGCTAGAGAATATAACCGTATTACAGAAGCAGTTGCAGTTGCAAAGTATTCTGATGTTATTATTCTTGTTCTTGGTCTTAATGAGAACTTAGAGGGTGAGGAAGGTGATACAGGTAACCAGTTTGCTTCTGGTGATAAAATTGATCTTCAGTTCCCTGAAGTGCAGAGAGTTCTTATGGAGAATGTATATAAGACAGCTAAGGCGAATGGAACACCAGTTATCACTATAAGTATGACAGGTAGTGCTATGGATATGCGTTCTGCTGATGAGAATTCTGAAGCTGTTATTCAGGCATGGTATCCAGGCGCACTTGGTGGCCGTGAAGTGGCTAAGATACTTAGTGGTGAAGTAAATCCATCTGCTAAGCTTCCTGTGACATTCTACGCTACTTCTGAGGAACTCCCAGCGTTTGATGATTACTCTATGGTTAATAGAACATATCGTTATATGGAAAATGAAGCATTCTATCCATTCGGATATGGCCTTAACTATAGTGACATTTCTATTGAGTCTGCAAGTGCTAATACAAATACATTTGGAGTAGCATCCGAAAGTGGACTTACTATCAAAGTAACAGTAAAAAATACTTCTTCTGTTTGTGGAACAGAGGTTGTTCAGGTTTATGTAAAGAATAATGATGTAAATGAGACACTTCACCCACATTTGGCAGCTTTTGAGAGAGTAGAAGTAAGTGCTAATGGTTCCGCTGAAATAGAGGTAAAGGTTCCAGCATCTGCGTTTACAACTGTTGACAATGATGGTGTGCGTGCAGTTCGTGGTAATAGTTCTACAGTGTATGTTGGTTTTGGACAGCCTGATAGCCGTACAGAGGCTCTCACAGGCAAGAAAACTATCGCAATATCTATTAGCTAAAGAAAGGGACTTAAAATGAAAGTAATCGAACTTAAAGGTAACGACAAACTTACAAAGGCAGTTATATCTTCATATGGCGCAGCAATCATGAGTCTTATGGTAAAGGATAAGGATGGCGTTGAGCGTGATGTAGTCCTTGGTTTTGATAAGCCAGAAGATTATGAGAACAATCCAGCTTTCTTTGGTGTTGTAGTTGGCCCTATTGCTAATAGAACTTATAGAGGTCAGTTCGAACTTGAAGGTAAGAGTTATAGCATGGAAATAAACGAGGGTAAAAACAACCTTCATTTCCATTTTACTAAGGGTTTCCACAAGGTTGATTTTGATGTAACAGTGTTACAAGAGTCCAAAGTAAGCCTTTCTCGAGCAATTGCTGATATGGAGGACGGTCTTCCTGGAAATCGTGTGGTTACAATCACTTATGAGGTAAAAGATAATACTTTGTCTATTACATATGATGTTACAAGTGATACAAACACTGTATTTAATGCGACAAACCACAGTTACTTTAATCTTAATGGTCACGAGACAGGTAAGGTTTATGGACACGAGTTGTGTCTTAACTGCTCTGCGTATACAGATATCGATGAGGAACTTATTCCTACAGGAAAGCTTATCCCACTAGAAGGTTCTTCATATGATTATTCTAAGTCTACTGTGTTTGATGAGAATTCTGCACCAATTGATCATAATTTTTGTATCAAGGAAGGCGCTGATGTTGCTGCAGTACTTAAGTCTAGTAAGACAGGAATTACAATGAGTGTTTCTACTGATTTACCAGGTGTTCAGGTATATACAGGTGGTTCTATATCTCCAATTAGTGGCAAGGGTGGAGTTTCCTATGATTCGTTTAGTGGTATTGCTCTTGAGACACAGTTTTATCCTAATTCTCTTAATGAGAAGAGCTTCCGTTTCCCACTTGTAGAGGCTGGAAAGCCATTTACAACTTGTACAAGTTACAAGTTTTCCTAATTAGAAAGTTAGAAGATTTCCTCTTCATAACCTAAACCAAGGTGCCGGTCATTGTTAGTGTGGCCGGCATTTTCTATGGTAAAATAAAAACTACATTGTATAGAAAGGAAAGGGGACAAATGAAAAAATTTAAAGCAATAATCTCTTTAATTCTTTGCATGTCCATGATTATGGGTATTTGTGCTTGTTCATCAGATTCTGGTAGTTCTAAGCATAAGAAAAAGAAAGATAGAGACAGAAGACGTGATAGGGTAGAAGAAACAGAGGAGACTGAGGAAACTGAAGAAACAGAAGAATACATACCTGTTGAGACAACTGCTTCACAAATAGATTTGCCTACTACTCCAGATGGGAAGACAATCATTAATTTGTGGGCTTATACAGATGAAGTTCCTAGTATGGTTGATAGATATATTGAGCTCCACCCAGAGTTCGCAGATAAGTATGAGGTAGTAGTTACAATCAAGGCTACAATAGATGGTGCGTATCAACCAGCTCTTGATACAGCACTTGTAAGTGGCGGAGCCGATGCTCCTGATATGTATTGTATAGATTCAGCATTTGCTTCTAAATATTTACAGGGAGATATGTCTGTTTATGCGGCAACTTATGATTCTCTTGGTATTGATACTGATGCCAAGATAAGAGATGCAGGTATCATGTCTTATGTATATGAAGTTGGTACAAGACCATCTGATGGTAAGGTTATAGCATTAGCATATCAGGGCACACAATCGGCATTTATATATAGAAGATCTATTGCAATGGAAGTGTTTGGCACAGATGATCCAGCTGCAATCCAGGAAATTATTGGCGGTGGAACTCATAGCTGGGACAAGTTCTATGAGGCAGCTGATACTCTTGGTGATCATGGTATAGCAATTGTATCTGGTGAAGGTGATATTTGGTATCCTATCGAAAATGCTGCGACACCTTGGATTGTTGATGGTCAACTTGTAATTGATTCACAGCGTGAAAGCTATCTTGATTACTCCAAGCTTCTTACAGATAATGGTTGGTCCAATGGCACAATGGATTGGGGCTGGGAGTGGTTTGAGGATATGCAAGGTATTGGTGATAAGCCATGCTTTGGATTTTTTGGACCTGCGTGGTTTATCAATTACACTTTAGCTAGTGAAGCTGAAGGTACAACATATGGTGATTGGGCTATTTGTCTTCCACCTGAAGGTTTCTTCTGGGGTGGCACATGGATTGTTGCTAATGAGAATTCCTCAGACGAGGCAAAGGAAGGTGTAAGAGAGCTTATTGAGTGGATTACACTTGATACTTCTGAAACAGGCCTTCAGTATCTTTTGGCAAATGGAGATTTTTATGATGATTGGTATAGTGGTCCTATAAAGGACACTGTTTGTTCCACAGTAGTTATGGAAAAATCTAATGGTTCACTTGATATTCTTGGCGGACAGAATATGTTTGATATTTATATCCCTGCTGGTGATCTTGCTGATGCAACACATCTTGGTGAATATGATGAGATGCTAAACTCCCTTTGGAAAGATGCAGTTCGTCAGTATGCAGCTGGTGAGAAGAGCAGAGAACAGGCTTTGGCTGATTTCAAGACAGATGTTGAATATCAGCTAGGAATACCTTCTTGATAATTATGAAAAAAGACTTCAAAATTACAACAGAGAGATTAACATTAGAGCCCCTTGGGCTTAAGCATCTAGAGACAGTCCATGAATATGCCTCAGATCCTCTTAATACAACCTATATGTTATTTTTGCCTAATGATACATTAGAAGATACAGTTGGTTTTTTAACAAGCACTGACGCGCTTTGGGAGGATGATAATAATCCTAATTATGAATGTGCTATTCTTTTGGAAGGACTTCAGATCGGTACGGTTAGTCTTTATGTAGAAGATGGTGTGGCAGAGCTTGGGTGGATACTTAACCGCAAGTACTGGTGTAATGGATACCTTACAGAGGCTGCTTCTGCGTTGGTTAAATATGCTCATGAGAATCTTGGTATCACACATTTTATAGCTCACTGTGATAGTGAGAATGTAGGCTCATATCGAGTTATGGAAAAGGTAGGTATGACCTTTGTTAGTAAGACAGGAGGTCGTAGGAACAAGCTGACGCCAGAAGGGGAAGAGCGATTTGAACTTTTGTATGAATTAAAGTTTTAAGTAAAATAGACATCTTCAGCTTTGAAGATGTCTATTTTTTATTGTTGGCTTTTGTCTATTTCTTCGGTATTAGTTACTTCGTACTTAGTCAAATAATTTCATATAAGTTTTTGCATCAAAAGTTCTGGAACCATCCATTTTGGTGTAGGTGGTGTCTTCACTATAGGTCATGCCAAGTTTTTCCATAACACGGCAACTTTTAGGATTAGCGTTCGCGAATGTTCCATACATAGAGTGGAGTCTTCCTGTGGCTTTTACATGTGCTATTATGGCATTTAAGGCTTCGGTAGTATATCCATTACCCCACATGTCGCGGCGAAGGTTATAACCTATTTCCCAGGAGTTTTTTTCTGGATGGTAATTAAGTCCGCCCATGCCGATTACATCTCCAGTTTCCTTAAGCGTGAAGAGGAGCTCACAATTGTCGGGATTATTCGGATTAAGACTTTTTATATAGTCTATACATTCCTCAGCGTTTTTGTAGAGCGTGTAAAACATAAACTCGTTGACCTCAGGATCACCACACCATTTAAACATAGCCTGATAGTCATCTACAGTTGGATTACGTAGAATTAGTCTTTCTGTTTCTAAAACAATATTCATATATCTATACCTTTCCAAAAACAAAAGGGCCACCACTTCGTAAGTGATGGCCCTTAGCAAAGCGATTAATAATTAATTACTTAATAACTCTTACTCTAAGTACTCCATCAATCTTGGAAATAGCTTCAACCCAAGAATCCTGAATCTTGTCGTCGATATCGATGATTGTGTAAGCATAATCACCACGGGACTTAGAAAGCATCTCAGGAACGTTTACACCGAGAGAGGAGAAAGCACCTGTGAACTGTGTAAGTAAGTGTGGGATATTCTTGTGGCAAACTGTGAGACGTGCAGCATACTGTGGAATACCTGCGTCACAACGTGGGTAATTAACGGAATTAATAACGTTACCATTCTCGATAAAGTCCTTAAGTTCCTTAACAGCCATGATAGCGCAGTTGTCTTCGGACTCTTCTGTGGAAGCACCGATATGTGGTGTAACGATAATGTTCTTCTTACCAACTACTGTTGGGTTAGCGAAGTCTGTGATGTACTTAGCAACGTGACCAGCCTCTACAGCAGCTACCATAGCAGCCTCATCAACGAGTACGTCACGAGCGAAATTAAGGAACATAACGCCATCCTTCATCTTAGCGATAGCCTCTGCGTCAACCATACCCTTAGTAGAGTCGAGAAGAGGTACGTGGATTGTGATGATATCACAATCTGTGTAGATGTCGTTTACGTTAGTGATGTGCTTGACATCACGGGAAATCTTCCAAGCTGCATCTACAGAAACATATGGATCGTAACCATAAACTTCCATGCCGAGAGCGATAGCTGCGTTAGCAATCATAGCACCGATAGCACCAAGACCGATAACACCGAGCTTCTTGCCCTTGATTTCCTTACCAGCGAAAGCCTTCTTAGCCTTCTCAGCAGTCTTAGCGATATTCTCGTCGTCCTTGTTCTCCTGGGACCAAGCAGCAGCGCCGATAATATCACGGGAACCGTAAAGCATAGCTGCGAGAACGAGCTCCTTAACGCCGTTAGCGTTAGCACCTGGAGTATTGAATACTACAACACCTTCCTCAGCGAATCTATCGAGTGGGATGTTGTTAACACCAGCACCTGCACGAGCAACTGCGATTGTGTTAGGAGCGAGTGTCATATCGTGCATAGCTGCACTTCTAACGAGGATTGCATCAGCCTCATTTACATTCTCTGTGATTGCGTAGTTATCACCAAAGTTATCTGTACCGCACTTAGCGATTGGGTTAAGACAATTTACCTTAAACATTATGCGTTCTCCTCCTCATACTTCTTAAGGAAGTCTACGAGAGCCTTAACACCCTCGATTGGCATTGCATTGTAGATAGAAGCACGAAGACCACCAACGGACTTGTGACCCTTGAGGTTATCAAAGCCAGCTGCCTTAGTAGCTGCTACAACTGCTGCGTCCTTCTCAGCGTCGCCTGTAACGAATGGAACGTTCATAAGGGAACGAACTTCCTTCTCTACAGTACCGTTGAACATCTTGGAGTTATCAAGGAAGTCATAAAGAATAGCTGCCTTCTCCTCGTTAAGCTTGTTCATAGCCTCGAGACCACCAATGGACTTCAAGTACTTAAATACCTTACCGCAAACATAAATTGCCCAGCAGTTAGGTGTGTTATACATAGAACCAGCGTTTGCATGTGTGTCATATCTCATGTAAACAGGTGTATTCTCAGCGAGGTCCTCACGGATGAGATCTTCACGGATAATTACGATAGAGATACCAGCAGGACCAATGTTCTTCTGAACACCACCGTAAATCATTCCGTAATCAGAAACGTTACATGGCTTAGAAAGGAACATAGAAGACTGGTCAGATACGAGAATCTTACCCTTTGTGTTAGGAAGTGTCTGGTATGTTGTACCGTGAATTGTCTCGTTCTCACAGATGTAAACATAATCTGCATCGTCATCGATAGGGAGGTCAGAGCAATCTGGGATATAGCTGAAGTTCTTATCAGCGGAAGTAGCGATAACGTTTACCTTACCGAACTTTTTAGCCTCTGTAGCTGCCTTCTTGGACCAAGCACCTGTTACGATGTAATCAGCAACACCATTCTTCATAAGATTCATAGGAATCATGGAGAACTGAAGTGTAGCACCACCCTGGATGAAGAGAACCTTGTAGTTGTCTGGGATACCCATAAGGTCACGAAGATCTGCCTCAGCCTCATCAGCAATCTGCTGGAAAACCTTGGATCTGTGGGACATTTCCATTACACTCATTCCGCTTCCCTTGTAGTCGAGAAGTTCTGCCTGAATCTCCTCAAGAACTGGGAGTGGCATTGTAGCTGGACCAGCTGAAAAGTTGTAAACTCTAGCCATAATTAAAGCCTCCGAAATATATTAAAATTTAATTCTTTATCTAAATAAACAGAACCTCATAAATTATACAAGGTGAGCCCTTGTACTTCAATGCGCTAAAGTAAAGCAAAAAGCCGATTGAACTAAGTCAATCGGCTTTATTATTGTACGATTTATACTAATGAAAATCAGTTGAACAAATTAAACCATCTGCTCTGGGTGGAATACGTTATCGAATTCCTCTGGTGTCATGAAACCAAGCTTAACACATGCTTCCTTAAGAGAAATGTTCTCTTCGAATGCGAGGTGAGATGTCTTAGCAGCCTTCTCATAACCGATGTATGGGTTAAGAGCTGTAACAAGCATCAAAGAATTGTGGAGGTTGTGGTGCATCTTATCCTTGTCAGCCTTGATTCCAACAGCGCAGTTATCATTAAAGGAAATGATAGCCTCTGCGAGAAGTCTAGCGGACTGGAGGAAGTTGTATGCAGCAACTGGCATGAATACGTTAAGTTCGAAGTTACCCTGGGAAGCAGCCATACCTACAGCTACGTCGTTACCCATAACCTGAACAGCAACCATTGTAACAGCCTCACACTGTGTTGGGTTAACCTTACCTGGCATGATAGAAGAACCTGGCTCGTTAGCAGGGATTGTAATCTCACCAAGACCTACACGAGGACCAGATGCGAGCCAGCGTACGTCATTAGCAATCTTCATCATATCTGCAGCAAGAGCCTTAAGAGCACCGTGAGCAAATACAATCTCATCCTTGGATGTGAGTGCGTGGAACTTATTAGGAGCTGTGATGAAGTTCTTACCTGTGAGTTCAGAAATCTTCTCAGCTACAGATGTGTCAAATCCCTTAGGAGCATTAAGTCCTGTACCTACAGCTGTACCACCAAGAGCGAGTTCCTTAAGTGGGTTAACAGAAAGCTTAATGAGCTCGATATCTCTCTCGAGGGAAGATCTCCAACCAGAAATCTCCTGGGAGAAAGAGATAGGTACTGCATCCTGAAGGTGTGTACGACCAGACTTAACGATACCTTCGTTCTCAGCCTCAAGCTTCTTGAATGTAGCGATAAGTGTCTCAACTGCAGGGATAACCTTGTCCTCGAGTGCAACTACAGCAGAAATGTGCATTGCTGTAGGGAATGTATCATTAGAAGACTGGCTCATGTTGATGTCATCATTAGGATGGCAAAGCTTAGCGCCTGCAATCTCGTTAGCACGATTAGCGATAACCTCGTTGGCATTCATGTTGGACTGTGTACCAGAACCTGTCTGCCATACTACGAGTGGGAAGTGGTCATTAAGAGAACCACTGATAACTTCGTCACAAGCCTGGGAAATTGCTGCGAGCTTCTCGTCAGTCATCTTCTCTGGCTTAAGACCATTGTTAGCCATAGCTGCTGCCTTCTTCAAAATACCGAAAGCCTTTGTAATCTCACGTGGCATTGTCTCGATGCCTACGCCGATAGGGAAATTCTGATGGGATCTCTCTGTCTGAGCTGCCCAGTACTTATCTGCTGGTACCTTTACCTCACCGAGAGAATCATGTTCAATACGATACTCCATTGGTATGTCCTCCGTCTGTATAAAATCTGCTTTTATTTTATCATACGCACACAAAAATTTGGTTAAATAACGCACGAATAAATTATTGAAGCGCATAATTATATACTTTATTATTTCACAGAATGATTAAAAAAGGGGTTAATAAAGTATGTCCGAGCAACAGCCTGAGAACAAGATGGGTACAATGCCCGTAAGAAGACTCATCATTACGATGTCTCTTCCTATGATGATTTCCATGCTTGTTCAAGCACTTTATAATGTTGTAGATAGTTATTTCGTAGCAAAATTTTCCACAGACGCACTCAACGCAGTTTCTATTATTTTCCCTATCCAGAATCTCATGATTTCTTTCGCATCTGGTACAGGTGTAGGTATTAATGCGCTTTTGTCCAAGAGCCTTGGTGCAAAGGAGTTTAAGCGTGCCAAGGAAGCTGCTAATAAGGGTATTTTCCTTAATATCGTGCACACACTCATTTTTGTGTTTATTGGTATTTTCTTTACAAAGCCATTCCTTAACTCTCTTGCAAATCAGGAGTCAGTTATCCACTACGGCACACAGTATATGACAATCATTTGTATTTGTTCTATTGGATGCTTTGCACAGGTAACTTTGGAGAGACTTTTGCAGTCCACAGGTAAGACACTTTATTGCATGATTTCTCAGGCAACAGGTGCCATTATTAACATTATTCTTGACCCAATTATGATTTTTGGTCTTGGTCCTTGTCCTAAGCTTGGTGCTGCTGGTGCTGCTATCGCTACTGTAATCGGTCAGTGCTGTGCCGCAACTATCGCACTTATCTTTAATATTAAGGTTAATACAGAGATTAAACTCAGCATTAAGGAAATTTTTAAGCCAAATGCGAAAGTTATTAAACTTATCTACGGTGTCGGTGTACCATCAATTCTTATGATGTCCATCGGTTCTGTTATGACTTATATGTTTAATAAGATTCTTCTCTCATTTACACCTGTGGCACAGACAGTATTCGGTGTTTATTTTAAGGTGCAGAGCATGATTTTTATGCCAGTATTTGGTCTTAATAATGGCCTTATTCCTGTACTTGCTTATAACTATGGTGCTCGTAATAAGAAGAGAATCTACCAGGCTCTTAAGTTCTCTATGGCACTTGCCCTTAGCATTATGCTTGTTGGTGCAATTGTTTTTGAGGCTATTCCTGGTACACTCCTTGGTTTTTTCAAGGATCCGTCAGACCTTGAGACAACAGCTAAGATGATGGAGATTGGTATACCTGCATTTAGAATCATCGCAGTACACTTCCCAATTGCTGCTCTTTGTATTGTAGTAGGTTCTATCTTTCAGGCATTTTCCAAGAGCATGTACTCCATGTGGATTTCTCTTGGTCGTCAGCTTATCGTACTTATTCCTGCAGCTTGGCTCCTTGCTCAGACTCATGTTCTGAACAATATCTGGTGGTCCTTCATTATTGCTGAGGGAATGTCACTTATTTTAAGCTCAGTATTCGCTTTAAGAGTAAAGAAGAATATTATCGATACACTCGATTAAGATTTCTTCTTAAGCATTACTTTACGCATTACGCCTATGGCTATTTTGTAATACCATGGGCGTACTTTTTTGTCTGCTTCCTGAATAAGGTCGCGAATTTTAAGTTCCTGTGGGCAATGTTTTTCGCACTTACCACACTTGATGCACTTATCTGCAAAAACGGAATTCTCCATGAGAGAAACAGACTGCACATATTCGTTACGTCCAGAGCCTTTGCCCTCGGAATACATATGGTTATAGCAACGGAAAAGTGCAGGGATATCGATGCCTACAGGACAAGGCATACAGTATCTACAACCTGTACAGTTAACCTTAGTTGTCTGTTGGATATAACCTTTAATCTTGTCAATCATGGCATTATCATCTTCTGTAAATGAGTTAGGGAGGCAATCAGCTGCAATACGTGCATTCTCTGTAACCATTTCTACTGAGTTCATTCCAGATAAAACACAGCTAACGCCTTCTTGATTCCAAAGCCAACGGAAAGCCCATTCAGCTGGTGTTCTTCCAGATGGGTGAGCGGCAATTTCTTTTTTTGCTTTATCAGGAAGAAGGTCTACAAGTTTACCACCACGGAGAGGTTCCATAATGAATACAGGGATACCCTTAGCGGCAGCAGCTTCAATACCTTTACGCCCAGCCTGTGTGTGTTCATCCATATAGTTGTATTGAACAAGACAACTGTCCCATTCATATGCATTAAGAATCTTAATAAAAGCATCACTATTGCCATGGAATGAGAAACCAATGTGTCTAATCTGACCAGATGCCTTCTTTTCTGCAATCCAATCTTCGATACCAATTGCCTGAAGTTTCTCCCATGTGGAGTAATCTGTCATATGGTGCATAAGGTAGTAGTCAACGTAGTCTGTCTTAAGGCGGGAAAGCTCCTCGTTAAAATATTTGTCCAACGCCTTACGGCTACCACAAAGATACTGAGGAAGCTTTGTCTGAATAAGCACCTTATCGCGAAGGTTGTTCTTGGAAATAATCTTACCAAGTGCATCCTCGCTTCCGGGATAAATATATGCGGTATCAAAAAGATTAACGCCATTTTCAATAGCTGTAAGGACTTCCTTTTCAGCTTTTTCAAGGTCGATTTTTCCTGCTTTGGTGGTAAAACGCATACAACCGTAGCCCAGAATTGAAATGTTATTTTTTCTATACTGCATATGTAACCCTCTCTTATAAACACATACTTTCAAATTTATTATATTGTATGCGTGATATAATTGTATGAATAAAAATAAAACATAGGAGTAACAACGTGGAAGAACGTAACAAAGTTGGTGCAAGAGCTGGCATAATCGGCATTTGTCTTAATGTCATATTAGCGACAGTTAAACTCGTTATCGGTTTTGTTTCAGGTTCTGTATCTATTGTTGGTGATGCGGTAAATAACTACTCCGATGTGGCTTCTTCCGTAGTTACACTTGTAAGTTTTAAGTTAGCTGGTAAAAAGGCTGATAAAGAGCATCCATATGGTCACGGTCGTGCGGAATATGTTGCAGGTTTTATTGTGTCTGCTATGGTTATTGCAGTTGCTATTAATCTTGCAAAATCCTCCATAAGTACCATAGTTTCAGGAAGTGAACTGGATGCATCTTTAGTTGCTGCAGTTCTTCTTGTGATGTCCATAATAGTGAAGTTTATTATGTCTGTTTTCTATGCGAAAGTCGGTAGGAAAATTGGGTCTTCTTCCATGAAGGCCGCAGCGGTTGATAGCCGTATGGATTGTATTACGACATCAGTTGCACTTCTTTCGGTAATCGTTATGATGACTATGGAAATTAATATTGATGGATATGCAGGACTGATAGTTGCTCTCTTTGTTGTATGGCAGGGAATTAAATCTGCTAAGGAAACCGTAGAGCCTCTTCTTGGAAGCGGTGCCGAAGATGACACAATAGATGAGATTAAGGATATTGCTACAAGTCAGGCAGATGTTCTTGGGGTTCACGATATTAGAGTTCATGATTATGGCCCTGATAAGAAATATGTATCAATGCATGTGGAGATTCCTGGAAATCTTTCTTTACGTGAAGCCCATATGCTTCTTGATGATATCGAGAATGAGATTGTGGATAAGAAGCTTGCTTCGGAGGTTATTGTTCATCCAGATCCTGTTGATGAGGATTATCCTGGCCTTAAGGAACTTATGCTTAAGTGTAAGGAAATAGCTTGCAAGATTGACAGTGATATTACTATTCATGATTTCCATATGATTGATCACAAATATTATGTGTGCATTAATTACGATGTGCTTGTACCTTATTCTTGCGACTTGGAGGATGCTGATATAGCTCAAAGAATTAAGAATGAATTGTCTGAAGAATGTTATCAGTATATTGATAATGATTTTCGTATGAATGTGAATGTGGATAGAGGGTAGTGATGGAAGAAGTTGCTGGAAAAATTCTGAGGGCAAACAAGATTCGTGAGAGATGCTTTTACACATTTTAAGTTAGATAATAGTAGCGGAAAAATAGAAGCTATCGTGATTGATAGTGGTTTGTCGGCAGATGAGATTATGAATGTTTGGATAATAAAAAGCCCATTCGCGAAGAATGGGCTTTAGTATTTTTTAGTCTGATTTTGTAATCACTCATCAAACAGTGGAGTGGAGAAGTATCTCTCAGCTGTATCTGGAAGAACAGTTACAACTGTCTTGCCTTCGCCGAGTTTCTCTGCGAGTTTGATGGCAGCTGCAACATTTGTACCAGAACTGATACCACACATGATGCCTTCTTCACGAGCAAGCTTACGAGAGATAGCAAGTGCTTCTTCATCTGTAACAATATAGATATCATCGTAAATCTCTGTATTAAGAATGTCTGGAATAATTCCGTCACCGATACCCATCTGAAGGTGAGTGCCGATGTTGCCTCCTGCGAGGATAGCCGCATTCTCTGGCTCTACTGCCCAGATTTCCATATCAGGATATTGAGCCTTAAGAACCTCACCGATACCAGTTAATGTTCCGCCTGTTCCGATACCAGAACAGAAACCATCAATAGGACCTTCAACCTGTTCCATAATCTCGAGGGCAGTGTGATTCTTATGAGCACGAATGTTATTTCTATTCGTAAACTGCTGAGGAACAAAAACGTTTGGATCTTCATCCTGCATACGAAGGGCAGTGTTAAGACATTCCTGGATGCATGCACCGATATCGCCAGCGTCATGAATAAGAATAACTTCTGCTCCGTAGTGACGTACTAATTTGCGTCGTTCCTCTGAGACAGAGTCTGGCATGATGATGATTGTCTTGTAACCACGAACGGCACCAACAAGTGCAAGTCCGATACCCTGGTTGCCAGAAGTAGGCTCTACGATGATTGTGTTCTCATTGATGCGGCCTTCCTTCTCGGCTGCTTTAATCATCTCAAAAGCAGTTCTAGTTTTTATAGAACCTCCGACATTAAGGCCCTCAAACTTTACGAGAATTTGTGCTGAACCAGGCTTAGCCATTTTATTGAGACGGACCATTGGAGTGTGTCCGATAGCTTCAAGTACATTATTGTAAATCATTAGAAATCAAAACCCCGTTTTCATATATGCTTTTGAATTATATAGGCATTTGGGGAATTTTACTACATGAATTTATTATGATTAGAGATCGTCAAATCTTAAGTCGTCATTGACGTCATAAGCTTTTTCTTCGTTTGATCGTGCCTGAGCTTCTTCATGTCTTTTTCGTTGGCTGTACATAATATATCTCTCCCTTATGGTACTAATTTCTTACGCTAATCTTTTAAGCCAATAGATGAATTTTGCTATATAATTTTGGGTATGAGTAAGACTTATAACAAAATTGATTTGCATATGCATTCCATTCTTTCTGATGGTACAGATACGCCTGAGAAAATAGTTAGTGAAGCTAACCGTCAGGGGATAGAACTATTTTCTCTTACAGATCATGATGAGATAAAAGGGTGTGCAGATATTATTAAAATGACAAATCGACCTGATTTTGTTACGGGAGTGGAATTTTCTTGCGTACGAGATAGAAAAAAGTACCATATCTTAGGTTACGGTTATGATGTTAATGCTAAGCCGATTCAGGCTACTGTAGAGAAAACTCACAACTCTAGAATAGACAAGATTTATGAGATTTTCTCTCTTCTTAGAATCGACTACGGAATGACTTTTGAAAAGGAAGAGATTGACGATATTTTTTGTAACAACAATCCTGGTAAACCACACGTAGCTAATCTTATGGTGGAGAAGGGTTATTTCGAGAATACTACGGATGCTTTTGTTGTTCTAAATAAGCTTAAAACCAGTATTAAATATCTTTCTCCAGAACAGGCAATAGAGGCGGTGTTGGCGTCTGGAGGTGTACCCATCCTTGCTCACGGTGTACTAGAAGATGGCCGTGGTAATTTGAACTATGACGAAATGCTAGCTAGGGTAAGGGCGCTAAAGGACGCAGGCCTTATGGGACTAGAGTGTTATTATTCTACTTTTACTAAGGAGCAGCACGAAATAATGATGCGAATTGCTCGTGAAGAGAATCTGCTTATTACTGCAGGTAGTGACTACCACGGTAGCAATAAAAAAATAGCACTTGGAAATGTGGGATTAGCATCTCCGCCTAGTGATGAGATAAATAGATTTTTGACTGCCTTAGGAATATGAGAAATTTTTATTAAAAATTTTTTCAAGGAATGAACTTTTTTGTTTTGGGAGTTGTCTATTAGGTATAACACCAAAAGATAGCTTTAGGAGGAAATTATGAAAAAGTTTAGTTCAAAGGTAATGGCAGCAGTTCTTGTAGGAACTATGGCACTTTTAGCAGGGGGGATGTTCTAGTGATACTTCATCTGAGAAAAAGTCTAAGAAAGATAAGGATGATGTAAAAAAGGATAAGATATAGATAATGACTATATAGAGTCTTCTAATATTGTTGATGTGGGCCATATGTCAAACGACAGTGTAGTAGGCGATATAATTACGTTTGGTAATTATGGAGGTGAAGATATTTCATGGATTATTCTTGATGAAGAAGATGGAAAATATCTTGTAATATCAAAATATGGACTGGAGGCAAAAGAATATCATATAGGGAATGATTATGTGACATGGGAAACATGCACTTTAAGATCTTGGCTAAATGATGAGTTTTATAATGAAGCTTTTTCTTCTAGTGAACAAATGCGAATTTTAACAACAAATGTAACAGCAGATCATAATAACGCGCAAAGTGTTGATTCAGGCAACGATACTCAGGATAATGTATTTTTGTTAAGCATAGATGAAGCAGATACATATTTTGGCAGTGACGAGGACAGAGTTTGTTATCCAATAGAATATGCATTGAATAAGGGCCTATATACAATAGATGAAGCATGTTTTTGGTGGCTCCGTACTCCAGGATGGAGGCAGGACCAAGTCTCTTATGTTAGCCCTGACGGAGCAATCGGCACTTTTGGACTCGATGTGAACTATAATAACCGTGTTGTTCGCCCAGCTATGTGGATAAGCGCTGAATAAGCATCAAAATAAATTGTCTTGAAATCTCCCGTGATACCTAGCGGTGCGCGGGGGATTTATATTTGACAATCCAATCCACCAACAGCTATAATACACACTAATAGGCGTTGAAGAGAAGGAAGATACAGCGCACGCATACAGAGAGTCGGTGGTTGCTGCGAACCGATTGCGTAACTGTAATGATGAGTAGTCTCGGAGCCGCTTGATTGAACATCTTAGTTAGATAAGTAAATGAAGCCGGGTTCTCCCGTTATAGAGAGTAGTGTTGATAGACACGGTGAGTGGGTATTTATACCAAGAAGAGTGGTACCGCGGAATATATTTATTTCGTCTCTTCTGCACATTAGAGGTTTGTGCGGAGGGGGCTTTTTTATTGCTCTTTTCCAAGACCACAAACCAGGTATAAATCGACTGTTAGGAGGTATTAGTCGTATGATTTTAAAGGGAGCAGAGATTGTTGTTAAGACTCTTATTGAGCAGAACATTAAGACTATCTTCGGTTATCCTGGAGGAACAGTAATTGATATTTATGATCAGCTTATGAAGCATTCTGATGAGATTGAGCATGTGCTTGCAGCTCACGAGCAGGGTGCAGCTCATGCAGCTGATGGTTATGCTAGAGCAAGTGGTGATATTGGTGTAGTTCTTGCTACATCTGGCCCAGGTGCAACAAACCTTGTAACAGGTATTGCTACAGCATATTTGGATTCTATTCCACTTCTTGCTATTACAGGTAACGTTGGAACATCCATGATCGGTAAGGATAGCTTCCAGGAGATTGATATCACTGGCGTGACACTTCCTATCACAAAGCATAACTTCCTCGTTCATAACGTAGAGGAACTTGCAGATACAATTCGTACAGCTATTAAGATTGCCAAGAGTGGAAGACCAGGTCCTGTACTTGTTGATATTCCTAAGGATGTTCAGCAGAAATTAACAGAATATGTTCCTGCAGCTCCAGTTGAGACAGACCCATTGAAGCTTGCTTCAGATGAGGATGTTGATGCAGCAGTTGAGATGATTTCCAAGGCAACACGTCCATACATCTATCTTGGTGGTGGTGCTGTTCGTTCAGGTGCAGGTGAACTTATTCAGGAGCTTGCTGAGAAGATTGATGGTGTTATGGGTGCTTCCATGATGGGACTTTCTGAGGTTCCTGTTACTAACCCAAGATTCCTTGGTATGCAGGGTATGCATGGTCACTATGCTTCCTCTATCGCCATGGCAGAGGCAGACCTTATTATTGCTGCTGGTGTTAGATTCTCAGACAGAGCAACAGGTAATACATCCAAGTTCTCCACAGGTGCCAAGAAGATTCACGTTGATCTCGATAGTTCTGAGTTTGGTAAGAATATTGCAGTTGATTTAAGTGTTGACTCTGATATTTCAGATTTTATTTCCAAGGTTATCGCAAAGATTGAAAAGAAGAATAACAACGCATGGATGGTTCGTGTAGATACACTTAAGGCGCAGGAAAAGTCATATGACGATCCTAACTTCCTTCCTATGCAGGCTGTAAAGGCTGCTTCTGACATTACAACTGCTGATACAAGATGTGTAACAGACGTTGGTCAGCATCAGATGTGGGCAGCTCAGCACTATGACTTCACAGAGAAGAGAACATGGATTAGCTCTGGCGGTCTTGGAACAATGGGATTTGGTATGGGTGCTGCTATTGGTGCTGCATATGGTTCTGGTAAGAGATCAGTTCTCTTTACTGGTGACGGTTCCTTTGCTATGAACATGAATGAGCTTGCTACTGCGGTTACTTATAATGTTCCACTTACAATCGTTCTTCTTAATAATGGTGTTCTTGGAATGGTAAGACAGTGGCAGACACTTTTCTATGATAAGAAGTATTCCAATACTGTCCTTCAGCGTAAGACTGACTTCGTTAAGTTTGCTGAGGCTATGGGTGCCAAGGGTTATAAGGCAACTAATATTGATGAGTTTAAGGTAGCATTTGCTGATGCTTATGCTCAGGAAGGTCCTACACTTATTGATCTTACAATTGATAAGGATGAGATGGTTCTTCCAATGGTTCCAGCAGGCGGAACATTCGATAAGATTATTGTTGAGAGGAGTGACAAGTAATGGCTAAGAAGAGAATTGTTATTGCGGTATATGTTGAGAATAAGTACGGCGTTCTTACACGTGTTACAAGCATGTTTACTCGTCGTGGTTTTAACATCGATACTCTCGCAGTAGGTGAGACAGAACTTCCTGAATACTCAAGAATTACAATTTCCATGAGTGCAGACGAAGTAGAGCAGAAGCAGATTATTGATCAGCTTAATAAGCTCTATAACGTTAAAAAGGTTGAAGTTATTGATGATGAGATGGGTATTAGACGAGAACTCCTCCTTCTTAAGGTTAAGAATAATCCTGAGACAAGATCTGATGTTAAGGATTGTGTTGAAGCATTTAGAGCAAAGATTGTTGACTATAATGCTGAATCCCTTTGTCTCGAGTTAACAGGTGACACAAATAAAATCAACGCAATGATTGATAACATGAAGCCATTTGGCATTATCGAGCTTTGCAGAACTGGTGTGGTTGCCATAGAGAGAGGACCAGAAGGAATCCTTTCCAAATAATGGACTTCTGTCTTTTAAATAAAAATAAATATAATATAGCAAGACAAATCAAATTTATCGCGCTATAATTGAAAAGTTATAAATTTTGTAAACCAATTTTCGGAGGTATATAACAATGGCAAATAGAATTTTTTATCAGAAGGATTGTGATCTTTCTAAGCTTGATGGCAAGACAGTAGCAATCATTGGTTATGGTTCACAGGGTCATGCTCATGCACTTAACCTTAAGGAGTCTGGCGTTAACGTTATCGTTGGTCTTTACGAGGGCTCCAAGAGCTGGAAGAGAGCTGAGGAGCAGGGCTTCACAGTATATACAGCAGCAGAAGCAGCTAAGATGGCAGACATCATCATGATTCTCATCAACGATGAGCTCCAGTACAAGCTTTATAACGAGTCCATTAAGCCTAACCTCACAGCAGGTAAGACACTCGCTTTCGCACACGGCTTCAACATCCACTTTGGTAGAATTACTCCACCTGCAGATGTTAACGTAATCATGGTAGCTCCTAAGGCTCCAGGACACACAGTACGTTCTGAGTTCCAGATTGGTCGTGGTACACCTTGCCTTATCGCTGTTCATCAGGATGCAACAGGCGATGCTTGGGATCTTGGTCTTGCTTATGCAGCAGGTATCGGTGGTGCAAGAGCTGGTGTTCTTGAGACAGACTTTAAGACAGAGACAGAGACAGACCTCTTCGGTGAGCAGGCTGTTCTTTGCGGTGGTGTAACAGCTCTTATGCAGGCTGGTTTCGAGACTCTCGTTGAGGCTGGTTACGACCCACGTAATGCTTACTTCGAGTGCGTACACGAGATGAAGCTTATCGTTGACCTCATCTATCAG
>JAKSRH010000011.1 GCA_024403675.1 Saccharofermentans sp. | reverse complement strand
ATAGTAATGCCTTATACAGGTGTTTTGAATTTACACACAAATATGGACTTGACCGGATTTACTTATTTGAAGTGATTTTTTTCGGGCGAAAAGTTACTTTATATGCATTTCACCCGAAATGCGCTAAATTAGCTCGTTATGCTTTTCGGGTGATTTAGCATAAAATACAAAATCCACCCGAAATTTGCTCTTTCTCCTCTCAAAATCAGGTGAACTTGCCCTCATAAAATATGTATAATAAAAGCATGTTTTTACTCGAGACTCACATGCACACTTCAGAAAGTAGCGCTTGCGGACATTTAACTGCTGCGCAGCAAGTCCTTCAATATAAGAAGGCTGGGTATGATGCTGTAATAATTACAGACCATTTTATTAATGGTAATTCTGCTGTAGATAGAAGCTTACCTTGGAAGCAGCAAATGGAAGATCAGTTTAAAGGGTATAGAAATGCCAAGATTAAAGGCGATGAAGTTGGTCTTAAAGTTTTTGAAGGTATTGAATATGCATACCATGGCACAGAATTTATTGTGCTTGGGTTAGGTGAGAAATGGTTTAAAGACCATGAAGAAATTAAAGAATTTGAACCAAAGGATTTTCTTAAGGTTTTTAGAGATGCAGGTGCAGCGGTAATTCAAGCTCATCCTTACCGTGAAGCTTCTTATATTAAAGAAATCAGACTTTTTCCAGACCTCGTTGATGCTGTGGAAGTATTTAATTATCATAACGATATTTTGTGGAATAACAGGGCTAAGGCTTATGCTTATGAGCACAATCTTCCAATGACTGCTGGCTCTGATTGCCATGATCTAAATGAATATTCATCAGGTATAGCGTGTGATAAAGAAATTAATACGTTGGATGAATTGGTTGCATTAATAAAAAGTGGTAAAGGTTGGAATTATTTCGAGAATATTAGGACAATTTAAAGTCAGGGAAGATAAGTTTCATATCCTCAGGTAAATCACTATAATAATGCATTCTCTCGCCACTTATAGGGTGAGTAAATTCTAAACTATAAGCATGAAGTCCCTGTCTACCAAGTAAAGCATCTAGTTCTAGGCTGTTTGGGAAATCAGAACAAGGGTTATCAATTGAATTAGGACCATATAGACCATCACCTATAAGAGGATGGCCTTGAGATAAAGAGTGTACTCTAATCTGGTGGCAACGACCTGTTTCTAAAGTAAATTCCATAAGAGAAGCATTAAGTGACTCGGATATCATCAAAGTGCGATAGTGTGTAATAGATGCATGACCATCAGGATCGTCGTTAGAGCATATATCGCGGATCATTATGGAATTAGGTCTACGCTTGATTGCAGCGTTAATAGTGCCGCTAGAAGGCTCATAAATGCCGTATACTGTGGCAAGGTACTTCTTAGAAATATCAGCAGCTTTCATAGCATTATGCACATATCCATTTTTTGCAATTATAAGAAGTCCTGATGTCTCTCTATCAAGTCTCATAACTGGGTGAAGTGGTAAATCGCCTGTAGATAGTAAAGTAAGTAAAGAATCATCAAGGTGTCCATGAGTAGGGTGTGTAACAATCCCTGCAGGTTTATCAACTACAGCAAGATATTCATCCTCATAGATAATATTGATTCCTGCATCACGATTAAGGGCTCCAGAGTCGTCTGCATATGAACAATAAAGAATATCTCCCTCATGAGCAGGGTCAATAACACGTGTATGTACGCCATTAAGCTCGCAAACACCGTAAAGTTTTACTTTCTTTATCATGTTGCGACTCATTTGAAGTTCACGTGACATGATGTCGCGAACCTGACGTCCATCAAATTCTTTTGTTACAACGACTTTAAATTCCATTAGTTTCCTTGACTTAATTAGATATTATTTTTACAATAATTACTGGCTAATAATAGCTTTTAAATTGAACTTTGACAACTTAATATTTTTGGAGGTGAGTACCAACATGGAATGGTTATATTTAATCATTGGATTGGTTCTCGGCGCGATTTTAGGTGTGGTATTTACATATCTTTACTACAAGAAGGGACTTTCCAAGCAGCAGAAGCTACTTGCGGAGGAAACTGTTAAGGCACAGGCTGACAGCAGTAAGGTATTGGCAGAAGCACAGAAAGAGGCAGAGAACCGTAAGAGAGAACTTCTTTTGCAGGCTAAGGAAGAAATCACTAAGGCTCGTGTTGAATTAGAGCATGACGTTCGTGATCGTAAACAAGAACTTGCAAGAGAGCGGAACAAGCTTGAGCAGAAGGAAGACAATGTTGAGAAGCTCCTTGTTAACGCAGAGAACAAGCGAAATGAACTCGAGAAGAAGTATCAGGACGTTCTTGAGACTGAAGCTAGAGCTAAGGATCTTGAGAGACGTAAGTCTGAAGAACTTGAGAGAGTTTCCGGTCTTTCTATCGCCGAGGCACGTACTCTTGTATTAGAGGCTGCTGAGCGTGAGTATTCTCACGATATGGCAACTATGCTTAAGCAAATGGAAGAGAAGACCAAGCAGGATGCAGATAAGATTGCGAAGGATATTATCGTTACATCTATCCAGCGCTACGCATCCGATTATGTTTCCGAAGCAACAGTTTCAGTTGTAAACCTTCCTAACGACGAGATGAAGGGCCGTATTATCGGACGTGAGGGTCGTAATATTAGAGCTATCGAGACTATTACAGGTGTTGATCTTATTATCGACGATACACCTGAAGCAGTTATTCTTTCTTCTTTTGATCCTATTAGAAGAGAGATTGCTAGACTTACTATTGAGAAGCTTGTTGTTGATGGACGTATCCATCCAGCAAGAATCGAAGAGATGGCTAACAAGGCTAGGAAGGAAATTAATCAGACCATTAAGCAGGAGGGTGAGCGCGCTGCATATGAGACAGGCGTTATGAACCTACATCCTGAGATCATCAAGCTCCTTGGTAAACTTAAGTATCGTACAAGTTACGGTCAGAATGTATTGCAGCACTCTATTGAAGTATGCTGGATCGCTGGTATGATGGCTGGCGAATTGGGACTTGATGTTACTTTCGCGAAGCGTGCAGGTTTGTTGCACGATATCGGAAAGGCTGTTGACTTCGAGCAGGAGGGTACACATATCGAGCTCGGTGCCGATATTGCACGTAAGTACCATGAGTCTCCTGATATCATCAATGCCATTGAAGCACATCATGGCGATGTTGAACCAAAGACTGCTGTTGCAGTACTCGTTGCTGCTGCAGATGCGATTTCCGCTGCTAGACCAGGTGCTAGAAGAGAGAATCTCGAGACATATATCAAGAGAATTCAGAAATTGGAAGAAATCGCTACAAGTTTTGACGGAGTCGAGAAGAGCTATGCTATTCAGGCAGGCCGCGAGATCCGCGTAATTGTTTCTCCTGACAAAGTTAGTGATGATGAGATGGTCCTCAAGGCTAGACAGATTTGTAAGAAGATTGAGGATGAACTTGACTATCCAGGTCAGATAAAAGTAAACATCATTCGTGAAACTAGAGCAACAGATGTTGCAAAATAATACAAAAAAATTAGCATTACCTTAGTTAACTACTGTATTTATATAGGCATTCAGCTTCATTTATTAAGTTAAATTCAAATTAAAAAGACGAACTTCTGCGGTTCGTCTTTTTTTTATTTTGATTTGTTTAACATGCTAAGTTGTCTTTGGCGATTTACTAATGGTAAGCATATTTCAAATATTGCACCATTACCGTCGCTTGGATTTTTGTTATAGCCTCTGATGCTTCCACCATGCTCTTCGGCGATACTGTTTGCTAGAGATAGACCGATTCCGTGTTTGCCATCTTCACCCTTGGAGAAACGATCAAATAGATGGCTTAATACAGATTCAGATATACCAGGTCCATCATCAGATATCTCGAAGTAAACCCAATCGTCTTTGGAATAACATTTAAATTTTACAGTTGAATCTGCATATCTAAGACAGTTACTAAAGATGTTCTCTAACATACGGAAAATATCGTTTTCGTTACCATAAAGATATTCATCATCTATGGAAATGTCATTAATAAGTTCTTTGCCGCTATGAAGGAATCCTCCACGAACTTTCTCGATTACCATAGCGACAATACTTGCTACATCTAATAACTGTTTTTTTACTTCATAGCTGCCGTTACGAGACATGTCCATTTTGGAAATAGAAAGAAGGTTTTCTACTAAGTTAGAAAGACGTGAAGTCTCATCTATAATGATGTCAATTGCTTCCTGACGATGCTCATCATCAAATACATCATATTTAAGTCCTTCAGCGTATCCTTGGATAGACATAAGAGGCGTTCTTAATTCATGAGAAGCGTTTTGGAAAAATGTCTTTTGCTCAATATCAGATTTCTCTAGTTTTGATGCCATGTGATTCATAACATCACCAAGATCACTTAGTTCTCTAGATACTATATGACCTGTAAGTGGGGAGAAATTACCACGACCAACTCTATTAGCAAATCTAGAAAGTTTCTTAGATGATAAGTAAAGTGGCATAGCAATAATTATGCTTAAGAATGCGGAAACAATTACTGAAATCAATACAGCTCTTATAAAGGCATCATTAAAAGCATTGGAGAATGAATAGTAAGAGCTAGAGTTTACATATATTAATAGGTAATAGTCTGAATAGTGGTTCTCGTCGTACTGATTATTTTGTTCTGTAAATCCGATAAATCTGTAGTAATAGTTAGCATTATTAAAGTTAATAATTCTAGTAGTACCATCAGTTAAGATTCCGTTTTCTTCAATAATATAATCAACAAGTTCATTTGTTTGGTTATAAGTTGAAAGAGAGTGATATTCTTCTGGCCACAAGAGGTTAACGTCATTTTCCTTTGTGTTAAAAAGTGCCATGGAAGCTTCTGAAGATAAGTCGGAAGAAGAGACGATAGCATTTAGAATATTATCTCGATACTCATCTTCGTCGAAGGATGCGTCTTCGTCACCCTCTGGTGGAAGACTTGTGTTTATGGCGTTTGAAAACTGTTGGCATGAAGCAGCAGCGCTAATGATTCTTCGCTCGCACTCATTTGCCACATAATTACGAATAATATATATACTCATAATACCTATTACAAATACAGTAATAAGCGTAATTACAATAAGTGATGAGTATATATGTAGAACAATAGGTATTCTGAAATTTTTAGATTTATGCTTCATCCTTGGTACTCTTATCTACGAGTCTAAAACCATATCCCCAAACAGTAGTGATTTTTGCATCTGAGTTATTAATCTTCTTGCGTAATCTCTTTACTGTGTCGTCTGCAACACGTGTCTCGATTTCTGTTTCATAACCCCAGATTTTATCGAGAAGTTCCACACGAGGTACAGCACGGTCGTTGTGGATAATAAGGTACGAAAGGAGAGAGTACTCATTTGGTGTCAAAGGTAAGTCGTCACCCTTAAGTGTGGCAGATTTTGTCTTTTTGTTGATAATAATGTCTGCGAAAGAAAGCTCATTACTACTTTCGACGTTATTGCTTTCGCCAGAAGTTCCAAGTGTGGACTCAAGGCGGTTAAAAATTGACTTTACCTTTGTTGTTAACTTTATAGGACTAAATGGCTTTGTAAAATAGTCGTCGCTACCAAGGTTAAGACCTTCAATGTAGTCTGCGTCACTGTCACGAGCAGTAAGCATGATAATAGGCACGTTACTTATTTTGCGGATTTCTTTAAGGATAAAGAAGCCGTCACGACCTGGCATCATAACGTCCAAAATAATAAGGTCACATGGATTTATAGTGAACTTATTAAGTAGGTCATCTCCTGTAGGAAAAGCGTAAACAACATATCCTTCACGCTCTAAGAATGACTTTAAAAGATTACGAATATTATCATCATCATCTGCGATGTATATAATTTTTTCCATTAATAACAATCTCCCTTATCAAATGTCTATAGATATTTTATAAAAAGACTTTGTTAAATAAAGCTATATTTGGTGAAATATTGAGGGAATTGCCAATTTTAAAAATAAAGTATTGTCTGTTAAAATTAATTGGTTAATATGGATTAGATAGATTTGTTCTAATATATGGAGGATTCATTTTAATATGGATAACAGAAATTTACCTGGTAGACCAGGAAATTTTAATATGACTACTAATGATGAGCCAAATGAAATGAGTGTTGCTGGTGACACTATTAATTTTGCTCCTATGAAGAAGGATTCCTCATCATTTGACAATATGGAGAATGGTGAGTTTAACCATAAGAAGGTTATCGATAAGAGAAAGAAGAAAAAGAATCTTAAGAGAAGAATTATCCTTGGTGTAGCTGCAGGTATTCTTGGTATTCTTATTGGTATTCTTTGTGCTGTACTTTGGTACAAGAATTATCTTTTAAATAAGATTACATATGAAGATTCTACAGTATATGAGACTTTTATTGATGAGAATGGTGAAGTTCGTAACGTAGCTGAGTTTATTCATGAGCCAGAGCACGAGATTATTGAAGATGAGGATATTCATAACTTCCTTCTTATTGGTATCGACTCTAGATCTTCTGGATATAGTTCCACAGGTCGTGGTGGTCTCGCAGATGTAATCATGGTTCTTTCTATCGACAATGATAAGGGCACAATCAAGATGATCTCTATAGCTCGTGATGATTATGCTTATGTTCCTGGTTATTCAAGACCAATGAAGATTAATGCTGCTATGTCTCTTGCAGGACCAGAGGTTCTTAAGCTCACAGTAGAGAATATGCTTAGACTTAATATTGATGGTTATGCTTATGTAAACTTCGCTAACATGGCATATGTTATTGATGCAGTTGGTGGTGTTTACTGTAATGTTTCTCCAGGAGAATTAAGTGCAGAGGGTGGTCTTAACTGGAACCTTGCTGAGATTAATAATCTTTACGGTCGTCCATCTGATTATCAGGCTGTAACAAGCACAGGTACAATTTGGCTTAATGGTAATCAGGCTGTTGCTTATGCTCGTATTCGTAAGATTGATAGTGACTACGGACGTTCTGAGAGACAGGTTGAGGTTCTTAGAAGTCTTCTTAGCCAGTTTATGGGTCTTGGTGTATCTGGTAAGGCTGCTGCTATGGATAATATTCTTGAGCACATCGTTACTAATATTCCTAAGGAAAAGATTCAGGAATATGCACTTGAGTTCTTGCCAGAACTTCAGAATGCTAGAATCGAATATATGCAGCTCCCAATTCAGGGTTGCTTTAATTCTGGTATGTATGGTGGTGAGTGGAGTATTAGACCTAACTGGAATGCAGAGATTCCTTATGTACAGCAGTTCTTCTACGGCGAGACAAAGGAATTTGACCCTGTTGAAGAGATTCCAAGTTCACCAGCTACAAGCAACTGTCCAACTGATTTGAAGATTGAGGATTTGTTAAGATAATTTTGACTTAAATTTACCTCATTTTAAAGTTTGACTTTCCTTGACATACGCTTTTGTGACGATTACAATACTGTTGGCACTCGGATAAAGAGAGTGCTAACAGTATTTTTGTTTATATATTTTTGAATATAGGAGGTATTTATTATGACTATTAAACCTTTAGGAGATAAGGTCGTAATTAAGAAGCTTCAGGCAGAGGAGACAACTAAGAGTGGTCTCGTACTCGCATCAGCATCTCAGGAAAAGCCACAGGTTGCAGAGATTATCGCTGTTGGACCAGGTGGAATCGTTGAAGGTATTGAAGTAAAGATGGAAGTTACAGTTGGTCAGAAAGTAATCATCCGTGACTATGCTGGTACTACTGTAAAGGTTGATGGTGAAGAGGTTATTATTGTTCGTCAGGACGACATCCTCGCTATCGTAGAGTAATGGAGGTAATAAGAAATGGCTAAGGATATTAAGTACGCAGAGGACGCACGTAAGTCCCTTGAGGCAGGCGTTAATAAGGTAGCAAATACAGTAAAGGTAACACTTGGACCTAAGGGTCGTAACGTAGTTCTTGATAAGAAGTATGGTGCACCACTTATCACAAATGATGGTGTTACTATCGCTAAGGAAATTGAGCTCGAGGATAGATTCGAGAATGCAGGTGCTCAGCTTGTTAAGGAAGTTGCTTCCAAGACAAATGATGTAGCAGGTGATGGTACAACAACAGCTACTCTTCTTGCTCAGGCAATTATCCACGAGGGTATGAAGAACGTAGCAGCTGGTGCTAACCCAATTATTCTTCGTAAGGGTATCAACATGGCTGTTGATGCAGCTGTTGAGAGCATTCTTGCTTCTGCTAAGAAGGTTGATGGTACTAAGGATATCGCTCGTGTAGGTGCTATTTCTGCAGCTGATGAGCAGGTTGGTCAGTTTATCGCTGAGGCTATGGATAAGGTTACAACAGATGGTGTTATCACTGTTGAGGAGTCCAAGTCCATGAACACAGAGCTCGATGTAGTTGAGGGTATGCAGTTCGACCGTGGTTATGTTTCTTCTTACATGGCTACAGATATGGATAAGATGGAAGCAGTTCTCGAGGATCCATATATTCTTATTACAGATAAGAAGATTTCTAACATTCAGGATATTCTTCCAGTACTCGAGCCAATCGCTCAGTCTGGTGCTAAACTTATGATTATTGCAGAGGATATCGAGGGTGATGCACTTGCAACACTTATCCTTAATAAGCTCAGAGGTTCTTTCACATGTGTTGCAGTTAAGGCTCCAGGTTATGGTGACAGACGTAAGGCAATGCTCGAGGATATCGCAATCCTCACAGGTGGTCAGGTAATCACTTCTGATCTCGGTCGTGAGCTTAAGGATACAACTCTTGATATGCTTGGTCGTGCACATCAGGTTAAGGTAAATAAGGACAACACAGTTATCGCTGATGGTGCAGGTTCTTCTGATGAGATTAAGGCTCGTGCTAACATGATTCGTAAGCAGGCAGAGGAGACAACATCAGAGTTTGATCGCGAAAAGCTTCTCGAGCGTCTTGCAAAGCTTTCTGGTGGTGTTGCAGTTATCCGTGTTGGTGCTGCTACAGAGACAGAGATGAAAGAGAAGAAGCTCCGTATCGAGGACGCTCTCGCTGCTACAAAGGCTGCAGTAGAAGAGGGTATCGTTCCTGGTGGTGGAACAGCTTACATCAATGCTATCCCAGCAGTATCCAAGCTTCTTGAGACAACTGACGGTGACGTTAGAACTGGTGTTAAGATTATCCTTAGAGCTCTTGAGGAGCCAGTTCGTCAGATTGCCACAAATGCTGGTCTTGATGGATCTGTAATTGCTGAGAAGGTTAAGAATGCTGAGGCAGGTATTGGTTACGATGCACTTAATGACAAGTATGTTCAGATGCTTGAGATTGGTATCGTTGATCCTGCTAAGGTTACACGTTCTGCACTTCAGAATGCAGCATCTGTTTCTTCTACACTTCTTACAACAGAAGCAGTAGTTACAGATATCCCAGAACCAGAACCAGCTCCAGCACCTGCTCCAATGTACTAATATTTGGATTTGTTTTATACAAAGTGCCTCATTTTGCTTATGCAACTTGAGGCACTTTTTTATTGGGAAATAAGTATAATGTCAGAGGTATGGTATCAGAAAATAGTTTGATATAATCTTCGTCGAAAGAGAGAAGATTATATGTCTGAAAATAAACAGAAATCCATGGTTACAGATTTAACAAACGGGAGTGTTCCTAAGCTTCTGTTTAAATTTGCTGCACCATTGTTTGTATCTAATGCACTTCAAGCTACCTATAATATTGTAGACATGATTGTTGTAGGCCAGGTGGTTGGTGGAGCTGGTATGTCAGCTGTTGCTACTGGCGGAAATGTATTGTCGATATTGAACTTTGTTGTAATGGGCTTCGCATCTGCAGGTCAGATTATTATCGCTAGAGACGTTGGTAAGAAAAATATGGATAGTGTCAGAAAAACAATCGGCACTATGTTTACTCTTTTATTATCAATGTCCGTTATTATTTCTCTTATTTGTTTCTTCTTAAGAGATACAATTCTTCACCTTGTTAATACTCCAGAAGAAGCGTATGCATTTACTATGGACTATACGCTTATATGTATGGCAGGACTAATATTTATATATGGATATAACATTGTCAGTGCCATTATGCGTGGAATGGGTGATTCCAAGAGACCATTTATGTTCGTAGCGATAGCTTCTGTTATGAATATTATTCTTGATATCTTATTTGTAGCAGTTCTTGATATGAAGGTAAGGGGAGCCGCTCTTGCTACTGTAATTGGCCAGGCATTTAGTTTCCTTTATGCGCTTTTCTATCTCTATAGAAATAAGGAAAGCTTTGGGTTTGATTTCAAACGTGAAAGTTTTATACCAGATATTGCAACCATCAAGAAGCTTAGTGCATTAGGTATACCAATGGCACTTCAGTCTGCAGCGATTACTATATCTATGACAGTGGTAGCTGCTTGGGTAAATTCTTTCGGAGTAATTGCTTCTGCGTGTGCAGGTATTCTTAATAAGCTTAATATGATGGTAGGTATCCTTAGTAATTCACTTTCGACAGCAGCGGGATCTATGGTGGGACAAAACCTTGGCGCCAAGAAATACAACCGCATCCCAAGGATATTGCTCTGTGCTTTCGTGGCCTCTTTTATCCTAGATACACTTTACGTGGTGGCACTTCTTACTCAGCCAACACTTATTTTTGAGATGTTTACAGATGATATGTCTATTGTCCTTAATGCTTCCATAATTATTATCCCAAGTATTATTGGTGCTTATGGTGCTGCTACTCGTACCTTTGCTTTCGCCATAATTAATGGTTCTGGTAATTCTAAGCTTAATCTTGCCGTGGCAATTATTGACGGCATTATCGGTAGAATTGGTCTTGCATATTTACTGGGATGGACATTTAGTATGGGGCCTCAGGGCTTTTGGATGGGTGATGCCATTGCAGGTTTTGTTCCATTTATAATTGGTGGCACCTTTTACTTATCTGGTAAGTGGAAAACAAAATAAAATACTTATAACTACTGCATCAAATGGTGCGGTAGTTTTATTTTTTAGGTAAATTCTTGGCAAATAGAATAAATACTTTGACAATCAAAGTAATAGTGCTATGATATACACGTATTATAAGAAAAACTATATATTTCGAGGTTCGTATGGATAACAAATGGATTGAGAGAATTGATGATTTAAACAAGCGTCGCGAATCAATTGCTGAGGCTGGCGGTGAGGCAAGAATTGCTAAGCAGCACTCCCAGGGCAAGCTCACAGCACGTGAGAGAATGGAAGCTCTTTTTGATGACGGCACTTTTGTAGAGATGAACGATATGATCACATCTCGCGCAACTGATTTCGGTATGGATAAGATGCGTAAGGCTGGTGATGGTGTTATCACAGGTTATGGTAAGATTCATGGCCGCACAGTTTTCGCTTCTTCACAGGATTTCACAGTAAATGGTGGTTCTCTTGGTGAGGCACATGCTAAGAAGATTTGCCTTGCAATGGATAAGGCACTCGAGATGAAGGCGCCTTTTATTTCCATGAACGACTCCGGTGGAGCTCGTATCCAGGAAGGTATTGATAGCCTTGCAGGTTATGCTGATATTTTCTATAGAAACACAATCTGTTCTGGTGTTATCCCACAGATTTCTGTTATCCTTGGACCTTGCGCAGGTGGTGCTTGTTATTCTCCAGCTATTTGTGACTATATTTTCATGACAGAGCAGAATGCTCAGATGTATATCACAGGACCTGCAGTTGTTAAGTCAGTAACAGGTGAGGAAATTACAGCTTCTGATCTTGGTGGTGCTAACGTACATGCTGGTAAGTCTGGTGTTGCTCATTTTGTTTACGAGGATGACCTTGCTTGTCTTAATGGTGTTCGTCGTCTTATCGGCTATCTCCCAGATAGCAACGACGATTATGCTGAGTTTGTTAGCGGACGCCCTGTTGATAATTGCGAGTCTATTGCTGACATCGTTCCATCTAACCCTAAAGCTGCTTATGATGTACGTAACGTAATTAACTGCTTTGTTGACTACAACAGCTTCTTTGAGGTTCAGCCTGATTTTGCTAAGAATATCGTTGTTGGTTTCTCTCGTATTGAGGGTGAGACAGTAGGTATCGTTGCTAACCAGAGTAACTGCATTGCTGGTTCTCTCGAGATTAATGCATCTGATAAGGCTGCACGTTTTATTAGATTCTGTGATAGCTTTAATATTCCGCTCCTTACACTCGTTGACGTTCCTGCATTTATGCCAGGTTCTAACCAGGAGCATAACGGTATTATCCGTCACGGTGCTAAGCTTCTTTATGCTTTTGCCGAGGCTACAGTACCAAAGATTTCTATCATCATGCGTAAGGCTTATGGTGGAGCATATATTGCTATGAACTCTAAGGGTCTTGGTGCAGATGTTGTTTATGCTTGGCCAATCGCTGAGATTGCTGTAATGGGTGCTGCTGGTGCGGTTGCTATTACTGGTCGTAAGGCTATTGAGGCTTCTGAGGATAAGGACGCTAAGCGTCAGGAACTCATTGATGAGTACAATAATAAGTTTATGAATCCTTATGTTGCTGCTGAGCACGGTTACGTAGATGAGGTTATCCACCCAGAAGAAACACGTGAAAAGATTGTTGCTGCTTTGGATATGCTTGCTAATAAAGAGCAGGAGCGTCCTTACAAGAAGCACGGTAATATCCCACTTTAATTAGGAGGAATTATGGAAGAACTTACAAGAGAAGAGATTGCTGCAATGGCAATTGCTTGTATTGCAGAAGAAACTGGTACAGATAGCAAGAACCTTCGTATCGTTTCTTTCCGCGAAGTTAAGCAGTCACCACTTATGCAGTATGTATCTGATAACGGAATTAACTATAAGAAATACACTTTGGAGGATGAATTAGTATGAGTAAGTATAAGATTACACTTAATGGTAAGACATATGAGATGGAAGTAGAGGGTATCGATGGCTCTGTATCTGCTGCACCAGCAAAGGCAGCTCCTAAGGCTGTAACACCTGCTCCAGTGGCAGCTCCAGCAGCTGCTCCAAAGGCAGTAGCTTCTTCTTCCGCAGCAGGCGCAGTTAACAGCCCAATGCCAGGTACAATTCTTAGAGTAAACAAGAATGTTGGCGATACAGTAGCAGCAGGTGAGGCTGTAGTAGTTCTCGAGGCTATGAAGATGGAGAATGATATTCCAGCTTCCAAGGCAGGTGTTATCAAGTCTATCGCAGTTGCACAGGGTCAGGCAGTAGCTGCAGGTGAGTTCCTTTTCGAGGTTGAGTAATCATGTTGGAAATGCCAAATAAGAAGTTATGTATAACTGAAACAATTCTCCGTGATGCGCATCAGTCACATGCTGCAACACGTTTGAAAATCGAGGATATGCTCCCAGAGTGTGAGCGCCTCGACAATATGGGCTACTGGTCCATCGAGTGCTGGGGTGGTGCTACATTTGACTCCTGCATGCGTTTCCTTGGTGAGGATCCATGGGAGAGACTTCGCACACTCCGCAAGGCTATGCCAAAGACAAATCTTCAGATGCTCCTTCGTGGTCAGAACCTTCTTGGTTACCGCCACTATGCAGATGACGTAGTAGACAGCTTCGTTGGTCGTTCCATTGAAAATGGTATCAACGTAATCCGTGTTTTTGACGCACTTAATGATGTTCGTAACATGGAAGCTGCTATGAAAGCAGTAAAGAAGTACGGTGGTATTTGTGAGGGTACACTTTCTTACACAACAAGCCCTGTACATAACGAAGAGTATTTTGTAAATCAGGCAAAGGTTCTCGAGCAGATGGGTGCAGATGTTATCTGTATTAAGGATATGGCAGGTCTTTTGTTGCCATCTGATATCTACTCTCTCGTAACTAAGCTTAAGGGTGCAGTTGATATTCCTTTGCACCTTCACACACATGACACAACTGGTACAGGTGAGATGATTTATTATGCAGCAGCTCTTGCTGGTGTAGATATTATTGATACAGCATTGTCACCTTTGGCTACTGGTACTTCCCAGCCAGCTACAGAGTCTTTGGTTGCTGCTTTTAAGGGCACACCACGTGATACTGGCCTTGACCTTTCAGAGCTTTCTAAGTCTGCATCTCACTTCCGTGGCGTAGCAGCTAAGATGGAGTCTGCTGGCCTTATTAGTTCTAAGGCTTTGCGTGTTGATCCAAACACTCTTATTTATCAGGTTCCTGGTGGAATGCTTAGTAACCTTATTTCCCAGCTCAAGCAGGCAAATGCTGAAGACAAGTATGAGCAGTGCCTTGCTGAGGTTCCACGTGTTCGTAAGGACTTTGGTTACCCACCACTTGTTACTCCAACATCCCAGATTGTTGGTACACAGGCTGTAATGAATGTTCTCATGGGTGAGTACAAGATTTTCCCTAAGGAGTCTAAGATGCTCCTCCACGGTGAGTATGGTCGTCTCCCAGGTGAGGTAAACGAGGAAGTTCGTAAGAAGGCCATTGGTGATGAGGAAGTGATTACTTGCCGTCCAGCTGATTTGCTTGCTAATGAGATGGATGAGCTCCGTTCAAAGGTTTCTGATATCGCTAAGTGTGAGGAAGATGTTCTTTCATGTGCGCTTTTCCCACAGGTTGCGCCTGACTTTATTAAAAAGAGAGATCACATTGAGGAAGTTAAGGAAATCTCAGTAACAATGGATTGCTAAATAGCAGGTTTTATTGAATGTCCATTTAATTACCGGCCCGCCGATTTGATATGAACCCCTAAAGTTGAACAAACTTTGGGGGGTTTAATATGGAACTATCATTTGAACAAAAGAAAAAGATTTTTGAACTGCATCAAGAAGGATTTGGATATAAGGAGATATCTGCAAAATTCAATGTTGCAAGAGCTTATGTCCAATATATATGCAGACTCATTGATCGGCATGGATTAGAGAGTGTTTATCACGAATATCGCACATATTCAATTGAAGAAAAAGAAACTGCGATACTACGAGTTATAGAAGGACATGAATCTATTTTTTCTGTAGCAATTGATATAGGGTTGCCTAGCAGATCGTCTCTTTCTAGTTGGGTTAAATCATACAAAGAAAATGGATATAATGTCGTTATCCGAAAGAAAGGTAGACTACGCTCAAATGTCCGAGAAAAAGAAGACACTCGAGGAGTTGGAGAAGGAAAACGAAGAACTTCGCCAAAAAGTTTTGAAGCTTACAATCGAGAACGAATTTATAAAAAAATACGATGCCTTAATTACAGAGGAAGAAAAGAAGAAAAAGAAAAAACAACAAAAGTAGTGACTGAATTAAGGCAGGAATTAAAATGCTCATTAGCGTTTATTTTAGAAACAATTAATGAGAATCCTTCACTACCTAACTTAGCCAAATCAGATTACTACTACTGGTTAAATAGAACTGATCCTGATGCAAAGAATACTAAGCTGATGGAAGAAATAAAACGTATATTCAAAGAGAACAAAGACTTCGGATATAGAAGAGTATGGCTTGAACTAAGAAAAACTGGCTGGACTGTAAATCACAAAACAGTTAAGCGTCTTATGTCCAAGATGAATCTGTATGCTCAAAAGAAGAAAGCTAAATACAAATCTTATCTTGGTGATTTCAATGGTACAGTCGACAATGTATTACTTTATAAAGTTGTCGATGAGAAGAACCACAAAACAGAATACAAGCGTAATTTCAGTACATCTGGAGTTAATCAGAAATGGACAACTGATATTTCTGAATTCCACATAGCAGCAGGCAAACTATATCTATCTCCAATTTTAGATATGCATAACAATGAGATTATTTCTTACAACATCTCAACTTCACCAAACTACAAACAAATAACAGATATGTTAAACAAAGCATTTACAAAATTTTCAGACCTTACAGGGCTTATATTCCATTCAGATCAGGGCTGGCAGTACCAGATGAAGCCTTACCATAAAGCACTTAAAGAACATGGAATAACTCAGTCGATGTCACGTAAAGGAAACTGTTTGGATAACAGTCCAATGGAAAGTTTCTTTGGCAGAATGAAGACTGAAATGTTCTATGGACATGAGTATGAATTCGAGACACTTGAAGACTTAAAAACCGCAATGGATGAATACATTGACTATTACAACAATAGACGACTTCAACCTAAATTAAAAGGACTGACTCCTTGTGAATTTAGGAGTCAGTCCGTATACTCAATTTAAATCGTCCAACTTTAGGGGTTCACACCAATTTGTTGGCGGGCTGTTTTTTTTGTTGTGTGGAGAGTGTTAAGTGCTAAATGCCACATTTTTGTTTGTTTGAAGTTTGGATTTCAGCCCTATACAGAAATTTTGAAATGAGGCTGAAATTTTCAGCTCTATATATAATTTTTGAAATAAGGTTGAAATGTTCAGCCCTATATATAATTTTCAAAATGAGGCTGAAATATACTTTTATACCAGGAAATCATCAATAAATTTATTAATGATTTTTATATTTAACGGATGAAGACGACTTTCCATTGTCACAAAGAGATTCTTTCCAAGCTCGATTCCGACTTTTTTGTATTCTTCAAGTTTTCTCAACTGTTCAGCTACATATTCAGGGTCATCCATTGAGCCCCAATGTTCCCAAAATATTACTTTTCTATCGCGAATCCTAAGAATTCTGAAATCGGGATGATAATATATACCATCTATATAAATAGGATATTCATAGTAATAGGGAACATTTCGAGCTTCAAGACAATTGATGATTGAAGCTTCACTTTTGGAACGAGCACGTTTGCCAGACAGTGAATATATCTTAGGTGTTCTTGGGCTGAACCCTTTGGGTTCATATTTTTCTGATAACCACATTTTGGTGTATAAGTCATCACATATTTCAAGTGCATCAGGTTTTAATAATGAGTTTTTTTTATCACTGTTTCTATTTATTAAGGATTGTATTTCCTCCTCAGTATTCTTTTCTAATATTCTATTTATATGTGATAACTCTCTTTTTAAGGGGATAAGTGCTTTTTGAGCATAGTAAATTACAAGAAGCCTATGGATTTCTTCAGCATTAGAAATATATTTATATTCGTCGGATAGTTTGTTCTTGTAGTAATAACGCTCTTTTCCTCGTTGTTTGCTTACTTTAAATCTTAAATCTGGTATTAAATTTGAATACTTCTCCAAAAACTGAATCTTATCTTCAAGCACAAGCTTGCGTTGGCGTAAGACGTCATAAAAATTTTCGTTATGCATAGGGCACCTCCTGGTAAAACACTAGCAAATTGCAAAGGGGATTTGGGCGACAAATTCTCACAATTTCCGACAATCTGATACAATTACCGACAATTCATATACTTCGAGCAATATATGCCTTATACTAGGGTGTTGCAACCAAGAAAAATCACTAGACAAATCATGTCTAATCCCCGTAAAATCGGCATTTCTCACTTTGTGTCGTGGTGCGGCAGGTGCAAAAAGCGCATGATGACGTCGTAAGGAGGTTAATCCCATGGATCAAGTCAAAATTGGAAGTTTTCTTAAGGAACTTCGTAAAGGGAAAGGTCTTACTCAGGAGCAGTTAGCTGATAAGTTTGGCGTGGCCGGCAGAACAGTCAGCAGATGGGAGACCGGAAGCAACTTGCCAGACCTCGCGATTATCGTTGAACTGGCAGATTTTTATGACGTCGATATCAGAGATATTTTCGACGGAGAAAGGAAAAGTGAGATTATGGACACAGAAATGAAAGACACATTATTACAGGCAGCAGATTATGCTGATGAAGGCAAGAACAAACTTCTTAAGAATGTAAGAAACATCACTATAGTTGGTACAGTTTGTTTGATTGCAGCACTTATGATGGAGGATCTTCCATCTAGTCATTTTGTTGAGTTTGGCAGAGGAGTACTTGCTGGCGTTGGACTTGGTGCTCTTGTAACAAATATCCTTTATACAACAGGCATTCTGGCGAAAGTAAAAGAAAAGAAAAATGACAAGGCATTGACAATACTTTTTATCGCGTTCTTTATTGTTTCAGCAATCTTCTTCTTTAGAGCAATTTTTGGATAAATGAACTACATAAAAGCAGACATTAAACTGGCCCGAAGGCTTTACAAGGAGTTTTTGATACCAAACTTTAACGACAACGAACTAAAGCCTTTCGCCATAATAAAGCACCATATGCGCAAGGGTAATTATGAGGTTACAGCGCTTCTCGAAAACGACGACATTATTGCCGTCGCTTTCGTCATGTTTGCGAAGAATAAGAGTGCACGCCTTCTGGATTATTTTGTTGTAAGCGAAAGCTACAGGAGCCAGGGGATAGGTGGTAAGTTTCTGCAAAGTTTACAGGGAAACACACCGCTAATAATTGAGACGGAGTCCCTTAGGGAAAAGGTGCCTGATAGCGAATACGCGGAGAGAAAAAGACGTGATTCCTTTTATAAGCGTAATGGTGTGAACAAGACAAAATACACTGCCCAAATCTGGAGTTGCTTATATGATATCTGGTGTCTTGGAAGTAGCCAAAGTGATGAAGAAGTCTTAAGTCATTACGACGAACTATATAAGTCCATGATTCCTAAAAAAATGTATGACAAATTCTGTACAATTCCTTATAAAGATTTGCCATAAAATTTCTTTGTATTATAATATTTAAGGCTTTGTGCCGTTGAATAGGGAGAGTAGTGTGTAGGTTGAGCACCTGATGTTACACAGATGTTGAACCTACGAACTACCTCCTAAGAAAATAATTTTGAAGGAGAATCAAAATGGAAAAGATTTTCAGAACTGAAATCGCTGGTCGTCCACTTGTTGTAAAGACTGGCAACATCGCACAGTTCGCTAATGGTTCTGTACTTATTCAGTACGGTGATACTAGCGTTCTTTCTACAGTAACAGCTTCTGCTGCACCACGTGATGGTATCGATTTCTTCCCACTTTCTGTTGATTATGAGGAGAAGATGTATGCAGTAGGTAAGATTCCTGGTGGCTTCCTTAAGAGAGAGGGACGTCCAGGTGAGAAGGCTATCCTCGTTTCACGTGTAATTGATAGACCTATTCGTCCTTTGTTCCCAAAGGATCTTCGTAACGACTGCGTAGTTAACAACCTCGTAATGTCTGTTGATCAGGATTGCTCTCCAGAGATTACAGCTATGCTCGGTACATCTATTGCTATCGCTATTTCTGATATCCCTTGGAAGGGACCTGTTGGTGGTGTAGTTCTTGGTCTTATCGATGGTAAGACAATCATCAACCCAACAGAGGAGCAGCGTGCAGTATCTGATATGTACGTTACACTTGCTGGTACAGCAACAAAGATCTGCATGGTTGAGGCTGGTGCTAACGAAGTACCTGATGATGTAATGCTCAATGCTATTGCTGAGGGTCACGAAGAGATTAAGAAGATTGTTGCTTTCATCAACTCAATCGTTGCTGAAATCGGTAAGCCAAAGTTTGAGTATGCTTCATGCGATGTTCCAGAGGATGTATTCGCTGCAGTTAAGGAGTTTGGTTGGGACAAGATGAGAGCTGCTGTTCTTTCTGATGACAAGAGCGTTAGAGATGCTAACGTTGCTGCACTTCAGGAAGAGGTTGCTGCAATGCTCGAAGAGAAGGAAGAGGGCCTTTCTTCTTGGGCAGGCGATGCTATCTACAAGCTCGAGAAGAAGGTTGTTAGAGATTACCTCTTCCGTGAGCATGTTCGTGTTGATGGACGTAAGCTTGATCAGATTAGACCACTTTCTTGTGATGTAGATGTACTTCCTAGAGTTCATGGTTCTGCACTCTTCCAGAGAGGTCAGACACAGGTTATGAACGTTTGTACACTCGCTCCTCTCGCTGAGGCTCAGAAGCTCGAGGGTCTTGATAATGAGACAACAAAGAGATACATTCACCACTATAACTTCCCAGGTTATTCTGTAGGTGAGGCTAAGCCAACAAGATCCCCAGGACGTCGTGAGATTGGTCATGGTGCTCTCGCTGAGAGATCCCTTATCCCAGTACTTCCATCTGAGGAAGAGTTCCCATATGCAATTAGAACTGTATCTGAGATTACAATGTCTAACGGTTCTACATCCCAGGGTTCTGTATGTGCTTCCACACTTTCTCTTATGGCAGCAGGTGTACCTATTAAGAGACCTGTAGCTGGTATTTCTTCCGGTCTTATTGTTAACGAAGAGAATGATGAGGACTTCCTCGTATTTATGGATATCCAGGGTATCGAGGACTTCTTCGGTGATATGGACTTTAAGGTAGCTGGTACAACAGAGGGTATCACTTCTATCCAGGTTGATATTAAGGTTGAGGGTCTCTCACTTGATATCATCAAGGCTGCTTTCGAGATGACACATAAGGGTCGTCTCCAGATCATCAATGATATTATTCTTCCTAAGATTGCTGCTCCAAGAGCTGAGCTTTCTCCATATGCTCCACGTATCGTATCAATGCAGATTCCTGTAGATAAGATTCGTGAGGTTATCGGTTCTGGCGGAAAGGTAATCAACAAGATTATCGCTGACACAGGCGCTGATATTAACATCAACGATGATGGACAGCTCTTTATCTGCACACCAGACCTCGAGAAGGCTGCTAAGGCACAGGCTATCATCAAGGGTATCATTTCTGATCCTGAGGTTGGTCAGGAGTTCGACGGTGTTGTTACACGTCTCATGGACTTCGGTGCTTTCGTAGAGTTCCTCCCAGGTAAGGAAGGTCTCGTACACATCTCCAAGCTCGCTTGGAACAGAGTAGAGAAGGTAGAGGATGTTGTTAAGGAGGGTGACACTGTTAAGGTTAAGCTCATTGAGATTGACTCCCAGGGTCGTCTTAACCTCTCCATCAGAGATACTCTTCCAAAGCCAGAGGGTTATGTAGAGGAAGAGCCACGTCGCCGTGAGGGTCGTCCTAACAGAGAGAGAAGAAATGGTGATCGCCCAAATCGTGAGAGAAGAAACTTCAACAACGACAATGGTGATGATGCTCCAGCAAAGGGCAGAAGAATTGAGTTCTAATTGAATTCTTAATTTGATTTATTAAGGCCGTCTCGATAGAGGCGGCCTTTTTATATGCGCGCGTTATAAAGTGTGGTATAATAAGATGTTTTATTATGCTTTACGAAAGGGACACTTAAAGGAATGCGTATCTGTTTTATTGGTGACATTGTTGCGGCACCTGGAAGACGTGCTATGAAGCGTATACTTCCTGGCTTTTTATGTGACAACAATATCGATATATGTATTGCCAATGCTGAGAACAGTGCACATGGTCTTGGTGTATCTCCTAAGGTAATTGATGAACTTACTAATCTTGGAGTTGATGCAATTACCCTTGGTAACCATACTTTCTCTAATTACGATTATTTTAATATGGCTAATCGTTATCCTCAGGTAGCAAGACCAGCTAATGTGAGTCCTGACTGGCCTGGTTTTGATTACGTCATTGTTGAGAAAAATGGCTATAAACTTGGTGTAATTAATCTTCTTGGTCAGGTTGATATTATGCCTTCTGCAGCAGATCCATTTCGTAGAGCTGACGAGCTTATTGATGCACTTAAGGCGAAAGGCGTTAATGATGTCTTTATTGATTTTCACGCAGAAGCTACTGGTGAGAAGATTGCTTTCGGGTATTACACGGACGGTAAGGCTGTAGTTGTTGCTGGTACTCATACTCATGTGCAAACAGCGGATAATAGGATTTTGCCTCATGGTACTGGTTATATCTCTGATGCAGGTATGACGGGCTGTATCGATTCTGTTCTTGGAATGAACATAGAGACTTCGATTGGTAGACTCAAAGATAAGCTTAACTTACGTTATGAACCTGCTGAGGGTGATGCTGCTATCTGTGGCATTATCTGTGATGTCGAGGACGGTAAATGTGTTTCAATAAAGAGGTTTACGGAATATGAATAAATTAACGAAGAGACTATATATTCTTTATTCACTTTGTATTGTGGCTATGGTGCTTTTGGACCAGATTACCAAGGCTGCAATTGTAAAAGCAATTCCACTTTATGGTGAAAAGGAATTAATTAAAGGTTTTTTCTCTTTTTATCACACACAAAATACTGGTAGTGCCTTTAGCTTTTTGGCAGATAAAGACTGGGGTATTTACGTGCTTTCTGGTGTGTCTGTATTGATGGCACTTCTAATTCTTTTCCTTATGGTTAGGTCCATAAAGCTTAATCTTCAGCTTATTGCTGTTTCTTGTGCGCTCCTTTTTGCAGGTGCTGTGGGAAACCTTATTGATAGATTCAGACTTAAGTACGTAGTAGACTTTTTCAGCTTTACTTTTGGTACTTATAACTTTGCTATTTTTAACGTGGCAGATATTTTCGCCGTATGCGGAACAATTTTGTTTGTAGTTTGTATTATATTTGATTCCAATAAGTTTGATGCGCTCTTGTCTTTTATGGATAAGAAGCCAACAGAAGTAAAGACAGAGGAGACAACTAATGCTGATTCTTAAGGCAGAAGAAATAGGAAGACTTGATCAGTTTATTGCTTCCAAGAATTCTGATTACACTAGAAGCTATTTTAATAATCTTATTGCTGAGGGTAATGTTCAGGTAAATGGTAAGGTTATTACCAAAAGTGGTTATAAGCTCGCACCTGGTGATGAAGTTCAGGTAGAGATTCCTGCACCAGTTGATACAGATGCAAAACCTGAGGATATTCCTTTGGATGTTGTATATGAGGATGATGACCTTATTATTATTAATAAGCCACAGGGTATGGTTGTTCATCCAGCTGCTGGTCACTATGAGGGTACACTTGTTAATGCACTTCTTGCTCACTGCGACGGTAAACTTTCAGATATTAACGGTGTTATTCGTCCAGGTATTGTTCATCGTCTCGATAAAGATACTTCTGGTCTTATGGTTGCAGTTAAGAATAACGAGACACATGTAAAACTTGCTGATATGATGAGTCGACATGAGGTTGTTAGACAGTATCGTGCAGTTGTTTATGGTGTTATCACTTCTGATAAGGCAACAATTGATGCTCCTATAGGACGTGTAGATGGTGATCGTCGTAAGATGGTGGTTAATGAGAATGGAAAGCCTTCTATTACTCATTTTGAGGTGGTAAAGAGATATACAGAGGCTACAGATGTTAAGCTTCTTCTCGAGACAGGTCGTACACATCAGATTAGATCACATATGACTTATATTGGTCATCCAGTTGTAGGCGATCCACTTTATGCACCAAGACGTAAAAATTTTGGTCTAGAAGGTCAGTGTCTACATAGTCAGTCCATTTCATTTATACATCCTCGTACAGGCGAGAAAATAGAGTTCACATCCGAGCTTCCGTCCTATTATACGGACCTTTTGGGAAAGCTTTACGAACTTTAATATGGTAGAATAATGTCAATGGTAGAAAGAATAGATAACAACAATATTCGTGAAGTTTTTGTTGGCGACTTCCTTAATAGAGTCGCTGGTTATTTTGATGTGGAAGCAGAACTTGATGGTTCTTCTATTGTAGTTTCCGGAGAGAATTCTCTTATGGTTACTCGCGCACTTTCGGTATACAATTCCATGCTTGAGTTATTTGCTCAGAAAGAGGGCGAGATAGATACTCGTCTTGTGGATTATCTTTGTTATCTTGCTACTAATGGTGGCCTTTCTGATTTCGTTAAGGTAAGAGATGAAGTTATTTATACTACTCCATCTGGCAGACCAATTAAGGCCAAGACTTTAGGTCAGAGATTTTATACTGATGCTCTTAAGAGAAGCGAGCTCGTTATTTGTAGTGGCCCTGCTGGTTCTGGTAAGACTTTCCTTGGCGTTGCTATGGCAGTTAAGGCTTTCCGTAATAGAGAGGTTTCACGTATTATTCTCACACGTCCTGCAGTAGAAGCAGGTGAGAGACTTGGTTTCTTACCAGGCGATATCGAGGAGAAGGTTAACCCTTATATGAGACCTATTTATGATGCACTTACCGTGCTTCTTGGTCAGGAGCTTTTCGAAAAGTATTACGAAAAGGGTCTTATTGAAGTATCTCCATTAGCTTTCATGCGCGGACGTAATTTGGATGATGCTTTCGTGCTTCTTGATGAGGCGCAGAATACTACAGTAGAGCAGATGAAGATGTTCCTTACACGTATTGGTCTTAATTGTAGAGCATGTGTGTGTGGTGATTTTACACAGATTGATTTACCTCGTGGTACTACATCTGGTCTTTATGATTCACTTAAGGTTTTGGAAGATGTTGAAGGTATAAGTATTGTTTCGCTAAAACCTGCAGATATTGTACGTAATCCATTGGTTGCGCGCATTGTAGAGGCATATGGAAAAAGAGATAGGGATATGAATAAGGAGAATAGATATGAGTAAAAAATGGCTGCGAAATCAGCAGATTATTGTGTTTTTGCTGATGACAGCAATTGCTGCAATGATTGTTTTCTATGGATATAGACCTGTTAGTTATGATTTATCTATAGGTTCTGTTTGTAATACTGATATTTATGCACCTAGAAGCTTTGTTGATAGCTATCAGACAGAGTATGAAGCTACAGTTGCTAAGAACTCTGTAAAGGCTGTATTTGTACGTTCTGAGACGTTATCACAGCAGAGTGTTGATAATACTAGTGCTTTTTATAACTTAGTATCTGAGGCTCGTACTAATCGTAGTGCGACTATTGATGATGAGACTCCTGCTGTACCATTTAAGGATTTCTGTGAAGACTTTAATAAGACTCTTACAAAAAACTACAATAATACTTTGAGTAATGATAGTATTCATTCTCTTACATTTATGTCTACATCAGCATTTAACCTTCTTTCAGACAAGTCTGTTGCTATTGCTGAGATTATTATGATGGATAATGTAAGTTCTGATTCTCTTAATGTAGCTATTGATAATCAGGTTGCTGTATTTGTTGATTCTTATCCAGATTATGCTACTTATAGCTCAACACTTGCAGAAGTGTTAAGACTTACTTTAAATCCTAACTCTGTATTTGATAAGGATGCTACTTCGGAAGCAGCAGATAATGCATATCTTACTGCGTTAAGTAATTCTGTAATTGTTGATAAGGGTACAAAAATTATTAGTTCTGGTGATGTAATTACAGAGCATACATATCAGAGCCTTGTGGATCTTGAGCTTGTTCGTTCTAGTTCATTTGATATTGTTATTCTTGTTAGAATCTTTGCATTCGTAACTCTCGTTATGGTAGTTATGGCTGCATATATTTTGAATTCACATATCGTTAAGTATTTTGATATGAAGATGACTTATACAATGGTTATCTCATTTTTGATTCCTATTGCGGCATCTTTGTACTTATCTGATTTATCTTCAGTTATGGTAGTAACTTTGTTCTTTACTACAATTGCGGCTACATATCTTGGCGTATCATCAGGAATTATTCTTTCTGTAGCTTCTATGGTTATTTCTTGGCCACTTTATAACTTTGATAACAAGTATGTTTACATCAATGTTATTGGTATTTTTATCACATCAATTATTGCTGGTAGACAGAATAGAAGAAGCAATAGTGCATCACTTATTATCATCCCAATGATTAGCTGTATTTTAGCTTGTGCTAGTTATAATTTTGTTATGGGTAGTACAACAAATGAGTTTATTGAGACCCTTGTATTTACTGGTGTTTCTTCTGCATTTGCTATCATTATTGCGATTGGTCTTATGCCTATTTATGAGCTTTTCTCTAATGCAGTTTCTCCAGTTAGACTTATCGAATTGTCTCAGCCAGGTCACCCACTTCTTAAGAGACTTTTTATGGAAGCATCTGGTACACATTCTCATTCTATGATGGTAGCTAATCTTGCAGATTCTGCTGCTGAAGCTGTAGGTGCAGATGCTCTTCTTTGTAAGGTAGCAGCTTATTACCATGATATTGGTAAGCTTGAAAATCCTATTTATTTTACAGAGAACCAGGCAGATGGTTATAACCCACATAATGATTTAACTACTGAAGAGAGTGTTGCAATTATTACATCTCATCCTACTTATGGAGTTCAGCTTGCACATAAGCATCACTTACCAGAAGCAATCATTAAGATTATTGATGAGCATCATGGAACTACAGTTCCTGGTTATTTTTATACTAAGGCTGTTAATGCGGCTAGAGATCAGGGTCTTCCTGATCCTGATGTAAGTGCTTTTGCATATAAGGGACATGTACCATCTTCAAGAGAGTCTGCAATTATTATGATTGCCGATACTTGTGAGGCTGCTGTTAAGTCCGCTAAGCTTACAAAGATTGAGGATATTGAACCATTTATCCGTAAACTTATTAAGGCAAAGATTGAGCAGGATCAGCTCATTAATTCTGGTCTTTCTTTTGCTGATATCGAGAAGATAATTAGAGCTTTCTTGCATGTATATGCAGGAGCTAATCACGAAAGGATTGCTTATCCAGATGACAATAGAAATAATTAATGAAGTAGAACTTTCAGAAGAATTAATCGCGAAGTTTAGTCCGTATATTGAGAAGCTTACAAGTAACATAGTAGAGCTTGCTGAGCAGGGTGTTATTGATACTAGACTTAGAAGAATTCTAGGAGATTCTTCTTATGCATCTTTAACATTTGTTGATAGTGTTACTATTCAGGAACTTAATAAGGATAATCGTGATATTGATAAGCCTACAGATGTATTGTCATTTCCTTTCCTTGATATGAAGGACGGTAAATTAGTATCTGATATTAGTCCTGAGGATATGGAGTTTACTGAGGATGGTAATCGTATACTTAATCTTGGCGATATCATTATTTGCCCTGAGATAGCTTTTGCAAATGCTGAGGAATATGGACATTCTCAGGAGCGTGAGATTCTTTTCCTTATCGCTCATTCTATTTTGCATCTCCTTGGTTATGATCACATTGAAGAGGAAGATGAGAAGAAGATGGTCCTTCTTCAAAAGAAGCTTATGATGGAGATTGGTCTTGCCTTTAGTGATGAAGCACTTGAAGTGACTAACCATGCTGATGAACTTGAGCGTAATATTGCTTATCCTGCAGGTTCTCCATGTGATCACTGTGGTTACATTTCTATTCTTGGTCGTCCTAATGTAGGTAAGTCCACACTTATTAATTACATAACTGGTATGAAGCTTGCTATCGTATCTCATAAGCCTCAGACAACTAGAACTAATATCCGTTCTATCTATAATACTGATGATACTCAGATTATTTTCGTAGATACTCCTGGTGTACATAATCCTGGTTCTAAGCTTGCAAAGATTATGGTTAATAACTCTTTTTCATCAGCTAAGAATTCAGATGCAGTACTCCTTATTGCTGATGGTCGTTTCCCTAAGCCAGGAGCTGTAGAGCAGCAGCTTATTGAGCTTTGTAAGGAAAATAAGAAGAAAGTAGTACTTGCTATTAATAAATCTGATGACGTATCTAAGGAATCACTTCTTCCAATGATTATGGCTTACTCTAAGCTTTATGAGTTTGTAGATATTATTCCAATTTCAGCTAAGACTGGAGATAACGTTGATCTTCTTATTGAGAAACTTACTAATCTTCTTCCTGCTGGTCCAAGACTTTTTGATTCAGAGTACATGACAAATCAGACTGAGCGTGAAATATGTGCTGAACTTATCAGAGAGCAGATACTTCACTATATTGACCAGGAAATCCCACACGGAACATGTGTAGAGATTCAGGAGTTTGTAGAGAAGTATCCTAATGATTCAGCTGATGAATATGATCGTGAGATGTGCGTTATTAAGGCAAATATCGTTTGCGAGAGAAATTCTCATAAGGGAATTATTATTGGAAAGAACGGACAGATGCTTAAGCGTATTGGTACACAGGCACGTAAGGGCATGGAACGTCTCCTTGGATGTAAAGTTTTCCTTGAAGTGTTTGTAAAGGTTAGAGAAGACTGGAAAAATAATGATGGTCTTCTTAAGTCTTACGGTTATCAGGAAGAAGACGATGGCCAGTGATCCAATATCTGTAAAAGGAATCATTCTGGAGTCCCGTGAGTATAAGGAAAAGGATCGTATGGTAACGATCCTTACCCGTAACCTCGGGATTCTTCATTTTGTGGCAAAAGGCACAGCTAAGCTTGGTTCTAAGATGAGCGCAGTATCTATGCCTTATATGCTTTGTGATTTTGTTCTTAATGATAGTCATGGTTTTTACTATCTTAAGGATTTTTCCATAGTTGCTAGTAACGCGGGAATTATGAATTCTCTTGAAGCTATGGCTGTGGCAGGTCATTGCGCGACTTGTCTCAAGTCATCTGTGCTCCAAAGTGATAACGCTGCAGATGCTTATGAGTTATCTGTATATACATTTTATGCGCTTTCGGAAATGGCTTCAAAAGCAGCTTTTATTTATGTAGCTTTTAACTGGAAATTACTTTCTGATCTTGGATTAAGTGCGTCTTATAGTAGTTGTAATGGATGCGGTACAGATGTAAGTGGTAGTAACGGTTTGTACTTAAGTTATGACGATAATCAGTGCTATTGTTCTAATTGTGGAGAAAAGTACTGTGGTAGTCGCAGAAATGATTACAAACTAATGTCTCACTCTTCTGTAGAATTATTAGACAAAGTCATCGAAGCGGAGTATAGCAAAATCTATATGTTTACTCCAAGTGAAACTTCTTTGGATGAACTTCGTATCTTTACGACTGAATATTTGCGACGTCAATTTGAAGTGGATATTACAGATCCTATTAAGAGATTGGATAGAGGATTTAATAGATTATGAGAAGGGTAATTAGTTTATTATTAGTATTCGTTATATTTGTTCCGTTTGTATTTACAGGCTGTGCTTTAGAAGTTGAAAAGACTCCTAGAATTAAACTAGAATCTGAAGGTGATTCACTTTATATGGAATTTCATGGAAGAGTATCTAAAAGGGTCTTTTATGTTATGACTCCAGATGATGATGGAATTGAAGTTGACTATACGCCTTCGTATGATAGACGTCTCGAAAAAATCAATGCAACATATCTTGATAGCGGTAAATATTATTTTGTTGTTCTTCAGACATATGATAGTGAAATGGAAAAAGTATATGTCTATGAAGTAACTGTTGATGATAGTCTTAACGGAAAGATTAAGTGTGTTAACGAAGATGATTATTTTGCTGATTACTCAAATGATGAATTAATTAGTACACTCATAAATGATTATGATTTTGATTATGACAGAATCACGCTTCAGCTATTTGAGTGTGATGTTGATTTAGAAGAAAAGTTAAATGAGTTTGAAGAGTCTGGCAAATTTGATTCATGGGAATATGAACAGTATCTTACTGATTTACCTTCATATGATGAATTAGGTAATAGTAATATCGTAGCTTATGTATTAGATGATGTTCATGATAGCGAGGATAAAGTTACAAACTCTCAGTACTATTTAATTTTAAATGAACTTCAGGAGAGAGGATATATTAGTGAGTTAAGAGTTTCACATAATAGAGTGGCTTTTATTGATGAAGAAGGTCATTATTGTATTGAATCTTTGGTTAGAATTAAATAAGTAAATAAAAATCCCCTTTATCGTTAACTGACGGTAAAGGGGATTAGTGTCTCGTGAATTAATAAATTAGAGATTATTAAGATAATCCTCAACTGTACTTGTAGCTGGGCCACCGATTACTGTACGACCGCCAACACAAGTCTTGAGGGAGATAGCGTCGTAAACATCCTCTTCTATGATGTCAGAATACTGACGGAACTCGTCGAGAGAAAGATCATTAAGAGACTTACCATTCTCGATACAGTAGTGTACGAGCTTACCAGAAATCTCGTGAGTGGATCTAAATGGGATACCCTTCTTAACAAGGTAGTCAGCGAGGTCTGTAGCGTTAGTAAAACCACCGAGAGCTGCTGCTTCCATCTTGTCTACACGGATTGTCATTGTCTTCATCATGCCGATAAATGGAACAAGTGCGCCCTTGATTGTATCTACTACGTCAAAGAGAGCTTCCTGAACTTCCTGCATGTCCTTGTTATATGCAAGTGGGAGTCCTTTCATAACAACGAGAAGTGTCATGAGGTCACCATAAACACGACCTGTCTTACCACGTGTAAGCTCTGCAACATCTGGGTTCTTTTTCTGTGGCATCATAGAAGAACCTGTAGAGTAAGCATCATCAAGCTCATAGAATTTGAACTCCTGTGATGCGTAAAGAATAATCTCCTCAGACATACGGGAAAGGTGCATCATGAGAATTGACATGCAAGATGCGAACTCGATAGCCCAGTCACGGTCAGATACACCATCAAGAGAGTTATAAGTTACGTCTTTCATACCAAGCTGGTCTGCAACAAACTTACGATCAAGTGGGTAAGTAGTACCTGCGAGAGCGCCAGAACCAAGAGGAGAGATGTTAGTTCTCTCGATAGCCTGATTAAGACGATCAATATCTCGTGAGAACATCTCGATATAAGCACCAAGATAGTGAGCATAAGTAATAGGCTGTGCTCTCTGAAGGTGTGTGTAACCTGGCATGTAAGTGGATGTATGCTGCTTAGCCATATCAATAAGAGTAGTCTTCAATTCGTCGAGTAACGCAGAAATTTCCATAGCTTCATCAACGCAGTAAAGTCTCTGGTCGAGAGCAACTTGGTCATTACGAGAACGTCCTGTGTGAAGTCTCTTACCAGCATCACCAATACGGTTAGTAAGCTCTTCCTCAATAAACATGTGAATATCTTCTGCGTCTGAGTCGAAAGTCAAAACACCACTTTCGATGTCAGCCTTGATAGAGAGAAGTCCCTCACGAATATCATCAGCATCCTTCTGTGAAATAATGCCCTGCTTAGCAAGCATTGCTGAGTGTGCAATAGAACCCTCAATATCTTGAGAATACATTCTGCAGTCAAAAGGAAGGGATGAGTTATAGTCATTTACTGCTTTGTCGGTTGCTTTCTCGAAGCGACCAGCCCACATTTTCTTAGCCATTTATGTGTCTCCTTATGTGTCAATTCTAATTAAATCAATTAGTGCACGATTTCTATAATTAAGATCTTCTCTTAAGGTGAAACCTTGCTTTTCCCAGAAAGCGTTTGCGCCATCATTACGTTTGAAGGCTACAAGTAACACTTTACTAATCTGGTGTTTCTTAAGTGCATCTAAAGCTGTTTCAACCAGTTTCTCACCGATACCTTGATGACGATAATCTGGGTGAACACAGGTATGCTGAACAATTCCACGTCTGCCATCATGGCCACAAAGAATTGCACCGGTAATTATTTTACCACAATCGGTATCGCATTCGGCTACAAAAGATGTATCTGGATTACGATTTAAATAACGTTCAATTCCTTCTCTAGTATCGTCAACGTCATTAAATCCCATGCCTTTACAGGACATCCACATCTTATAGACCTCTTCGTAATCATCTATAGTCATTACTCTGTAATTCATAATTAGTACCTCAACAACGCAATGTATAAATATACAAATATATGAATAAATATCCGTAATGATATACCTATGTTATATAAGCGTCAACTATTATTTATGTAAGAGATTTATATACAGTATGATAAAATTGAATGAAAGAAATATTGGAGAATGAATCATTCATATGAATTTTAATATAAATAAATTTGCGCAAAAACTAGCCATAATATTTTTGATAGTTCTTGCACTTGAGATAGTTGTTTTTAATTTTCCTTTTTGGGAGTCACTAAGCTTTGATAAGAATATTTCAGGAATAGTTTCTGAATATACTGCTAATGAGAACGATAATGCTGAAGGTTATGCAATTGTATCTGGTATAACAGGACATGTAAGTAATATCTATCTTGATTTGTTTACTCCTGAAGCACATAAGGGTGACAAGATTACTGTTGCTATTGGTATTACAGACCAGGCTAATAAGAACTGCTATTGGTTACCTGAAACTGAGATTATTAATGGCATTGATGAGTCCTCTTATATAAGACTGAGAACTAATGGTGATACAGAAGTTATTTATATTACTGTAGTAAGTAGTGACTCAGGTTATGCCTTTTCTAATACTTCAGTTGATATTAATAAAACAAGACCATTTGAGATGCATCTTGGTAGGATTTTGATGGTATACATGATTTTTGTCATGGGTATGCTTTTTATGCCAGGGTCAGTGCTTTATAAGACTAAGCTTGATTTTAAGGATAAAATGCAAAAAGACTTGGTGTTTGTACTAGTTTTTCTTCAGATTATAACTTTCATGGAGATTGGTCTTTTTAATAGAAAGTTTGATAAGGCAAGTCTTACTTATAACGAAATGCAGTACAACCTTTATGGTGAAGCATTAAGTGATGGTGTGTCTTATCTTTATCAGGTAGAAACACCTGAAACAATTGCTAAATTAGAAAATCCTTATGATGCAGGAGTAAGAACCACTGTTGTAGGAGATAGTTACGAGGGACTAAGTTATTATCAAGGTAAGTTTTATAGTCATTTAGGACTTCTTCCAGCGCTTGTTTTCTTTATGCCTTACCACAAGATTACGGGTAGTAGTTTAGATCCTGCTTATGCCATGATTTTGGTTGTTGCTTTACTTGCTATTGCTGTTTTCCGTCTGGTTTATGTTATTGCTAATAAGTATTTTTCAGACATTTCTTATGGTGTTTATCTTCTTATAAGTTATGTGGTATTAATTGGCGCAGGCAGCCTTAGCTTTGTTAAAGACCCTGTTGCATCTAATTTACCTGTGGTGTTAAGTGTTTTACTTATAGTTACTGGGCTAAATTTGTGGATGACTTCAAATAATGGACAGCTTTCAACTATGAAGCTTATCCTTGGAAGTCTTTGTTTTGCTTTTGTAATGGGCTGTACTCCAGTAATGGCTATTAGTTTTCTTTTAGTATTTCCAGTATTTACCATGGAGATGAGAGAAAAGAAATTGTTCTCGAAAACTAGCATTTTTGACACTTTGTGTGTAGTGATGCCTTTCGTAGTAATTAGTTTTATTTTCTTACTCTATAATTTTATGAGATTTGGTAATTTCTTTGAGTTTGGCACATCTTATTTGCTAACTAATACCGACATGCTTCACCATGGATTTAAGATGAGCTTAATTCCTCTGGGACTTTTTGATTATCTTTTCTTGCCTATGAATATTAGTCCTACTTTCCCATATGTAGCACCATCTAATAATATTTCTGGTGATTATATGGCAGTAGTTAACTACGGTAGTATGATTGGTGGCTTTTTTGCATTCAATATTGTTGCTTTGGCATCACTTTTGATGTTTATACCTTCTATAAGAAAGATGATGAAGGAGAGAAACGTTTTTGTTTACGCATTTGACGTGCTTTTTTACGGAGTTGTAATTTTACTTAGTGTAATTCAGCGTGGTGGTATATCCATGGAGTTTATAAGTCAGTTTGGCATATTTATTGTTATTGCTATGGCTTTTGTATTATTTACGCTTATGTCTAATGAGAAAATAAGTGGAAATAAGACTGTTCTAGCTATTCTAGTATTAGCAGGTGTTTTATGTATTATTACTAACTATTGGTTAGTTCTTGCTAGAAGTATGGATAGCTTTGTTTACTATAATTTTAAATATTTAGCGTTCGCCCTTAGGTGATTAGAGGTATAATAATCAAGTTGAAATTTACTGTGATTTGGAGATGAATATATGGCATATCCTATGCTCGAGAGCCCTCTTGGGGATAAGTATTTTTATGATGGAAAATTGATTGATTGTAATTCTGAGGATGCTAAATTATTAGCAGTTCCTACAGAAGAAGTAACATATTATGAGACTATCAGAATTAAAAATGGCGTAATGCTTTATTCTGAAGATCACCTTAAGAGACTTGAGAAGTCTGTTATGGGTATCGAAGCTTTTGATGTTGATGTTAATAGAATTGGTGATGATTGCAGAAGTTTTCTTAAGGAAATTGGCTACAACGTAGACTATAACGGTAATCTTCGTATTGTTCTTACTAAGTCTCATTTGCTTATTCATATTTGTGAGGCTTTTATTCCTACTCAAGATAAGTTTGATGAGGGTATTAATTCGCTTACACTTCAGTGGGAGAGAGTAGCACCTAATATTAAGGTTTTCCGTGGAGACTATAAGCAGGCGGTGGCTGATACTTTCGCACGCGAAAATAGTGACGGACACCCTTATGAGATTGTGCTTTGTGATAACGAGGGCAAGTATTATGAGGGTTCTAAGTCTAATCTTTTTGTTATCGTTGACGATAAGGTTTATTCCGCACCTGATGAGAAGATTCTTCTTGGTATTACACGTAACCGCGTAATGAGCTCACTTAATAATAGTGGTGCTGAGCTTGTAATTGGTACCTTTACTATGGACGAAATGGTGGCACTTAAGGAGCAGGGACACGAAGTGGCTCTTTTTGTAAGTAGCACACCTTTTGATATTTTGCCTATTAAGCGCATTGATGATGTGGTATTTGATTCTGCTTCCAATCCTCTTCTTAAGAAGATTTCAGCGGACTATGTGGCTGCTGCAGACAAATACATTAGCGAACACAGATTTTAATTTTTGGAGGTTTATATAAATGGATGTAAAAAACGGAAAGGTGTCGGTAACTACTGAAAATATTTTTCCGATTATTAGACAGTGGCTTTATTCCGACCAAGATATTTTTGTAAGAGAACTTGTTTCTAACTGTAGTGATGCTATTGCTAAGTATAAGCGTCTTGTAGAGCTTGGTAAGGCTGGTGACAATGTAAACGAGAATGAAGAGTATAAGATTCGTGTAATTTACGATGACGATGCGAAGACACTTGCTTTCGAGGACAATGGTATTGGTATGTCCTCCGAGGAGATTGATAAGTATATTAACCAGATTGCTTTTTCTGGTGCCCTTGATTTTGTAACTAAGTATCAGGAACAGTCTACAGATAAGTCGGGTATTATTGGTCACTTTGGTCTCGGTTTCTACTCTGCTTTCATGGTAGCAGATAAGGTTACTATCGAGACTAAGAGCTTTGTAGAAGGCGAAAGTGCAGTAAAGTGGACTTCTGAAGACGGTATGGAATATCAGGTAGAAGGTAGTGATAAGGAAGGTCGTGGTACTACAATTACACTTAACCTTTCTGAGGAAGCACAGAAGATTTTTGATGCTGGCACACTTCGCATGACACTTCGTAAGTACTGCTCTTTCATCCCAGCAGATCTTTACTTTATTGATTGCAAGGCTGATAGACTTCACGCTGAAAGTGAAGAGAAGCGTCGTAAGGAAGCAGAGGAGAAGGGTGAAGAGTTTAAGCCTAATGATATTGCTTATGCTCCAATCAATAACAAGAATCCGCTTTGGACTAAGTCTCCAAAGGAGTGTACAGATGAGGAGTACAAGCAGTTCTATCACTCTGTATTTAACGATGGTCGTGATCCACTTTTCTGGATTCACCTTAATATGGATTACCCATTTACTTTGCAGGGTATTTTGTATTTCCCTAAGACAGATATTGTATATCAGTCACTTGAGGGAAGAATTAAGATTTATAATCATCAGGTATTCGTAGCTGATAATATCGAGGAGATTATTCCTGATTTCTTGTTCCTCTTGCAGGGTTGTCTTGATTGTTCTGATCTTCCACTTAATGTTTCTCGTTCCGCACTCCAGCAGGATGAGTATGTTAAGAAGCTTTCTGCTCATATTATTAAGAAGGTTTCTGATAAGATTAACGACCTTTATAAGAAGGACCGTGAGACTTATGAGAAATATTGGTCTGATATCTCTGTATTTGTTAAGTACGGAATGATGAAGGAAGAGAAGTTCTGCGATAAGGTAAAGGACGCACTTCTCTTTAAGACTGTTGATGATAAGAAGTTTACTATCGAAGAGCTTACAAAGGAAAAGAAAACAGTTAAGTACACTACAGATGCTAAGACACAGGCTGCTTACGTATCTATGGCCACAAAGGAAGGCTTTGATGTTGTAGTACTTGATGAAGAAATCGATAACAACTTTATTTCTTTCCTTGAATATAAATTCCAGGATTATAAGTTCCAGAGTGTAGATTCTGAGCTTTCTGGTAATGATTCTGATGAGGAGACAAAAAATAAGCTTCAGGCATTCTTCCGTAAGGCTGTAAATGATGAGAAGCTTGTTGTTTCTGCAAAGGCTATGGGTGCAGATAACATGCCTGCATTTATTGTAGAGCCAGAACTTAATCGTCGTATGCAGGAGATGAAGCGTCAGTATGAGATGATGAATATTCCTCTTCCTGATAACGATATGTATGATTTGAAGCTTAATCTTGTAGTAAATACAGATTCTGCTCTTATTACTAAGCTTTCTGCTCTTGAATCTATGGGAACAAAGGCTGATGAGACAAATCGTCTTGCACAGCATATTTATGATCAGGCAATGCTCGCTCATGGTTCTCTTGATTCTGAGGGACTTCAGAGATTCTTGGCATATAACTCTGAGCTTTTGTCCAAGAACATGGATAATATTTAATTAATTGAAAGAATAGGTAACTTTATTATGTGGCATGAAGAAGCAGTTTTTTATCAGATTTATCCACTTGGTTTTTGTGGAGCACCTTTTGAGAATGATGGCAAGCTTGAGCATCGTATTCTTAAGGTAATCGACTGGATTCCTCACCTTGTAAAATTAAATATTAATGCAGTATATTTCTCACCTGTATTTGAGTCTGATACTCATGGTTACAATACTCGTGATTACTCAAAGATTGATTGTCGTCTTGGAACTAATGAAGACTTTAAGAAGGTAGTAGATGAACTTCATAAGAACAATATTAAAGTTGTTCTTGATGGCGTATTTAACCATGTTGGTCGTGGCTTCTGGGCTTTCCAGGATGTTCTTCAGAAACGTTGGGATTCTCCTTATAAGGATTGGTTTAATATCTCTTTTGATGGAAATTCTAATTATAACGATGGTCTCTGGTATGAGGGCTGGGAAGGTAACTATGACTTGGTAAAAATCAACCTTCGTAACCAGCAGGTGATTGATCATCTTTTTGAGAATATGGTTAAGTGGGTTAAGGAGTTTGATATTGATGGACTTCGTCTTGATGTAGCATATTGCTTAGATAAAGACTTCCTTAGATATCTCCGTAGATTTGCTAATGATATTAAACCTGAGTTCGCTTTAATTGGAGAACTTCTTCACGGTGATTACAAGCAGTGGGTAAATAACGATATGTGTCATTCATGTACTAATTACGCTGCTTACAAGGGACTCTTTAGTAGCTTTAATTGTATGAATATGTTCGAGATTGTTAATACTCTTATTCAGCAGTTTGGTCCTGAAAACTGGAGTTGGTTCAGAGGTTTGCATCTCATGTCTTTCGTAGATAATCATGATGTTACTCGTGTAGCTTCCGTACTCCAAAATCCAGCACATTTACCTCTTATTTATACAATGTCATTTTGTATGCCAGGTTTCCCTTGTGTTTACTATGGTTCTGAGTGGGGCACAAAAGCACGCAAGGAAGATGGAGACCCAGCACTTCGTGTAAGTTTTGATAAGCCAGAATGGAATGACCTTACAAGTCATATTGCAAAGCTTGCTGAGGTTAAGCATAATTCTAAAGCTTTATGTCACGGACACTTTATTTCAAAGGTGCTTACAAACCATCAGTGTATCTTTGAGCGTTATGCTGATGGCGAGAGAATCCTAGTTGCTATTAATGCTGCTGATTATGAGTATACTGCTCATTTTGACGCAGGTTGTGGTAGAGCTCTCGATTTGCTTACTGGTAATTACTTCGACTTTGGTGGTGGTACAAAGCTTCCTCCATATAGTTGCTATGTACTTCGCTGTGAGTAATTAGTACTAATAAACGGACTATTATCCTCTTTGGTAGTGATACAATATCTGTACTACTACTGAAGAGGTTTTTTATATTGAACGGACAGAAGTATGAGAAGCGAGTTGCTTCTTATTTACGTGGTAAAGGGTATAGAAATGTTCATATTACTAAGACATCTGGCGATTATGGTGTAGACATAACCGCTAATAAGATGTTTCACAAATATGCTGTTCAGTGTAAGTATTATGCCAAGCCTGTCGGAATAAGTGCTGTGCAGCAGGTCGTTGCTGGTATGGCTTATTATGAGTGTGATAGGGCAATGGTAGTTACTAATTCCACTTTTACTCGTCAGGCTAAGCAACTTGCGGAACATAATGATGTTATTTTATTGGAGAAGGTGTCACCTTATAATACTTTGCTTACTGAAGTTTTACTAAGAATAGCAGCCGTTGTCGCTTTGTACTGTCTTTATAAGATGGGTTATGTAGTTACAGTTATTTGTTTTATTGCTGTTGCCGTATTGTTATTTGGTTTTGGGTTTTATCTCAGATATGTTTCTTCCAAAGAAGTAATAGAAGAATCTGAAGATGACGAGAATAACGTGGTATAATCCATTTGATTTGTTATTAGGAGGGACTTTTATGAAAGTTAGAAAGTTAGTTGCACTTGTACTTTCTGCATCTATGTTAATGGGAGTTGTTGCTGGATGTAGCAAGGTTAAGAAAGTAGATCAGAAGTCTATGGACAAAGCTGCCGATAAGTTAGAGGCAAAGACTTATGATGATTATGAAGACTTGATGGATGTATCTGAGAAGGATCTCAAGAAAGGTGTATATCTTTCACTTGATAGAGATGGTATCGAAGATATTCTTGATGATTTGGATGATGAGGTTGAGGAGTTTGATGAAGTTCTTGAAATAATTAATGACTCATTAGATTCAGATCTTGATTATGATTTTGATGATCTTCAGGAAGCATCCCTTTATGCTAGAGTCGATAAAAATAGTACATGCGCTGTATTGTATATTGATTGTGGCAATGATGAAATTGCTGCTGATATCTTCAATACAATTCTTGATTTACAGGAAGATGCTAACGATGAGTTAGAAGATATTCTTGATGATCTTGATATGGATTATTTTGAAGATTTTGAACTCGATCTTAATAACTTAGGTAAAGATGAGTTCTATTTTAATCATAAGGATACAGGTTATCTTAAGTTCTGCGTTACTATTGAGGATATTGAGGATTATGTTGATAATGATCTTCCTGAAATTCTTGATGAGATCGATTTGGACGTAGATGAAGATGATATCGAAGATGAGATTGATGAGATGATGGATGAGATTCCATTTGATTTGGCTGCAGGTGGTATCTATTTTAATGGTTCAGTTATTGTAGTTACTTTTATTTTCTCTGATGATGATGACTTTATTGATGATTATGATTCTTTCATGAAGACAATTGGTCTTTCTTCTCCAACTGATGTATATCTCAGTGATTATACTAAGAAATTGATTACTTTTACTGTTTTTTCTAATGTTGCAAGATATATCACAAGAGCAAGAAGTGTAGCGGAGTCTAAAGCATTAACACAGGATTACTACCCAGTAGGAGAGACAATTCCTGATTTATATGAGTATGATGCTGATTACGATTACTAATTCACTATATTTATAAAATATACGAGCCCATGTCATCTAATCGGCATGGGTTTTTATATTGTTTTTATAAAATTTTTGTTATAATTCAAATGTATTTTCTAATGGAGGTTAAGTACATGAAAACAAAGAAGATAATTGCTGTACTTCTTTCTGCAACAATGCTCATGGCAGCTGTTACAGGTTGTACAAAAGTAAAGAAGGTTAACCTTAAGTCTATGGATAAGGCTGCAGAGAAGGCTGAAGCAGAGACTTATGATGATGTAGAAGAGTTCTTCGAGGATGGTGAGGATGATCTCGAGGATGGTGTTTACCTTACACTCGATCAGGACGCTATTGAAGATGTTATTGACGATATTGGAATCGATGATGACGATCTCGAAGATATTATTGATGAAATCAATGATTACCTTGATGCTGATATCGATTTCTCTCTTGATGATTTAACTGAGTCAGCTATTTATTTAAAGGTTGATGATGAGAATGTTGCTCTTGTTGCTTATGTTGATGTAGGTGAGAGTAATCTCGCATCTGAGGTATTCGGAGTCCTTACAAATGAGGATAATCTTGAGGACGCTCAGGATGAGCTCGAAGATATGGCTGATGAAGCAGATTACGATCTTGATGGTTTTACTCTTGATTTGGATAAGCTTGGTAGTGATGAGTACTACAATGGTAAGAATTCTGGTTATATTAAGTTCTGCATCACTCAGGATTTCCTTGATGATCTCGTAGAGAATGATATTACTGAGGCTTTCGAAGAGGCTGATCTTGATGATTACCTTGAGGATGTTGAAGATATGGCAGATGATATGCCTTATGATGTTATGGCTGGTGGTGTTTACTACAACGGTGGTGTAATCGTTATTACTTTCATTGCTACTGATGATGATGACATGATTGAGGATTACGAGTCATTCATGAGCACAATCGGTCTTAAGTCTCCAACAAAGGTTAAGCCAAGTAAGTATTTAAGAGAGCTTATTACTACAGCTCTTGTTGTTAGCGCTTCTTATGAAGATCAGATGAAAGTTGCAAGACACAATGCTGATATTGCTGAGGTTGTTGCAGAGATTGATGCAAACTATTAATCTTTAGATTATTAGAAATTCATTAGACCGGAGTTAACGCTCCGGTCTTATATTTTGCAAATAAATAGGACTCATCTTGAAGATGAGTCCTTATATAATAAGCAATTAATAAATTAGGATTACTGAATCTCGCCCTTTTCCTTAAGGAGATTCTTAATTTTCTCAGTAGGATTAATAAGGTTACCGAGAGATGCATCGTGGTTGATAGCATCAATAAGAAGAGCAACGAACTTAGCCATGTTAACGTCAGCGTACCATGGAGCTTCAAGAAGCTCAGGACGACGATAGATACAGTTAGTAGCAAATACCTTATCAAATACGCCTTCTTCGTAAGCCTTGTTAAAATGCTCGATACCTTCAGTAAAGAGACCAAATGTTACTGCACAGAATACCTTACGAGCTCCGCGCTCCTTCATTGCCTTAGCAATATCGAGCATGGAATCACCGGAAGAAATCATATCGTCTACGATAAGAATATCCATACCTTCAACAGAATCACCAAGGAACTCATGTGCAACGATTGGATTACGTCCGTTAACAACAGTTGTGTAATCTCTTCTCTTATAGAATGTTCCGAGAGGAACACCAAGGATAGAAGCGAAGTACATAGCTCTAGAGATACCGCCTTCATCAGGTGATACTACCATGAACTTACCCTTTGAGAAGGAGAGGTCAGGAATCTGACGGTACATTTCCTTAATAATCTGGTAAGTAGCAGGGAGAGACTCGAAACCAGAAAGTGGAATAGCATTTGCAACTCTTTCGTCATGTGCGTCGAAAGTAATAATGTTTGCTACACCAAGGTTATAGAGCTCTTCGAGAGCAAAAGCGCAGTCCAAAGACTCACGAGATGTTCTCTTATGCTGACGGCTCTCATAAAGGAAAGGCATAATTACGTTAATACGACGTGCCTTACCAGAACAAGCGAGAATAACTCTCTTAAGATCCTGATAGTGATCATCAGGGCTCATTCTGTTCATAGAGCCATACATCTTATATTCTACAGAAGGGTTCATTACATCAGATACGATGTAAAGGTCATGACCTCTGACTGTGTTCTTTACTACGGCCTTACCCTCACCAGAGGAGAATCGAGGATTATCAACTTCGATTCTGTAGTCGCTTCTTAAGAAACCAGGGTGCTTAGATACAAAAGCTTCCTGCTGGTACTCAGAACGTCTAGCATTGAGGTAATAGTTAACTTTCTCAGTAAAATCTACGCTACCCTTAAGCTGGATAAGTCCGATAGGGCCTACAGGTGCCATTGGGTTCTCGCCATATTGATTATAGCGTGAATAGGATTTCTCATCTTGAGGTACTGAAGTCATGATGTTTCCTAACCTTTCTTAGTAATTAATTGCTTTATTTCTTTTTCTGTATATCTCCAAATTCATCAATAAGTTCACCAAGTCTTACTTGTGAAAGAAGATCAGTAATTCTTGTTGTTGAATTTATGAGGCTGTAAATAGATTCATCAACATTAAGGGAATCAATAATCTTAGCAATATATGGTTCCATCTTAACGTCTGTATACCATTCCTTAGAAAGAAGCTCAGGAGATCTGTAAATAAGATTAGTACAGATAATACCTTTGATTATTCCTTCGGAATAAGCTTTGTCAATCTCCTCGAAGCCAGAAGTGAAGAGGCCAAAAGAGGAAAGACAATAAATATCTTTAGCTCCAGCTTCCTTAAGCTTACGTGATGTACGAAGCATAGTGGAACCAGAGTTAATCATATCGTCAATAATAATAATATCCTTACCCTGTACGTCGTCACCTAAGAACTTGTAGTCTTTGATAGGGTGTACACCATTAATCTTCTGAGTATAATCTCTATCTCTATAGAAAATACCAAGTGGAAGATTCATAAGGGAAGAATAGAAAATACCACGATTAACACCAGATTCATCTGGGCTAACAACCATAGTCTTATTTTTGTCGACAGCTACAGAGTCATATGTATTTAAAAGTGTAGAAATAATCTTATAAGCACACTTAGGAAAATCCATACCCATGAGAGGAACGGCATTAGCAAGTCTATCATCATGTGGATCAAAGATAATGATATTTGATACACCAAGATTATAAAGCTGCTGGAGTGCACCTGCACAATCTAATGATTCAGAAGAAGAATCCTGCTTAACTGTACGACCTTCGTAAACAAAAGGCATAATTACAGTTACTCTTCTAGCTTTGCCGGATACATTAGAAACAATACGAAGTAAATCTCTATAGTGATCATCAGGGGAGAATGTTCTCTCGTAACCAGATACATTCATATCAAGGTTGTTTGCTGTGATATCAGTAATAATAAAGATATCATGACCACGAACGCTCTCGCCAAGCTGGAATTTACCTTCGCCTGTCTGAAATCTTACAAGTGAAGAATCCATCATATAATTAGATCTTAAATAACCAGGATTCTTAACATATGGATTAGCATTAGTTTCATAGCGTTTTTGACGCTTCTGATAAAGAATATTACTAACAGACTCTGCAAATTCTTCATTTGCAGTGTGAGCGATTATACCAATAGGACCAAATGGTTCAAGTTCTGGCATACGAAAGTCTCCTGTTAATAATTGCTATATTTAGTATCTTTCAAATTGTAAAAAAATACAATGTGGACGTCTTGTATCTTTTGACGAAAATACTTTGTAAAATCAATGTAAGTTTTGTTGTTGATTATTTACAAGTTTATAGTGACAAAAGGCTTATAAGTTAAGTGCTTCAGCAATAGCATTTTGCAAGTCTGCAATTCCTGCTTTAGTTTGGGAAGAAATGCAGAAAATATGTGCATTTTCGTCAAATTTGTACTCTTCATCAAGTTCTTTTATTCTTTTGTTAAGTTGTGCTTTGGAAAATTTATCGCACTTAGTGAAAACGACAAAATATGGTGTGCCAGTACTATTAAGATAGTTAAGCATACCGATGTCTTCCTTAGATGGTTCGTGTCTAATATCAATTAAATTAAGAACAAGACTTATATTACGTCCGCATGTAAAGTAATCATCAGCAAGTTTGCTAAAAGATTCCTTTGCTTCACGGGATACTCGAGCATAACCATAACCAGGAAGGTCTGCAATCAACATCTTCTTATCGCAGTTAAAGTAAATAACTGCTCTAGTTTTTCCAGGTGTTCCTGACACACGAGCAAGCTTTTTATTATCTGACATTGCATTAATAAGTGAGGACTTTCCAACATTAGACTTACCAGACATAACAATTTCTGGAAGTGGATTCCCCTCTGTATCTGTTAAATTAGGGCACTGGTCGATTTTGGCAGCCAATGCGATAAATCTTGTATTTCTAAAGTTTATTGCCATATTATTCACCTCTATTTAATACTCTATCATACTTTCCAGTTTTCAGGGTAAAGGGAAAGATATTCTGGTTTATCTAATCTGTCGTCAATAAGCAGTGCAAAGCCTTCGTCGTCCTCAGTTCTAATTACTCGACCTACAGCCTGTAGTACTTTTTCCCAGCCTGGATATCTATATGCAAAAGCAAATCCGTCTCCGAACTTCTCAGCATAGTAGTTACTTAATATTTGTCTCTCTGGTGTGACCTTGGGAATACCAACACCTACGATAATTACGCCAGAAAGTCTATCTCCAACAAGATCTATTCCTTCTCCAAAGTGACCACCAAGAACGGCCGCACCAATAAGGCAGTCTTCAGATGCTTCGGCAAAATTATCTAAGAACTCTTGCTTTTCGATATTTGTCATACCAGATTTTTGAGTAATCAAAGTATGTTTTATCGTTGTATCTTGAGAAAAGGATTTTTGCAATCTGTCACAAACTTTGTCCATGTATTCAAAAGACGGAAAGAATAACATGTAATTACCACGTCTATTTTTAAGTTCATTGACGATTTTGTTGCATAGTAAAGGTAAAGTGGTTTCTCTGTTCTTATAAGAAGTACTAATTTCTGTATCTACAATAACTTCTAGATTCTCTGAAGGAAAAGGTGAAGGCAACTCTAGGTTACGACAATAGTCAGCATTTTTACCGATTAAAACATTACGATAATACTCGTAAGGTGATAAGGTCGCAGAAAAGAAAATAACCGCCATGTTATCCCTAATTTGATTATTGAGTTTTTCAGATGAATCTAGGCATGTTAGACGCATAGTGATTTCATCTTGTTCTTTAAAACAACAAGCAATATAGGACTCATTAAATTCCTGCTCAAAAATTGTCAGGAAAAATCTAGATTCGAAGAAAAATTGCATAGCAATTTCTCTAATCTCACCAGAAGGAATATCGTCTAGCTCCATAGATAAAAGTCTGATGCATTTCCAAAGAATTGTATAGAATTCCTTAGGCATAGCTCTCATACCTTCCCAATTTTTGGTCTTAAGTATCCGTCGTTCATCTTGATGTTCAAGTTGGGCGAATACAGATGTCTCTGCGATAAAGTTCTTGTCTATTGCGTCGTAATACAACTTAAGTCTTGATAAAAATGATTCAACACGAGGGTTTCTACCTTTATAGACTCTTATCATGTCTAATAAAGTAGATTGTTTAAGCTCTGCGCTATACATCTCTCTAGCACGATCTACAAGGTTATGAGCCTCGTCAATTAAAACTACATTACGCGAATCAGCTTCTTCTCCAAAACATCTAATTAAACTAACTCGTGGGTCAAAAGCATGGTTGTAGTCGCCTATTACAACAGTGCAATAGTTCATGGCATCTAACATAAATTCGTGAGGGCAAATATTATGTTTGATAGCTATTTGGAAACAAAGGTCAGGTGTGATCTCGTCGAAAGTAAGTATTTCTATGAGTGCTGGTTTTACTCTGGAGTAATAACCTTCGGAAAATTTGCATCCTTTGGAATCACACTTCTTATGGTGAGGGCACATTTGCTCTTTAGATTGGAGCAAAATGGAGCGGATTATTAACCCTTGCGCACGCATATCATTTAGAGCTTTTGAAGCTACCTGACGTGTGGCAGTCTTTGCAGTGAGGTAAAAAATCTTATCGTAACGTCCCTTTAGTAAGCCTTTAATTGCAGGGTAAAGGGTAGAGATTGTCTTACCAGTACCTGTAGGGGCAAGTGCAAATAAAGCTTCCTTACTACAAAGAGAATTAAGTGCCTGCTTCATGAACTCTGCTTGACCAGGGCGGATAGTAGGGTAAGGAAAAGACATTTCCTTTATAGACTTGACCATGCTCTCGTTGTAATTAATAAGATTCTCGATAAAAGTGATATACGCATCACAGTGTTCTTCGTATATCTTGAGTGCTTCTTCACGAGTAATGGTCTCGTTACCATCAAATGCTTCTAAAGACGTAATAGAAACATATCTTAAAGTAATATCAATAGCTTTAATGTCTGGATTAGAAAGGAAATAGAGTGCAGCATAAATCTCAAGCTGAGCCATATGTTCAGGGCGTACTAGCTTGTCAAAACTATTCTTAGCAGAATTGAATGATTTGATTTCAATAATATGTGGGGCAACTTCCTCTTTCTTTATAAGAACATCAGCGCGACCACATACATCTAGGCTGATTTCAGAATCTTCAAATTCTACAGTGTCAGATAAGGAGACTTCAGTATCCATGATATTACCGTAAACATCCCTTAAATCTTGGAATATCTTCTGATGAAGTCTAGTACCTTCGATTCCAGACACAGAGCCATATGAGCCCGAAGCAATGTTACCGGACCTAGAAACAAATTCTGCTAAAGAAGTAACTGAAACCTGAATTTTATGCATGATTTGATTATATCATTTAGTAAGTTGGCTAGTGTCCTATTATATGGTCTGTTGCTTTATATTATCGATTAGTTTAAAATTTTATCGCTAAATGCGGATATGGCGAAATTGGTAGACGCGTCAGCTTCAGGTGCTGATGGCTTCACGGTCGTGCAGGTTCGAGTCCTGTTATCCGCACCAAATTAAAAACATCTTGCTTCGCTACAGGAATACGAGGCAAGATGTTTTTTTATGAGGTAATTGTTGTATGTTCTTATTTCTTTTTGTTAAACAATGGTCTAAGAGTAGTACCAACAATAATTGCAAACACCATCTTAACGAGATCAGGGATGATAAATGGGATAAGACACCACTTGAGTGCATTCATGAAAATTCCAGTGCTGTCATTACTTGCTGTGTAAACTTTGATAAACCAAGCAAGACCAAATACATACATAATGATATCGCTTATTAATACAAGTACTGTATAATAAATGTACTTGTGAGGAAGTTTAGTAAGTTTTTTACGGATTGGTGTAGATAAGAACTCTGTAACCATGAAGCAAAGAGCTGCTACTAAGAATCCGATAAGGAATCCGCCTGTAGGACCAAGAAGTGAATCAAGGCCACCCTTGAAACCTGCAAATACAGGGATGCCAATGAGACCAAGGAGAAGGTAAATACCGATACCAATAGAAGTTCTTCTACCACCAAAGGCGATCATCATGGTAAAGAGCATGAAAGTCTGAAGCGTAAATGGAACTGGTCCAATTGGAAGTGAGATTGCAGCACCAATAAACATGAGTGCAGCAATAAGTGCGCAAATAATAATGTCAAAAGTAGACATTATTGGCTTGGATTTCTTTTCTGAAGACATATTTATAACCTCTTTTTATTATTGTAAAGCTGAAATAATTATATGTTTACAATTGCTGTTTGTAAACTATAAATTTTTTGCTGTGCTATAATCCTGCTTATGGGTTTTAAGATAGTTTTAATCACATTAATAACAATGATTTTTTATATGTCATTTGGTTTTCTTTTGGTAAAAGGGAAGAAGGCTGAAAGTTCACATGCAAAATCTTTATCCGGTCTTCTTATCTATGTATTAGGTCCATGTATGATTATTAATGCATTTCAGAAGATGGGATATTCTATCTTTAATTTCAAGATGTCGTTGTTGTTTTTCTTTACAACCCTTGGAATACAAGTTTTATTTTTCATATTACTGTTTGTTATATTTAGAAAAAAGTTTGAGAACCCTAGTTATAGGATGCTAGTTTTAGGTGGTCTTTTTGGTAATGTTGGATTTTTTGGAATGCCTATTATTTCTTCACTTTTTCCATCAGCTTCTATAGTTTCTTGTTATAGTGTTTTTTATACCTCAAGTATGAATATTATTGCTTTTACTATAGGTGTGTATCTTATTACTAAAGATAAGAAATACATGAGTCTTAAGGATGCGATTATTAATCCTACTGGAATTGCTGTACTTATAGCAATTCCGCTTTATTTATTACATATTGTTATCCCAGACAGTATTATGATTGTTATAGAACTCTTGGGTAAAATGACAGCTCCAATATGTATGGTGATTCTTGGTATGAGACTTGCTTCTATGAATTTAAAAACGGTGTTTTCACAGCCTTTTGCTTATGGTGTAAGTGTTATTAAACTTATTATTTTTCCGATATTTGCCTATCTTATAGCTAATATGCTTCCATTTGCTGATTATCCATTTAGAATATCTATTTTAGTTTTAAGTGCTACACCTACAGCGGCAATTTTGTTATCACTTGCTGAACTTCACGAATGTGAGCAGGAAAGATCTGCGAATGCTATTTTGATTTCAACTATTTTCTGTGTTTTAACGATGCCAATATTGGTTTTCATTTTTACTAATCTTGTTTAGTACCTTAATTGGGACACTTAAATTTCACCATTAATTTATAATATATGTAGTATAGATTTATGGTGGTATTTTTGTATGAGATTTTTTCACTTATCTGACCTTCATCTTGGTAAAAGACTTAATGAATATTCACTTATTGAGGATCAGAAGCATATTTTGCTTCAGATAGTTGATAGAGTTAATGAATATAAGCCTGATGCAGTTTTAATTGCTGGTGATGTTTATGATAGAACAACTCCTTCAGATGAAGCTGTTCAGCTTTTCAACATGTTTATAAATTTGATTAATAAGCTGGGAGTAGAACTTTTTGTTTCTTCTGGTAATCATGATTCAGCTATAAAGATTTCTTATGCTAGAGAGATTATGGATAAGGCTGGTGTGCATTTATCTGATAGTGATTTATCTAATATTTCTGCTGTAACTTTGAATGATAAAGATGGTGAAGTCGTATTTTATTCACTTCCTTATATTCGTCCCGCTGCAGTTAGACAGATTTATCCAGATGCTGAGATTAATAGTTACACGGATGCAGTTGCTTGTATTATTAATCATCTAGATATTAATAAGTCAGTAAGAAACATTCTTTTATCTCACCAGTTTGTTATTGGTTCTAGTTTGTCTGGTTCGGAAGAAACTATTACAGTTGGCGGTTCTGATAATGTGGATGTATCGGCATATGAACCTTTTGATTATGTGGCATTAGGACATATTCATGGAGCTCAGAATGTAGGTAGTAATCGTATTAGATACTGTGGAACTCCACTTAAGTACTCCTTTAGCGAAGCTAAGCAGTCAAAGAGTATTTCAATGATTGAGATTAACGGTGATAGGGATATTCATCTTACAGAGATTCCACTTACACCACTTCGTGATCTTGTTGAGATTGAAGGTACTTATGATGAATTAATGAATAAATCTTTTTATGAAGGTACTTCTTATCATAATGATTTTGTTAGAGCAATTCTACTTGATGACGTAGTAATTCCTGATGTTAGCAGACGTCTTTCTAATGTGTATCACAATCTTATGAGAACTGATTACAAGAATATAAAGATTGTTAATCATGTTGATGCAAATACAGAGAAGATTGAAGAATTAGATCCGTTGGATGTATTTAGTAAATTCTTTTGCAAGATGAATAGTAAGGAAATGACTGATACACAGAAAGAATATATGGATTCTTTAATTAATAGAATATTGAAGGGAGAGTAATATGAGACCACTATTATTAAAAATACAGGCCTTTGGACCTTTCCCTAATTATGTTGAAATCGATTTTACTAAGCTTGGTCGTAATGGATTATTTCTTATTACTGGCGATACAGGTGCTGGTAAGACTACTATTTTTGATGCGATTTCTTATGGTTTATACAATGATGTTAATGGTTCTGATAGAGATATCTCTATGGTGAGATGTAAATCAGCTGACAATAATACGCCTACATATGTTGAATTAACATTTGAAAAAGATGGCGTTGTATATGTAGTAAAAAGAAGTCCAAGTTATGAGTATAAGGATTCTAAGGGCAAAATCAAAAAGAGTGGACAAAAAGTAGAACTTTATGTTCCAGATAAGCCTGTTAACACTCAATGGAGTGTTGTGAATAATGAACTTATTGAAATTATTGGAATGGATTTTAAGCAGTATTCAATGATTGCGATGATAGCTCAAGGTGAATTCCGTAAATTTATGATGCTTGATTCTAAGGAAAAGTCTGCGGTCTTTAGTAAGTTGTTTGATACAAAAATCTATGAAAAGATTCAAAGTACATTAGTTGAAGAAGCTAAAAATGTAAGTAAAGATATAGCTGATATAAATAAGAGTATATCTGAAAAGGTTAATGAGATTGTATGTGAAGATACGTCTAGTCTATTTATGTCTGTAAATGATGCTAAATCTCAGAAACTTCCGCCAGAAGAAATTATCACTTTAATTGGTAATATTGTCTCTGAGGATGAGATAGCTTTATCTGATATAAACGACGTTTCTACTAAATTAGATTCTCAAATTACTGAGGTTCAAGTGAAGCTTGATCGTTTAAATCTTCAGAATAGTATTTTGAAGAGTATTAGTATGAATAGTCTTCAAATTGAAAATGTTATTCCTCAAATAGATACTGTTTCTAATGAAATTACGTCTTTAAATGAAAAGGCAGATATGTTTGAAGAAGTAAAAAAGAAAGCAACAATAATTATGGATAAGCTTTCTGATTATGATGTTCTTGAGGCAAATATACAGTCTTTATCAAAGATTAACGAAGATATTATTTATTGTGAGAAACAGATAGGTGGCATTAATCAGAAAATTGCTAAGTATTCGGATATTATCTTATCTTATGAAAATAAACTTAAACTCTACGATGATGTTGAGGTTAAGCTTGAGAAAACTCGAAGTGAAGCTACGAAACTTACAGAAAAGATTGATACATTAACTTCTCTTAAGAGTGATATTGAGAAATATAATCAGATATATTCTGAACATAGAGCTCAGCAGGCAAATTACTTATCAATTAGTAATAAAACTAATGAGTGTGAGTCTCAATTACGTATTTTGCGTACACGTTTTTATGATGCACAAGCAGGAATTATTGCTAGAGATCTTCTTATGGATGGTCAGCCATGTCCTGTTTGTGGAGTAATAAGTGATCATAGATGTCCTGCTATAGTTCCTGATGGTGTTCCATCTCAAGACGAAGTATTAGCAAAAGAAGATGAGTTCAATAGTCTTAATAGTAAATTAAAAGATGCTAGTGTTATGTCTGGTGCTCTTAGAGGCCAGGTTGAAAGCCTTTCAAGTGTTCTTAATAAAAATATTGAAGAATCACTAGGAAATATGTCTATCGAAGATGCCCTAATTAAGATTCCTGAACAACTTTCAGATTTGTATTCTATTAAGCAGAATTTGAATAAAGAAGAGAAATCTTTAATAGCAAAGATTAACGAAAAACAAACTATTATTGATGAACTTCCTAAGTTAAAACAAGAGAACGATAAATTTAGTCAGTTGGTTGTTGAGGAAAATAATTACCTTATAAAGTTAAAGACTGAGCATAATAACGTTACCAATGCTATTGATGAGTTAAAGACTAAGTTTGAGTATTCTTCTAAACTAGAAGCAGAAAAAGCAGCTAGTAAGTTAATGCAATCCTATAATGAGTTTATTGCTAATAAAGCTTCTTCTGAAAAGCGTCTTAATGACTTGCTTTTAAATAAGAAATCACTAGAAGCAGCTATAGAAGAAGCAAAGAAAAATCTAACGGATGAAAAAATAGATTTTAATTCTGAAAATGAGAAACTAATAGCTTTGAAAGAAAAGAAAAATATCATTAAGAAGCAGATTGATAAATATACAACAGCTATAACTATTAACACAAACTGTAAGACTTCAATATCAAAGAAATATATTGAAGTTAGTGATATTTATAATCGTGCAATGTGGCTTAATGAACTTGTAGATACTGCTAGTGGTAGTCTTAAGAATTCAGTTAAGATGACATTGGTTGCATATGTTCAAGCTTATTATCTTAAGCTTATTCTAGCTAAGTGCAATTTGAGACTTCTAAAAATGACTAATGGTCAGTATGAGCTTATACATCGAACTGAACCTACTTCAAAACAAGGTCAGGTTGGTTTGGATTTGGATGCATTTGATCACTATGACAATGCTATAAGAGATGTAGGTTCTTTATCAGGTGGTGAAAAGTTCTTAGCATCTCTTGCTTTAGCGCTTGGCTTGGCAGATGTTATTCAGGATAACAATGGTGGAGTCAAACTTGATTCCATGTTTGTTGATGAAGGATTTGGAAGCCTTGATGATGAAACGCTTAATCACGCATATAAGGCTCTTTCATCCTTATCACAGGGCGATAGAATGGTAGGCCTTATATCTCATGTAACTGAAATTAAAAATAGAATTGATAAACAAATTGTTGTAAAAAAATTAAATGGAAAGAACCGTTCGGTTGAAATAGTGGTATAAATAATAGGAGGGTAAATTTAGGAGGTGTATATGAACTGGTTACGTAAAAATTGGGCAGGACTTCTTGTTTGTCTGGTAATTGCTATCCCATCTTGGTTTCTGGGAAAAAAATTTCCTATTATTGGCGGTGCTGTTATTTCAATTTTACTTGGAATGATAGTAACTATATTTATTAAAGATAAGAAGAAGCTTGAAAGTGGAATTAAATTTACTTCAAAAAAGATTCTTCAGTGGGCTGTAATACTTCTTGGGTTTGGAATGAATCTTAACGTTATTTTGGAGACTGGAGCTCAGTCATTGCCAATTATTGTATTTACAATTGCTACATCTTTAATTATTGCCTTTGTTTTGTGTAAGCTTTTAAAAATACCGGGTAAAATTTCTACTCTTGTTGGTGTTGGTTCATCTATTTGTGGTGGTTCTGCTATTGCTGCTACGGCCCCAGTTATTGATGCAGATGATGAAGAAGTTGCACAGGCAATTTCTGTTATCTTTTTCTTTAATGTTTTAGCTGCATTATTCTTTCCTACTCTTGGTAAACTTCTTGGCTTTGCAACAACTAGTGGTGACTCCTTTGGTATATTTGCAGGAACAGCAATTAATGATACTTCATCAGTAACAGCTGCAGCTTCTACTTGGGATACAATGTGGAATTTAGGTTCTGCAACTCTTGATAAAGCAGTTACTGTCAAATTAACAAGAACATTAGCGATTATTCCTATTACATTAGTATTAGCTTTTATTAGAACACAAAAGGCTAAGAAGTGTGGTGGCGAAGCTACAAAAGTATCTTTTAAAAAAATCTTTCCGTTTTTTATTCTTTATTTTGTTGCTGCATCTGTAATTACTACAATTGCTATAAATCTTGGTGTGTCTGAAGGTGTTTTTAAGCCAATTAAGGAATTAAGTAAATTCTTTATTGTATTAGCTATGGCTGCAATAGGCCTTAATACTAATATTGTAAAATTAATCAAAACTGGTGGTAAACCTATTATTGTTGGTTTTTCTTGCTGGACAGGAATTACTTTGGTAAGTCTTCTTATGCAGCATGTTATGAATATTTGGTAATGAGTAGGAGAGAGGTATTGTTTTCATATATTTGGCCAATAGCTCTGGTAGTATTTTCTAATGTGTTCTATCAGATTTGTTCAAAGAGTGTTCCTAATAATGTTAATCCATTTGCGGCACTAACACTTACGTATATTGTTGGTGCTTTGTGTACCATGATTTTCTTTTTTTCCATGAATCATGATGCTAGTTTGATAAAGGAATTCTCCAAGATGAATTGGGCGCCATATGTTCTTGGACTAGTTATTGTAGGACTTGAAGTAGGTTTCATTTATGCATACAAGGCTGGATGGCAGGTAAGTACAGCATCTACAGTTCAGAGTTCGTTTCTTGCAGTAGCACTTATTATTGTTGGTGCTTTAGTTTTCCGCGAAGGAATTACTTGGAATAAAATAGTCGGTGTTATTGTTTGCTTAGTTGGATTATTCATTATTAATTTAAAGTAAAAGAAAAAGCTCTCTGATAATCAGAGAGCTTTTATTCTGGTGCGGATGATGGGACTCGAACCCATATGATTTATGGTCGGCAGATTTTGAGTCTGCTGCGTCTACCATTTCGCCACATCCGCAAGCGACTTCAAAATTATAGTAAAAGGTATAAGTTTTGTCAATTTGCTTTAGGTTGTTGAATTCTATTTTTCAAATCTTCTAACAAATGATGATATTCGTTATGTATTACATTAGGGAAGGCGTTAATGAGTCGTCCTGATCCGTAATGTCTATGAGCAAGGATTCTATTTCTTATTTCATCATATTTATCTTGTAGTTCGGATTTGCCAAGAGAGTATTGAATTTGAGTATTTTGTACTTTTTGTGCTGCGTTAATTGATTTTAAACTTATATCCTCTGTTAATTTATCGCTTAATACATGAAGTTTTTTACTAATACTATCAAGTTCTTTAAGTTGTTTATTAAGTCCGATAAGTGTAAGAGCAGTAACTACAGTATCAACAATAAATACCAATAAAAGGAGTAATAATAGTGGCCAGCCGTACTTTGGTGATAATAAATATATAGTTAAAGCATATAGTGTTGGATTAAAGATTTTTAGTACAAATACAACAGCTGCGCCCCAGATGATACTGAATTTAAGACAAATATATCCGTGAAGATTAAATGGTACATTTGAATAATTCCACCATCTTGCATGAAAAGCTTTATCTAGTATGAATCCTGCTAATAGCTCTATAGTTGTGGTTAGAATAATACCTTCAATAAAGATAACAATACTATTATCGATACCAACAAACTCATATACGGATAGTACTGCAATCATTCCAAATCCATAAACAGGGCAGACGGGACCATTAAGAAATCCTCGGTTCATGATTTTGCCAAGAGTTACAGCATGAAAAATGACCTCTATTACCCAGCCGATAAATGAATATAGTACAAAATACCAACAAATATCGTATAAGGTCATAGAGGTCACCAATAAGATTAAAGAGTATTAAATCTGATTCTCGCTGTACTCTTTATAAAGTGCTGCAAGTTCCTTCATATCCTGGCTCATTCTAATCTGTAGTCTAGAGATATCCTTAAGATTCTTAGCGTTAATAGCATTCTTAATATCTGTAAATACAGATGTGCTCTCGCCACTGTTCTTTGCAAGAGAATTCTTAAGTGTATCAATATCATTCCAAAGATCATCATCAACTGTGTTAGGTGCTGTGTGGAGCTTAACATAAGTCTTAATCTTTGTGAGGTTAGATGGAATAAGTCTCTCGAGAAGTTCATACTGCCACATGTCAAGCATAGCTCTAGAGTAGGAAGTAAGAACCTTTTCATTAAATACGTTACCAGCACAGAGAATTTCTGTAGCTGAATCATCAGAAATGAAATTCTTGAGAGAATCATAAACTGTCGCAGGTGGTACACCAAACATTGTATCTCTCTGCTCTTCGTTCATTGTCTCGAAGATGTCTTCCTCACAACGATAAAGCTTGTTTGCTAAGAGATAATCTCCAGCCTCGCCATAAGGCTTAATAAATTCATTTTCGAGTTCTTTCTTTGTCTTGCCAGAATCGAGTGCATATGCAATACCATCAAGCATGCACTGGTAAATAGCAGAAAGACAAAGGTATGTGTTTGTATGTGGGTTTGGGGCACGAAGCTCAAATCTTGTAGCATACTTGTTGTCTTCGCTTCTAACTAAGCCAAGAAGTACAGAACGGTTACGAGAAGGTGTGAGTACATCCTTACCGATGGAAGCAACTGCATGTGTAGGTGCTTCGAAACCAGGCTGTAATCTGTTAAATGCATCAGTTGTTGCAGAAACGAATGGGTTAATGAGGTCGTAGTGCTTCATGATGCCCATGAGAGAACCCCAACCAAGACGGGAAAGGTAGTCTTCCTTAAGATTTTCTGGAGCAAAAAGGTTAATTTTCTTGCCATTTTTAAGGAAAGCAACCACATTAACATGAGTGTGCTCACCAGAACCTGCAACGCCAGGAATAGGCTTAGCCATGAAACTTACTTCAAGACCGTGCATACGGAAGATTTCCTTAATAAGAATTCTTGCCTGAAGCTCATAATCAGCGCCCTGAAGTGCATCGGAATACTTCCAGTCAACCTCAAGCTGCTCCATGATGGAGTGGAAGTCACCAGTGGAAGTTACAGCAGCCTTAACACCACCAACTTCTTTATGACCCATCTCTGGATTAAAACCATACTGGTCAAGAACGAGGATAACCTGCTCGAGTGCAGTTCTTACGACACCCTTTGTACGCTTCCAGTAAGATTCCTTAAGAACCTGTGAGATAGAAAGGCTCTCTGTAGAAATCTTCTCGTCAGGGGAGTTTACCCAGAACTCGAGCTCTGTAGCCATAATTAAAGTAATCTTGGAAAGATCTTCTGGCTCAAAACCATATTCTTCACAAAGCTTGGCGTCTGTGCTGAATCTCTCAGTAAGAACCTTCTCGAAATACTGTGCACTCTTCTTGAGGACAGAACGTGAACAAACAGGTTCGTCGTTGTGGAGAAGGAAAGAAGGAATACGAAGTGTTCCAACTGGAAGACCAGTCTTCGCATCAATATGCTCGTAGTTATAGTCGATATACCATACAACTTCGATATCAGGTACAAGATCAACTTTACCGTCGTTCAGTGTAGCAATTCCCGGTAGTACAACTGAAGAACCGTCTGTCTGTACAGCATGTCCATTAAGATAATTTTCAAGGTTATCGTGGAAATCCTTAATTGGGATTCTCTCGTCTGTATCGTTACCAGCGAGATCAACACCCATTAAAGAAACAAATTTAATTTCAGGATGTGCATCAAGAATAGCAACAATATCCTCAGCCTTGTGCTTATCTGGAGGGATTATTCCGATAAGATCTGGGTTAACTTTAAAGTCTGTCATATGGTATTTACCATCCTCTTTATATTCATACGCGCATATTCTAACATATATATATTTATAATTGCCTCAAAATATATCTTGATTTTTATTGTCAATTTGTTGCAAAATTTCCGCATGAGAAATTCATTTTTTGAGATTTTTAGAATAGATGCTTTAGGTAAACGCATATTTGTGCGCATTCTATTTGTATTGCTTATCGCGCTTAACTTATATTTCATTTTCTTTCCAATAGGTGATACTAATTTTGATGTCTATATGGCATGGATGAATAAAATTATTGAATCAGGTGATTATTCTAGTATTACTTCTTTAGATAGTATTCCGCTTACAAAAGGTAATTATATTTTCCTTGGTATCAGTTTGTTAGTTGGTTACATCGATATTATGGCTTCCTGGCTTTATACTGGCGTATTCATTAGAACATATAGACTTCGTAAACAACCTGATAAAGCTATATCTATTGGAAAGCTGATTTTTAGGTTCATTTTCTTAAGTTTAATAAGTGCGATTGTATTAAGTATCTTTTCTGTTTTTGTGTTGTACTTATTTTTGTTTTTTATTATTATCTTCCCGTATCTGATAATGTTTCCAGCATGTTATTTATCTGGTGATAGAAGCTTGGTGGGTAGCTTTAGGGGAATGTTTGAAGTTACAAAAGGTTATTATTTAACCAATAGTCGTAATTTGTCTTTGCTTTTATTTGTTTACTTTATTTTTGATATTGTATTGGAATTGTTAGCTAATATTTCTATTGCGACTAGAGCCGCTATGGTACCTTTTGTTAATGTATTTCTTTTGTTAGCACTAGGACGATATGTTGGTATTATTTACATACGTATGCTCCAGTTGCCTGGTGGATTTAGAATTATCGTTAATCCTGATATGAGTGAGTTGGAGAATATGATGAAAAAAGATAATGATGTTCCGACTCCTGATGAAGAGTAATGGACTGAATTATATATTTGTATTTATATACGGAGGAATAGAAAAATGGATAACAATGAGATTGCAATTCAGAAGCACACTGAATGGAAAGGTAAGATTGAGGTTATTGCAAGAGCACCAGTAGATTCTAAGGAGGCTCTTTCTATCGCATATACACCAGGTGTTGCTGCTCCATGTCTTGAGATTTCTGATAATGTTGATCTTTCTTATAAGTACACAAGAAGATCTAACCTCGTAGCAGTAGTTACTGATGGTACAGCTGTTCTTGGTCTTGGTGATATTGGACCAGAGGCTGGTATGCCAGTTATGGAAGGTAAATGCGCACTCTTTAAGGCTTTCGGTGATGTTGATGCATTCCCACTTTGCGTACGTTCTAAGGATGTTGATGATATCGTAAAGACAGTTAAGCTTCTTGCTGGTTCCTTTGGTGGTGTTAACCTCGAGGATATCTCTGCTCCACGTTGTTTTGAAATTGAGAAGAGACTTAAGGAAGATCCAGAAGTTGATATCCCTATTTTCCATGATGATCAGCATGGTACAGCTGTTATCACTCTCGCTGGTATGATTAATGCTCTTAAGCTCACAGGCAAGGACATCAACAACATTTCTGTAGTTGTTAATGGAGCTGGTGCAGCTGCTACAGCTATTACAAAGCTTCTTATTTCTCGTGGTCTTCAGGACGTTGTTCTCTGTGACCGTGCTGGTGCAATCTATGCTGGTAGACCAAATAACATGAACCCAGCTAAGGAAGAGATTGCTGCTATTACTAACCAGAAGGGTAAGAAGGGAACACTCGCTGAGGTTCTCGTTGGTGCTGATGTATTTATCGGCGTATCTGCTCCAGGAACACTTACAGCTGAGATGGTAGCTACAATGGCTAAGGATCCAATCGTATTTGCTTGTGCTAACCCTACACCAGAAATTATGCCAGATGAGGCTAAGAAGGCTGGCGTAGCAGTTATGGCTACAGGTCGTTCTGATTTTCCTAACCAGGTTAATAACGTACTTGCTTTCCCAGGTATCTTCCGTGGTGCTCTTGATGTAAGAGCTTCTGATATCAATGATGCAATGAAGATTGCAGCTTCTGAGGCTATTGCTTCTATCGTTTCTGATGAGGAGCTTAACCCAGACTACATTCTCCCAGATGCATTCGATCCACGTGTAGGTAAGGCAGTAGCTGCTGCAGTTGCACAGGCTGCTAGAGACACTGGTGTTGCTAGACTCTAATAGTTAATTAGTTTATATTAATTAACGACCTAGAACTTACTGTTCTGGGTCGTTATTTTTTGTTTTGAAAACTTTATTCATATCAACTAGTTCGATATTTTCATCATATATAGATTTCTTTTTAAATAAGTCGGAATTATCTATTGGTGGTGCATAACCGTTTTGTGCATCTTGTGATACTGTTAATTCTGGTACTTTATAAATAAATGATTCCTCACTATGGGAGTTTTCTCTTAAATTAACACAATATTCCTGATATCTTAGTTTTCCTCTTTCAACAGCTGGAACCCATAATTTAAATGATATAAAGAACCATAAGATAATTAATGAAGTGAAGTAGTCATTATTAAGTAATGAAGTAGCAAAAAATGTTAAAAGTATAAAAGCTAATAATGAGTATTCTTGTTTGATGAAAGCAGGAAACATACAAATAAGACAATTAAGTTCTAAAAGCATCAATATAAAAGAAAATCCAAAAGATAAGTTGGCAAACGGATCTATTTGAGATAAACCCCATGAAACTAACTTAAACACTGAATAAAAGAAAGACAAAATAAGTAGTGCAGAAAAAATAATTCCCATTTTCTTTGTAAGCCTGAAAAATGTAGTAATAAGATTAATTTCTCGTTCTACATAATCTGATAAATCTGCTTTTGTATGATATTCCTTATCCATAAATTTATATAACAACAAATGAGAACAAAATTATATTCATAAAATCCTCAATTCTTAAACACATAATTACTGCATTATGCTATAATAAGAACAAATGTTCTGTTGTGAGGTTTTTTATGGAAATAATTAAATATACTGGTGATGATAATCGAACTTACAAAAGAGTCATTGGTGATAATGGTGAAGAAGCTGTAATTTCAAAGATGGTAAAGAGTGGTTATAGGTTATTAGCTAGAAATTATGCAGTTCATAATATAGGAGAGCTTGATTCAGTATTCACTAAAGATGGTGACATATTTATAGTTGAAGTTAAGTCTCGCATTGGCGGTAATTATTATTCGTCACCAGAAGAAGCAATTACTAATTCTAAATATAGGAAATTAATGAAGACTGCTCAGATATTTGTAAATAAACATCGATTATTTGACTCTAATATCATATTTTTGATAGGAGCAGTGACCCATAATAGAGATGGTTTAATACAAAATGTCGAAATTATACCTTTTTAATGAATAATCGTTGCTTGTTTCTTGCATTTTTATTATAATCATTTTGGTTTTGAGGGTTATATTCCTCTCAAAATGCAATATGATATAGTGGAAAATTTCAAAAAACGGGTTTGGAGGCAACACATGAAGTCCTATAAGGAAATGACAAAAGAAGAACTTAATCAGGAGCGCGCTGAGCTTTCTAAGAGAATTGAAGCTTTTAAGACAATGAATCTTAAGCTTGATATGACTAGAGGTAAGCCATGTCCAGAGCAGCTTTCCCTTAGTAATGATATGTATGTTGGTATGGAAGATTCTGATTTTAAGTCTGCTTCTGGTGATGTTCGTAACTATGGTATCCCAACTGGTATCGTTGAGCTCAGAGAGGTTTTTGCTGAGTGGCTTAATGTAGATAAGGATCTTATTTATATTGGTAATGGTTCTTCTCTTAACCTTATGTTTGATACACTCATGAGAGCAGTTGTATTTGGTGAGCATGATTCCGAGAAGCCATGGGGACTGATTGAGGGTAGAAAGTGGCTTTGCCCAGTTCCTGGTTATGATAGACATTTTAAGGTAACAGAGACATTAGGATTTGAGCTCATCCCAGTTCCACTTAATGAAAATGGTCCTGATATGGATATGGTAGAGGAACTTGTAAAGGACCCTAAGGTTCTTGGTATGTGGTCTGTTCCATGTTATACAAACCCAGATGGATATGTTTATTCTGAGGAGACATGCAGAAGACTTGCTTCTATGAAGACAGGTGCAAAGGACTTCAGAATTTATTGGGATAATGCATATAGCGTTCATCATCTTTATGCTGATGAGGCTAAGCAGGGTAAGCTTCCTGAGATGCTTTCTCTTTGTGCTGAGTATGGTAATGCATCTAGAGTATATGAGTTCGCATCAACATCTAAGATAACACACGCTTCTTCTGGTGTAGCTGCATTTACAGCAAATAAGGAGAACTTTGATGCTGCTAAGAAGATTCTTAGTGTTCAGACAATTGGTGCTAACAAGATTTCTCAGTATGCACACGCTAGATTCCTTCCTAATCTTGATGCTATTAAGACACACATGATGAAGCATGCTGATATTCTTCGTCCTAAGTTCGAGCTTACACTCGATATTCTTGATAAGGAACTTACAGGTACAGATGCTGCTAACTGGAATAAGCCTCTTGGTGGTTACTTTATTTCTGTAAATACATTCCCAGGTACAGCTAAGAAGGTTATCGCAATGTGTAATGAACTTGGTGTTGCATTTACACCTGCTGGTGCTACTTTCCCATATGGTAAGGATCCTCAGGATTCTAATATTCGTATCGCTCCAAGCTTCCCATCCATCTCAGATATTGAGAAGGCAGTAGAAGTATTCTCTGTTTGTGTTAAACTTACTGCAGTAGAAAAAATCTTGGAGGCTTAATTAATCATGGCTGATATGAAGAAATCATCCTATGAGAGTCCACTTAACTCTCGTTATGCTAGTAAGGAGATGCAGTATATCTTTTCTCCTGATAAGAAGTTCACAACATGGCGTAAGCTTTGGAT
>JAKSRH010000010.1 GCA_024403675.1 Saccharofermentans sp. | reverse complement strand
TCTCTGAGGTTAACCCAATCCCAGTTAAGGAAGCAATGAATATTCTTGGTGCAGATGTTGGTCACTGCAGACTTCCACTTTGCGATATGTCTCCTAAGGGTCATGAGGCTCTCGAGGCTGCACTTGCTAAGTATGATGTATCCGCAGTAAAGAACTTCTTTGCTTAATTTTCGAAAGTGATTTTGGTATAAGTTTATGATTAAGATTTTTATGAACGGTTGCTGCGGTCGTATGGGTCGTGTAATCGGCAATATGGTTAAGGAATACGATGACTGCGAGATTGTTGCAGGTGGTGACGTTGTATCTACAGCAGATGGTATTGATTTCCCAATCTTCACCAATCCTATGGACTGTGATGTAGACTTTGACGTAATTATTGATTTCTCGCATTTTAGTGCAGTTCCTGCAATCCTCGAGTTAGCTCTTGCAAAGAAGAAGCCAATTGTAGTTTGTACAACAGCTATCCCTGCTGAGACAATCGAGAAGATTAATGAGGCATCTAAGGTTATCCCTGTATTTAAGTCTGCAAACATGAGTGTTGGTATGAATGTTCTTTTTGAGCTTGTTAGACAGGCAACAAAGGCATTGTATCCAGGATATGATATCGAGATTGTAGAAGCACATCACAATCGTAAGCTTGATGCACCATCTGGTACAGCAATGACAATTAGTGACGTTATCAGAGGTTCTATCGACAATGATATGGAGCTTGTGTTTGATAGACATTCCAAGTCTGAGAAACGTAAGCCAACAGAGATTGGTATGAGCGCTATTAGAGGAGGAAATATCGTAGGTGATCACGATGTTTACTTTATCTCTGATGAAGAAACTGTTAAGATATCTCACAGTGCGCATACAAGAGATGTATTTGGTCGTGGTGCTATCAAGGCCGCTAAGTATGTAGTCGACAAAGAGCCAGGTATGTACGATATGGAAAATATCGTTTCCGCTCTCTTTAACAAATAAAATTAGTCCGGAGGAAAGACTTAAATGAATTATTTATTACTTGCTGCATTAGATACAGCTTCTACAGATACTACTCAGGGTGCTGAGATGGGTTCCATGATTGGAACTGTCGGAATGCTCCTTATCTTCTTTGTAGTTTTCTACTTTTTCCTTATTAGACCACAGCGTAAGCAGGAGAAAGAAACACGTAGACAGATTTCTGAGATGATGGTAGGCGATAGAGTACAGACTATCGGTGGTCTCGTTGGTGTAGTAGCAAACTTTACTGATACAGAGGTTACAATCTATACTTCTATGGCAAATACTCCAGTTACATTCCTTAAGTCTGCTATCCAGACAGTTACACCACGTAACGCAAAGGCTACAGCAAAGAATGAAGAGAAGAAGGCTGCAAAGAAGGCTAAGGAAGTAGAGAAGGCTGACAAGGCAGCAAAGAAGGAAGAAAAAGAAGATAAGTTATAATTATGGCCCAAATACCTGAAAGTGTTATTGAGGAAATCCTCAATAAAGCTGATATAGAATCAGTAGTTGGTAAATACGTATCTTTTACGAAGAGAACAGGACAGAATCTTTTTGGACTCTGTCCTTTTCATTCTGAGAAGACTGCTTCTTTTAGTGTGTCTTTGAATAAAAATATTTATCACTGCTTTGGCTGCGGCAAGGGTGGTAATGCTATTAGATTCATTATGGATTTGGAACGACTTTCCTATCCAGAGGCTATCAGATTTTTGGGTAACCAGTATGGTGTTGATGTACCAGAATATAGCGGTGGCGGTAATAACGAGAATTTAAAAAGTCGTAAGAAAAGGGTTACCGAGCTTTTAAATGAAGCTGGAAAATATTACTATAAGTGTTTTTCTGACCCTGAGGGAAAGCCTGCTCGTGATTATGCTAAGAAAAGAGAACTTTCTCACGATACACTAACTTCTTTTGGTATAGGCTATGCGCCTAATAGTTGGGATTCACTTTATACTCATCTTCGTGGTAAGGGATATACTGACGACGAGATGAAGGACTGTGGTTTGTTTACAGTTTCTAAGAAGACAGGACGCCTCGTTGATCTTTTCCGTGGCAGAATGGTATTCCCAATTTTTGATTCTTTTGGCAAGATTGTTGCCTTTGGAGGTAGAGCACTTGGTGATGAGATGCCAAAGTATGTTAACTCTCCTGACTCACTTGTTTATAAGAAACAGGAGCATTTGTATGCACTTAACTATGCTAAGGCAGCTCGCTCTGAACAACTTATTATCGTAGAAGGTTATATGGATGCTATCTCTATGCATCAGGCAGGCATCAAGAATGCGGTTGCATCTCTTGGTACTGCATTTACAGATAGCCAGCTTAGACTTGCTGCCAAATATGCTAAGGAGATAGTATTCTTCTTTGACTCTGATAATGCTGGTCGTAATGCTGCTATTAGAGCTGTTCGTATGATGCTTACTTTCCTTAAGAAAATGTCTGGCGTGAAAATCCGTATTAAGATTGCTGCAGTACCTGATGGTAAGGATCCAGATGAGTACATTAAGCATAATGGCGCAGATAGTTTCCGCGGTGTGGTAAATAGTAGTAAAGACGTAGATGATTATCTTTTCTCTAGAGCTTATGATGATAGCTGTGATAGTAATGGCAAGCTTGATACATATAAGTTCCAGGATTTGGTGACTCAGTATGGTTCCTGGATTTTTGATGACCTTAAAAGAGAGAAGATGGCTACTAATGCAGCATCTTATCTTGGTGCGAATTCTCAGACTGTCCTTAATAGAATGAATGACCTTATGGAGTCAGATCAGAATCGTCAGTATGAGCAGGAACTTCGCTCTCGTAAGAGATTTGAGCAGGAAGACCTTAAGGAGAGAATGTCTAGTAGTGAAGACGACAATGATGATACTGGTGTAGTAGAAGAGCAAAATTCCACACCAGTTCGTAAAGGTCCACCTGTGGATATTGTATTTGCTGAAGAGCTTGCAGTATTTGTTTATGCTGTAAGACTTAAGGCACGACTTGCTACTGAGGTAGCTAGAGAAGATGTTCTTAGACCTAATGATTTTACTGGGGAAAATATGAGAAATGTTGTTACATATTTTCTCCAGCACTTCGACGCTAGTTATGGTATGAGAGAGGATTTACTTCTTAATAAGCTTTCTCAGATGGTACTTAATGGCATGGCAGCAGAAGAGGTGTACCTTAAAGCTTGCGAGGAAAATCGTAAGATGCCAAATAGCAAGGCAGAACTCGATACATATCTTGTAAAACTATATGATTTGAGACTTAAGCATCTTGATAAGATGGAGAAGAAATTCATTAAGGCGCTTGATCGTGCTAATCCAGAAGTTCGTAGAACTATCGAAGAAAATTTACGTAAGATTGACGCTAGCCGCACTATTTTACGTAATAAGAGGAGCAATATCTGATGGAAAGAATGAAGCTTACAGCAAGACTTCAGGCTGTATATGACGCGACTCTTAAGTGGCGTAATCTTGACTGTAAGGGTCGTCTTATTGATGTGGGCTCTGACCATGGTTATGTTTCTCTTGAGGGACTTATTACTGGAGATTATGAATTTGTAGTGGCTACAGATATTCATGAGAATCCAGCGGCAAAGACAGCCGAAATTCTTGCCATCAATGGCTACAAGGATAAGTCGCTTGTAGTATGTACAGATGGACTTAATGGTGTTGATTTAAAATCAGGTGATGTAGTCATCATGGCAGGTCTTGGTGGCAATAATATGATGGATATATTGGAGAGGGTAATGAAGGTTACTTCTCCAGATATTTTAAAGACAGTCACATGGTGTCTTCAGCCACAGAAAACTATTGAACAACTTCGTGTCTTCTTAGAGAAAAATGGATTCAGAATTAAGGATGACACAGTTGTTTGTGAGCGTAATATTTACTACCCAATTACTGTCGCAGTATATGAAGGTGGTAGCCGTGATATAAATCTTTATGAGAAGTACTATGGTCCAGTTATGATTAGTAAATTTGAAGCTGGAGAGCCAATAGTTAAGGAGTATTTTGAGAAACTCGATGGTTGGTATAAGGTGCGCGCTAGAGGCGATGAAGAAATCCTTCTCATGACACAGAAATTAGAAGAGTATAGAAAATGAGTACTAAAGTAAGACAAGCTACAGCAAGTGATATCGATTGCATTATGCCAATCTATGATGGCGCACGCGTGTATATGGCAGCTAATGGTAATCCAAATCAGTGGGTTGATGGTTATCCATCTCGTGACCAGCTCCTTAGTGATATTTCCAAGAACCAGTGCTATGTGGTAGAGGTTGATGGCAAGATAGAAGGCGTATTCGTATTTATTATTGGTGATGACCCAACTTATGAAGTAATTGAAAATGGTTCATGGCTTAATAGTAAGCCTTATGGGACAATTCATAGAATCGCTAGTAGCGGTAAAGTTAGAGGCATCTTCGAGCAGGCTTTAGCTTTCTGTTTTGGTAAAATAGATAACATTAGAATTGATACTCATGCAGATAACAAGATAATGCAAAATAAAGTAACAAGTAATGGCTTTACACGCTGCGGCATTATTTATCTTGCTAGTGGCGCACCAAGAATTGCTTATCAGAAAACTCTTTAAGGGAGGATATACTATGACAAAGGTTAGAGATATAACAAATTTCCTCGAGGGACTTTTCCCACTTGAAACAGCAGAGGGTTTTGATAATCCAGGTCTTATGGTTGGTTCTTTGGATGCGGACGTAACTAGCGTTGCAGTTTGTCTAGATGCTACTAAAGATGTAGTGAGAAATTGCATGGAACTTAATATGGATTTGGTGTTAGCACATCACCCACTTATTTTCGGAGGCATTTCTTCTATTAATTTTGACGAGCCTAAAGGTCAGATTATCCGTGACCTTATTCGTGGTGGCATTACTTGCTATGCGGCTCACACTAATCTTGATAAAAATAGTGAATACTCTAATAACGTACTTGCAAGTGCAATTGGACTTACAAATATACATGAGATTGATGGTATCGCTTACGGTGTGTGCGGTGAGCTTGAGTCAGAAGTAACACTTAAGGACTTTTGCGAAAGGGTAGAGGAAGGACTTAGATCTTCTGGCACTATCGTTTATAGCTTGCCTGAGACTAAAGTGAAAAAGGTATTTTGCCAGGGAGGTGCCTTTGACGAGGATTCAATTCCTGCTATTGTTTCTGCTGGTGTAGACACAGTAGTTTCTGGTGAAATTAAGCACCATGTTATGTTGGACCTCATTGATAGAGGCATCACACCAATTACTGCAGGACACAATGCTACAGAGCGCGTGTTCATGTCTAACCTTTGTGGCGTGCTTGATGAGGCTTTCCCAGAGGTGGAATTTGTATATTTTGACGGACGCGAAAGAAGATTTTAATATATACACGAGGCTGTTTTTTCTTTAAAATAGTTGTGTTTTCCGAGCAGACCGAGACAATCGCGGGCACCTATTGGTAATGACTGGTGCGTGAGGAAAGTCCGGGCTCCATAGGACAGGGTGCCAGATAACGTCTGGTGAAGGCGACTTTAAGGAAAGTGCAACAGAAAAGAAAACCGCCCCAGGCTTCGGCTTGGAGCAAGGATGAAAAGGCGAGGTAAGAGCTCACCGGCGATATGGAGACATGTCGGCCTTGTAAACCCCACCCGGAGCAACGTCGCGGAGAGGTATCAACCGTGGTCCGCGGGCCTCGAGGAGACGGCTTGAACTGGCTAGCAATAGTCAGTCTAGATAGATGATTGTTTAGTACAGAACCCGGCTTACCGGCCGGCTCGGATAACTTATAAGAATATTGTTGGAGGTTAGTATGTCAGCAGAATCTTACTTGAGCAGAGGTGTATCACCTACTAAGGATGATGTTAAGGCAGCAGTTAAGAATCAGGATAAGGGTGTTTTCCCAGGAGCTTTCTGTAAGCTTATTGAGGATACAGCAGGTGATCCTGAATATTGCACAGCACTTCATGCTGATGGTGCAGGAACAAAGTCTTCCGTTGCTTATCTTATGTTTAAGGAGACAGGTAACTACGATTGGTTCAAGGGCCTTGCTCAGGATTCTCTCGTAATGAATACTGACGACCTCGCTTGCGTAGGTTGTTACGAGAACCTCTCTTTGTCAAATACAATTGGACGTAATGCACATCGTGTTGATGGTAAGGCTATCGCTAAGGTAATCGAGGGTTACGATGAGGTTATCGCTAAGCTCGAGAAGGCTGGCGTTGGCATCAAGATGTGTGGTGGTGAGACAGCAGACGTTGGAGATCTTGTTAAGACTTTGATCGTTGACTCCACAATCGTTGCACGTGTTAAGCGTGATAAGGTTGTTAATGCAGCAAATATTAAGCCAGGTCACGTTATCGTAGGTCTTGCTTCCTTTGGTCAGGCTACATATGAGGATTCCTACAATTCAGGTATTTCTTCTAACGGTCTTACAGCTGCTAGACATATGCTTCTTAATAAGTACTACTATGAGAATTATAAGGAGTCTTTCTCTGATACTCTTGGCGAGGATAAGGCATACTGTGGTAAGTTCAGACTTACAGATAAGATGCCATATGGTGAGCAGACAGTAGGTGAGGCTATTCTTTCTCCAACAAGAACATTCCTCCCAGTTATCGTTCCAGTACTCGAGAAGTATCGTGAGTCCATTTCTGGTATCATCCACTGTACAGGTGGTGGACAGGCAAAGTGCCGTGACTTCGGTAAGAATATCCGTATCGTTAAGGATAACCTCTTTGAGCTTCCACCAATCTTTAAGACAATTTATGAGTCTGGTGAGATTCCAATGAAGGAGATGTTCCAGGTATTTAACTGTGGTCATAGAATTGAGTTCTATTGTGACGAGTCAGTTGCTGAGGGTATTATCGAGATTGCTAAGTCATTCAATATTGACGCTCGCGTAGTAGGTCACGTAGAGGCTCTCCCAGAGGGTTCTACAAATGAAGTAGTTATTAAGTACCAGGGTGAAGAGTATCTTTATAACTAATAGCTTTTATTAAACTATTATTAATGCCGCTTTCTTTGGAAGGCGGCGTTTATTTTAAGGGGAACTATGCAGTTATTTTTGTTTTTATTTAATAGCATATTGTTAGGTGTTGGTCTTGCTATGGATGCTTTTTCAGTATCTTTGGCTAATGGTCTTAACAATCCTAAAATGAATAAGGGAACCATGCTTAAAATCGCTGGAGTTTTTGCTGGCTTTCAGTTCCTCATGCCAATGATCGGGTGGATATGCATTCATACAATAGTTAATATATTTAAGTCTTTTCAGAAGTTTATTCCTTGGATTGCACTTGCTCTTCTGGCGTTTATCGGAGGCAAGATGCTTATCGAAGGTATAAAAGATGTTAAGAATAAGGGCTGCGAAGCTGAGGATAAACATGAGCTTTCCGTAGGCGCTCTTATGGTGCAGGGCGTTGCGACCTCTATTGATGCACTTTCTGTTGGTTTTACTATTTCTGATTACAATTTATTAAAGGCAACTTCTGCAGGAATTATTATTGGTGTTGTTACCTTTGTTATTTGCATGTGCGGTATTTTAATTGGCCGCAAATTTGGCACAAAGCTTGCGGGCTGGGCGTCAGTTCTTGGTGGTATAATTCTTATAGGAATTGGTCTCGAGATTTTTATTAGCGGAGTCTTTTTCTAATACATATTTGGTGAGGGTTTATGCCGTATAGAGAAGTCATTAAGAATTTTGAACTCGTTAGGAGCATGATTCGTGATTTTTATGTGTATGGTTTTAAACGCGACACTTCTGACGTGCGTATACTTGGTAAAAGTAAGCGCTCAGATTCTGATGAGAGACATCGTATAGAAAGCTGGCTTGGTGATTATCTTAACTACCATGTAGATGATGCAGGCAAGAGTTATTTTCTTTCCATAGATAGTCGAAATGGGGAACACAATCCTCTTTTTAAAGCTTGGAAAACATCTAGTTTTACAGATGTTGATATTGTGATGCATTTCTTTCTTCTAGATATCTTGGCGAACTCTAGTATAGAAATTTCGTTTAAGGAAATTGTTGATGAGCTTTCAGAATATATAGACTGTGATGAATCTACTGTTCGTAAGAAACTTAAAGAGTATGAGCAAGAAGGAATAGTTAGAAAAAATATAAAGGGTAAGGTTGCTTATTATTCTAGAAGCAACTGGGAATTAGATACGATTGCTGATAGTGCAGGAGAGAGGTTTGATGATATCTTGGATTTTTATTCTGAGGTAGCTCCTATTGGTGTTGTGGGATCTTTTATTATGGATAAGATTCCAGACAAAGGTGATTCAAGTTTTTCTTTTAAACACCACTATATTACCCACACTGTAGATAGTGATGTTTTGCTTACTTTAATGGAATGCATTCATAGTAAAAAGGTAGTCAAGATTAAAAGATATCGCCATAAGTTTGGAGATACTAATGAGGGGGAGTTAGTCCCACTTCGTTTGTATTGTAGTAGCAGTTCTGGTCGTCAGTATGTAATGTGCATGAATGTACTAAGTAAGAAAATTGAACCTCTTCGTGTGGATTATGTGTTATCTACTAAGGCAGGGGAAGTGTGCTCCGAATACGATAGTTACAAGGATATCCTAAATAGTGTCGAGAAGAATATATGGGGTATATCCATGGGTAACATGCGCACTGTAAACCACGTGACTTTTACTGTGGAATATTCAGATACAGAAAAGTATATTCTACAGCGTCTATATCGTGAGAAGCGTGGTGGTAATGTTACTGTGATTGATGATAATCACGCTAGGTTTGATATAGATGTTTTTGATCCTGTGGAGATGTTTCCATGGGTTAGAACTTTTATCTGTAGAATTACTTCAGTTGATTTTGGAGACGATAGAATTAACCAAAGATTTATTGATGACATCCGCAAGATGGAGGCTATGTATGAGTAATTTATTTAGGGAATTATATAGCTCCTACTATAATGCGGTGGCAGCCATTTTAAGAAGAGCATGTGAGAATGGAAGTATTAGTTCAAAGGAAATTAATGACCTAACCATGAAGTATGCCTTTCGCGAAAGTGTCATGGAAATTCCAGTGGCACTTAGTGATGGTACATGGAATCTTTTAGATAATGGCGAAAGTAAACTTATTAACATGCCTACTATGCCTCTTACGACACTACAGCTAAGGTGGCTTAAATCTCTTCTTAGTGATCCTAGAATTGGTTTGTTTCTAGAGGATGATTTATTATTAAATTCGCTCTCAAATGTTGAGCCTTTGTGGGATAAAGAAGACGTCAAGATTTACGATAATTTCGCAGATGGCGATTACTATGAAGATGCTAATTATAGAAGTAATTGGCGTACTATCCTGGAGGCTATTCGTGAGGGAAGGGCACTTAATGTGCATTTTATATCTAATAAAAATAAAGAACACCACATGTATGTAATGCCAACTAGATTAGAGTATTCAGAGAAGAATGATAAGTTTAGACTTCTTGGGGTTACTTCTAGAGGTAATGTAGTTATTAATGTCTCAAATATTGTGAGGACTGAACTTCTCCCAGAGGGCTTTGAGATTACTAGCGATAACACTTATGTCAGACAGATGCGTGAAGTGGTTATTAGTCTTAAGCCTGATGATGGGTATAACACCTTAGAGCGAATAATGCTTAATTTCGCGCACTATGAGAAAGAAGCAGTTATGGAAAACGGTAACTGCCTTCTTACAATTAAGTATGATTCTTCTGATGAGACTGAGATTCTTATTGGAATTCTATCTTTTGGGCCTCGTGTAAAAGTAGAGGCACCATCTTCTTTTGTAGCACTTTTAAAGGAAAGAATTGCGCGTCAAATTGATGTGGCAGATTTTTTTCCGTGATTGAATTTACCCATACCTTTATGATGTACATGTCTTAAGTAACCCAGGCTACCGGGTACCGCAGATGGAGGCGTCTTTAATAAGTCCTCCTTAGAAAAGAAAGCGGCCACGGGGCGATGCAGTACGAGGAATGTAATTGTATGTCGTTGCTTTGGATTGGGTTCGAATCCCATCATGTTCTCAAAAAACATGAGACCGGTTATGCCGGGCGGTTAGATCTAGAGTATTTAATATTGGTATATGAATGACTAGGTTTAATCGGGTGTCTCGGTTCTTTTATAAAGAACAGCATGACATAAGCCTTGATTCTTGGTAGATACCGTCGAATGAGCTTATGGGGCCAGCACCTCTTTGTCCGCCCCACAAGGAAGCGACTTACACTTGGGACCGCGTATGAAGTGTGAGGCACCGTTTAAATGATTATTAATTTTTGTACATATAAAGGAGAAAAACAATGAAAAAGGTAATTTTAAATCAGAACGCATATGGAATTCTTGTAAAGGATGGCCGCTTCGTAAGAACGGTTGCTCCAGGCAAGTACCACATCTGGGGTAATTCTCAGATTCTTGAGACTCCTGTGGAGTCCGAGATTAAATTCTCTACTGTCAGATTATCTGACATGGTAGGTAACAAGGACTTCGACGGTAACTCCGTTGTTGTCGATGTTCCTTCCGGACATATTGCTGTCCACATGTTGGATGGTATGTACCACGGCACTTGCGCAGAAGGTAAGCATGCCTTCTGGAAGGCTGCTGGTAACCACGAGTTCACTATGGTGAACGTAGAGGATTACCAGCTCGAAGGAAAACTCCCTGAGAATATCCTTCGTGCTATGGCAAATGGCCATAACAATTCCATTGTTGTGGAGTACGTAGAGGAAGGTACTGTCGGTGTGCTTTTCATCGACAGTAAGTTCGATAGCCTCCTTGAGGCAGGTCGACACGTCTTCTATGTTCCATATACAGAGTATGGAAGAGTGTCCACAGAGGTAGTTCCTGTAATGACAGGTTCTATCTCCAATACTCTCCCTTATCAGGAAGTACTTACTTCCGATAAGGCAGAGGTGCGCGTCAATATGACGGTATCTTACAAGGTTACTGACCCTGTAAAGTATGCGTCTAATAAAAACGCTATTAACTTGGCGTTTAACAACGCGTGCAAGCTCTCTCTTAGAGAGTCTGCTTGCAACTTGACTTTGGACCAGCTCCTTGAGTCAAGGGAAGCACTTTCTGAGAGTGTAGCTAACTCTCTTCGTGCTAAGGGCGAAAGCCTTGGTATCGAGGTGGAGGAGGCAGGAATCATGGATATGGTTCTTCCTGGCAATATTCGCGCCATCATGAACACTGTTCTTGAGGCAGAGAAAAAGGCCCAGGCCAACGTCATTCTTCGTCGTGAAGAGGTGGCTTCTACAAGATCCCTCCTCAATACGGCTAAGATGATGGATGACAATCCAACTCTTTACCGTCTCAAGGAACTTGAGTGCCTTGAGAGAATCTGCGGCAACGTAGACTCCCTCAATGTAGCAAGTGGAGAGACACTTAACAACATGTTGTCACTTTTAAAAAAGTGACAATATGTTCACAAGTTAGTAAAGTCTTCTATGTTAAACTATTTTTGATAGAGAAAATAGTTTGGGGACTTGAGTAAGCAATGCTCTTTTTTTATATAGCTTGTTTAGCGATAGCACTGGCAGAATTGGTATGGCTTGAAATGTCTGATGTCAGACAGAGCCTTACCCAGTTTGTTGCGGTGCTTTCTGTTATTATTACGGATGTTGGCTATATCTATTTGAGTTGTTCTTCAAGTTTTAGAGAGGCGATTCTTGCAGATAAAATCACTAGAATTGCTGGATGTTTTCTCCCAATGCTTTTCTTTTTTACTGTGTGCGAAGTTTGTCATGTGAGACTTCGTAAATGGGTTATGTTTGTGCTTGTGTCTATTCAGGCAATTTTGTATGGGCTTATTGTTATAGATTTACCATCATTTAGATTTTTTGAGGTGGTTGGATACTATTTTAATAAGACCGGTGGACATTTGAATTGGATTTATGGTCCACTTCATAGAGTTTACATGATTATGGTACTAATTTATTACATAGGAATATTAGGAATAGCTATTTTTTCTACTCGTAATAAGTCTGTTAATAACAAAGATATTAGCCAGTTAGTTTCTTATTCATTTGTTGTAATTATTGGACTTGGAATTGATAGAGTATTAGGAATGCATACAGAACTTATGCCAATCTTTTATAGCATTGTTTTGTATGGTGCATTGTCACCAATTTATAATTCCAACATATATACCGTTTATGAAAATCGTAAAGTAATAAGTGAGCAGTTAGAAGAAGTAGGATTTATTGCCTTTGATACTAAGCTGAATTACATGGGTAGTGATAACTATATGCTCCAGATTTTTCCTGAGTTAAGGGAACTTGAAGTTGGTAAGCCAATCAGAAGATATAGTAAATACCTTCAGGAAAATATCATTACACAGGTAAGAGAATTCAGAGATAAGGTAATGGATCCTAATGTTGTTAATGATAACAATGAGCATTTTACCTTTAGACTTAATGGTAAGTACTATGATGGTAAGATTCAGATCCTTAAGGACTATATCCATAGAATTAAGGGTTTTACTATGGTGTTGAAAGATGAGACAGAACACCATGAAGCTCTTTCCCTATCTGAGAAGTATAACGATACTCTTACACGTGAAGTAAATGAGAAGACAAAGCAGATTAGATCTATTCAGGCAAGAATTATCCTTGGCATGGCTCAGGTAGTAGAGTCTCGTGACTTAAGTACAGGTGGTCATGTTAAGAGAACTAGTGAAGTAATTAAGATATTTTCACAGGAACTTTTACATGCTGATATGGGCTTTGATAAGAGGTTTTTAAAGTTTGTAGAAAGAAGTGCACCTATGCACGATCTTGGTAAGATCGGTGTAGATGATGCCATCTTAAGATGGAAGGGTAAATATAATGATCAGCAGTATGCAGAAATGAAGAAGCATGCTGAAATTGGTGCAAAAATGGTTCGTAAGATTCTTACAGGTGTTGAGGAAGAGCAATTTGTAAGAATAGCTGAAAATATCGCGCACTACCATCATGAGAAGGTAAATGGCAAAGGATATCCACACGGTCTTGTGGGAAATCAGATTCCTATAGAAGCAAGAATTATGGCTATCGCAGATGTGTTTGATGCGCTTGTTTCTAAGAGATGCTACAAGGAAGAATTTTCTTATGATGATGCTTTTGAAATTATCGAGCGTGACGCTGGCACTCATTTTGATGAGGATTTGGTAAAAGTATTTATGCAGTGTCGTACTAGACTTGAAAGATATTACGATAATGAGAGAGAACATCACTTGTAATGGTGCTATAATTACCCTATTAAATTACTAAATAAGGGGTTCGAATATATGGCAAAGACGTTGATTACTTTTTTCTCCAGAGCTGGCGAAAACTATCTTAATGGTAATGTAGAAAAGCTTACTGTAGGCAATACAGAGGTAGCTGCAGACTTGATTGCAGAGTTTGTAGAGGCTGATAAGTTTAAGATTGATATGGTTCAGCCTTATCCAGAAAATTATACTGATTGCACAGCTAAGGCTAAGCTTGATCAGGGAAGTAATGTGCGTCCTGAGATTAAGGGCGACATTAATGTTGAAGATTATGATGTAATCTATCTCGGCTTTCCTAATTACTGGGGAACAATGCCAATGGCAGTATTTACTTTCCTTGAGAAGCACAATTGGGAAGGTAAGATTATAAAGCCATTTGTAACTCATGAAGGTTCAGGATTTGGCGAGGCTCTTGATGACATCACTAAGGTGTGTGTTGGTGCCACAGTCAAAGAAGGCATTTCCATCCATGGCGCAGATGTTAGAGGATACAAGTTTTCTATTCGCCGTTGGGTAAATAAGGAAGATTAATTGACCTAAGGAATATTCGTTTGCATCAAAGATGTACCTATGGTATCATTTAACGGCTTATAAAGAGATAAGTGTGTAAATATGTATTTCGGAGGCGTAATTACATGACCGCTATTGACATAATTCTTATTGTAATTGACATCATTGCAGCACTTGCATTGATTATTCTCTTCCTCGCTCAGGAAGGTAACGATCAGGGTATGGGTGTTGTGTCCGGTGCATCTTCTAATAATGATTCTTACTATAGTAAGTCTAAGGGAAGATCACTTGAAGAGAGACTTAAGCAGGCAACTAAGGTATCAGCAATTGTTTTCGCAGTTGTTTCCGTACTTCTTTTCCTTGCTTTCACAAAGGGTTTCTAATTACTAATTAACGATGAATTGTTATTAGCGCTCGGTAATTACCGGGCGCTTTTTTTAGCTCTAAATCAGGTGTGGATAAGGGTATAATAAAACTAGAAGAAATGAGGTGATATTAATGACTAGATACGATAGAAGACATGATAAAAGAGTAATTTATAAGAACAGTATAGATATTAAGCCTAAGAAGGTAACTAAGGATCCAGATGATAAGCCAACGTGTTACGCTGATTTGGCACCAAGAGGCCCTATGCAGGTTAAGAACCAGGTTATTGGTCTTTTGGTTCAAAATGGTGATAATGGTATCGTAATTCCAGATGCCTCTTTTAAAGAGACAAATTTTGGAATGGTTGAGGTTGATCGTAATAATCTTAATGGTGCGCCATTTAAGATGACAGTTGTGTGCGAGATTCTTAACCCAACAGCAGCTAACAAGAAATTCCGTGGAAAAATTGTGGAAGTACTTGGTGATATGGGTAATAACGACGTTAAGATGCTAACTATCTTGCGCCAGTTTGGGCTTTCGCAGAATTTCCCAGAAGAGGTTCTCGATGAGGTAAAGGATTTGCCAGTAAATCCAGATCCAAATGTAGTGGAAGAGGAGATTGCTAATGGCCGTCGTGACTGCCGTAATCTTCTTACTATCACTATTGATGGTGAGGAGGCAAAGGACCTTGATGATGCCATAAGTATTGAGGAAGTACCTGGTGGCAACTATAAGCTTTATGTTCACATCGCAGATGTTTCTCATTATGTTAAGGAGAATACTGCTCTTGATAAGGAAGCACAGCTTCGAGCTACATCCGTATACCTTGTAGACAGAGTTATTCCTATGCTTCCACCAAAGCTTAGTAATGGTCTTTGTAGTCTTAATCCAAATGTGGACAGACTTACAATGACTGCTGAGATGCTTATTGATGAGGACGGCAGAACGTTTGACGGTGATGTATATGAGTCCGTAATTAAGTCTGATAGACGTATGAGTTACAAGGAGTGTTTTAGAATCCTTACTAACCCTCAGCCAGGTGATGCACTGGAGTATGGCGATATTCTACCAATGCTTGAGCACATGAAGCATTTGGCAAAAGTAATGAAGCGCACTCGTGATAGTAAGGGAGCGATTAATTTTGATTTCCCTGAGACAAAGGTAATTCTTAATGATGATGGTTCTGTAAAGGATGTAATGCCATATCCAATTAACTTTACTAATGGCATTATTGAGCAGTTCATGATTTGCGCAAATGAGTTTGTGGCAGAGAAGTTTGCCAAGATGAACTACCCATTTGTATATCGTGTACATGAAGATCCAGAGGCGTTAAAGATTGCGAGATTTTGTAATGTAGCACGTAATTTTGGTGCGGTGGGTAGACTTAGCGGTAAGATTACACCTCTCATGATTACTGAGTACATGGATACTATTAAGGATGATGATGCTAGACCTATGCTTGACGTTGTTCTTCTTCGTTCTATGGCTAAGGCTCGTTATGCGCCAGATTGCTTAGGACATTTTGGCTTAGCATCCAATTTCTATTGCCATTTCACAAGTCCAATTAGAAGATATCCAGATCTTTATATTCACAGAATCATTAAGTCATATATTCATGCAGAGAATAAGCGTAGACACTTTGCGGGACTTGTTGGAGCAGTTTCTGACCATAGTTCTGAGATGGAGCGTAATAGCGTAGATGCAGAGCGTGCTTCTGTAGATATGAAAACTGCTGAATACATGAAGGACAAAGTTGGTGAACATTACGAGGGTAAGATAACTTCCATCATTGGTGCAGGATTGTTTATAATGTTACCTAATACGATTGAAGGATTTATTCCTTTCCGTACCATGAGAGATCACTACATTTTTGATGAGAAATCTTATAGGGCGATTGGAGCTCGTTCTGGTAACAAGCTTATGATTGGTCAGACAGTTCGTATTGTAGTGGCATCTGTAGATACAGAAATGAATCATATCGATTTTGTATTTGAGGAAGGCTTCGAGGGTAAGGAAGTAGGCCGCACTAATCGACCAGGTGGAGGATATAAGCCACCAAAGCTCAAGAAGAAAAATGTTAGATTGCGTAAAAGACGTTAATGGGAGGGGTTTATGAAGATTCTATTTATCGGTGGAACAGGTACTATTAGTACAGCAATTTCCAAGGAATTAGCAGCAAGAGGCGATGAACTTTATCTTCTTAATCGTGGTAGCAGAAATGACCTTTTTGAGGGATGCGATAACGTAAAGTTTATTACGGTAGATGTTAATGATGAGGAAGCAACAAAGGCTGCACTTGGCGACCTTAAGTTTGATTCTGTATGTGACTTTATTGGATTTGTTCCAGAACAGCTTGAGCGTGACTATAGACTTTTTGCTGGTCGTACGAAGCAGTTTATGTATATTAGTTCCGCATCTGCTTACCATAAGCTTCCTGCTGATTACATAATTACAGAGGCTACAACTCTTGCTAATCCTTACTGGGAGTATTCCCGTAACAAGATTGCTTGCGAGGAGTTCCTTATTTCTAAGTATCGTGAGGAGAAGTTCCCAATCACTATTGTTAGACCTTCTCATACATATTGCGAGAGAAGTGTACCTCTTGGTGTTCATGGTTCTAAGGGTAGCTGGCAGGTAATTAAGAGAATGATGGAAGGTAAGCAGGTAATTATCCATGGTGATGGCACTTCACTTTGGACTATTACTGATAGCCGTGATTTTGCTAAGGGCTTTATTGGTCTTATTGGTAACCCTAAGGCAATTGGTGAAGCTTTCCAGATTACTTGTGATGTGGCTCTGCCATGGAATCAGATTTATAAGATTATCGCTGATGTTCTTGATGTAGAACTTAAGCCTTATTATGTGTCATCTGACTTCTTAGCTAGTGTTAGTGATTTTGATTTTGTTGGTAGTCTCATTGGTGATAAGGCAAACTCTGTTGTATTTGATAACTCTAAGCTTAAGAGCGTCGTTCCAGGTCTTAGCATGAATATAAGACCAGAAGAGGGAATTCGTCGTACAATTGAATATTGTCTCGCTCACCCAGAGTGTCAGGAAGAAGATCCTGAGTTTGATGCTTGGTGTGACAAGGTGATTGACGTTCTCGAGAATGCGAAGAAGGCTTTTTAAGTTTGGGTGTTGTTTATGAAGTATGTAATTGCTCTTTTAAGTGAACTTTCTAAGTTGGAGTTAGGTGGTATTGAGAAGCTTACAAAGTCAGACCATTTAGCACTAGTTTATGTAAAGGGAAAGAAAACAATTCCTGCTATATGCAAGGAAGCTATGGATGAGGTAAAGGCTACTATCGATTATGTGGAGGTAGCAAATACTTCTGACAGCATGATGCAGGTGGCGTATCTTATGGGTTATCACGCTGCGGCGAAGCATGATGTATATGTGGTAATTAAGGATAAGACAAAGGTTCCTACTAAGCTTATAGGGGATGCTCATGTTTATACTTCCTTTAAGTCTATTGCGGGTGCTTCTACTACCAAGAAAACTACAACAAAGAAAACTACTACTACGAAAAAGACAACTACGTCTAAATCAACTACGTCAAAGGCGGCTACTTCGAAGTCAAATGCTAAGAAGAGTACAAAAACAACTTCTTCAAAGAAAAAGAAAGAAACAACAGTGGCTGATGTTATTCAGTCTTGGGCGACAGGTGATACGAAGAAAGCGCAAGAGGGTCTTGCAGATATTGCTGGTCAATTGTTAGGAACAAAATAAAGTAAATAAAAAAGCTGTGAAATCTTGAGATAAACCAAGTTTTCACAGCTTTTTTGGTGCGGGTGACAGGGGTCGAACCTGCACGCTCGCGCACCAGAACCTAAATCTGGCGTGTATGCCAATTTCACCACACCCGCAAAACAAAAACTATTATACCAAATATTTTTAATTTTGAAAGAGCGATTGTTTACACTTTATTTATTTGTCTTTTGACAATATCAATTATAGGATTAATACAAGGGTATTATATCTATTACCATGTAGAGGTGAGACCGTGGGAGACGAGAGAAACATTATTTCAGGACCTATTACAGGTGCCTTTTCATATATGAAGCAGTCACTATTGCCTATCGCTGTATTTAAGATGGTCAATGGTCTGCCTGCTATTGAAGTTATTTCTAAGGGATTTGTTTCTCTTTGTGGTAATGAGATGTCGTATGATGAAGTTATGGATCTCATGAAGAAGAGTGCTTACGCATTTGTTCATCCAGATGATATTGACAAAGTTACGAAAGCTTCTGAAGCGTTTATGCGAGAGGAAGCACCTTATGATGTAATGTTCAGAGTAAGAAGCATTGGCTTTGGTAAGGAGCGTAATGTACACGGCGTTGGTTATCATGAGTACATGGAAGATGGCAATAGATATGCCATATTTACTTACGAGGATATTACTTCTTATATTAGAGTGGAGAGAGAAAAGTCCTCCAAGCTTGAAAGTACTATTAATAACATCATTAATAACGATGATTATGCCATTGCCATTATTGATGAAGTAACACACGAGTTATTCCTTTTTAATCCTTCGATGGAGTCTGTAATTCCACCTGCTAATTTCTTTACTACAGGAATGACATTTGAAGAGTACTTTTATGGTTCTTCTGAGAAGCGTAATAATATATTCGAGACTCTTGTTAATAAGGGTGATAAGTTGTATGTAGATCCATACACTGGTGCAGAGCTTGCAATAAGGGTTAGTTCAGTGGATTGGAATGGCAAAAAAGCCCTTTATATTAAGGGTTCGAATACTGCTGACTCTTATTACGATAAGTTGACTACTCTTCCTAATAAAACTTTCTTTTTGGAACGTGGAAATACTCTTTATAGACAGTATCTTAGTCAAGACATGAATCCATATGTCCTTTATATGAATATGAAGGGACTTCATTATTATAATAATGCGTTTGGATTTGAAGAGGGTAATAAACTTCTTATTGGTATGGCATTAGTTCTAAAGAAGGCATTTCCTAAACAGGTAATCTCAAGATTTGCAGCTGACCATTTCTTTATGCTTATTGATGATAAGCCAGATGAAAACCTTCTTAAGGAAGTTGCAGAAGAGATTAGAGATCTCGGTCAGATGGCCGTAGAGGTTAAATTTGGTTATAAGAAGATTACAGATGATATTCAAAATATTTCTGAGTGTGTTGATGATGCTAAGACTGCTTGTGAAGCAATTAAGGGTTCTATTGATACTACTTATTCTGAGTATCTTGATAGTATGAACAAGGATACAATGCTTAAGAAGTATGTAATTGAGAATATTGATCGTGCTGTAGCACGTGGATATATTAAGGTATATTATCAGCCTGTAGTTAGAACTTTGACAGGTAAGGTGTGTGGTGCAGAGGCTCTTGCTAGATGGGTTGATCCTCGTAAGGGCATACTTAATGTAGGTGTAGTAATTTCAGCACTTGAGGAGAGTCATCAGATTCATAAGTTGGACTGTTGTATTATTGAACAGGTATGTAAGGAATATAGAGATTGTGTAGATGAGGGTAAGACTCCAGTACCTATATCAGTTAACCTTTCTAGAATTGATTTTGTTTGCTGTGATATTTTTAATTCGATTGAGCGTTCACGCCGTAAGTATTCTGTACCACGTAATATGATTAACCTCGAGATTACAGAGAGTGTATTTGGATCAGAGGCTAGCGTAAGAGCAGTAGTAACAAAGTTCAGAGACGTAGGTTATCAGGTATGGATGGATGACTTCGGTAGTGGATACTCCTCTTTGAATCTTCTTAAAGAGTTTTCTTTTGATGAAGTTAAGCTTGATATGGCATTCCTTTCTAATTTCTCAGATAAGGGAAAGTCTATTATTAAGTCTACTATTAGTATGGCCAAAGACATTGGTATCTATACTCTTGCAGAGGGTGTAGAGACTGAAGAACAGTATGAGTTCTTGAAGAAGATTGGTTGTGAGAAGGTTCAGGGTTTCTTGTTTGAGAGACCACTTCCATATGATCAGTTTATTGAGTCATGTAATGAGAAGAATTATGAGATAGAGGAGCCAATCTGGAGAGATTACTATGATGAAATTGGTAAGAGTAAATTCCTTTCCGATAAGCCTGTATCTATTGTAGAGTGGGAAAATGATGAGTTGAAACATCTCTTCGCTAATCATTTATATGTTGAATATAAGAATTCCATTGGTCAATCAGATGATGAGCTTATGAATGAGGGATTAAATGATAAGACATCACCATTTTATAAGGCAATTCAGTCCTTTATTAAAAGAGATGGTGATATTGATGATTCATTTAGCTTGACTGTATTAGAGAACAATTCTTATGTCTCTCTCTCTTGTAAATGTATTACAAAGTGCGTTGGAAAGTATGTATTCTACGTGAATATTGAGAGCGTATCGGATAATGAAGTAGGTAATACACATAAAAATACAGATAATGTTATTCGCAACTTGTATTATGTGTATGATAATGTAGCTCTCATTAATCTTGATGATGATACTGGAGAGGAAATCTTCTCCGACGATTCATTTAAGGTGTCCTCTGAGGTGATTTTCAGTAATTATCAAAACAGAATGATTACTTTTGCTCAGACTAATATCCATGAGGCTGATTATGAGCGTTTTGTAGAGTACGTAGATTTCAGTACTATTCGTTCTAGAATGAAAGAAAATAATTCTAATATGATTTCTGATTACTTTAGATTCGTTGATTCTAATGGTAGTTATCATTGGAAGCTTTTGAACTTTATTAAGTCTACCGGAAATCCTGATAACCAGATTATTTGCAGTATTAGAGAGGTTCCACGCAATAGATTCGACACAGATGTGCTATAATACTTATAATTTTAGTTATATTTATTGTCGGAGATTTTAATTTATGTTAAATAAGTCATTCCATAAGGGTATTGCTGCAGTGTTATCAACAGCTGTTGCTTTCTCTTTGTTTGCTAACTGTTATGGTTTTCAAGATGTAAATGCGGATGGTATAGATGTACCTGTTTCTGAATTTATTTTAAATCCATATGAAGATAAAGACTTTGACATGACAATTACTACTGGAGTGGAAGGTTTTGTAAATAGACTTTATAACATATGTTTTGATAGAGTTCCTGATTCAAATGGTTTTAATATGTGGTGTAATCTTCTTACTTCTGGTGCCTATACTGGTGCAGATGCTGCAGAAGGTTTCTTTTATAGTGAGGAGTTTCTTAATAAGAATTGTTCGAATGAGGATTATTTAACTTATCTTTATCGCGTCTTTTTTGATCGTGAAGCTGATGCAGAAGGATGGGCCGTATGGATGGGTTTACTTGAGTCAGGCACTTCTCGTAGAGACGTAATGTATGGATTTATTGGTTCTACTGAGTGGGCAAATGTTTGTTACTCATTTGGTATTAAATCTGGAGCTACTACATTGCCTACTAAGATTGAAATTACAAATGAAGATGTTAAAACTTTCGTAAATAGCCTTTACAGTGATTGTCTTGATAGAGAGGCAGATGAGGCTGGGTTTACTACTTGGTACAATTTGTTAGTTACAAAGCAGACAGGTGGTATTCAGGCTGCTTATGGTTTTTTCTACAGTGCAGAGTTCCAGAAGAAAATCTCTACTATGGATCCAGAAGAAATAGTTGCTATTTTCTATAAGGTTTTCCTCAATAGAGAAGCAACATACTGGGAGATTGAAGACTGGGTTGGTTACTATGAGGTATATGGTATTAATATCCTCTTCAATGGCTTTGCAAATTCTGCAGAGTTTGCAACTAAATGTGAATCATACGGTATTATGGTTGGCGAGCCAGCTGATATGCCTGTTATTGAGGTAGAAGAGGAATTTTTCAGATTTGCTAGATATGAGCAGTTTGGTATCGATAATTTGAATACTGCTACATTATCTCCTCATGATTCTTATGTGATGTTTAATACACAGGGCTCTGAAACAAGAGTTACTGAACATAAGATTTCTCAGGCTGATTGGGCTGCTATTGAAAAATTTGCAAGAACACATTTCCAGGAATCTTGGACACCAGGTCAGAAGGCAGCATATACAATGTTCTGGATTCATTACAATGTAGATTATGCATCATCCTCTGCTCAGTGGAATTCAATTGGAGGCTTAGGCTATGCTCAGGCTATTTTTGAGAAGCAGACTGGTCAGTGTGCTCAGTACAATGGTGCTATGTGTGAGATGCTTTGCTATCTTGGTTTTGATGCAAACATGATTCAGGGTTATCGTGGATCATCTAGTTCTTCCAGATATCAGCATTTCTGGTGTGAAGTGAATATTGATGGTAATATTTACGTTATTGAGTGCGGAAATAAGAAAGATGGCGATTGGTGGTATTTTGCAGTTCCATATTCTTATACTCGTAAATTTATTAAGAATGGAGTTGTTCAGGGTTAATTCTGAACAATGGAATAGATAGATATATGAAGAAAAATAATTCTGGTGGTAGTCAGCCTAGTCAACCAGCAAGAGACTGGACGCCTATCCCTAAAGAAGAAGTAAACGTTGGTAAGGAAGTTACCAAAGAAATATTAAGTTGGATTAGAACTATCGCTCTTGGTGTGATTATCGGAGTATTAGTTGTAGTCTTTGTTGTTCAAAGAGACAATGTGTATGGAGATTCTATGTGTAACACTCTTCAAAGTGGAGACATAGTATTTACTGAGAAGATTTCTACTTATTTCCATAATTTTGATCGTGGCGATATTGTTATTTTGGATGGACATGATATGGAAGGCTACAATCATGAGGAATACCTAATTAAGAGAATTATTGGATTACCAGGTGAGACTATTAAGATAGAAGATGGTAAAGTTTATATTCTTGAGGTAGGTGCTACAGAATTTTATGAGCTTAAAGAGGATTATCTTGATCATGATATTTCATGGCAGGGTGGTACTACTGTAGTTGCACACGGTTTGATGAATGGGTATGATTGTGTGACTTTGGGTGAGGACGAATATTATTGTATGGGTGATAATAGACCTGTAAGTAATGATAGTCGTAATCTTGGTCCATTTTCAGAGGACAGAATAAAGGGTATTGCTTTTATCCGAGTTTATCCATTGGAAAAGTTCGGACTTATTAAATAATTGAGTATAAAGATATAACGGTGAATAGATGAGTAGACAGGATTATATAAGAAACTTTTGTATCATTGCGCACATTGATCACGGTAAATCTACATTGTCAGATAGACTTATTGAGCATACAGGTGTAGTTCAGAAGCGTGAGATGCAGGCTCAGATTCTCGATAATATGGAAATTGAGCGTGAACGTGGTATTACAATTAAATCACAGGCAACTAGACTTGCTTATACTGCAAAAGATGGAAATACATATGAATTTAATCTCATAGATACTCCTGGCCATGTTGACTTTAACTATGAGGTTAGTAGAAGTTTGGCAGCTTGCGATGGTGCTGTTCTTATTGTTGATGCGGCTCAGGGTGTAGAGGCACAGACTCTTGCTAATGTATATTTGGCAGTTGATAGTGACCTTGAAGTTCTTCCTGTAATTAACAAGATTGACCTTCCATCTGCACGTCCAGAAGAAGTTAGACAGGAGATAGAGGATGATATCGGACTTGATGCATCTTATGCTCCACTTATTTCTGCTAAGAATGATATTGGTATTGATGATGTTCTTGAGAAAATTGTTGAGTATTTACCAGCTCCACATGACCCTGAGGATACACCATTCCGTGCGTTGATTTTTGATTCCAAATATGACTCATATAAGGGCGTTATTGTTAGCGTTCGTATCAAGGATGGTTCTGTAAAACTTGGTGATAAGATTCGTATGATGCATACGGGTAAAGAGTTTGTTGTAACTGAGCTTGGATATTTCCATCCAGGTTCTTATGTTCCTTCTCAGGAGCTTAAGGCAGGCGAAGTAGGTTATATCTGTGCTTCGATTAAGAATGTTTCTGATACGGCTCCTGGTGATACAGTAACTCTTGCAGAAAACCCTGCTACAGAGCCACTTGAGGGTTATAAGAGTATCCAGCAGATGGTTTTCTGTGGTATTTACCCTGTAGATGGTGCTCGTTATGGTGATCTTCGAGATGCACTTGAAAAGCTTAGACTTAATGACGCAGCACTTTCCTTTGAGGCAGAGACATCTGCAGCACTTGGTTTTGGCTTTAGATGTGGTTTTCTTGGCCTTTTGCACTATGAGGTAATTCAGGAGCGTCTTGAAAGAGAGTTTAATCTTGACCTTATCTCAACAGCACCTTCTGTAGTTTATAAAGTTTACCAGACTGATGGTCAATGTATTGAAGTGGATAATCCAACTAATATGCCAGACCCATCCTATATTGATTATATGGAGGAGCCTATTGTTAATTGTACGATTATGCTTCCAAAGGATTATGTAGGTAATATTATGGAACTTTGCCAGGATCGTCGTGGTGAGTACAAAGATATGAAGTATCTTGATGACAAGAGAGTAATGCTTCACTATAAGATGCCTCTTAATGAGATTATTTATGATTTCTTTGATGCGCTTAAGTCTAGAACAAGAGGTTATGCCTCACTGGACTATGAGCTTGCTGGTTATGTCCAAAGTAAGCTTGTAAAGCTTGATATTCTTCTTAATGGTGACCAGGTAGATGCGTTGTCATTTATCGTTCATGCGGATAAGGCTTATGCTCGTGGTAGAAGAATGGCAGAAAAGCTTAAGGAAAATATTCCAAGACAGCAGTTTGAGGTGCCTATTCAGGCTGCTATTGGTGGTAAGGTAATTGCTCGTGAAACTATTAGAGCTTATCGTAAAGACGTTCTTTCTAAGTGTTACGGTGGTGATATTACACGTAAGAAGAAGCTTCTTGAGAAGCAGAAGGAAGGAAAGAAGAGAATGCGCCAGGTAGGTTCTGTACAGGTGCCACAGGAAGCATTTATGAGTGTATTGAAGCTCGATGAGGATTAATAAATCCAATTAGTTATTGAATATTGGGATAGACAATACGGAGCGGAAAATGTCGGAGTTAAAGTTAAAAAAAGCAGGTTGCTTTAATTATTATTTATCAAAAAACAGAACACCATTACTTTTTCATTTAAGTATGGTTGTATCATGGCTTATATATATTATTTATTCAGTAATTCAAAGTAACTCTTATTATAGAGTTCTTTTGTTTGGTGTAGGTTCAGATACTTTTATGGACTTCTTTAATTCGTGCCGTGACGCTGCTCAGGGCATGGGTTGTTATACAGAAAGACATGTAATATATCCGCCTATGGCGAATCTTTTCTATAAGTTCTGTAATCACTTCATTACTGATAATTATCTTGATACTGATATATGGGACAAATTTAAAATTCTTGATCAGCCATCAAATATGATGGTATATGTATTTATCACTGCGATATTTTTAGGGATTATTATTCTCTTGCTTAATGAGTTTATTGAAGGTTCTAAGTTGTTTAAGTCAGCTACTGCGCTTGCTTTAATTGCAACTTATCCTATGATTTATACAATTGAAAGAGGAAACATTATTATCATTGCCTTTTTATTGGTTTTGGTATTTGTAATGTACTATGATTCCGATAATAAATGGCTAAGTGAATTTGCTTGTATATGTTTAGCATTAGCAGCTTCTATTAAGATGTATCCAGCGATGTATGGATTAATGCTTATTATTGCAAAGAAATACAAACAAGCTATTCGTACAGTTATTTACGGTGTTCTTATGTTTGTTCTTCCTTTTGGTGCCTATGGTTGGTTTAAAGGTATGAAGATATGGAAGGATAATATCGTTGGTTTTTCCCAGATTCATTCTCTTGAAATAAACTTCGCAGGTGTTACGTCAGCAAAGAGCACGTTATATATTGCTGTATATAAACTCACAGGAAAGTATGGATTAAACGTCTATGGTGATTACATACTTAGTGTGGTTGTGATTTTTGCTTTGATTTTGGCTGTTATTCTTCTTAAGAAAAATTATCAGAAATACATTGCGATGGTTGTTCTTTTGGATTGTATTCCAGGTGCGGGAGGAGCGTATACTTTTATATTCCTTATTATTCCGTTAGTTATGATGTTAAAGGAAAAGAAGATTCGTCTTTACGATTATTTGTATTTCTTTGTAATTATGGGTATGTTCGTTCCCCATGCATTACCACTAAAGTTTGAGATGGGATATGTAAGTACAAACTATGGTATTGAAGGCCTTGAAATATTATTCTTGTTCTTATTAGTTGTAGCTGATCTTATCTATACGGTAATTGTTGAAAGAATCAACAAGAATAACAATAATCCATCAAAAAAGATTTTGAAAGAAAAGAAAGCAAAAAAAGTTGTTGCTACTATGGCAGTAACAGTGATTGCTTTAAGTTTTGTTGTTAACACTATGGGTGCGACAGTTTACGCTGATGAATCAGATGATGAATCTAGTGAAGACTCTTATTACTCAGAAGTTTTGGAAATTGATGGTGTTACTTATAAGGTAGCTAGTATTCCAGAAGAAGAAATACCTTACTCATTTATTAGAACAGATTATATTATCGATGGTAATAATTATCCGATTATTACACGATATGTGGGAGAATACGCTCAGTTTGGTTGGATAGTTGTATTTTATGCCGATGCAGGTGATGGCTATAAACTATATCAGTATGATACTGCCATGGAGTCTTTGATTCCTTTCTTATATTTGACTTATAACGGTGTTGAATATCCAGTACTCGCTGCTAGATTTGCGTCGTTTACAGGAAAGATGTTGCACTATGAGGTTAATTTCGACACCATTTTGGGAGTTAGTAAAGAGGTAGCGTATTTTAATTATTTATCTTCATTCCCTGGTTTTGAGGAAAAAAATAGATATTTGGTATGCCTTTTGAATGAGGATAATAAGTTGGGTTATTATTCATATGAGATCCTTGATGGCACAAATGCTAATATTGAACTCTATGATGAGGTTGTTTTTTATCCTCTTCCAGAGTCACCAACAATTGCTAATCATACTCTTGCTAAAAAATTACATGCAAGCGCTGAAATGACTACAATTATTAGTATGACAGCCATTTTTGTGCCTACTGTGCTAATTTCTGCTTTGTGGGTGTTTATCGAATATAAGCGCGAAAAGAAACTAGCAAGCAAGTAAACATCTGCTATAATAGCTGCATGCCAATTTTAACAGTAGACAATATTTCAAAGCATTATGGCGAGAGAAACATTCTTCAGAATGTTAATTTTTCAGTGAACGCCGGCGATAAAATAGCCTTCATCGGTAATAACGGTGCAGGTAAGTCTACGCTATTTAAAATAATTAAGGGCACAGAGCATTCAGATGATGGAAAGATAATTCTTCACGGTAATACAATCGTTGGATTTCTCTCCCAGAATATGGATGAGCAGGATTTAAGTGGTAGCACATTAAAGCCACAGAGATTAATTGATCTCGAGATAGAGAAGACTCAACTCGAAAATGATATAGCAGTTAGCCATGAGGATGAGAATAAGCTTAACCAGCTTATGGATAAATATTCTAAGGTAACAGCTGCTTTTGAGGCTGCTGGTGGATATGATTTTGATCATAGAATGGCAGAAGCTTTGGCTGGACTTGGTCTTGGTGAACTTGCCTTAGGAGTTCGTGATGATTTTACGACACTTTCTGGTGGTGAGAAGATGAGAGTATGCCTTGCACAGCTTATCGTATCTCGACCAGATGTTCTCCTTCTCGATGAGCCTACTAACCATCTTGATATGGAAGCAATTGAGTGGCTTGAAGGCTTTTTGTCTTCCTATGGTGGTTCTGTATTTGTTATTTCTCATGACAGACATTTTATCGATGCAGTAGCTAATCGAGTTATTGAGCTTGAGGATGGTCGCATTACAGAGTATAAGGGTAACTACGATGATTATAAGGTGCAGAAAGCAGAGTTTTTAAAGACTCAGGCTGCTGTTGTAGCTAATCTTGAAAAAGAACTAGAGCATCAACTTGATGTTAAGCAGACAATGCTTTCTCATAGAAATATTAGTGGTTACCATCAAAGAGAGAAGATGGCAGATAAGCTTGCTGATATCCTTGCTAGAGAGAAAGCGAAGCTTCCATCAGGTCACGGCACTATGAGCTTTGCAGTAGTTCCAGAGCCAAAGGACGGTGCTTCTGACAAGATAATGCTCGCTGTTAGGGATGTTTCTAAAAAGTTTGATGACGATCCTTTTATTTTCGAGCATATTTCCTTTGAACTTAAGATGGGGGAGAAGATTTTCCTTTGTGGCCCTAATGGATGTGGAAAGTCTACATTACTCACCATGCTTCTTGGATTACAAGGTGGTTTTGATGGTAGCGTGTTTATTGCTGCTAGTGCCACTTGTGGTTTTATGGAGCAGTTTGTTCCTTTCGAAGATGAGTCTATTACTTGTCTTGATGAGATTGTAAATAGAAGTGACATGACGTGGACTGAGGCTAGGTCTATGCTTGCTAGATTTGGCTTCCGCGGAGAGGACGCACTTAAGACTATTAGTGTATTATCTGGTGGTGAGCGTTCTAGACTTTATTTATGTTGCTTGCTTCAGGAAAAACCAGATATTTTGTTCCTCGATGAGCCTACTAACCACTTGGATATTGAGTCACGTGAAATCCTTGAGGATGCACTTACTGAATATACAGGTGCAATTGTTTGCGTAAGCCATGACCGATTCTTTATAGATAAGTGTGCGCATAAAGTGCTTGGCTTCCTTGGCGGAACAACTGAGATTTATGATAACTACAAATATTATCGAAATGCGGCTAAGTCTTTTGTACCTGCTAAGGTAGAAGTTCCAGAAGTACCTAAGGAGGAAAAGCCAAAAGCTGCCCCAGCTCCAAAGGCACCTCAGGTAAATAAGCTAAAGGAAAGACAAGAAGCTGCTAAACGCCGCGAAAGAATTCGTGAACTTGAAAAGTTGATTCCTGAATTAGAGGAAGCACAGAAAGCATTGGAAGCAAAGTTTACTGATGGTGCAGGTGCAGAGGATTATCGCATCTATGCTGAGAATAGTGAGAAGATTGAATCTATGTACGAAGAGTACGCTTTGCTTTGTGACGAAGAAGAATCTTAAAATAGGTGTTGATTTTCCAAACCACCTTTGTTATACTCATTGCCGTCGAAGAAATTTGACATAGCCGAATTGTGTAAAGGTAGCACTCCGGTTTCTGGTACCGTCTGTGAGGGTTCGAATCCTTCTTCGGCTGCCATAAGACTCTGACTAAGTCAGAGTCTTTTTTTGTGCCTTTTGACGATAAAGAAAACGTAAAAAACAGCATTAAAATGATATTAGCCATGTATATGTATTGATAAAATGCGGTTCAATTAATCAGGAGGTGCACTATGAGATCATTAGATGGTTTTAAAAAGGGTATAAATATTGGTGGGTGGATTTCTCAGTACGAGAAGTTTGATAAGCATCATTTTGATACATTTATCTCTAGAAAAGACATCGAGAAGATCGCGTCTTGGGGGTTAGATCATGTCAGAGTTCCTGTTGATTATGAGGTACTTGAATTTGAAGATGGTTCTATAAGAGAAGATGGATATGAATATCTCGATAGCTGTATTGCTTGGTGCGAGAAGGCTGGGCTTAAGATGATTATCGACTTACATAGGACTTATGGCTATACATTTAATCCAATGGATAAGGACGATAAGGAGAAGTTCTTTAAGACAGAAGAGCTTCAGGAGCGTTTTTATAAGCTTTGGGAAACAATTGCTAAGAGATATGCACAGCACAGTGACATGGTTGCTTTCGAGCTTCTTAATGAAGTTGTATCTCGTAATATCTATAAGGAGTGGAATGGTATTGCACTTAATGCCATAAGCTTAATTAGAAAGCATGCACCGGATACATGGATTATCTTTGGTGGTACTGATTACAACTCTGTAAATACAATTCCTCTCTTGCCAATCATTGAAGACAAGAAAGTAGCATATACATTTCATTGCTATGATCCGTTTATTTTTACTCACCAGGGATGTGGCTGGGTTGACGCCATGCCTAGAAATCTGAGAGTTGCTTATCCAGATACACTTGAGGAATATAGAAGAATTACACAGGAGAATGAAGGTCTTAAGATTTTTGCTCAGGCTTTTTATAATGAAAATATCACTGAGATTGGTCCTTCAATGTTTGAAGAGTTTTTTAAGCCAGCACTTACAACATGTCAGGCAAGAAATATTCCAGTATATGTAGGTGAGTATGGTGTTATCGAGCTTGCTGACTTGTCATCTAAAATTAATTGGCTTAAGGATATTAATTCTGTATTTGAGAAGTATAGTATCGCTCGTTCTTATTGGTCATATAAGAAAATGAACTTCGGAATCGAGGGTGAAGACCACAAAGATGTAATCGAAGAATTAGTAAAGTTTTTATGATAGTTTAAAAAAGACAATTTAACTTTTAGCAAAACGGCTTTTTATCCAAAAGGCCGTTTTTTGTAGTGAGAAATTTCTTAAGATATGAGAAAATACATGCTAGATTATTATACTTATTAGGAGGAGCTCATGAACGAGAATTTTGATTTTCGTCCTATAGACGATATTCTGGCAGCTCATGGCACAGATCACGGTGCTATTATTGCTATTCTTCAGGATATCCAGGAGCGATATAACTATTTGCCAAAGGAAATTTTTCCTTATCTTGCTGACAAGATGAAGTTCGGTGAGGCAAGAATTTATGGAGTTGCTACTTTCTATGAGAATTTCTCTTTGGAGCCAAAGGGTAAGTACATCATTCGTGTATGTGATGGTACTGCATGTCATGTAAGAGGTTCACAGCCACTTCTTGATACTCTTAGAGAGGCGCTTAATCTTTCTGAGACAAAGCACACTACTGATGACCTTAATTTCACAGTAGAGACAGTATCTTGTCTTGGAGCTTGCGGTCTCGCACCTGTTATGACAGTTAACGGTAAGGTTTATCCTGCTATGACTACTGAAAAGGTAGAGGCACTTCTTAAGGATCTTAAGGAGGAACTTGCAAATGGCTAAGTTAACAAGTAGAGAAGAGCTTATTGCTTTCCGTAAGAGTTGTGCAGAGGCGCTTAAGTACGAAAATAAAAAGATTCTCATCTGTGGTGGTACAGGCTGCGTAGCTGGTGGTGCACTCCAGATTAGAGAGAAGCTCAAGGAACTTCTTGATGCACAGAATATCCCAGTAGAGGTAGAGCTTGCTGATGAGCCACACGGTGACGTAGTTGGTATCAAGACAAGTGGATGTCACGGTTTCTGTGAAATGGGACCTCTTGTTAGAATTGAGCCACAGGGATGGCTTTATACAAAGGTTAAGCTTGATAACTGCGAAGATATCGTAGAGAAGACTATCAAGAATGGTGAGTGCCTTGAAGAGCTCGCATATAAGCAGAATGGTACTGTTTATGCTAAGCAGGAAGAAATTCCTTTCTATAAGAAGCAGACAAGACTCGTTCTCGAGCACTGTGGTTATATCAATGCTACATCTATTAAGGAGTATATCGCCATTGATGGATATACAGCTTTGGAGAAGTGCCTTTTTGAGATGACTCCTGATGAGATTATCGATGAGGTTATTGCTTCTAATCTCCGTGGCCGTGGCGGCGGAGGATTCCCAATGGGTAAGAAGTGGAAGAGTTGTCAGCGTCAGAAGGACCCTGAGAAGTATATCGTATGTAATGGTGATGAGGGTGACCCAGGTGCATTTATGGACCGTTCCATCATGGAGGGTGATCCTAATAGACTTCTCGAGGGTATGATTATCGCTGGTATCGCTATTGGTAGCTCTGAGGGTTATATCTACGTTCGTGCTGAGTACCCACTCGCAGTAGAAAGACTTAAGATTGCTATTGCTCAGGCTGAGGAGCTTGGTATCCTTGGAGACGATATCCTTGGTACAGGCAAGGCATTCCACATCCATATTAACCGTGGTGCTGGTGCTTTCGTTTGTGGTGAGGGTTCTGCTCTTACACAGTCTATCGAGGGTAAGAGAGGTATGCCTCGTGTTAAGCCTCCTAGAACTGTTGAACATGGTCTTTTTGAGAAGCCAACTAACCTTAATAACGTTGAGACTTATGCTAACGTACCTATGGTTATCAATAATGGTGCTGACTGGTATCGTGGAATCGGTCCAGAAAATAGCCCTGGAACAAAGGCTTTTGCCCTTACAGGTAATATCAACAATACAGGTCTTATTGAGGTTCCAATGGGAACAACTCTCCGTGATGTTATCTTTGATGTCGGAGGTGGCATGAGAGGTGACGGTAAGTTTAAGGCGGTTCAGATTGGTGGACCTTCCGGTGGATGTCTCACAGAGAAGGATCTTGATATTCCACTCGATTTTGACTCTCTCCAGAAGGTAGGAGCTATGATCGGTTCTGGTGGACTTGTTGTTATGGACGACAAGACTTGTATGGTAGAGGTTGCACGTTTCTTCATGAACTTCACTCAGAATGAGTCATGTGGTAAGTGCGTACCTTGCCGTGAGGGTACTAAGAGAATGCTTGAGGTTTTGGAGCGTATCGTAGCTGGTAACGGCCGTGATGGTGATATCGAACTTCTCGAGGAACTCGCAGATACTATTTCCCATACTGCTCTTTGTGGTCTTGGAAAGTCTGCACCTTCTCCAGTTATTTCTACTATCGCTAATTTCCGTAGTGAGTACGAAGCACACATCTACGATAAGAAGTGTCCTGCTGGTCAGTGTAAGAAGCTTGTAAGCTATGTTATCGACGCAGACCTTTGTAAGGGTTGCTCTAAGTGTGCACGTAACTGCCCAGTTGGTGCTATCGAGGGTGTTATTAAGAGTCCATATACAATCAACCAGGATAAGTGCATTAAGTGCGGTGCCTGCGTTTCTAACTGCCCATTCAAGGCAATCAAGGAGGTATGACAATGACAAGCGATTATATGATTATCGATGGAATGCCTGTTGCTCTTGATGGAACAGAAAGAAATCTCATCGAAGTAATTCGTAAGAGTGGTATCGAGATGCCAACATTCTGCTATCACTCTGACCTTTCTATTTACGGTGCTTGCCGTATGTGTATGGTAGAGGATGAGAGAGGTCGTCTTATGGCTTCTTGTTCCACACTCCCATATCCAGGAATGGTTATTAAGACTAATTCCGAGAGACTTAGAAAGTATAGAAGAAACATTCTTGAGCTTCTCCTTTCTGAGCACTGCCGTGATTGTACAACATGTTCTAATAACGGTACTTGTCACTTACAGGCTCTCGCTATTAAGTTCAATATCACAACAGTAAGATTTGAGTCTACAAAGACAGAAGAGGACCTCAAGGTTGATGATTCTTCACCATGTATCGTAAAGGATCCATCAAAGTGTATCCTCTGCGGTGACTGCGTTCGTGAGTGTAACGAGATTCAGTCTGTTGGTGCTATTGATTTCGCATTCCGTGGTTCTAAGTGTACAATTGCAACTTCCTTTAATGAGCCACTCATTGACTCTCCTTGTGTAGGTTGTGGTCAGTGCGCTGCTGCTTGTCCTACAGGTGCTCTTGTGGTTCGTGACAATAGACAGACTGTATGGGAAGCATTGGATGACAAGGATACTTATGTAACATGTCAGATTGCTCCAGCGGTTCGTGTTGCTATTGGTCGTGCTCTTGGTGTTAAGGAAGGAGACAACTCCATGGGTCAGATTATCGCAGCTCTTCACAGAATGGGCTTCGATGAGGTATATGACACATGTACAGGTGCTGACCTTACAGTTATTGAGGAGTCCAATGAGCTTCTTGAAAGAATTGAGAAGAATGAGAAGCTTCCACTCTTTACATCCTGTTGCCCTGCATGGGTTCAGTTTGTAGAGAAGAAGTATCCTGAGTTCCTTCCTAATGTTTCTTCTTGTAAGTCTCCAATGAGTATGTTTGCTAAGCTCATCAAGACATATCAGAAGGAAAATGGCGTAGCAGAAGGTAAGAAGCTTTACCATGTTGGTATCATGCCATGTACAGCTAAGAAGTTTGAGGCTCAGAGAGATGAGCTTAAGACAGAGGGACTTCCTGATACAGATATCGTTATTACTACTCAGGAACTTATTAAGATGATTCGCGAAAGTGGTATTCTCTTTGATGCGCTTCACGCAGAGTCTGTTGATATGCCTTTCGGAACAATGTCTGGTGCTGGTGTAATCTTCGGTGTTACAGGTGGTGTTACTGAGGCAGTTCTTAGAAAGATTTCTGACGATAACTCTCGTGCTACTATGAATGCACTTGCTTATGTAGGTGTTCGTGGTATGGAGGGCGTTAAGGAAGCATCCGTAATGAAGGGTGAGCGCGAAGTTAAGATTGCTGTTGTAAGTGGTCTTGCTAACGCAGATAAGCTCCTCGAGAAGATTAAGAGTGGAGAGGTATCTTACGATATCGTCGAGGTAATGGCATGTCCTGGTGGATGTATCAGCGGTGCTGGTCAGCCATACCTTAGCCGTGTAGATCGTATGGAAAGAGGTAAGAGTCTTTATGAGTCTGACCGTTCTATGTCTATCAAGAGATCTCAGGATAACCCACTTATCCGTGAGCTTTATAACGGTATCCTTAAGGATAGAACTCACGAAATGCTTCACGTTCATTACCAGAAGTAATAGCGTTTTTGAAGTAAAGTAACTAATAATGCCACCTGCTTCTAAATGAAGTGGGTGGCTTTTGTTAATATGGCAACAAGAGCCTTGATTTCAAGCTATTTTTAGATGTTTTTCACAACACTTGCACTAATTGACAAAGTACCATCAAAAGATTATAAAATTTAAGGTTAAAAAAATACTTTTGAAAGTAAAAAAAGAGGAGTTGTTATGAGCATTTTATTTGATAAGCTTAGCTTCGTCATTAAAGCTGCTGAAACAAAGATTTTCGGTCTTAGTGGTGTAACACTTGTACTGTTCTTTGTATTCGCAATCATTTTGTTGGGTTACCTCGTAGGTAAGATTAACATTAAGGGTGTTACTCTTGGTTCTGCTGCAATCTTTATCGTTGCACTTTTCGCAGGTCACTTCAAGGGTGTAACAATTGGTTATGAAGGTCATGAAGGTGCTATTGCTGGATGGGCAGAGAAGCTCGCTAGCGTTGATGCTTACTTCAAACTTATTCAGAATTTGGGTCTTGTTTTCTTCGTTGCTGCAGTTGGTCTTATTGCTGGTCCTACATTCTTCAGTAACCTTAAGAAGAACTTCAAGTCTTATATCGTTCTTGGTCTTATCATTATCCTTTCTGGTTGTGGTGTTACAGCACTCATCATTAAGTTTACTGGTATGACATCCGCTATGGGTACAGGCCTTCTTTCTGGTGCTCTTACATCTACTCCAGCATTCGCAGCTGCACAGGCAGCGCTTGCTGATTCTCCAGTATATAGCGAGATCGCTGTAGGTCACGCAGTAGCTTATCCATTCGGCGTTATTGGTGTAGTTCTTTTCGTACAGCTTATGCCTAAGTTCTTGAAGTGTGATATGGCTAAGGAGAGAGCTCTCCTCGTATCTACAGACGCTTCTAAGGATGCTAAGAAGGATTCCGGTTTGATTGAGATTGAGAAGTGGGGTCTTGCTCCTCTTGCTATCACAGTAGTATTCGGTCTCATCCTTGGTGGTATTACAATCCCTCTCGGAAAGACAGCTTCCTTCAGCCTTGGTGCTACAGGTGGTGCTCTTATTATGGGTCTCATCGTTGGTCACTTTGGCCGTATCGGCAAGCTCAGCCTCAAGGTTCCTTCTGATGTTCTCGGACTTCTCCAGGAGCTCGGTCTCATCATGTTCCTTATCGGTGCTGGTGTTGACGGTGGTGCTGCTTTCGTAGATACACTTAAGGCACAGGGTGCTATGCTCTTCGTATGGGGTGCAGTAATGACACTCGTACCACTTATCTGTGGTTTCCTTTTTGCTAAGTTCGTTGTAAAGCTCAGCATGCTCAACAACCTCGGTTCTCTTACAGGTGGTATGACATCTACTCCTGCTCTTGGTGCTCTTATCAAGGTTGCAGGTACATCTGATGTAGCTTCCGCTTATGCTGCTACATATCCAATCGCACTTGTAACAATCGTACTTCTTACACAGTTCCTCTGCATGCTCTAATAGCAAAAGTTAAGATATATTTCTAACGGGTCTTCACGATTAGGTGAAGGCCCGTTTTTTGCATTTTTGAAATAAATAAAGAAAAGTTGACTGAAATATCTCGTGAGGGTATGATTGCTGTGGGGGAATAGATATAAGGAGAAGTTGTTATGAAATCTTCATTTGGTAGAAAGGCTTTAACGAGCCTTGTTCTTGTTTCTGTAATTTTTTCACATTTAGCTTTATTTAAAAGAGATTGTCAAGCAGATAGTAATACTGTACCAGTGAATCTTGAACTTTCAATACGTGAGTATCTTAGTATTGCTAGAAGTTATATTGGTATTAGTGGATATGATTTTAGAGAGCTTGATGGAAATCTTACTCTTGGGTTTGGAGATAACTGTGGATGGTGTGCTGAGTTTGTTACTTATTGTATGGGAGTAGACGAGCGTGGTTCATATAATCCTAATCGAAGTGTTGATGATATTGTAAGAGCATATAATGATTGTGGAAGATATTACAGAGTTAATTGTGAAACTAATGGTTCGAGAATTACTTATTTAAATTCAGATGATACGATTTTTTTCCCGATGGTGGGAGATTTAGTGGTTTATGATGAGAACTGGGATAATTATTTTATTTCAGATGAAAGAGGAGATATTGCTCTCGATGAGAATGATCAGTTGGCTGTTAATCCCGCTATAGATACAAGTGATTCCTTTGATCATATTGGAATAGTTTCTTCTGTTGATATAATAACAGGTAGAATTTGTACAATTGAGGGTAACACTATATATTGGAGACCTCGTGCAAATAATGATGTTTTTGGAAACTATATAGATTATAAAGGCCTTTATACTGTAGATGAAGGTGCTATTATTACTGATGGTGATAGTAAATACTATGATGATAAATACTATTGTAATGCCGCACTTGATTATAATGACGCTGGAAATAATTTTAGAAGCGAAATTAGAACTGTTAATGAGTACTCTAAAGACCAGGTAAAGTATTGCTTTATTAAGGGATTTTGCAGACCTAACTATGCCGAAGAAAGGGCATTTAACAGTGTGGATGAAGCAGAAGCTTTTGTTAGAAATAATCATTTACAATACTATCATTATGATGCTCAAGTTGAATATACTTTTAATTACAGAGATATTCATATAGTTGTAGTATATACTTTTGATGCGCCTGACACTCCTGCACTTAATGGAACTTCTGACTACTTAAAGAGAGTGTTTCCACATCTAGGTATAAATCAAAATGACGAAGTTGTATTTTGTTTTCCAATAGCGTATAGCATAAAAATAATGAAAGCAAAAATGAAGTATTATCAGCAAAGAGCACCAGGAGCTCCTCAAGAATCACAAGTTGAAGTGGAATATGAAGGCGAAACTTTTTTGATAGCAGTTTCTGATGATATTGCTATAAATGAACCTAATACAAATGATACAGAAACGGGTGATACTTCGACTTCAGCTACAGAGCAGCCAGTAGTGCAGGATACACCTACATCAGTGCCTACAGTTTCTGTAACACCAACACCTCAAGTACCAACAACTCAAGTACCAACAACACCATCTACTCCAACTCCTCCACCTATGAGATATCCTACTCATCTCCCTGGTATCGAGCACATGGGTACTAGAGATAGGATGGAAGGTGACCTCCTAGGTGATGTAAACGTTGATGGAGTACTTGATTGGAATGATATGTGTTACTTATCTCCAATTATTACCTTGAGATGGGCTAATGATGCTGCGTTGTTGGAAGAGGTTGATGCGTTCTACGGACATACTGTTGTTGATGTAAATGACGATGGTATGATTAATGCTGATGACTCTATGTGGATGATTAATATCTTAAGTGATCAAAATCGTGATAGAGCTTTGGCAGAAGAAGCAGCCATGCGAAACGAGATATAAAGATATAATTATCAAATGAAAATGACATTGACTTTAAAACTTTTCATTTGATATTATTCTTCTATGATTAACTTAGAACGAAGAAAACAGATATTAGACATCCTCGCTACAGAGGGCACAATTAATACCAATGACCTTTCAGAGCGTCTTGGTGTGACTGGTGCGACTATTAGAACAGATCTCAGAGATCTTGCTAGAGATGGCGCTATTGTTAGATATCACGGTGGTGTAAGACTTCCTGAGAAGCCACATAGTGAGATGGGTGATAACTACATGGTTCGTTCTGTAACCCATGTAGATCTTAAGCGTAAGATTGGTCGTAAGGCTGCTGAACTTGTTAGAGATGGCGATACTATTTTTATGGATGCTAGCTCAACAACTTTTCACATGATTCCATATTTGAAAGATAAGCAGGATGTCACTGTTGTTACTAATGGTATTCATACTGCTATGGAGCTTCAAAGATACAATAATTTCAAGTCTATTATCCTTATCGGCGGTATGCTTAGACCACATTCTGGTGCGGTCGAGGGTGTTATGAGCCGTGAGATGCTTGGTCGACTTAAGGCAGAATATTATTTCGTTTCTGGTAATGGTTTTTCAATTGATAATGGTCTTTCAGGTAATAACTTCTATGAGCTCGAGCTCAAGCGAATGTGTACTGAAAGATGTAAAAATATCGTAGCTCTTGTTGACTCCACTAAGATTGGTGATGACTCTGCTTCTCCATTTATTTCTACAAGCAAGATTAACTATCTTATTATTGATGATGGAGTTGAGGAAGAGACAATTAATGCCTGCAAGGAAAAGGGCATTAATGTTATGGTTTCATCTGAGGGCTGAGTATTCCTTAAGTATTCTATAACTATAAAAATCTCGATTTTTACTGTATAATATCTTAGTTAAACTATAATCTTTTTTGAAAGCGAAGATATTATATGCAGGTGAATCAGATTCAATTGCCAAGCTGGCTTAACAATAAGACTGTTTTCCAGCAGAATGTACCTTTTGTTATTGAAGGTGTGGCAGCTCCTAGTGCGACAATTACTTTGGATATTTCCAAGGATCCTACTGATGGTCGTAAAATTTCCAAACTCGATACAGAGTATGGTGTTATCCTTAGCCTTGAGACTACAACTTCTCCTAAGGGTAATTTTAGTTTCAAAATTCCTGCATACACAGCTTCTACAGACGCATATACTTTTATCTTCAAATGCTTTCAGACAACTGTAACTTATTCCGATATCAGATGTGGTGACGTATGGGTTTTCTTGGGTTCAGACTTCTTGTCTATTCCAATGCGTAATGCTAATGCGCCATCTACTCCACTTAAGCGTCAGGTAATGACACATCTTCGCTTTATGACACCAGCTAGAGATGGTCTTGAGAGTGGAGAAGAGGATATCGATTACGAGCCTAAGCAGTATTTTAAAGACGCACACTGGATAAAGATTAGTGATACTAAGGAACTTTCTCTAGTGTCTTCATCTGCATTTTCATTTGCATATACAATTGCAGATCAAGTTAACTACCCAGTAGGTGTAATTGACCTTTCTACTCCAGATTCTACAATTATTAACTGGATATCTGAGAAGTCACTTCAGAGTCAGGAAGCAATTTATGATTACCTTGATGAACTTGGTTTGGCCTTAGATGATGCTAAGTATCGTGGTCTTTTGAAAAAGGACCGTAATAGACGTGAAGCCGAGAATCTTAAGCAGGAAATCAAGGATGATAAGAGTTTCTTTGATTTTGACCTTAGTAAGGATGCTAAGTATAGAGAGCTTGAAGGTCAGTCTACACGTGAGGAAGAAGTTCAGAATACTACAATGGAACTTGATTTCCCATCTTCTAGTACATCTTCTATGAAAGACGTAAAAGTGCCAGAAAATAGTGCTGCTAAGACACTAGATTTTAATATGTTTTCCGACATGCGTGTTAAAACTGAACAGAAGGCTGAAAGCACTGGTTACATTAAGAAAAGATACAGAGTATCCACACTTTATAAGGCAAAGCTTGCACCACTTGTTGGTGTACCTGTAAGAGGATTTTGCTTTTCACCTAATAAGGATGAGAACCTTTTTGGTAGATATGACTTGCTTCTCATGGGACTTCTTGGCACACTTTCACAGGTGTTTGAACCAAAGTCTGTATATGATGATTCCATAATGCCTTCCTTCCTTATGGTGGCTATGCATCCGTCATGTGTTGATTATGAGTTCCCATATAAGGTTATCGAGTTTAATGAGAATCTTACTGCTTTTGCCAATAGACTTAATATGCAAAGTGGTATCGTAAGTCTTCATGATTTGCTTTTGCCTGATAAGACTATGAGTTTTACTCTTGGTACAAGACTTGCAATTATTGCCCTTGGTATTCACATTACACCTAAGATGCCAAAGTCTTGCCCTATGTGCTCCGGTTGTGAGAAGGCGGGTAACAAGCTGATTTTGCAGTTTGATAATCTTGGTGATGGTTTAAGATTAAGTGAAGGTGAGTCTGAGCTAAAGGGATTTGCTGTTTGCGGACCTGATAGAGTTTTCTATCCTGCCAAGGCTAGAATCCTTCATGGTGTGCGCGTAATGGTATGGTGTGATGACATTGCAGATCCTGTTAGTGTTACTTATGGTTTCTCACCATTCCCACATGATGCTACATTTAAGAATCTTTCTGACCTTCCAGTATTGCCTTTCAGATTTGATAGAGATGCAGCATTTTATGCGCCTGATCTTACTTTTGCAGATTGCGATAATTTGGAATTTGTTGGTAAGGTTGATGCCGATAGTGAGTTTGAGAAGCTTAAAGTGTATAGAACTTTTAAGGGCAATGGTGTAATTACTTCTGATGCCATGAATAAGACAGCAGGTAAGTCATCGCTTCATATTAGATATGAGACAGAGAACTCACTTTATGGTTTTGAACCAGTATTAAGTTACGCATCACTTATGGGTCCTATTAAGCTCTATGGTAAGAAGAAGCTTCTTGTAGATGTGTTTAATCCTGATACTGTTCGTAAGAGTATTAAGATTGAAAATTTTGGTGATGCAGAGGTGCGTCAGCAGCTTACTTGGCAGACGCTTGTATTTAATTACAAGCCTAATGAGGACTATATCACTTTGGATAGCCTCAAGATTACCGTTGAGGATTCTTCTCGTAACGGTGAGATTTATATCGATAACATAAGATTTGAATGAGGATAAGGTTATGTACGAGACTTTATTACCTGTAATTGAAGATACATTAATTAGCGATAACGGTTCTATGCCAGTTGTTTTTGAAGGCTTTGAACACGTGCTTGAGAAGAAGGATTCTGAACCTGTAACTAAGGTGCATCAGGATAATGAATTGTTTTATCTTCGTCAGGGAAAGATTGAGTTTATTATTGATGGTCGTAAGGTAATTGTAGATAAGGGTGCAGTCCTTGTTATAAGACCTAATGTTCCACATTCATTAAGAGTTATTACTCCAACTGCTGAGACAATGAGTCTTCACTTTGGATTCGCACTTGACCATAAGAGTCATAAGGCGAGCCAGCAGTCTCTTGATAGTTTTATGGAGTTTGCTACTGGTGACGATTCTGTAGAAAAGTCTAATTATTCTGTATTAGCAGGTACATTTAAGAAGTCTATTATCGTACTTATGGAGCGTATCGTTGAAGAACGTAACGGAGATTATTTATCCAAAGAACTCATGCTTCGTATTCTCACATTAGAGCTTATGATTACACTTGCTAGAGCTCTTAAGAAGGAGTGGGAGGAGAGCCTTAGAGTTAAAAATGGTAAGACTCGCGAGCTTGTTCTTATTGCCAAGGCGTATAGCGATAGCCAGTATGAGCATGGTATTACGGTTGCTAACGCAGCTTCTTATGTTTTCTTAAGCCAGGGCTATTTTACTAGAGCTTTTAGAGATGAGTTTAACATGAGTCCTATGTCTTACCTTATGAAAAAGAGAATTGGTAAGGCGTGCGAACTTCTTGAGAATAATGAGATTAAAGTGTCAGCAGTTGCTAGTCAGGCGGGTTTTAGTAGTCCACAGAGATTTAATGTGGCTTTCCGTAAGCAGATTGGTATGACACCACTTGAGTATAGAAAGAAACATATGCACTAAGCATTAGAGGAGTATAAGATGTACGATTACGATTCAGATATGAGAATACCAGAGGAGAGCCGTCAGAACATGGATTTGCCTGCTATCGAAGAGGCAATTCGTATGATTTTGAAGGCTATTGGTGAGGACCCTGATAGAGAGGGCCTTCTTGAGACACCACAGCGTGTAGCTAGAATGTATGCCGAGGTGTTTTCTGGACTTCATAGAGATATCAAGAAGGATATCAAAGTTTTCACTGAGCCTGGCAATGACGAGATGATTCTTATTGGAGATATTCCTTTCTATAGTATGTGTGAGCATCACTTGCTACCATTCCATGGTAAGGCACATGTTGTATATATTCCTAAGGATGGCAAAATTTTTGGCCTTTCTAAGGTAGCTCGTATTGTAGATACACTTTCACGTAAGCCACAGCTTCAGGAAAGACTCACATCTGAGATTGCAGATCAGATTATTGATTGCATTGACGCTGCAGCAGTATGTGTTGTTATTGAGGCAGAGCACCTTTGTATGACTATGCGTGGTATTAAGAAGCCAGGTTCTAAGACAGTAACTTCTGCCATGAGAGGTGGCTGCAGAACTGATGCTAGAACTCGTAATGAGGCACTTGCTCTTATTAACCGTCAGAGAGGCTGCTAATGAGCATTATCAGATGTCGTGACAAAGTTCTCGATACAAGTAAACATACCCTTGTTATGGGTATTCTTAATGTGACACCAGATTCCTTTTCGGATGGTGGTGATAATTTTGGCACGGAGGATGCTATCCGCAATGCCATGGCGATGATTGAAGCTGGTGCTGATATTATTGATGTAGGTGGAGAGTCTACACGTCCAGGTTTTACTAAGATTTCTGACGAAGAAGAAATTGGTCGTATCGTACCAGTAATTGAGTACCTTGCTAATAATACTGATGTTGTTATTTCTGTTGATACTTATAAGTCACAGGTGGCAAAGGCAGCACTTAAGGCTGGTGCGCATATTATTAATGACATTGAAGCTTTAAACGATCCTGATATGGCAAGTGTTGTTGCATCTTTTGATGCTGGTGTGGTGCTTATGTATAACGCCCGTTTGTATCCTCATGAAGGTAGTGTTGACGTGGCAAGTTATGCTTCTGATGTGCTAAAAGTTCAGGCACAAAAGGCTCTTGATGCGGGTATTACCAAGGACAGTATTATTATGGATCCAGGTATCGGTTTTGGTACTACTAGAGAGCAGGATGCTGCGCTCATAAAGGATTTGGATACACTTTCTATTGAGGGAGAATATCCTGTACTTCTTGCACTATCTCGAAAGAGACTTGTAGCGGAAGTCATGGGTGGCGAAACTAGTGCCAAAAATCGTGACGAGACATCACTTGGACTTGGAATTGCTGGAGTTTCTAACGGTGCATGCATGCTTCGTGTGCATAATGTTGATTTAACTGTTAAGGCACTTAAGGGATACGATTTTATTAAGGGTGGTAAGTAATGGATCATTTGAGAATGGTTGACATGGAATTTTATGGATATACTGGCTGTCTTCCAGAGGAAAAGGAGAATGGTCAGACTTTTGTTGTTACTGTTGATATGGCATGTAACAGAATTCCAGGAGCAATGACAGATAATCTTGAAGGCACCATTAATTATGCAGAGCTTTATGAGCGTATTAAGAATTATGTTACTACTTCTAAGGGAAATCTTATTGAGAACCTTGCGTATAACATCGGAGGGATTGTTCTGGATTATTCAGATATCCCAGATAGTGTTAAGGTGACTGTTTCTAAACCGCAGGCACCAGTTGTTGGTATGTTTAAGACAATGGAAACGACTATCGAGCTTAATAGAGTGCAGGAAAGCGGGTTTAAGCACAGTGTAGTCTTGGCACTTGGAAGTAACATGGGTGATAAGGAACAGTATCTTAAGGAAGCCTCTAAGCGTCTTATGATGTCTGGTCATGTGCAGATTATTAAGGCTGGTGGTCTTTATGAGACAGAGCCAGTGGGCTATGATGACCAGCCTTATTTTTATAACACAGTTTTAGATGTTAAGACTGACTTAGAGCCAGAGGAATTACTTAACCTTACTCAGAAAATCGAGCTAGATTTACATAGAGTACGTACAATAAAGAATGGTCCTAGAACTATAGATATTGATATCCTTCTTTATGATGATATTACTATGGATTCAGACAGACTTATAATTCCACATCCAAGAATGTATGAGAGAGCATTTGTACTGTGTCCATTCAAGGATATTCGTGAGTATGACGGTCCTGTCCCTGAGGACAAGAGTGTAAAGTTTATAGGGCAATTTGAGTTTTAAAAGTATTATCGATATAATTTTGTAGTTAACATCTTTTTGGAGGCATTATGGCTGAGAATAACAACAATGCGCCTAAGGCACAGAATAATCAGAATAATCAGAATGGCCAGGGTGGTCAGGGCGGACAGCGTAACAATAACAGACGCCGTAAGAACCGTAACTACAACGGTGAGCGTAAGCCACAGATGAACAAGAATAATTCTGAGCAGAATAATCAGAATCAGAACCAGAATCAAAATCAGCAGAAGTCACAGAATCGTGACCAGAATAATAATGGCAAGAACCGTGAGTTTAACCGCGATGGCAATAAGAACCGTCGTAATAATCGTGATCGTCGTAATGACAGACCACGTACACAGTTCCAGCCAAAATACGAGAAGGCAGAAGAGACACTTGAAGATATTCGTCTCGAGAATGATCGTATTGAGAAGGAAATCTGGATTGAGATTGCTGGAATTCACACTATAAAGTTGGATTAATTTACTATGGGAAAAGGTATTTTTATTACTTTCGAAGGCATTGATGGTTGTGGCAAAAGCACACAGCTTAAGATGACTATGGATTGGCTCAAGGAAATGGGTCATGACCTTATCCAGATTAGAGAGCCAGGTGGTACTGTAGTAGGCGAGAAGATTAGAAATATTCTCCTTGATAAGAAGAATGATTCCATGACTTCTCTTGCAGAACTTCTTCTTTATGAGGCAGCACGTGCACAGATTACAGAGGAAGTAATTAGACCTGCACTTAGCGAGGGTAAGGTTGTTGTAAGTGATAGATTCTTTGATTCTACTTATGCATATCAGGGATGTGCTAGAGGACTTGGTGAAGAATTAGTAAATACACTTAATCACATTGCGACTAATAATTTGGAGCCAGATATTACTATTTGTCTAGATATTTCTCCTATGGATGCACTTAAGAGAAGACAGGCAAGAGGTGAAGCAGAGGATCGCCTCGAGGCTCTTGGTACTTCTTTTCAGGAAAAGGTAAGAGAAGGTTATCTCCAGCTTGCTTCCAAGGATAGTCGTGTAAAGATTATTGACGCATCATCTACACCTGACGAGATTCAGGCACAGATTAGAGAGTATATTCTCCAGAAGCTCGGGTAAATCAAAATGAGCTTAATCAGGGTTATAGGTCAGCAGGACATTAAGAGAAGAATTTCTCTTATGCTTAATGGTCACATGCCTCAGTCATTCCTTATTACAGGAGCAGAAGGCATGGGTAAGCATTTGATTGCAGAAGAACTCGCGAAAGCAATCATGTGTAGTACTCCTAATTCTGATGGTGCTTGTGGTAAGTGTAATAACTGTCGTTATTTCGTGGCAGGTACTCACCCTGATATTAAGAGAATTGAAGCTACTGATGGTCGCAAGTCTATTCGCATTGCAGATCTTCGTAGTGATGTTTCAAGTGATATTGCGATTAACCCTCAGATAGCATCTACTAAGGTGTATATCATTAATGGTGACCAGCTTGGTAATGAGTCTCAGAATCTTCTTCTTAAGTCTTTAGAAGAGCCACCAAAGGGTGTGGCATTTATTCTTACAGTATCAGATAGCTCCAGAATTATTCCTACGATTATGTCTCGTGTTACTGAACTTAAACTTAAGAATTATTCTGCTGATGAGATAAAGGCAATACTTGCTAATAATAGAAGTGAAAATGGTGAGGAACCTATTCCAGAGAGTGAAGCGGCTTTTATCGCTTCGTTTTCTTCTGGTATTCCAGGAAGAGCTTTGGATTTGGCTCAAGATGAAAGTTTCTCGGAGGAGAGGGACAGAATTCTTGATCTAGTTTTGTCTATGCCAAAGATGTCTTTGACAGACCTTCTTTATGATGAATTTGCATTCTGGGACAAAAATAGAGACAGAATAGAAGAAATGCTTCTTCTCATGCTTTGGACACTTGGAGATATGGCTGCTTTACTTGCTTCTCCAACACCAGGTATGATAAAAAATATTGATAAAGAAAAAGACTTAATTAACTTTTTATCTGATAATAAATGGATTAATTATGCAAATATATCTAATGCCGCAGCAGCTGTTACTGAATTCGCTAGAGGACTTAAGGTTAATGTGAATTTTGAAGCAGGATGTTGCAGTATGTTTTTGAAAATACATAAGGAGCTTGCTCGATGAAGAAAATAGTAAATATTACTTTCAGAGATGCTGGTAAGGTTACAAAGTATCTCTGTGGAGATTTGAACCTTAAGATTGGCGATATGGTTATGGCTGATACTCCTATGGGCCTTGATTTGGGTCATGTAGTAGAGGAGCCATATGAACTTGAGGAGTCTTTATTGCCAGAAGACATTATTGCAGTAGAGAGATTTGCTGATGAGAAAGAAATCGAGAGATATTCTCTTAAGCAGGAAAAGGAGAAGGAAGCTTATGATCGCTGTCTTTCCCTTATTGAGAAGAATAATCTCGATATGAATCTTATTGACGCAGTATTTTCTTTTGATGGTAAGAAGGTAGTGTTCTTCTTTACATCTGAAAACAGAGTAGACTTCCGCGAACTTGTTAAAGATCTTGTTGCTTCATTTAGAGCTCGTATCGAGCTTCGTCAGATTGGTTCTAGAGATCAGGCAAAGCTTGTTGGTGGCGTAGGTGTATGCGGTAGAGAACTTTGTTGTTGTACATTTCTTGACCATTTCGCACCAGTTACTTTGAGAATGGCGCGTGATCAGAATCTTTCTCTTAATCCTTCTAAACTTAATGGTGCTTGTGGAAGACTTATGTGCTGCCTTCAGTACGAAAAGGACGCTTATGCGGATGCACACCGCCGTCTCCCTAAGGTAGGTAAAAAGGTTAGAACACCAGATGGTGTAGGTATTGTTAATGATGTAAATCTAATCAAGGAAATTGTTTCTGTTAAGTATACAAAGGATGATGTTTCCGAGATTGTTAATTACGCATGGTCCGCAATCGCACCAATGAACACAGATGTTGGTTGTGATGCAGGAGCGTGCCCACATGACACTCAAGGCTGTGATTGCTGCCCTATGAAGGCAAAACACAAGAAAGAGAAGCGTGACAAAAACGAGCCAGAAAAGGCAGAATAAAAAATATAACTTGTGAAAACACTAGGTTGTAGTGTAATATCAAGTTGATAATAAACAAGGAGGTAATTACCATGGCTTATGTAATTTCCGATGCATGCGCATCCTGTGGTGCTTGTGCAGATAGCTGCCCAGTATCAGCAATCTCTGAGGGTGATACACAGTACAATATCGATGCAGATGCTTGCCTCGATTGTGGTTCTTGTGCAGACACATGTCCAATGGGAGCTATTTCTGAGGGCTAATTTTCAAAATTTGCTTTTTAACCGCAAAATTGCCTCGCGTTATATGTCGCGAGGCAGTTTTTTTTTACGATATAATTAAAATTAACTTTTTATGGTTAAGGAGATATACCTATGATTGAGATAAAAGGATTATCACATTCCTTTGGTAAGCATGTGGTGCTTCAGGATGTGGATCTTACTGTCGAATCTGGAAAAGTTCTCGGACTCGTCGGTATTAACGGTGCTGGTAAATCTACTTTATTTAGATTAATGACCGGTATTTATAAGCCTCAGCAGGGTGAAGTATTTTATGATGGCAAGTCACCTCTTATTGATACGACTCGCCAGGATATTTTCCTTCTCCCAGATGATCCTTATTTCACAGCACAGACAACAACAAAGAGCATGTTTAAGCTCTATAAGACTTTTTACCCAAATGCAAATAAGGCTGTATACAATGAGATTATTTCTTATTTTGGCCTTGATGAGAAGAAACCTCTTCGTTCTTTTTCAAAGGGTATGCGTCGTCAGGCTTATATAGCAATTGCTTTCGCTATCGCACCAAAGTATTTGCTTCTTGACGAAGCATTTGATGGTCTTGATCCACTTGCTCGTAAGATGTTTAAGGAAAGAATTCGTAAACATGTTACTGAGAATAATGCCACAGTTATTATTTCAAGCCACGCGCTTCTTGAGCTTGAAGAGTTCTGTGATGACTATGTAATGATTGATGAGAAGCATGTAGTTGCTTCTGGTAGTGCTCTTGAAGAGAGAGTAAATATGTGCCGTTATCAGATGGCATTTGTTGAGACACCAAATGAAGCTATGTTTACTGCAGCAGGTCTTAAGGTGGTTAATCTTAAGATAACAGGTAGATTTGTAGTAGGTGTATTTGATGGTAGCAAGGAAGAGGTTCTTCCTAAGCTTCAGTCACTTGGACCTGCTGTTATGGATGAAATTGCCCTTAACTTCGAGGAGGCCTTTATTGAGAGCCTTGATAAGAGAATAAGGAGGGTAGAGTAATGGTTAATTATTATAAATATCGTATTAGTAAATCTATCCCAACAATGATTGTAACTATAGTTTTTGGATTATTAATGGGATTGTCCACATTTATTACTAGATTAGGTGGATATTATGATTCGAAAAGATTCCCAATTGTTTCTTTGGATGCTTTCTCTGTACTTTTCTTTATAGAAGCATTTGCTTTGGCATATTTGGAGTTTTCTAGTTTCCGTAATAAGCGTAATTTGGATACATGGTTTTCTTTCCCACTTTCTAGAGAAAAGATAGCTATGGTTCATATGGCTAATGTATTTACAATCTATGCCGTTCAGACTTTTGTTTTTTCAATTCTTGGTATGGCTTTGATGAGCCTATATTCAGGATTTAATTACTTGTATTTCATTGTTGCTATGTTTGCTATGATGATCTACTATTTCTTAGTTTTCTGTTTTATATCAGCAACATTCCTTTTTGGTAATAGCGTACAGGATGGCGCATTGTCTGTTATCGGATGGATTAATCTCCCAAGTGCTATTACAAGTGCCTATTATATGATTTTGAGCTATGCTGATGAGGAGTATTATTTATTCCGTTCAGAATCAGTAAGCTTAAGTGTTAATGCTCCAATAAATTCTTTAATTACAAAACTTGAGTATCTTATAAATGAGAGAAATTATAAGGCTTATGTTAAGTATGTAAAGGCACATCAGGATTATTTTTATGATAGATACTTTGATGCTGATTTAAGTACAGGTAAAATTGTTAGCATTTGTGTATGGGCAGTGTTATTGATTGTTGCAGCAATTGCTTTACCAAAGCTTTTTTCTAGCAGACCTACAGAGAAGATTGCTGGAGTATCAGATTTCTTCCTTTGCTTTGATTTCCTTATTCCATTCTATACACTCTTCTTTATTGCAGTTACTCAGGAATCAATTGTACTTAAGTTGTTCTTTATTCCAACAGCTTATGTAGCATATTGTTATTATCGTAAGTCACCAAAGATTACTATTAAGAGATTTATCGTATTGATTGTTCTCTTTGTTATCGCATGTATTCCATTCCTTGATATTTTGGGAATTTCAAATTCATATATATTCTAATTAATAATTATGAGGGTATACAGTAATCCCAAATAATGTGATAAAATTAATATTGGTTTTGTAACTTTTGACCAAATATATCGGAGGCGGCTTATGTATCTAATTAAGAAAAAGCGCGTACTCTGTCCTACAATCTTCCTTATGGATATTGTAGCTCCTAGAGTAGCTAAGTATTGTGAACCAGGCCAGTTCATCATTGTTAGAATTGATGAGCTTGGAGAGAGAATCCCACTTACTATCTGCGATTACAATCGTGAAGAGGGAACAGTAACAATCGTAGTACAGGTAATTGGTGCCAGCACTACAAAGATGATGGCTATGGAAGAGGGAGAGTATCTCCACGATTTCGTAGGTCCTCTCGGATGTCCATCTGAGCTTGTTACAGATGATATTGAAGAGACTAAGAAAAAGAAGATTCTCTTCGTTGCAGGTGGTCTTGGTACAGCTCCTGTATATCCTCAGGTTAAGTGGCTCCACGAGCATGGTATTGATGCTGATGTTATTGTTGGTGCTAAGACAAAGGATCTTGTTATCCTTGAGGATGAGATGAAGGCAGTTTCCGGTAATCTTTATATCACAACAGACGATGGTTCTTACGGTCGTCACGGTATGGTTACTAAGGTTATTGATGACCTCGTAGCTGAGGGTAAGACATATGATTTGTGCGTATCCATCGGACCAATGATTATGATGAAGTTCTGTTGTCTTACAACACAGAAACACAATATTCCTACTATTGTTAGTATGAACCCTATCATGGTAGATGGTACTGGTATGTGCGGTGCTTGCCGTCTTACAGTAGGTGATGAAGTTAAGTTTGCTTGTATTGATGGACCAGAGTTTGATGGCCATAAGGTTAACTTCGACGAGGCTATGGAGCGTATGAAGCTTTATCGCACAGAAGAGGGTAGAGCAATGCTTAAGCTTAAGGAAGGCGACACTCATCATGGTGGTTGCGGATTCTGCGGAGGTGACAAGTAATGGCTGAAGGTATGGTTAGAGTTCCAATCAGTGAGCAGGAGCCACTAGTTAGAGCAAAGAATTTTGACGAGGTTTGCCTCGGTTATACAGAGGAAGAAGCAGTTCTTGAGGCTGCTAGATGTCTTAATTGTAAGAAGCCTAGATGCGTAGAGGGTTGTCCTGTATCCATCAATATTCCTGGCTTTATTACTGCACTTAAGGAACAGAATTTTAAGGGTGCTTACGATGTTATTAGCCAGTCTTCCGCACTTCCTGCTGTATGTGGACGTGTTTGCCCACAGGAGACACAGTGTGAGGCTCTTTGTATTAAGGGTATCAAGGGTGATGCAGTATCTATCGGTAAGCTCGAGAGATATGTTGCAGATCGTGCTAGAGAAGAAGGTGTTAAGCCAACTGTAGATGCAGCTCCAAATGGTCATAAGGTTGCTATCGTAGGTTCTGGACCTGCAGGTCTTACATGTGCTGGTGATCTTGCTAGACTTGGTTATGATGTTACAATTTTCGAGGCTCTTCACGAGGCTGGTGGAGTACTTACTTATGGTATTCCTGAGTTCCGTCTTCCTAAAGATAAGGTAGTAGCTGCTGAGGTAGAGAACGTTAAGTCTATGGGCGTTAAGATTGAGACAAACGTAGTTATCGGTAAGTCCGTTACTATTGATGAACTCATGGAAGAGGAAGGCTTCGAGGCTGTATTCGTAGGTTCTGGTGCAGGCCTTCCAATGTTTATGAAGATTCCTGGTGAGAATGCAAAGGGTGTATTCTCTGCTAATGAGTATCTTACACGTAATAACCTCATGAAGGCATTCCGTGATGATTCCGATACACCTATCTTCCGTCCTAAGAAGGTAGCAGTTGTTGGTGGTGGTAACGTAGCAATGGATGCTGCTCGTACAGCTCTCCGTCTTGGTGCTGAAGTTACTATCGTATATCGTCGTTCTGAGGCTGAGCTTCCTGCAAGAGTAGAAGAAGTTCATCATGCTAAGGAAGAGGGCATCAAGTTCGAGCTTCTTACAAATCCAGTAGAGATTCTTGAGACAGAGGATCACTGCGTACGTGGTATGAAGTGTGTACGTATGGAACTTGGTGAGCCAGACGCTTCTGGTCGTCGTCGTCCAGTCGTTATCGAGGGTTCTGAGTTCGAACTCGAGACAGATGCAGTTATCATGTCTCTTGGTACATCTCCTAATCCACTTATTGCTTCTACTACTAAGGGTCTCGACACTAATAAGTGGAAGTGTATTGTAGCTGATGAGGCAAATGGACAGACATCTAAGGAAGGCGTATTTGCTGGTGGTGATGCTGTTACTGGTGCCGCTACAGTTATCCTTGCTATGGGTGCTGGTAAGGCAGCTGCTAAGGGTATTGATGAGTACATCAAGTCCAAGGGCTAATAGTAATAATTAACTGAATGTTTAAGGGTCTGCAGTAGCAGGCCCTTTTATTTTTGTGATATTCTTCTTGTATGGTAAGTGCGTATATTTACAGACTAGTTAATACTGCTCGTAAGAAGCCTATTGTTATGGGTCTTGTTGTCTTGGGATTAATATTTGCAGTTATGTCTGTAATTAGATTAGATACTCCTAAATATCAATTTTTTGAAGTGCCCAACTATGGTGTTATTAATGGTATCAGTAAGCTTTTGGTGCTAATTAGTGCCGACTATGCGTACGCTGTTGGTTTTAGAAGTGGTGTGCTTGGAGTGTCACTTCCAGATGTTAATTTCCACTTAGCAGGTCCTTATTCAAAGAGGTTTAATCTTGTAATGTCATTTGGATATGGTCTTGGTAGTTTGTTTTTCTTTATATGGTTCTTGACGGTTAATATGTCATTTTTGTCCATGTGGATTGGATTTGGAACTAGTGATTATTTGCATTTTCTGGTGCAGGCTATTATTGCCATGATAATTATGTTCCTTTTTACCTCGTATATAAGTGCTGCATATCCTGAGAGTATTAAGGCTAGGGTGTGGGCTATGGGCGTACTTCTCGCATATCATTTCGCTGCTTTTTTCTTGATTTTACATGATCTTATTGTAGAGTGTGGTTCTTTTCAGCAAGTAAAAGAGCAGAGTATACTTGTCCTTCTTGATAGAATTGGTAATTCTCGTTGGATTGCTGCATTGCCTATTACTGGATGGAATTCTCTTGTTTACACAAATCTTAATGGCTTTACTTTTTTGTTAATCATTATCGAAGTTCTTTTCGTAGTGGTTCTTGGTATTTTGTACTTTAAAACAGAGTTTGATTTTTATGAGACTGCTGGTGCCAATGCTCAAAAGATTGCAGATATTGTAGAATCAAGCCGTGCAGGTGTAGAGGCAGTAAATACAGGTATCTCTAGAACAGCTAAAGTTGGTAATGAAGTATATGAAAAGGGATGGGGCGCAAATGCTTTTTTCTGGCAGCACCTTTTTCAGAATAGAAGAGAATCAAAATTTTTCTTTGTAAATAAAGTGGCTCTTATTTATAGAATATTTGCTCTTATTATTTTGCTAGTATCTGGTAATGTTCTTGAAGAAAAGCTCATTGTGGTAATTATGGGCGTGACTACCATGATGGTACTTAATTCTATCGTGTACGGTGGAGGAAAGATTGTCTTTGAGTTCAACCGTCCGTATTTTTATATGGTTCCAGAGACACCTGGTAAGAAGTTTGCGGCGTGCCTTATGGCGGATTTGCCCGAAATGCTTTTCGACGCAGTCCTTTGCGCAATTATAGTAAAGATACCTTCAGGTAGTTCTTTTGGAATTTTATCCATAATAGCATTTGTGTTGATGATGGTTATGTTTGATCTCGTGTCACAGACTTTGGGCATTATTTGCGTAAGGTTGTTCCGAAGCCTTGGAAAAAGTGTGCTAATGATGGTGCGTTATGTGACAATAATTGTTTTTATTTTGGTAGGAATGACATTATCTTTCTTTATAACGGAGTTTTTTGGAAGATTTGCCACAAGTGATGATATGATCATCGCCATTTTGGTTGGATCCATGGCACTTGCTTTTGTAGGTATTTGGGCAGCGATGGTGCCACTAGCAGTTCGCATTATTTCTAGAAGAGATGTTAATTGGTAGCCTTCTTTAATCATTCTTTATATTTAGAAATACTTTTATTTAATGTGGATTGCTAATATGTATTGTGAATAAAGGAGGATTTTTTATGTTAGTTGTAAATGGAGTAACAAAGAAATATAAGAAGTTTTTGGCAAATGATAATTTGTCTTTTACTATTGGTGATGGCGAGATTGGTGTCCTTCTTGGACCTAACGGTGCTGGTAAATCCACAATTATTAAGTCTATTGCAGGTCTTCTTCGATATGAGGGTGATATCGAGATTTGTGGTGAAGACAACCATACAATCGAAGCAAAGCGACTTCTCGGTTATGTTCCTGAGATGCCAGCTCTTTATGATACACTCACAATTGACGAGCACCTTGAATTTATCAGAAGAGCTTATAAGGTAGAGGATACTTCTATTAAAGAGAAGCTTCTCGAGAGATTTGAACTTACTGATAAGCGTAAGAAGATGGGTAAGGAGCTCTCTAAGGGTATGCAGCAGAAGGTATCTATTTGCTGTGCTCTCCTCCATGATCCAAAGGTTGTTATTTTTGATGAGCCTATGGTTGGTCTTGATCCACATGCTATTAAGGAACTTAAGGCTCTTTTTCAGGAACTTAAGGCGCAGGGTAAGACAGTCCTTATTTCCACACATATGATTGATACTATTGAAGATTATTGGGATGTTGCTCACATCATGATGAATGGACGTATTGCTGCTACAAAGCACAATCGTGCAGACAGCAGTGATGAGAAGAGTCTCGACGAGCTCTTCTTCCAGATTACAGAAGGAAAGTCCTCCGACGAGGCAAAGAAGGAGGAGTAACATGCTCTCAGCTTATTTATATAGAGTAAGGAAGTCTCTTCTTAAGAGACCTCTTAAGTTTGTTTTGCTTCTTCTCGCAGTAGCTATGTCAGTGTTCATGATTTTCTTCCCAACACTCATGGCAGATAGTGAAGATGCTGTTGTTAGAAATCCTAACTTGGTTCTAGGTGGTATTAGCCTTGTTCTTATGCTTATGTTTGACTTTATGTTTTACTCTGGCGTTAAGAATGGTGTAGTTGGTTTTTCAAATAGTGATGTTAACTTTCACTTAGCAGGACCTTTCACAGAAAAGTTTAACCTTATTATCCTTGTAGAGGGTGTTATCACAACTTGTGCAATGCTTTTGTGGGTGCTTTCTTGCCAGGTAGCAGTGTTGTATTCCATTTTTGGTGTTAACTCAGTAGATGTTCTTGCTCTTCTTGTTGGTGGACTTTTTTCAATGCTTCTTAGTTACTTAGTAGCTAGTTTCCTTGGTGCTAAGTTTGCAGAAGAAGAGGGTGTTAAGAATAAGATTTTAATTGGCCTTCTTGCTGTTAACTTGGTTCTTATTGGTGGCTTCCTTCTTAGCATGGTTAAGAGATATGGTTCCTTCGGAGCAGTTACTAGCCTTGGTATAAAAAATATTATTGCTGATTTTGGTAGTTCTATTTTTTCTCAGTGCTTCCCAGTAGCTGGTTGGCTTTCTCTTATCTATGGCGGCATTGTAAAGAACAGCCTTGTTTACCTTCTTGTTGGTATTGCTTTGATTGTTCTTTTCATCGTATTTATTTGCGCTTTGTATGCGAATGTAGATCTTGATTATTATGAAACAGCAATTGCTAATGCACAGAAAGTAGCTGATATTATTGAGGCACGTAAGGCAGGTGTTGATACAGATACAGCTAATATGAATAAGAAAATCAAGGTGGGTAAGGAGTCTTTAAAGTCTGGTTGGGGTGCTAGTGCATTTACTTACATGCACTTCTTACAGAATGCTAGAGCAAGTAAGTTCTTCTTTGTAAATAGCCTTGCGCTTCTTTATAGATTTATCACTGCTGTTTATATGTTTATGATGAAGGGTACATATGAAGATGATAAGATGATGGCTCTTATTATGGGTCTTATGATGATCTCACTTCTTAATGTAGTTATTTATGGTGGTGGTAAGACAGTTCTCGAGTTCAATAAACCATTTATTTTTATGGTTCCAGAGTCTGGCCCAAAGAAGCTCTTTGCTTGTCTTATGGCTGATTTGCCTGAAATGACTTTTGATTCTATTCTCGCAACAGCAATTTTCTGGTTTATCCTTAAGCCAGGTCCTTTGGCTCTTGGTGGACTTTTTGTGTTCATCATGGTATTTGATTGCCTTTGTGAGCTTACAGCACTTGTAATGATGCGTTTGTTTAGAGGTCTCGGTAGATTCCTTCTTATGTTTGTTCGATACATTTTGATTTATGCGTTCTTCTTTATTGCTATGATTCCTGCAATCGTTGTGTATTACATTGTAGGTTCTCTTGCAGCTCTTATTGGCGCAGGTGCACTTGGTGGAATAGTTATGATTGCTATTATGCTTCTTTGTTCTGCGAATATTGTTGATAGAGTGGAATTCGAGAAATAATTTTGCTCCGGTCCTCCGCGCTTCGCTTGTGCGGAGGTCGCAAAATTATTTCTCTCATTCCTGTGGGTCCTCCGCGCTTCGCTTGTGCGGAGGATGCTCGGAAACTTTTTTTGCTTAAGTCCTCCTCACTTCGTTCGTGCGGAAGGCGCAAAAACAAGTTTCCTCACATCTAGTAAGTAGAATGATTAATTAGAGTCCTGGTTATACTGGGACTCTTTTTTCTTGGAAAATAGTGTGCTAAGAATTTTGACAAAACTTGAAAAAGCCTTATATTATTGGTTGTAAAGACCTTTTGACAGACAAAAACAATGCAGCAGACTATGCTGTAGCTACAACGGAGGTGACGAAAATGGAACTCGGAAATCACATCAAGGAATTGCGTAGCAAGATGTCTATGTCTCAAGAGGTTTTGGCTGAGAAAGCGTACGTATCAAGACAGACAATTTCTAGTTGGGAAAATGATAAGAGCTACCCTGATGTAAAAAGTCTTATGATTTTGAGTGAAATTTTTGAAGTCTCCATAGATGAACTTGTCAAAGGAGATATAGAAAAAATGAAAGAAATTATCAGAAAAGAAGATCAGAAGAAATTACAGAACTATGGATATATATTGTTTGGACTTATGTTGATTTTAATGGTATCAGCAATTCCTTTAATAAAGTATCTTGGTTTAATCGGTGCCTGCATCTGGGGCGTGTTCTTCATTGGAACAATGATTTTTTCCTTTAAGGTTGAAAAGTTTAAGAAGGAAAATAGTATTTCAACTTATCGCGAGATTACTGAATACATGAAGGGTAATCGTCTTAACGAGATTGAGACTGCAAGAGAAGATGGCAAGAAGATTTATCAGCAGGTATTAAGCGGAGTAATTGCAGGTCTTATTACATTGGCTATAGTTCTTATTATTGCTTATTTTCTTAGATGAAAATTATAAAAATGGTGTTGACTCCTACGTAACGTAATAGTTTATAGTGATGCTATAAGAGCAAAGGAGGAAACCCATAATGATGACAGTACATGAGGTAAGTAAAATTGCAGGGGTGAGTATACGCACGCTTCAGTATTACGATAAGATTGGTCTTTTACATCCGACGGGATACACCGATTCTGGTTACAGACTGTATGACGATACAGATCTTGACCGCCTCAAATACATCTTACTTTTTCGCGAACTAGAGTTTCCTCTTAAGGATATAAAGAATATTATCAGTAGTCCTGACTTTGACAGAAACAAGGCCTTGGAACAACAGATTGAACTTCTGAAGTTAAAGAAGGAACATATTGAAAACCTTATGAACTTTGCTCTTGGAATAAAAATGTTAGGAGTAAAATATATGGATTTTAAAGCTTTTGATAGAAGTAAGCTTGATGAATATTCCAGACAGGCGAAGGAACTATACGGTAATACACCAGAGTATGAACAGATGCAGGAAAAGCAGAAAAATCGTACTGAGGAAGAAGAACAGCTTTTGGCGGACAGATTTATGTTGTTGTTCAAAGAAGCTGGCGATATAAAGGATAAGGATCCTTCTTCTTCTGAAGCTCAGGACGTGGTAAAAAGAATTCAGGCCTATATTACTGAAAATTTGTATAACTGTACGGATAGAATTTTACTTGGTCTTGGAAAAATGTATTCTGGTGGCGGAGAATTCACAAAGAATATCGATGAATGCGGTGGAGAGGGAACAGCTGTTTTCCTTGATAAAGCAATTCAAATCTATTGTGGTGATGTAGAATAAGTCTGTTAAAACCTATATATGGAATAGAGGGATTTTATGATGAAGAAAATTACTGTGATAATTATTTTTTGTATCTGTGCTTTGTTAATGGCATCGTGTTCATTTGATGACACATATAAGCTTGCAAAAAAGATGTACGAATATGAACAAGATGGAACGGGCTATAAAGATACCTTGAAAATGGCCAAAGAAGGTAATTATGATCCTGACTGTACTGACTGTTTTAAGGGCGCTGATACAGAAAATGTTTCTCTGTTTGCATATGCTTGTGAAGTAGATATGGATTTTGCCATGGCTATATACGATAACGGTGCCGATATTGAATCTTCCAATCCAGATTATCCAAGAACACCATTACTTGCGGCTCTTAATGGTAACAGAAATAATACTGATATTATTTATTGGTTAATTGATGAAGGTGCTGATATTAATGCAGTTGACTTTCAGGATAGTTGCGTTTTTAACTATCTGAGATACTGGGATGATAATGAGGAGACACAGGAACTTATAAGTTACTTTAAGGCAAACTGTGATATGGAGTATCTTGAAGAAAGTATTGATGGTAATAAATTCTGTAGCTGGGATGATATGTGGGACGATAATGGTGAATTTGTGTTCTACGTAAAATAATCCTTTCGAGAAGCTTCCGGTTCAACCTAGCGGTGTCATTCTTAATTATGACTTCCACACAAACAAAAAGTGCATCTCGTAAATAGTACGGGATGCACTTTTAATAATAGCGAAAGATTTAATTTTAAAGTTCAGCCTTGTGTGCGATACCGAGCTCGTCGGCGATTGCGAAGAATGCCTGACGGGATCCTTTGATTGTAGCCTCAGATACACAGAATGCGAGACGGCAGTAACCTGCGCGTGAGAAGCTTGCGCCAGGAACAAGAAGGAGGTTGTACTTTGCGCATACAGCAGAGAATTCAGCATCTGTCATGCCGTTAGGTGTCTTCATGAAAACGTAGAGGGCGCCGTTAGGCTTAACTGAATCAAAACCAGCGTCAATGATGTTGCCATAAAGGAGGTTACGACGGTGCTCGTAGTTTGCTACGTCAACTTTAGCGTAGAGAGACTTCTCAATAACTTTCTGCCAGATAGCAGGTGCGTTAACGGAGCCGAGGATTCTGTTAGAAAGAACGATAGCACCAGTGAGGTCAGCGTAGTCCTCGTTCTTTGGTGATACGAGTGTGTATCCGATTCTCTCACCTGGGAGGGAAAGGGATTTACTCCAAGAGAAGCAGATTACTACGTTGTCGATGTACTTGAGAACAGCAGGAACTTCCATGCCATCGTATACGAGGTCGATATAAGGCTCGTCGGAGATAACCTGGATTACGTGGTCTTGTGCCTTGAGAAGATTGTTGAGCTTAATGAGTTGCTCTGCTGAATAGATAACTCCAGATGGGTTATTTGGAGAGTTTATGATAATTGCCTTTGTCTTAACTGTAATAGCAGCTGCGATTGCCTCGAAGTCAGGCATGAAACTGTCATCGGTAGAAACGGATACAACCTTACCACCGTGGTTATCAATGTAGTTGTTATATTCCATGAAGTATGGAGCAAGAACGATTACCTCATCACCATCATCAAGGAGAGAGTGGAGAACGTCGTTCATAGCAGCTGCAGCACCTACAGTCATGCAAACAGCATCAGCTTTGATATCGAGACCAGACTCTTCAGAGCGCTTCTTGGCGATAATTGCTCGTGTGGATTCGTAACCACTATTGCTCATGTATCCGTGCATGCCAGGAGTAGGATTTGAAGCTAGTTCTACGAGAGCGTCTGTTACTTCCTTTGGAGGCTCGAGGTCTGGGTTACCAATGGAGAAGTCAAATACCTTATCTGCACCGTAGATTGCCTTGAGACGGTTGCCTTCTTCGAACATCTTACGGATGAGGGAACCACCCTCGAGTTTTGTAATCATTCTTTTTGCTATCATGATATATACCTCTTATATAATTTATACAGATATAAATATACTACGAATTAAGGATAAATGCAGAAATTCAAATAAATTTTTGCGAAAAACATTGACAAACCTTTAACGTATGGGTATTATCTTCGAGTAAATAAAAGCAGAACTCCGTGTCTCACCTTAAGCGGCGGTCGTAAGACAGGCTAGTAAAGAGGTTAATAACTTTCAAGTATAACGGATGCTTGGGTGTTTGAGAACGGGTTTTGTAAGAACCGTTCTTTTTTTATGGTCAGGAGGTGTTTCACATCGCAAAGCCAACCGGTAATCAGATGATTAACGAAGATATCACTTTCGCTCAGGTTCGTCTTATTGACGCTGACGGTGAGATGAAGGGTATCGTTCCAATTGAAGAAGCTCTTAAGGCAGCTGACGAGGCAGGAGTTGATCTCGTATGCATTTCTTCTAACCCTGATAATCCTGTATGCAAGGTAATGGACTACGGTAAGTTCCTTTTCGAGCAGGGTAAGAGAGAGAAGGAAGCTCGTAAGAAGCAGAAGGAAACAGAACTTAAGGAGATTGGCATTAAGCTCACAACAGATGTTCATGACATCGAGGTTAAGCAGAAGGCAGTTATCAAGTTCCTTAAGGCAGGAGACAGAGTAAAGATTAACATCAGATTCCGTGGCCGTGAGATGGCATATCAGCAGCAGGGTTTCGCCGTTATGGAGAAGTTCGCTGAGGGTATCGAGGAATACGGACAGATTGATAAAAAGCCAAAGATCGAGGGACGTAACATGGTAATGTATCTCGTTCCAAAGAAAAATAAGTAATTAATTCAAGGAGGATATAAAAATGCCTAAGCAGAAGACACACAGCGCATCCAAGAAGAGATTTAAGGTTACAGGTACAGGTAAGGTACTTCGTGCACAGAGCTTCCGTCGTCACATTCTTTCTAAGAGACCTACAAAGAGAATGAGACATCTCCGTCACAACACAGTTGCATCTGCACCTGATACAAAGATCATTCGTAAGATGATCCCTTACATGTAATTTTCTATCTTGAAGGAGGATATATAAATGTCTAGAGTTAAAAGAGGTATTCGTACTAGAGCACGTCACCATAAGATTTTGAAGCAGGCAAAGGGTTACTTCGGTAAGAAGAGCAAGCTCTTCAAGGTAGCTAATCAGGCAGTTCTTAAGTCTGGTTCCTATGCATACAGAGACAGAAGACAGAAGAAGAGAGATTTCAGAAAGCTTTGGATCACAAGAATCAATGCTGCTGCACGTATCAATGGTCTTTCTTATTCTAAGTTCATGAATGGTCTTAAGAAGGCTGGTATCGAGCTCGACCGTAAGGTTCTTTCTGATATCGCTATCACAGATGCTCAGGGTTTTGCAGCTCTCTGTGAGCAGGCTAAGAAGGCTCTTTAATTATTAATTAATTAAGATTCTTAATAACCGTCCGTATTAAGCGGACGGTTTTTGTTTTGTAAAAAAAAGAGTAACGAACACTATTAATTCGTGAATTGCGTTATATGTGACAAGGTGATGCTTAGTAACGCACAAACGAATAATAGTTCGCTAAATTATGTCAAAATGTGAATCAGCTAGTATATTTTGTTTATGAGCTCGTAAAAAAATCCCCGTAAAAGAACGATAGAATTAAATCATAAAAAGAAAGGGGAACGCTTCATGAATCAGGTTGACTGCATGCTTCGTATTTACAATATTGTTAATACGTATTTTGTTTTTAATCCTATATGGATCGTAGTTGCAGTTGCTTCTGGTCTTGTTGCATTTATTGTATTAGAAGGTAAGCGTAGTACACGTAAACGTAAATATGCAGGTGCATTAGTTGCTTATTTAGTTTTAGTGATTTTTTATACAGTGCTTGGTCGTAGTAGTGGTAATCATATAAGTATTCAACTTATTCCTTTTTGGTCATATCTTATGGCAGCTGCTGGACAGACTAGTTTTGAGCACATTTTTCTAAATTATCTTATGTTTGTACCAATAGGTATCATGGCTCCTAGACTTTGGAGTTATCGTATGTCTGTAAAGTATGCGATGTTCTTTTCTATAATTATTGAAGTATTACAGCTTATGACAATGCGTGGAACATGTGAAATAGATGACGTTATTGGTAATACTATCGGCGTTATCATTGGATGTTATATTTGTCATCGTATTCGTGCATTTAAAACTGAAATGTCAAAGAAGTATAATTCGATTTTTGCTTGATGCTGTAGTTCCTTTACTGTGGTATAATTACAAAGTTAATTTCTACGTAAAGGGGAACTATAATGAGACAGATTCTTCTTGGCAACGAAGCCGTTGCTAGAGGTGCTTATGAGGCTGGTGTTAAGTTCGTTTCATCTTACCCAGGAACTCCAAGTACTGAAATCACAGAGACAATTGCAAAGTATAAGGAAATCGCTTGTGAGTGGGCGCCTAATGAGAAGGTAGGAGCAGAGGCTGCTATCGGATGTTCCGTTAGGGGTGGTCGTGCAATGACTTGTATGAAGCACGTTGGTATGAATGTATGTGCTGACCCACTTTTTACAGTATCATATTCAGGTGTAAATGCAGGACTCGTATTCTGCGTAGCTGATGACCCAGGAATGCATTCTTCACAGAATGAGCAGGATTCTCGTCATTACGCTAGATCATCTAAGATTCCTATGTTCGAGCCTTCTGATTCAAATGAGTGTAAAGAGTTTACAAAGTACGCTTATGAGTTCTCAGAAAAGTACGACACTCCAGTAATGATTAGACTTCACACTAGAGTTTCACACTCCCGTTCTATCGTAGAGCTTAATGATCCTAATCCTATCGAGATTAAGGAGTATGTTAAGGATTCCAAGAAGTATGTAATGATGCCTGCAAATGCTATTGGCAAGCACGTTGTAGTAGAGAAGAGAACAGCTCAGATTGTTGCTGATGCTGATAGCAATCCAGAGTCTGTATTTAATAAGATTGAGATGAGAGATACAAAGCTTGGTATCATCACAGCTGGTGCTTCTTATCAGTATGTTCGTGATGCAGTTCCAACAGCTTCCGTATTGAAGCTTGGTCTCGTTTGGCCTCTTGCTGAGAATACAATTAAGGAGTTCGCATCTAAGGTTGACCGCCTCGTAGTAGTAGAGGAACTTGATCCTTTCCTCGAGACAGAGATTAAGGCAATGGGTGTTGAGTGCGAGGGTAAAGACCTTTTCTCACTTCTCGGTGAGTATTCCACAAGAATGGTTAAGGCAGCTCTTACAGATGAAGCACTCCCTAAGGCCGCTATCGATGTAACTAAGCTCCCAACTCCTCCAGGACGTCCACCAGTTCTTTGCGCAGGCTGTCCACACAAGGGTCTTTTTCTTGCACTTCACAGCCTTAATGCAAATGTTACTGGTGATATCGGATGTTATACACTTGGAGCACTTCCTCCAATGCAGGCAGTTGATACAGTAATCTGTATGGGTGCTTCTGTAGGTATGGCACATGGTTTTGATAAGGCTACAGATGGTGAGGCATCACGTAATACGGTTGGTGTTATTGGAGACTCCACATTCCTCCATTCTGGTATCACAAATCTTATGAATGCTGTTTATAACGGCAGCACAATGACACTTATCATCCTTGATAACTCCATCACAGGTATGACAGGTCATCAGCAGAACCCAGCTACTGGTATGAATATCAGACTTGAGGCTGCTCCTGCAGTATCCCTCGAGCTCCTTTGCCAGAGTGTTGGCGTTATGCCAGAAGCTATCCGCGTTGTTGACCCAGTTGATACTTTCGGATGTCAGCAGGTAATTAAGGAAGAAATGGCTCGTGAGGCAGTTTCCGTTGTTATCGCACGTCGTCCTTGTGCACTTATTCCTACAGGTCGCGCTAAGAAGGGCGTTGAGGTTCATGTTGACCTTGAGAAGTGTAAGAAGTGTGGTGCTTGTGGCAAGATTATGTGTCCTGCACTTATTATGAGCCAGGATAAGACTCCTATGATTGATCCTGAAACATGTAATAACTGTGGTTTGTGCGTAAATGTATGTAAGTTTAACGCACTCGA
>JAKSRH010000001.1 GCA_024403675.1 Saccharofermentans sp. | reverse complement strand
GTAAGAACCATCCTCCTGACGGTCGAACTGTGAGAATACGAGGTTCCAAATCTCTACGAATCTGTCACACTCACAACCTGGAGCACAATCAGGCTTACCACAGCCCTTCTCGATTCCACGGTCAAAATAAATCTCAGAACAAGGACCACAAGGACCTGTACCATGCTCCCAGAAGTTATCAGCCTTACCAAGGCGTGTAATCTTCTCAGCAGGAACACCTACAACCTTGTTCCAAATCTCAAAAGCCTCATCATCCTCTTCATAAACAGATGGATAAAGCTTCTCTGCTGGCATCTCGAGATTCTCTGTAAGGAACTCCCATGCCCAAGGGATTACTTCGTTCTTGAAGTAATCACCGAAAGAGAAGTTACCAATCATCTCGAAGTAAGTACCATGACGTGATGTGTGACCTACATTCTCGATATCAGGAGTTCTGATACACTTCTGGCAAGTAGTAACTCTCTTGCAAGGAGGTGTCTCAGCGCCTGTAAAATATGGCTTAAGAGGTGTCATACCTGCATTAATTAGCAGAATAGAAGGATCGTTCTTAGGTACAAGTGAGAAAGATGGAAGTCTCAAGTGTCCCTTAGATTCGAAGAAAGAGAGATAACGCTCTCTGATTTCATTTAAACCAAGTGGTTCCATATATATGCTCCTTATTTAATTAAATAACTTATGTTGTAAACCTTGCAATTATAAACAATAATCATGCTCATTGCAATGTAGAAGGCTTTAATCAAAGCCCTTTCAAAGCCTTCTTAAGATAACTCTTGAACTTCGCCTTTACCTCTTCATCCTTTATCTCCACATCTACACCTTCAAAGGTATAAAGCTTGAAGAGCTCATTAAAGAGAGTTGGCACCAATCCAGCCTCGAAGCAAAACTCGATCTCACCCTTATTTGTCTTGTCTGAAAGAATTTTACGAATAGTAATACGATCAGAAAAAGCACCATACGCCTTAAGAAGCTGCTTTTCTGCATTACAAATATCTTCGCTAGATGCATTCTTAGGAATATCTGAAGTTAGCTTAACCGTAATCATGCGACTGTTCTTAGAAGAAAAGGCGTCGATAGAGCTCTTCAAATACTTACGAAGCAATACTTCCTTGTCCTTCTTAGGTCCATAATAAGGTGAATCCACAAGAACTTTATGGGACTTAATTCTGTCAATTCTATAGCGTCTAATAGACTCCTCAAGATTATGAGAATTAAGAAATGCGCTGTTATCTACCGCGATGAGATAGTAATTATTTTTCTCCCAGTCAAGAGCAAGTGGAGAAACATTTTTTTCGGAGATTCCCTTATAACCCTTGGCCACGATATAACCGTATTCGAAGGACAACGCCTCACTATTTTCGATACAGCTTCTGATGCTTGTAAGAAGGAACTTAGTGTTGTTTGACATGGCGCTTTCGTGAGGCACCAAAGACATATAACCATCTTTAAAATACGCAGGGTGCTTTGCTTTAATCTTGTCGCAAAGGCCAGAATTAATGAATGGGGTGGCATTAATAGCATCAACAATAAGTCTTGCTTCGTCCATAGAAAGCTCGTCAATAAGCTCGCCTCTTTTGTAGCGCTTTCCATCACGAACAATCCAATCTTCAGTGGCATCCTTAAGAAGTCCAGAAATTCTCATGAAGTCATTAATATGCTTAATATCCGCATAAATTGACTTACGCTCAAACTCCTGTCCTGTCTTGTCGTTCAAAAAATCAACGATATCAGGCATTGTAATATCGGACTTGTCAGAAGAAGCATCTTCTTGTCTCATGAAGTACTCATAAATAAGCAAAGTTTTAAGCTTTGAGAACTCTGAATTAGCCATTAATTTCTCCCTCCAAATTACTAATCTGGGTTAATAATAGTACATTTTGGAGAAGTGTTCAACGCAAAGGTATCATTACCTCAAACTCATATTTAATAAATTTCTCATCATAGGCGTTAATCTTGAATTCACCGCTATTACGGGCTACGGCGTTACGCAAATTATATAGTCCAAAACCATGGTCAGGACTCATCTTGGAAGAGATGATATTACCGTCATTTGTTCGCATTTTTTCCGAAGCGTAGTTACTCTGGACAATAAAGAGAAAATTATTACTTTTCTTAAACTCAAGAGTAATCACTTTGTGCTCAGGCTCAGCGTCAAGATTATAGAGTTTACTGACGGCCTCCACCGCATTATCGAGAAGGTTTGCGAGGATAGTACACATATCCACAGGATCCATATTGCACTCCACCAAAGTGCCGCGCACATCAAGAGAAATACCACGCTTATTGGCTTTCGCCGTCTTATCCGAAATAATCGCATCCGCAATATCGTTACCAGTTCTGTAATAAGTCTCGCTAGCCTTAATTTCGCCAGTAAGCTTATCCACGTAACTATCGAGCTCGTCATAGCGTTTGGTGTCAGATAACTCTTTAATAACGATAAGGTGATTTTTCATGTCGTGCTTAATACGACGAAGCTCAAAGTTACTCTGACGCACCGTCTCATAGTGATTAAGTTGTGCATTAATCATGTCGTTATTAATTTTAGAAACGCTTGTGTAGTACTTGTTATTGTTACTTAAAACAAAGCAAATAACGATAAGCACATTTACCAAGCCACCACATGCCATAACAAGTGGGTGTGACCCTGAAAAAATGCAAATAATATTTACGAAAAGAACAATAACCGCCTGCAAAAGTGCCACTTCCATGGAGGAGCCACCATTTTCCTTTTTACGACTGTAAATAACAAGTGGAAAATTAACTACAAGAGGAATAATTGCCGCTGCAATGCGTACTACATTCACAAAAGACGCGCTTGTGCTCATGCTGGATAGTGAACTAAGCGCCTCAGAAAATTCTAAGAAAATAGCACCTGCCACCACAAGTGCGCAAAGCAAAAAAATATAAAAGCTTACCTTGTTAGGGGCAAGCTTAACGCGCCACACCTGGTTCATAAGAACAAATGCAGCAATAACAACACAAACGATAGCGAGAATAGTTACAAGAATATCCATGAGTTACCTCGCTGACGACTTCACATAGGCATAGAAAGTCTCCTTAAATTCCTTGAAGCAACCTCTACTAATAGCTACTACAAAACCGTTATCAAGGACAAGGTCTTTCTCTCGTATTCTAGTAACGTGAACCATATTAACAGCAGTGGAACGATGCACTTTGGTAAAGGTATTACTAACCTCATTAAAAGTTTCCACCGCATCCATAATCTTCATGCGGATAGCATAAGTTTTGTTCTTGGTAATAATGCGCACGTCATTATTTTCAGACTCCAGGAAAAGCACATCATCAGGAACAATGACAGTATCTTCACCATCAATTTTAAGAACCACACCCTTACGACCCTGAGAAAATTTCTTGAGATCCTCAATAGTCTGCTGGACCTTATCAGGCTCAATTGGCTTCTTCAAAAATCTAAAAGCACCAACCTCATAACCATCAATCGCCATCTCCAAGTGACTTGTGAGAAAAATAATAGGAACATTTGGAAGCTTCTTACGAATATTGCCTGCGAGAGTCATGCCATCCATAGCATCCATCTCAATATCGAGGAAATATGCATCTACCTGAAGCCCATTGTCCAGGTCTTCCAGGAGCTTGGGGCCCTCACTATATTTATTCAAATCAATATCAAGTCTGTTGTATACGGAATATACAACAGACTCGAACTGCTCTATGAATATCTTTTCATCATCACAAATTGCAAATCTCATAGCGTTTATTATACCACGAGCTTAGATAATCTCTCCCGAATCAAGGTGCACAATACGATTACCGAACTTCGCATACTCCTCATTATGAGTTACCTGAAGAATTGTCATACCCTTCTCCTTATTAATCTTGGAAAAGATTTCCATAATCTTCATACCGGACTCTTTGTCGAGGTTACCAGTTGGCTCATCAGCAAGAATTATGGATGGCTCACCTATAAGGGCGCGAGCGATAGCAACACGCTGCTGCTGACCACCGGAAAGCTGAGCTGGCATTGACTTACGCTTACCAGTAAGTTCTACGATATCAAGTATCTCATCAAGCTTCTTACGATACTCACCCATATCCTTACCCGCAACAGCTGCAGGAAGCAAAATATTATCCTCTACATTAAGATTCTGAACCAGGTTATAGAACTGGAAGATAAAACCGATTTCCTTAAGTCTAATCTCAGAAAGCTTCTTATCCTTAAGACCCTTGAGTTTATTACCACAGACAACAATGTCACCTTCATAATCCATGTCGAGACCGCCAATAAGATAAAGGAGTGTGGACTTACCACTACCAGACTGGCCCATAAGGGAAACAAACTCACCCTTTGTTACGGACATATTCACGCCCTTCAATACATCAAGCTTAGTGTCACCCTTACCAAAAGACTTCTTTACGTTATCAACTGTAATAATTGTATCCATTTTAATATCCTCCATATCTTACTCGTACTTAAGTTCTAACGAGCAGTTCATCTTCTTAATTCTTCTAACTGGAATAATGTTTGTGAGCATGACTATTGCGAACGCAATTACCATGTAAACGGCGATTACACCGACATCAAAAGTAATATCAGGCAAGTCGCCACCAGTAGCCATAACAAGTGCTGCAGCAAAATTCCTAACAAGTAATGGGCTAATCACATAAGCTACAACCGCGGAAAGTCCAATAGAAATAGCATTTTCGAGAATGAGAAGCCTGTTAAGCTTCTTGCGACTCATAGCCACTGAATACAGAACTGCGATCTCACGACGACGATTCTCAAAACCTATTGTCTGATTACCAGATACACCGATTATTGTGAGTACAAAACTAAGAACAATAAGAGCTGTAAGGATACCCATAATTCCTGATCTCTGCTCAACTTCATTCTGAGTAATCTCTTCAAGAGTAGCAATGCATTCTTCTCCACTTACTATGTATTTCTCAAGAAGCGCTCTAACTTCATCTATTCTTCCCTGTTCGCATCTGATACCAATCTCAGAAGGAGTATTTTTAAAGAGCATCTCATACTTATGTGGATTGATGTAGATTCCATTGTTAAATCCCTTATCCACAACATTAATTATCACATAATCCGCCTGCTGCTTAAGAACATATGAATCATTGAATGTGATATTTACTGTATCGCCAATCTTAAGGTCAAATCTTCTTGCTATTGACTTTGTAAGTATCACCTCATTCTCAGCTGGAGCCACACCAAGATTCTGTCCATTCATAAACATTGTTGTCTCCTGCCATGGATAGATAGTCTGGTCAAAGACCTTATTATCAATTCTTATTTCGTTTGTTGTACCTGTGAAGAACTCAACTTCTGATACACCATCAATATCCTTGATAAATGAATAGAAGAACTCATCCTTATCTTCTATATTTTCCACAATGATATCGCAGTCATAAGATGGGCGATTTATCTCAGTTTTAAGAGAGTTGGTAAAAGAATATATACAGGTGGACAGGATAAGTGTACTAACGCACATGACTGCTGTATTAACAAGTGTTTTGTTATTTGAAAGTTCACTTAATGCCATCTTAAGTATTGGAGTTTTACCAGGCTTAATCACCTTAGAACCAAGGATACTTATTCCCTTAAGAAAGAAAGGAATGAGTGTAGCAATTGCAACTACAATAGCAATAATACTTATGCAAAGACCAACGAAACTCTTATTAAGGAAAGATGCGATAACACCAATGAGAGCAAATACACCACCTACGTAAGCTCTTGCCCATGTATACTTAAACTCAGTATCTTTATTAGTGAAAATGATATCTCTTATGGACATTTTTACTGACTTTGTAAGTGCAAACATCGGAGCTAAAGTCTCAACCAAAATGGCACCAACAATTACCAGAATGTAAGTATAAAATGGTGTTGATCCGATAGCTGATGCTACGTCCATACTCTCACCTGTTGATGACTCCAGCTTAATCACGCTAGTAAAAAAAGGAATTCTTACGGCAGCGTATAAGGCACATCCCAGAAGGCTTCCGATAAGTCCATAAAGAACATTCTCAAGAAGAAGAATCATAGATGTCATTTTCTGAGTTACACCAATACTTCTAAGTGTTCCAATCGTAGACATTCTCTCGTTAACAATCTTCTCTGAAAAGCTTATAGTTACAAAGATAACAAGGAGGAATACAAAAAGGAAAATAAGATAAAAGATATAATAAATCTCTGCCAAATCAGCTTCGTCCATATCCTCCTTAAAATCGGTGATCCCTGCTGTTGGATCATTACTCATAACTACTTCCTTGAAGGCAGCTTTATCTGTTCCCTTATCAAGTGACACCATGGTTGTAAGATATGGTACCTCCAGCGTACATGCAACACGACGGCATGTTTCACTAGTGGCAATGATTGTCTTACCACGCAAAAGTGAGAAAGAATTAATAGCAATAACATCCTTAACAGTTACTTCAAATGAAGATTCATCAGCGCAACCAAGTGTAATCTTATCCCCTGCTTTTACATCATACTTCTTAGCATAGTCAGTAGAAACATATACCTCATCATCATTCATAGTAATCAAAGTATTTAACTGGCCAAGCTCATAAGCCAACTCATAATCATCAAAGCAAAATACGGATACAGGTTCCTTAAAAGAATACATATAGAGCTTGTTATCTCTATCATATTCGAACTGTCCTGCAAATCCGAGACGAACTGCCTTATATCCATCAACTCCATCCATTACATCAGGATTAACGGAATCAATCATCAGATCAACATTACCAAGGCTTTCTGTCATATATGCTGTGAAAGCAGACTCGATACTGGATGTCATATCAAGCGCCAACATAGCTACAAGTGATGTTACAAAAACACAAAGTATAAGGATGAATGTTCTTCCCTTTTTGGAAGCAATATTTCTAAACGCATTTTTAATTATAATTCCCATTTCTCATCCCTCCTTACCATCTGTGAATTCTGTTCTCAGGAGCTACATACATGCTATCTCCCTCTTTTACGTCATAAATCTCATAGAAGCAGTCGAACAGTGAAACTACTGCATTTACTCTAATTCTGTCAGGTGCGTGTTCATCATATTCTAGAAGCCACATGGCGTCTGAATCCGTAGTGATAGCTGCCCAGTTGATGGCATAGCTTTCGAGCACTTCCTTACGCTGATCATTGTCCGTAATTATATAGAGAATGCACTCGATAGAACTTACGTCTGCCAGATTCTCACCTAGTGTCAGCTCGCCATCAACGTGATAAACATCGAGCACGGTATATGTGTTGTAATATTCGATAAACTGCTGCTCAAGAGCCTTATAATCTTCACGGTCATCCTCGCAAATCCAGTCTGGATTATAGTTACCCTCGCTATCGTAATCGATACAGTTAGAATCAAATGCATGGGATAATTCATGACCAACAACCATACCGATACCGCCCATATTTGTTGCATATGAAGCATCTGGGCTATACATAGTACCATTCATAATACCCAGCGTAATATTGATACAGTTCATAGATGGGTTATAGCAGGCATTTACCACCTGAGGATCCATATTCTTAAAGCCATTTCCATCGTTAATCTCATTAAGTCTAGTAATATTAGATTTACTGTAATCAGCTCTAACATTTTTCATCGTCTCATATGAGTTATCACCTATTAAACCTGCGTCTAACGGATCTATCTCATGAGGCTCATCCGCACCAATAAATAGTGTAATGTTCTCGAGCTTCTTAATAATGCCAGCCTTAGTCTCTGGCTCCATCCATTCGCACTCACCGATAAGAATCTCGTACTCATCAATGATGTCCTGAGTCATATTAGTCACATCTTCGACAGTCTTTGGATCCAAATACTCAGCAGCATAAAGTTCACCAATTCTATCTGAAAACAAATCATTAACGAAAGTTATAGCAGCGGTATCATTGGAATACACAATATCAGAGCCTCCGAGACTACTTGGAAGAACCATAGAGTATTCATTGATAAGCGTACATACTGCGATATCCTTAAAACACTGTAAATTCTCATCAGTTAACAAAGAATCGATGTATGAGAACTGCTCCTTATCCAAGATGACAATCTCACCACTTTTATTATCTTCAGGAGTTATTCCAAGCATCTTATAAACTCCTGCTGAACCCATATTTGGAGCAAGCTTGTCAATCTCTTCATTTGTATAGGAAGTCCAGTTACTATTCATATTCTCAAAATCGTCAACATCGTAATTTGTGTTACCAGAGAGTTCCATGAGAAGATAGATTAAGTTAGTAGCTCTGTCCCCTGATTCTTCGTAGGAACCACAAATGGCATAAAGTTTCTTATGAATATCTTCCTGAAGACTATTGGCCTCATAAGTACCAAGACTAATTTCAGAGAAATCCTTACCCATTCCCATATTGATGTGGAAAAGAACAAGAGAATTATAGTCAGCATCGTAAATATTAATATTCACACGTGATGGAATAAGTACATTAACGCCATACTCATTAGAAATTGCCCCAACTACATCAAATAACTCGTCATAGTTACCAGCCGCCTGAATTCTGGAATATGCATCAAGAAAATCCTCAGTGATGTAACTATCAACACTTTCTCTATAGTCACCACTATCGGTTGTGTAATCATAAATCTGATGGTAAGCATCGTACACAAGCTGCTCATTGCTTCCAAGAAGGTAAGTACTTCTGTCTCCTGCTGCCACATCCCTGATAATAACCTCAACCTGGCCATTAACAGTATCCTGAATAGTATTAAAAGTACCGTAACTACCAGTCATGGAATCAACTTCGCTATTTAAGAGATTCTCAGCATTCACATATCCATAGAAATCATCCCCTGGCTTAATTGACGCAGGATCAAAAGCCACCTCAGTCTCACCAGACTCTGACTCAGCTGGCACAGACTGAACAACACAACCCGTAAGAGTTGCTGCTGTCAAAAGAGTCGCCATAACACTTGTCGCAAGTTTTCTTTTCATAACATCGTCCTTCATTTTTTGTGATGATATCAGTCTACTTGAAATCTCGTGTTACGGCGTAAAATGTGGTGAGTTGTAAAAAATTTGTGGTGAACTGCAAAAATCAGCAGAAAAACGACGACACGTGGATGGTCCTAATAGTGTTATCCGCAAGCCAAATGTTGTCCAATGTTTTTACGGTGTCATCCACAATGGCAATCTCCTTACCAGGAAACTTTGCCTTAAGTTCCAAAAGCATCTGAAGCTTCTTATCCTTCTTATCAACGAAAACAATCTTCTCGCGATCAATCTCATAGTTACGAGTAACGAAAGCGGCCTTACACTCCACTTCCTCCTCAGAAGCTACAGAGCATACGTAAACATTTTCACGTGGCATCTCCTTAATAAATTCCTGAAGCACAGGCACTGCAGGAACACCCACATAAGGGTTATCATCAATAGACTTAAACTGCTCTGGTCCCCACTCAGGTGTAGTGTGACAAAAATCACCAAACTCGTATGCAGCAAGCACACCGTCTATATCAAAAACCACAATGCATTCTTTTAATCTATCAAGAAACTGTTTACTCATAAACTTACCCTTTAACTCTCTTCATAATCTTCATCATGATTATTATCAGGCTCAGATAAGTCCTTGATTCTACCCAAGAAATACTTCAAATTAGGAATAAAATTGATAACTCCAATGAGAATAAAGACAAGACCTACCACCATCATTACTTTCGCAAGAACGCTATATGTATTGTACTGATCAGATCCTACAAGCACTGCAACAGAAGGTTCGTCATCAGAGAACTTAACTCTAACCTCATCACCTACGTCGAATTCTCTCTCATTTTTTACAATAGTTTTGGAAGTATATGTAATACCCTCATATTCATATTCCAACTCAATAAAATGGCTATCAACTGAAATAACTTCTGCATCAGCTTTCTCTTTCAAACTCTTATACTGATCATCAAGCTTATTCATAGTCAAAATTAAGCAAATACCAATAAAAATCGCACCAACAGCACGTCCGATACGCCACATAGTAGTAGCAAAATCCTTAGTATCGCTTAATTTGCCTCTAATATTTCTTACGTCCATATAAATCCCCTGTTCCTTTTTGAAATTCCATAAATATAATCCCATTAATACCGTCCAAAAACAAGATTAACGTGTTTGGGAATGATTTTTACAGAGTGCTTTTCGGGTGGATTGTGGCATTAAAGCGATTTTACCCGAAATTTTTCGTCCTCAACCATTTACAAGAAGCATCTCTTTCGGGTGGATTTATCCGAATCACCATTTTCACCCGAAATTTTTACGTATCACACGAGTTCTACAAGGCAACGCGCCAGAAAACACAGCCATATTTGCTTAAATTGCATTTATTTTTCGGGCGGATTGGCCCCCTTGGGCGTTTCCACCCGAAATGTCTCTTCCGCATTCTCCTACTACAAAACAATTTTTCGGGTGGATTTCAAGGAAGGCCCTTTTCTGCCCGAACTCCCCCCATCCGAACGTGACAACAACCCCAAACAAAAACCATATTGGTGCGAAAATGAAACTTTTTTGTGAAATAATGCATCTAATAGGCTAATACATATAAATATAAAAAATTAAAGTCTTGAATTTTGAACGAAAAACTATCATCATCTATATTGGTGTTAATAAAATAATGTGAAAGGAGTCATTGTACAAATGATTTACACAAAAGAAGTACAGAATATGTGCCCAATTGCTAAGGGCGCAAAGCATGAGCCAGCTCCTATCCCAGAAGAGGGTAAGTGGGTTCACGCTAAGAAGATCGAAGACATCTCCGGTTTCACACATGGTATCGGTTGGTGTGCTCCACAGCAGGGTGCTTGTAAGCTCACACTCAACGTTAAGCAGGGCGTTATCGAAGAAGCTCTCGTTGAGACAATCGGTTGTTCCGGTATGACACACTCCGCAGCTATGGCTGCTGAGATCCTCCAGGGTAAGACAATCCTTGAGGCTCTTAACACAGACCTCGTTTGTGATGCTATCAACACAGCTATGAGAGAGCTCTTCCTCCAGATTGTTTACGGTCGTACACAGTCCGCATTCTCCGATGACGGTCTCGCTATCGGTGCTGGTCTTGAGGATCTTGGTAAGGGTCTCCGTTCCCAGGTAGGTACAATGTACGCTACAAAGGAGAAGGGTGTTCGTTACCTCGAGATGGCTGAGGGTTATGTTACAGGTATCGCTCTTGATGCTGACAACTGCGTAGTAGGTTATCAGTTCGTTTCTCTCGGAAAGATGACAGACTTCATCAAGAAGGGTGACGATGCTAACACAGCTTGGGAGAAGGCTTCTGGTTCTTATGGACGTGTTAAGCCTGAGCAGGGTGTTGTTAAGATTATCGACCCTCGTAAGGAATAATTAGGAAGGAGAAACGATTAACATGGCAATTGAATTTGAATCCAAAGAGAGACGTATGCCACAGATCGAGGCTGCTTTGAAGGCAAACGGTATCGCTTCCCTCGAAGAGGCAGAGCAGATCACAAAGGACGCTGGTCTCGATGTATACACAATGATTAAGAACATTCAGCCAATCTGTTTTGAGAACGCTTGCTGGGCTTACACTGTAGGTGCTGCAATCGCTATCAAGAAGGGCTGCAAGAGAGCTGCTGATGCAGCTGCTGCAATTGGTGAGGGCCTCCAGGCTTTCTGTATCCCAGGTTCCGTAGCTGACCACCGTAAGGTAGGTCTTGGTCATGGTAACCTCGGTAAGATGCTCCTCGAGGAAGAGACAGAGTGCTTCTGCTTCCTCGCTGGTCACGAGTCATTCGCTGCTGCTGAGGGTGCTATCGGTATCGCTGAGAAGGCTAACAAGGTTCGTCAGAAGCCTCTCAGAGTTATCCTTAACGGTCTCGGTAAGGATGCTGCTCAGATTATCTCCCGTATCAATGGTTTCACATTTGTTGAGACAAAGTACGATTACAAGACAGCTACACTTAACATCGTTTCCAAGACTCCATATTCTGAGGGCCTCCGTGCTACAGTAAACTGCTACGGTGCTGACGATGTTCAGGAAGGTGTTGCTATCATGCATCACGAGAATGTTGGTGTATCTATCACAGGTAACTCCACAAACCCAACAAGATTCCAGCATCCAACAGCTGGTACATATAAGAAGGAGTGCATCGAGCAGGGCAAGAAGTACTTCTCCGTTGCATCCGGTGGTGGTACAGGTAGAACACTTCACCCAGATAACATGGCTGCAGGTCCTGCTTCCTATGGTATGACAGATACAATGGGTCGTATGCACTCTGATGCTCAGTTCGCTGGTTCTTCTTCCGTTCCTGCACACGTAGAGATGATGGGTCTCATCGGTGCTGGTAACAACCCAATGGTTGGTATGACAGTTTCTGTTGCAGTTGCTGTTGAAGAGGCTGCAAAGGCTGGTAAGTTCTAATTAAAGAATTTAACTAACTAATATATAAGGCACGATACTTCGGTACCGTGCCTTTTCTATTTGTGTAAATACACGTCTCTATCTCGCCATATCATACGACTACAAATATCGAATATTTTTGACATTAATATTATAATCTATTCATAGAAATCAAAGGAGAAATACTATGAACGAGATTAGCAAATTCGAATATAGCAAATCAGCTACACTTATCGAGTCCAATCAGGCTTCAAGGCCTGACAAATCACTTGAAAGCTACAGCGACAGACTTACTACTGCTGAAGTTATGGTACAGACACTTACCAAAATTCTTATGAAACAAGGTCTTACCAAAGATGAGCTTCAGAGTGAGATTATTAACACACTTGAAATTCGTGAAAAAAACTCATCTGTAAGAATGGATTACTTCTGTCCTAAGTGCACACGCAAGATGCAATACGTTGTTGCAAATCCTTTTCTTGCAAAATGCTTGTACTGTGAGACTGAGCTACACGTCTTCCCTTATGATAAATACGATGAAGAAGTAGCCGCACCACAACAGGAGCCTGAAGCTACTACAACTAATCAAGAATATGATGTAGCAAATGATCTTAACTTTGACGATATTCTTTAAATAAATTAAGAGCTACCTTAGTGGCAGCTCTTATTAGTTAGTATTTATACCATATTCTCACGAACAAGCGCTATCTCTTCCTTATAACCCTTATCGTCATTAGGAGTCTCAAGGATAAACGGTCTACCCTGTAAAAGCGGGTGGCGCACCACATTAATAAGTGCATCTTTACCTATGCAGCCAAGGCCAATTTTCTCATGTCTGTCCTTATGACTAGAAATAGGATTCTTACTATCATTAAAATGCACTGCCATAAGCTTGTCGATTCCAATAACAGAATCAAACTCCTTTAGCACTCCATCCAAATCATTTACGATATCGTAGCCAGCTTCCCACACATGACAAGTATCAAAGCACACGCCAACTCTATCTTTCATATCAACACGGTCAATAATGCCTTTGATTTCTTCGAAAGTGCGACCTACCTCAGTACCCTTGCCCGCCATTGTCTCAAGTAAAAGCGTAGTGGTCTGTCCTTCCTTTAGCACCTCATTAATAGCAAAAGCAATCTGATCTGCTGCAACGTCATAACCCTGACCCAAATGACTACCTGGGTGAAAGTTCAAAAAATGTCCTGGAAGCTGCTCCATGCGAGCTAAATCTTCAGCAAAGAAACGACGAGAGAACTCGCGTACATCTTCCTTACCTGAGCACAAATTCATAGTGTATGGTGCATGAGCAACAAGCTTGCCGAAATTGTTTTCGCGAAGATACGCAGCTAGTGCGTCAATATCACTTTGTGGCACGTCCTTACTTCCACCCCCACGTGGATTACGTGTAAAGAATGCGAAAGTATTTCCTCCGAGAGAAGCCTCTTCCTTACCCATAGCAAGGTAACCATCTGATACTGATACGTGATTTCCGATATAAATCATAGTGGCTTACGAATAGTCATACAGGCAAACACCTGCACACCTTCTCCCTTTCCAAAATCTGTAAGACCTTCACCTGTAGTGGCAGTAATTCCCACACGGGATGGGTCAAGATCAAGAAGCTCACCCAAGGACTCCTTAATAGTCTGAAGGTGTTCCTTAAGCTTAGGACGAAGACACTCAATAGTTAGTGACAAGTGAGTAATCTTAGCGTCCCCCATATCCTCAAGTGCTCTTTTAAGATATACACGGCTATCCTTAATTCCCTGATTAAGACAAAGGTCATCCGCTATACCACCTAAGATAAGCACACCTGTATAACCTGTAATAGCATTAGTAACCGCATGAAGAATGACATCACCATCACTATTAGCAGAAAAACGTCTAGTATGAGGAACCTGACATCCACCAAGCATTACAAAATTTTCAGAGGCATCAAAAGTACCCTCCTCAAATCTATGACTATCCTGACCAATCGTCATCAAATACTCGTATTCCATGTATACTCCTTAGTCTAATAAGCTGTAGTCTGGCGCATATCCATTGTCACTGAGCCAAGAAGCTACATCATTTATCGTCCACATATCATGGGAACTACTATCGAAAGTAGATATTCTAGCGGCATCATTTATAAGTATGAACTCAGGACATTGATATACATTATATGCTTCACCAATATCCTCATGAGCACTAACATCAATAGCTACAAAAAGCACTCTACCTGTTAATGTCTGTGCCAAATCTTCTACCCCGGCTGTAAGAGATGCTGCACTAGTATTAAAAGATGAATAGAAATACAAACAGATAGCAATATCACCCTGTGTGCTTAGTCCTCCGAGATCTTCTACCTTACGATATTGAATTCCGAAGAACCCATCTTCACCTTCTACCTCTTCATACACCATAGCAATAGGCGTAGCGGAATATTCATAATCGCCAAGATACTCCATATATGGTGCATCAGAAGTTCCTACACCAGTTACCGGTTCCTCCTTGTCACAGCCAGAGAAGGCCATTACAAAAGATACACACATAACCAAAAGTAATATCTTAGCGATTAGTTTTCTCATAACAACTTCTCAATCTCAGCGATTGTATTTGTGAGGAACTCTTCCTTTACAGCCTCAGCGCGACCTGTGTCGATATAGCTTGTTGTCTCTGGGTCAAGTGGAAGCTTATCAAGGATAGCAACACCAGCCTCATCAGAAGCCTTCTTAAGTGCCATATCGTTACCAAACAAGGAAATCTTCTCATTACAATGTGGGCATACTGTGTAGCTCATATTCTCTACGAGACCGATGATATTAACCTTCATCATCTTTGCCATGTTACGAGCCTTGTTAACAATCATGGAAACGAGATCCTGTGGAGTGGATACAAGTACGAGTCCATCAAGTGGTAAAGACTGGAATACTGTAAGAGGTACATCACCTGTACCTGGAGGCATATCGATAAGAAGAACGTCAAGCATTCCCCAATCTACATCTGTCCAGAACTGCTTTACGAGACCTGAGATAACTGGTCCTCTCCAGATAACAGGAGCATTCTCGTCTTCCATAAGAAGATTAAGGCTTACTGCCTTGATTCCTGTAGCAGTCTCAGCTGGAACGATATGATTCTCATCTGTTGCCTTGAGAACGCCTGTAAGGCCAAATGCACGTGGAATAGATGGACCAGTAATATCTGCATCCATAATACCTACCTTGTAACCCTTACGTGAAAGCTCCACCGCAAGCATTGTAGTTACAAAAGACTTACCTACGCCACCCTTACCGGAGCAAACACCGATAACTTTCTTGATATTGCTATTAGCATTCTGTGCCTCTTTAGCTGGTGCACTTGGCTTTGCCTGACCATTAGCACTTGGGCAAGAGCTCTGAGATGTACATCCAGACTTTGATGGACATGAATCACATGCTGACATATTTATTTCCTCCAATTCAATTAATACAAATTCTTAAGTTCAGCCTTACCGCCATCAATGATGATGTAAGAAGGCGCTGTACCATTCTTAGGAATAGATGGTGAACCTGGGTTCATATATCTATAAGATCCACAATCTTCATCCATTGCCACATGAGTGTGACCATTAAGAAGTATAGCACCTTCTGGTAAGAAGACTGGCGGATTATCACGATTGTAGTGATGACCATGTGAAGCAAATACTACCAAGTCATCCGAATTAAGATAGATATAGTCTGCTAAGATTGGAAACTCCAATACCATCTGATCCACTTCAGTATCACAGTTACCTCTCACCGCGAGGATATCCACCTTGTGTGCATTAAGCACAGCAATTACATCCTTAGGCTTGTAATCCTCAGGAAGGTCATTACGTGGACCATGATAAAGAAGGTCACCGAGCAAAAGGAGCTTATCAGCCTTCTCACTAGCAAATACTTCCATAATTCTATTTGCTGTACCAATGGAACCATGGATATCAGATGCAACCATTATTCTCATAATTAAAATTCTCCTTCGTCAATAAACTCATAATCAGAGTCAGCTCCGAGCGTATCAATCATATTCTTCTTCATATATCTGAGAACTTCTGCATTAGGATCTTTACTACCTGGACGGATACGTTCCAAGATGTGAATCTCGGCAGACTTGAGATTCATAATAGAATGGATAACCTTCTCTGCAGCAGCATCCTTTGTCTTAACAATAGTCGTTTTACCTGCAGCCACATATGAACCAAGAAGTGCTCTCTCCTCAACACGATGCTTTCTGGCAAGTAATTTCTCCTCTTCCCTATGAGCTGTATACAAATCACGGAACTCTGCGTAAGAATGCTGAGTCGTCTCCACCACTGGAGAAGTCTTTGTAACGATAGTATCCACAGTATCGTAGATCTGGCTACCAAGTTTATCTGAAGTCTTACGAATACCACCAGAAATACTAGAAATAATCTTTGCCTTCTGATTAAGCCCCCAGATAGTAGATGCTGTTACCACAATATCTACGAAAGTAATTACAGAAAGGCAAGCAACCAATGTGAATCTTAGTCTACCGGGCATGTGGTGAATAACAGTCATACAAGCTGGATGCAAGATGTACATGCCAAGAGAACAAGCAAGTCCCCAATAAAGGAAGAATCTCACACAAATAAAACCATTGAGATTATATTTGTAATCTGAGTAGTCCCACCATCTCAAGTGGAAAATCTGATAAAGGATAACACCTGCAATAAGCTCCACCGTGGTAGCTACTAACGCTGAACCAAAGAACAAAAGAGGCACCGAATGAACAAGCGGTGCAAATGCCCAAATAACGCCATAGAAACCAAGACCATATACTGGGCAGAGTGGTCCATTAAGAAAGCCTCTATTTATAAACTTTCCCTCAGTTACACCATAGTAAATAACTTCTACGATCCAACCTACGAATCCATAGAAGAAAAACATCAACATAGAATCAATAAACGGGAAAGGAAGCATAAACGAATTACTCCTTAACCGACTTCATAATGTGATAACCACCAGAAATGGCAATAGTCTCACAGTTACCAAAAAGTTCTGTTAGCTTCTTCTCAGAAGATGGCGCACCCTGCTTACGCTGAAGAACCACATAAATAGTAGCGCCCTGATCCATGTGCTCATACGCCTGGTCATAAAAAGCAAACACCGTCTTCTTACCCGCACGCACTGGTGGGTTAGTCATGACAATATCAAACTTCTTGTCCGCTGGAATACCCTCACAAACATCACCTGCTACCTGAAAGTCAATCTTCACACGATTAAGTTCGGCATTTTCCTTAGAAAGTTTTACCGCTCTGCTATTAACATCAGTCTGAGTAACGTCGAAAGTCATAAATACTTTCTTCATGGTAATGCCAACCACACCCCAGCCGCAGCCAAGGTCAAGTAGACGCTCACCCTTATGAGCACCACGCGCCTTAATATCGTCGATAACAGTAGTAATCATGAGATCAGTGCCCTTGTCGACACCACTTCTACTAAAAGTATTTGTATCAGTCACAAATGAAAAGTTCATTCCGTTAACACGATAATCTACTGTTTTCTTTACAGATTCGGTTATCGGCTCGGCATCAAAATAGTGTGCCATAACTAATATCTACCCCAATTTCTTTTATTACAGTCTAATACGCCTGTATTTTATTATTATTATTAGGCAAGGTCAAATTAAGAAATAGTTAACTTTGAGGCATTCTATATTGAAGTTTTGACAGAATGTAATTAGAATCTTGGAAGAAAGATTTCATCGGGAGGACGTCCATGAGTAAAATTTATGTAGTTGGTCACAAGAACCCTGATACAGATTCCATTGTATCAGCTATGGCATATGCAGCGCTTCGCAACGCTTCAGGTGATCGTGATTATGAAGCTGCCCGTCTTGACCACATTAACGACGAGACTCGCCGTATTCTTGAGAAGTTTAATTTTGATTCACCTGAGAGAATCGTTGACGTAAGAACTCAGGTTAAAGATATTGATTTTGATACACCTTCCACCCTCGATCCTTTTGTTACATTGGATCACGCATGGCACATCATGAATAAGGAAGGTACAAATACTATTCCTGTAGTTAATAGTGACGGAACTATCTATGGCACACTCTCTTCTGGTGATATCGCTAACTACACAATGAGCACTATCGACAACAACTACATTGATGACTTACCTTTGTTTAACCTTCTTGGCGTAATCGAGGGTAAAATTATTAATGATGGTGGTTCCATGATTGACAGCATCTCTGGTGAACTCGTAGTTGCGCTTCCACTTGGTGAAGATATCACTTTGTTCAACAAGAAAGAGACTATTGTGCTTTGTGGTAACCAGCCAGACGTGATTCGTCGCGCCCTTGAGATGAATGTAAACACTCTTATCCTCTGTGGCACATCCGCTGATCAGTCACTTCTTAAGGAATTCCCTGACAGCAACACACTAGTCATCTACACACCACTTGATGCTGTTTCTATTTCTAAGCATATTTTCCAGGCTGCACCTATTTCTAGAGCGTGCTCCACAGGAGAACTCGTTTGCTTCCACCTCGATGACTATATCGATGACGTAAAGGAAATCGTACTCAAGAGCCGTTTCAGAAGTTATCCTGTCCTTAATGAAAATAATAGAGTAGTTGGTACTCTTTCACGTTATCACTTGCTCCGTCCACGCCGTAAGAGAGTCGTTCTCGTTGACCACAATGAATCTGCTCAGGCAGTTCCAGGTCTCGACCAGGCAGAACTTATGGAGATTATCGATCACCACCGTCTCGCCGACATTCAGACAACACAGCCTATCAGCGTGCGTAATGTACCAGTAGGTTCCACAACAACAATCGTTGCTGAGATGTATCAGGAGCACGGTGTAACACCACCTCCTAGCATGGCAGGACTTATGGTAGCAGCTATTCTTTCTGACACTGTTATGTTCAAGTCCCCTACCTGCACTCAGCGTGATATTGCTATTGCAGAGAGACTTTCACGTATCGCACGTGTCAGCATTGACGAGATTGGTGAAATTCTCTTTAACTCTGAAGCTCTCGAGAGCAAGCCTGTTAATGAACTTATTAAGTCCGACTTCAAAGAATTCCATATCGCTGAACAGACTCTCGGTGTTAGCCAGATTACATGTGTTGACTCTTCTAAGATGCTTAATCGTAAGGGTGAATTCCTCAATGCTATGTCTATCATGAAGGCTGAACACAAGTATGATCTCGTGCTTCTCATGATCACAGATGTACTTGTAGAAGGTACAGTTCTCCTCTATATCGGTAATGAGGATACAATTAGATTCGCGTTCTCTGTTGAGCCTAGCGAGAATGAATTGTTCCTCCCTGGTGTCATGAGTAGAAAGAAGCAGATTATCCCTATGCTCACAGCTTTGTGGGGTTAATATTCTTCGTTATTTATTAGCAATTATTGTAAGCCCATACAGACAGCTTCACCCACCATGGACGTGGGAAGCGGACTTTGGCTACGAACCATCTTTTAAACTTTGAGCGTGGTATATCTTTGTATATGACTTGCTGATAGTATTCGTATTTTTCATACGAGTTTGGTTTTACGTAATACTTTCTTCCCCAAGAAGAAACCATTAGAAGACCATTCTCGCACTTCTTTGTAACCATCATTGCATGGCCGTTTGGAGAATCAAAAACGGCCTTGCCGTTCATATCATAAAGAGTATTAGGTCTCGTAGAAACAACAATAGGACCACGACTAAAGTACTTTTCAAAGTCCTTGTCTATCTTTTCCTTTTTTATACGCTTTACATCAACTACAATACCATGCTTTCTCATGTATCGTTCGAATCGCCATTCAATTTGAACATCATTGGCGCCAGAACCTTTTATTGCTGAATAATCTTCCTTACGATCAACATAATCTTCCTTATAAAAAAGGAAATATTTAGGATTATGGTTATCCATACTGGAATAAAAATCCACAAGAAGCGCGTGAATATTAGGTCTACCATCAATCGTATAAAATGGGATTTCGAATATTTCTTCAAAAAGCTCCGGCTCATCTCTGAAATACAAAAATACAGAATTAGCAAAGGCTGTATAAGTACAACCTTCTGAATTCAATTTCTGAAGGAAATCAATAACATTCTCGTACCCAAAATTTAATTGATGATTATAAACTAGGTCTTTATAGTCATCAATATGCTCTGAAGGATATCTTTGGTTACCACCATAGTATCCGTACTCTCCAAAGACAAAATTCAAATTATCTCTGTAGTCGACAATATCCTTCTCAATACCCAAGTTTAATCACCAAAACTTTCGAGGAGAAGTGCTTCATCCTCAGAAATTGCATAATATGTACTAGATGTTGATGCGCCATAAGGCACTACAAGAACATAATTGCCAGACCATGTAGCAGTCTTTACTGTAACTGTTGCACCATAAGAATTAACGTAATCAAATGTGCAACGGACTTCTTCGCCCTCTACCAAACCATTATACATTCTGCCCTGAGTAGTATAAGACTCGATAAGCGCAGCAAACTCTTCGTCATCAATGATTCGATAATCTGAAGCATTCTCTTCAACTTCTATTTCACCATCAACGGCACCAAAATACTCTGGGGCAGTAGCAACATGCTCCTCATTGTTGGGACCACTATTTGTATCAGATATGTCAAAATTTTCTACACCAGCAGCCGTCTCGAGTGCCTCTTCACTCTTAGTTAAGCTGTCGTTATGATTATTATGGTGATGCTTACTAACACTCTTTTTATTAGAGTCATTCATAAGGGTTACGACAGTAACACCTACAATAAGGACAACCGCAGCAGCTGCAATACTACCCCATAAGCGAGTCATTTTCGCCTTGTTTTTGCCCTTAGAAATAGTTGTCGTCTTTGCCTTTGATGAAGCCTGATTTCTAATCTCGTCGCAGCCAGCAAGGAGATCATCATCAATAAAATTCATTGCATCTGATAACTTATTTGCGTTCATCCTTCAAACCCTTCTTTCTCGAGATAATCTCTTAATCCATTACGGATTCTAAAGAGAAGACTTTTAACCTTAGTCTCGCTATAACCATAGTAGTTACAAACATCTTTAATAGAGTCATTGTGGAAATAACGACCAATAAAGATATTGCGAGATTCCTCAGGAAGAGTTCTCAAATATTTGTTTATCGCTTCACCAAGAAGTTTGCTCTCATTCTCGTCTACTACTTCACTATCAACGCCTGCTTCGAATCCACTTTCTTGAAGTTCCTGTAAAGACAACTCGTATTCAGTACCGCCACGCTTATCAGCTGTGCGCTTACGGAAAATATCTATAGATAAACGACGTGTAATCTTAGCAAGAAATGTGGAGAGCATCTCGGGACGATGTGGTGGCATCGAGTTCCAAGCATTAAGGTAAGTATCGTTAACGGATTCCATACTATCTTCAACATTATTAAGTATGTTGTTAGCTACCTTTGTGAGATAACGCTCATACTTAGTCTGTGTCTCAAGAATAGCATTCTCATCGCGCTGCCAATACAGCTCAACAATTTGATTATCCTCCAAAGTATCCTCCTTACCCTTATACACGCATTTACTTTTTCAAGGTTGCACAATTACAAAGAAAAATATGCAATTAAGACTAAAACAACCAAAGTAAAAATAGTATACCATCTTGTCTTCTTGTTAATTAATAGCTTTCCTACGACGTAGTTAATAGCAGCCGTAACCAAAACTGCCCCCAAATATACCACAGTTGCTATGCTAGACTTTGTGTCTTCCACAAATAACGGAATGATATTAGCGATGTAGTAGTGGCACAAATATACTGACAAACTGAATTTACCCAAGAAAGAAAATGCTCTTCCATTAAAGGCAACACCTAGCTTATTCTTGTCAGAAAAGGATGTCACAACAAGCAAAAGCATCAATGGAATAAAGATTAATTCGTTACTTCTAGCGCCTTCACTCAAAAGTGCAAAATAAATAGTCACAACAATAATTGCTATAGGGGCGATAGTAACCATAATCTGGTTTGCCTTACTAGACTTTATGGAATCAACCTTCTTACGAACCTCATAAGAGACTGTACCTAAAGATATTCCAGCAATACCTCTTAACATGCCAGAATACACCATGCCATACCAGTTATCAGGCTTACCGAAGCTACCAGATCTCTTCTCGATAATTCCATAGAATACAAGCACGATAATAGGCGCCAGATACTTAACAAAAACGTCTCGATTCTTAACAAGAATCGGAAACAACAAAAATGTGCTAAAGAGAAGCACTGACAGATACCAGGACACACCAGATATTATTATTCCAGAAAATCCATACATCTGAAGCGGAATATAATCCACAAAAGATAACAAAAGCACATTAAAGTAGCTCTTTATTGATGCAAAGAAAATCGAATAAATAAGGCTTCCAAAAACACAAGAAATAGCCAAGAATGGGAAAAAACTATTAAATTTACGAATTACCAACTTAACGTTGTCATTCCAAAGGTCAGTTCCCTTATAAGAGTATGCCTTACTAGCAAGTAAATAGCCTGATAGAACCAAGAAAAACTCGACAGCAATATAGCCATTCGGCATTATACTCTTACGGTAATTTTCCGAATGAAACAATACAATTATTATGGCAAATATAAATCTCTGGAGATCTACAAAGCCATTACGCTTGGCTGCACTCTTTTCCATTTAGTCCTCAGCTATTAATAAAGTGACAACAAGTCTTCAAAAGTCTGTCTTCTTCTAATAAGCTTTGCCTCGCCATCGTGCATAATCATTACCTCAGCAGGCTTAAAACGGCTGTTGTATTCAGAACACATAGCGTAGCCATAAGCACCAGCATCAAGGAGACAAACAAGATCACCTGTCTTAATTACAGGAAGTTCACGCTCTTTACAAAGAATATCACCAGACTCACAGATGTTACCTGTAACTGTAATAGGCTCTACTTCAGAATTAGAAGGAGTCTGTACCTCATTATCACGAATAACCTCAATATCATGGTGAGACTCATAAAGTGATGGACGAACAAGAGTTGTCATACCAATATCAGAACCAGCGTACTTCTTACCTGCATTATTCTTAGTAGCGTGGATTCTACCAAGGAGAACACCACCCTCGCAGCATACATAACGGCCTGGCTCTGTCTTGAAAAGTGGTGCGTAACCAACTTCATTTACATAATCATCAAGAAGCGCCTCAAACTTACGAGAAAGTTCTGCAAAGTCAAAAGGCTGCTCATCATTAAGCTTGTGGTAAGGAACACCATAACCACCACCAAAATCAATAAACTCGAGGTCTTTAAACTTCTTAGCCATGTAAAGAAGATTTGTAACAGACTGCAAGAAAGGTGTTGGGTCCATAAAAAGAGAACCAACATGCTGACATATACCAACAATCTTAAGGTCATACTTAGAAGCTACAGCGAGCGCATTATCAACATCATCAGCAGCAATAGCAAACTTGGTATTCTTACCTGCTGTAATAACCTTCTCGTGGTGACCTGCACCCACACCTGGGTTAAGTCTAACTGCGCAACGTCCACCTCTATTAATCTGACCAAATCTCTCAAGCTGATCAAGACTATCAAGAGCTGTCATGATACCAAGGTCAATTGCTTCCTGAAGCTCATCTGCGCTTACATTATTAGGTACGAAGAAAATCTTTTCCTTGCTCTGACCTGCGTGAAGAAGAAGCTTTGCCTCATTGATACTTACCGCATCACAGTTAAGTCCCTCTTCGATAGCAAGCTTAATAATATGAATATTAGAATTAGCCTTAATGGAAAAGTTAGCTGTATATGGGTACTTAGTAATGATGTTCTTTACTGTACGCATACAATTTCTAAGAATATCCTCGTTATACACATAAAGAGGTGTACCAAACTTAGCTGCTAAATCCTCAGGCTTATTACCTACAAAAAAGTTAGTGGAGTTGATATAAGATTCCATATATTCCCTTCCTTAATTAAAAAATCTGTAAAATAAAGAATTTCAAATAATCTGTCTCAGATACATTCATGAGAATTGGATGATCAGGAGACTGCTGTCTCTTCTCAATCTGCTTAATTCTAACGCCAGCATCACGGGCAGCAGAATCAAGCATCTTGATAAAGCTCTCCTCATCCATAAAGTGTGAACAAGAACATGTAGCAAGATAGCCGCCTCTTGGAAGCGCCTTCATGGCACGATAGTTGATTTCCTTATAACCACGTGTAGCATTCTCCTTAGTCTTACGAGACTTTGTAAATGCTGGTGGGTCAAGAATAATAAAGTCATACTCGTTGTTCTTGATAGTAGGAAGCAAATCAAATACATCTGTAGCCTCGAAGCTCATGATAGAGTCAAGACCATTAATCTTGGCATTTGCCTCAGCCATATCTACTGCAAGCTGAGAAATATCCACCGCATGAACATGCTTTGCACCACCATGAGCTGCATTAAGGGCAAATGAACCTGTATGTGTGAAGCAATCCAAAACCTTCTTGCCCTTTGCAATCTTTGAAATAGCCGCACGATTATACTTCTGATCGAGGAAGAAACCTGTCTTCTGACCATTTTCCACATCTACCTTATAGCGAATGCCGTTCTCTGTAATCTCAGTAATAGCCGCATCAGGGTCATTAGTAAAGTCAGGAGCACCCTCGAGCTTATACCAGCCCTTGTACTCTTCCATACCCTCTAACTCACGAATAGCTACATCATTACGCTCGTAAATACCCTTGATGTTATAACCACGCTCATTCATCACCTTATAAAGGAGCTTATAGATAACGTCCTTACGCATCTCAAGGCCTAAAGACAACACCTGAGTTACCAAAATATCACTAAAACGGTCTACAGTGAGTCCTGGAAACTCATCTGCTTCACCGAAAATAATGCGGCAACAAGAAATATCCTCCTCGCCCATAACAGTAGTGCGATAATCTATAGCGTAATTAATACGTCTTTCCCAGAAATTCTCGTCAAACTTATCGTTAGCATTACGTGAAATGATTCTCACTCGGATTTTGGAATTGTCATTTATAAAGCCAGTGCCAATATATTTGCCACTTTGATTTACAACATCGACCAAATCACCATTAGCATATTCACCCTGAACCTCTTCGATCTCATTATCGTAAATCCATGGGTGAAGGCCCTGCTGACGGCGCTTTGCGCGGTCACCTATAACTATTTTTGTATATTGTCTATCTGTTTTCATGAGTGTAATTATAATACACGCAGAAGAATTATTCAGTAACTTTAAAAATTTTTCTTGCATTCCTTCGTGATAATGCTATAATAAGTCTCGCGAAAGCAACGAGGTGTAGCGCAGTTGGTAGCGTACGTGCTTTGGGAGCATGGGGTCGCAGGTTCGAACCCTGTCACCTCGACCATAGAAGGCTTGAATCCATTGGGTTCGAGCCTTTTTGTTTTTTGGAAGGTACAACAAAGGTACATCATATACATTTTTTTGCGTCATCATCCTAGAAACATTTATCTGTGATATGAATACAAATCAAATTCCAAGAACTCTATAAAGTCTATCTACACATTCAATCTCGTAATGATACTCTCCAGCAGAAACCTTCGCTTTAAACGTATTTAGATTATTCTTGGCAGCCTTAGCATACTCGATAGCAGCTTCTCTATTCTTATTAATATTCAATTCAAAATAAGCCATAATTCTACGAGAATTTGAGTCTCGATCATTTACAAGAAATTTTCCAACATTCTCATAAAAATACCTTGCCTTTACCTCATCAACATTATGACAGGAATAATAGTACATAAGCTGAATATACGCATTAGCAATCGGCCTACTGAATTGCTCTGGAAGATCATCATTAGCAGCATCAACAACTGGTTTCATTTCATCAAATCTGCCACACGCGTCAAGATAGATAAAATAAAATGGGAAATACAATAATCTTTCTGCTTTAATTGTTTTCTCATAAGGAAGCAAATTTACTGGTAGAAGTTCAAGATTCGGAATTAAGCAGCCAGCTCGAAGCTTTTTTACAGCATTATCAGTATAGCCAGCTAAAGAAGTCTTCATCTTATGACTTGAATAATAACCAACTATAAGCAAAAAGAGTCCATGATAAATAAGACCTGCACCCAATGCGCAAATTATAGTATTTATACTATCCATGGAAGTATTTGCTGTAAAAATAACAACTAGACCTAAAACAAGGCAAAGAACAAATATTATCCAGCTATAGAAAATATGATACCCGTCGGATTTTTTGCCCAATTTCTTTTTCTCATCAGGGTCATCTATGTTGCCAAATTTCTCACAATCAAATACTACGTAAGAACGTATACCCAAGCTACTTTTCTTGCCGACATAAGTCCACTTATCGTTCATATTCTCGAACCCATATCCCCAGAAAGAAACTGAATTAAGCTTGTTCCCAAATAATGGTGCAAAAATAAAATTAATTAATATTTCAATTAATCCCCTTACCCATGATGCAATGAGAAAAAAAACAAATACTGTCACCAAAAGAACAAGCGTGTTCCCTCTAATGCTTCTAATAAATCTATCCATATTTATATACCCCTTAAAATATATCCAGAGCACATTATACCATTTCCTTATCCACGTTCAGAGAGCATATTATTTACACGATCCTCAATAATAGGAATTACTTCATCTATAGACTTTTGTCCTACGAAATAGGATTGAAGCTCCTCATTAATAATTACAGTTATACCTACATCGACTGTGCGAACCAGGTCAGCGCCTTGAACATATCCTATAAAATAATCAATGATGTCATAAGGAATTCCATCTTCTCCCACAAGATAATCTCTATATGGAGCTGAATTCTCAAAATCAATCATAGCCTTAGAACAATCTTTATAGGCATCAAGATTTACAGGAACAAATGATACAGATTTAGCGAACGCAAATTGAGTCTCATAATTAAGTTTTGTCTTTATGTATTCCCAGGCTGCATCTTCTAGCGGACAACAGTTAGTTATAGAAATACCTTCGCCAGTAAGGCTCATTGGAGCCCCATCAAAAGAAGGCAATCCAATTATCGAGTAATCACCGTAAAAACGGCCATAATATTGTTTCAACGTTAAAAATGTAATGCCATCATTAAGAAATACTGCATAATCAGACAAAGTATCTATATCATTATTAAATTGTCCCTCAGGCAAATCACGAACAAATTCCGCCATAGCACGGAACTCCTGATTATCAATATCTAATTTCCCTTCATCATCAAAAAAATCATTTGAGGATGCCAAAAACAACTTACTAAACATAAATGATTTGTCTCCACGTAATACAGAAGGAATATTATTCTCATCTATAAACTGATAGTAGTCATCGTAAGTTTGTCCTTTAGCCTCAGGATTAGAAAGCATACTTTTATTAACTATAATGCCAACAGGACGAAGACCATATAATAAGGAATAAATCGAGCCATCACCATCTACAGACTGAAACACCTGGGGAGCATAATTGCCATTTATAATACTTTCCTCTGAATTTATCCTCGAAGCAACATCAATAAGATACCTACCATTATTCAACTGTGATGTCCATTCATCGGTATATACAATATCCGGTCCGTTTCCAGATTCTATATCAACCATCAACTGGCAAACAGCTTGATTAATGGCTTTATAATACTCACTAGTGTCATACTCATCCTGCAGCCAATTACTCGCATCATATCTATGGTCAGCAACAATATAATAATCACTATTGGTCCTATTAAACTGACTTATCGTTCTATATTCATATACACCTTCAACATTTGCGACTGATAATAATATTTTTCCATCATTCGGATTACTATCTGCCTTAGTGAGAGTTATATATTTGTATGGTCCCATTCCATTCTGAATTACTGGCTCATCAACTTGAAAAACCACTCTGTTTTCAGATGCATAAGATAAATGCATAAAAAAATTAAAGCCGTATTCCACGCGATTTATATATGTATTTTCAAACTGCAGATATTCTACGAAAGAATCACTTTCGACATCATACATACCAACACTTTCTTCGCTCACATAAAACAAACCGTCTTCTCTCAAACTATATATAAGCATTTCAGTATCGTTGACGATTTCTTTTTCAAAATATTCTTCAGTCTTAAGATTGTACCTTATATACATCTCCTTCAATTGATATGATGAATCAGATACATACACCAACATATGAACTGTATCTCCATTTGTCGCCAAATCTTCAACAAAAACAGACGTAATACCTACTCCAAAATTAAATGGAATCATTTCATGGTTAGTATTGGCCGCATAGTAATAAATATTGCCATCAGCATCTGACAAGACATAATAGATCGTATCTTCTATAGAAAATACCTTTTCTATTCTCTTACCCATCAAATCATTAGTATCAACGTAGGAATCAAACTTCATAGATTCGTTATCCCAATCCACTTCAACAACGTCTATCATGTTATCTTCATGAAAATTACTATAATAATTAATTAGGCAAAAACTTTTACCTTGATACTCATAATATCTTACATCTGAGAAACCAATATAATCATCACCTAATTGTTCTGGAATATTAATATACTTATAGTAACTGCCGTCGTAATTAAACTTATAAATACCATCTTGGTCTATCCAATTAGTTAAATAAACTACAGCATAGGTATCTCCTTCATATATTGGCATTTGCTGGGTATCACCAAATCCATGAGGCACCACGGCAGCAGAGTCATCCCACCATTCACCATTCTCTTCATAATACTTAATTTCAGATTTTAGATGCTCTTGATTTACTCCATTTTTAGTACACGAAGCAAAGTTCATAACCATAAATATGGTACACAATACCAAAGCTAATGACTTTTTCATTAGACACCTCCTAAAATAATTGTTTGTGAAAATTAATTACTTATACACTTGCGTTACACTAACCGGAATTAACCCGAGTCATGATTATGTCTATCGTATCATCCAGATTACGAACACCATCAAAATAGTAATTCATCTCTTCCACTACTATTTCTTCAATAATATAGTTATGTTTTTCTACATAATCAGATGATAGTATCCACGATTCTACGATATGAATATCATCAACTGAAAACAGTAATTCATCCCAACCACAGTAATATGCCATGTCCTTATATTCATTTAAGACACTCATAAAATTCTCATAAAACACATTCTGATTTATTGGAAATCCAACTGTATTTCTTTTCTGAATATCATCACTAATAGTTGTCTTTACAAATCTCCATGCACCATCCACAAAGTTAGTATTTTTAGATATTGCTATAGAATCTAAAACATCAATTGAAATACCATGTCCGTATCTATTAGGAAATCCCACTAAACTATTATCACTAGATCCATTTTCTATATAAGAATACGAGATATCGACATACATAGAATCTTGATTCATAGTTGTCTCTTCTGAAATTTTATTTACAAGAGAAACCATTTTCCTAAAATCATTATTATCAATATTCAAATATCCATTGTCATCTATGTAATTGGATATATCATTCAAAAAGCTTTCTCTAAATATCCCTTTTGAATCAAGTAACAAGGAATATCTAAATTGTCCATACTCATCTATATACGTGCTGTACTGATCATATGAAAAGCCATCAACATCACCAGATACACTATCAGGGTTCACAAATAATCCCTTTATGTTATACGAAAGTGGGAAGTAATACAGTTTACTATCTACCATAGCTGCATCCAAAATATTCGTATAATATTGGGATTTATCAAAAGAAACATCATTATTCATCAAACCACATAAATCCATGGCAATCTCATCAGCAAAATAATAATCGACATCACCCATATTAATTAATATGTCTGGACCATTACCATTATTAATATCATCTATCAACTTCTTTTCTGCAGCTATTTTCATCTGCATTGTATTACTATCGGATTCACCATATCCCACAATCACGTAATTATATGTATTATCAAATTCAATATAATACTCACCATCATTTATATTGAATTCTCTAATCGCCTCGAAAGCAGAACCATATATATTTATTCCATTTATTAATGCAGCTCTTAATATAATCTTACCTTCATTAGGATTAACATCCGCTTTCCTCACAATATAAAACGTTGGATAATACAAACTACAATCATCCACTAATACCAAACAATCATCATCGAAATAGAATAGTCTTGAACCATTAATAATTAATTCTCCACCATACCAACAGTTAACATCCAATACAGTTTCTGTCTCATCATTAACAAAATCATACTTAGTTATTGATCCCCAGTAATCTAAGCAGATTATGTTGTTCTTGTAAAAGTAATTGCTGTAATTGTAGGATTTCAAAGAATTTGTATTTTCGTAATATGTAATATCCCCTGTCATATCGTCAAAAATGAATATTTCTACATTCTCATTATTCTTATCAAGGGAGCCTCTAGCAGCAATATCCCCCTCATCATTTACCGACCATGAGATAGTATCATATTCAAGTTCCACCTCTGTAATGACATTACCTTCCAAATCAGTCACCATTAAGCCTTGGTGATTCATTCTTGCAGCTTGCTTATCAAATTCTATATACAACTTATTGTCAAAATACTTCATCTCATATACTTGACCAATAGTATATTCAGAGCCTATAGCTATCTCCCTTTTATCGACTAATTCTCCATTACTTAAATCAGCAATTCCTATGTAGTACTTATTTGTTTCAATATTACTGAATAGCAACATAAAATAATCTTCGACCCTAACCACATCTATATACATCTCTGAATAAGGATAAGAAATCTCCCCTAAACAATTACCATCCACGGAATAACACGCAATTTTATTTGGCATTCCTTGATACGAATTAACTGCTGTTACCAAAATAAAGAAACAATCTCTATCTGCATATACAGCATTCATATACAAATCATTAGTGCCATACTTTTCATATTGATCAGCACCAACAGAAACAACTTCATAGTCAAACCAAGTAGAATCTTTATCAACAATAGTCGCGCCGTTTACTTTTCTAGAACCAATTATGAAACTACCAGCTACGATAGATAACAACACAGATGTCACAATAGTCAAAGCCACACTCTTACGGCCACCCATCATGATATTAATTAGTCTTGTTTTCAAAAAGTTATAATTATGACCAAACAAATGAGTAGCTATAGTCATACCAGAATCATCTGAAGACATTACCTTAATAAATGAAATTAACGTCTCACCATACTCTGATTTCTTTTCTTCACCAAGAATAGAGATAACACGCTCATCCGCAGCCATCTCACTATCTCTTTGAGCTAATAACGCTACTATCCAAACAAGTGGATGAAACCAAAATGCCGCTATAAAAGCATATTTAATCAACTGCCAAATAGAATCACCATTTGCATAATGAGAATACTCATGACATACAGAATATTTATACTTTAGGCTATCTTCATTCAAATAAGCAGGAATGTAAATAGATTTACCAAATATAAATGGAGATCTTATTTTATCAAGTTTATATACCTTCAGATTGCCATAGGGAGAAATAGCATAGAACATTCTTGATTTATGCAAATTAATTGCAAATATCAGATTTTTTATAGCGATAAATGCCGCAACAACTAATGCACCATATATCCATATATGATTTACCAAATTACGACTGATAACAAATTTCTTTTGAGTTTTCGTAGCTGTAGATGCATTCTGTTTTTCACTAGCTTTAGTTGTCTGTAATGAAGCACCATCATCCCCACTTACTTTAGCTACATCACTTTCGGCAACCCTCGTATCACTAGTTAATTTCTCATCCTTATGCAAATAACTGTAATACTCATTAACATAAGATTTAGGCTCATATAAAGATTCACTTTTTACCACTTTGGCATTAAGACTCACTGCGTAAAACCCTACCAAAAAAATTGGCAAAATTATCCACATTGCATACTGAACTCGACGGGAGATTTTTCCATCTACAACCGCACGAATTAGTATCACCAATATAATGAGAATACTAAATGCAAAAAGAAAACTCATATCACTTGCCTTTATTTATTATTCGATTCAATTCATCTATCTCTTCCTGAGAAAGCGCCTCATTACTTATGAGATTACTAACCATAAGCCCCAAATTTCCACTATAAAACTTATCGAGAAAACTCTTTGTCTCCTGAAGTTCAGCATCCTTCTTCTCTACATCATGAAAATAAAGTTTTGATTTATTATCAGTCTCAAAGTGAATGGTAGCCTTTGCCTCCATTCTTTTAAGAAGTGTAATTACTGTGGATTTTGACCAACCAATAGAGTCTTCTAATTCACGGGTAATTTCCATAGTAGTAAGCGGACCTTTATCCCAAAGGAGCTCCATTATTTTCCATTCTGCATCAGACAACTTTGCCATATAATTCTCCTAATCAAACATCAGTTGACAACTGTAAACCTATATAATTCTAAAATACTCTTCCGGTCTACACATGTCAACCAACTAATAACAATGGATTAATCCTTCAACAAATAGTAAAATAGAAAAGGATAAGGAATAGGTTGGTTTTAGTAATTGAGAAGCATTATCAAGAGTAACAAGAAATATCTTTTATGGGCAGCAGAGATTTACATCCTCACGATTGTAATTGTCGTTTTTTCAGCCTGGATATCTAACAAGCACCCATATGAGATGAATTTAACGGTTTCAAAGTATATAGGTCTGCAGCGTTGGACTTCTACACTTTATTTCATCATGTGCTCTGCCATTTGCTTGTTCCTTTTCATTTACATCATTAAGACCAAATTCAAGCTCATAAGAAAATATGTATATATCTTTGTCCTAACTCAAATTATGGGATGCGCATGGTTCCCATCGGTTGGTAAATCCAACCCTCTCCTAACCCAAACGCACAAAAGCTTTGCATATGGTTTGATATTGGGCATTGCTGTCTCGTTTCTAGTTATGTTTATCTGGGGCGTAAGAGCTGAACAAAGGTTATTTGCCCTATGTGGTCTTCTGTACTCAGCACTATTCGTATTTATGTACACCGCCAAGATAGAGGAATTTAAAAGCAATATTTTCATCTGGGAAAATGTAATTATTTTCCTTCTCTTCCTAGAGTTATCACTAGAAGATAAAAATCCTATTATGCCAAAAAACAAGCCTCAGTCATAAAACTGAGGCTTTACTATTACTTATTCTCTGGCTCCGTACCAGTAATTACATAATACGCAGGTTTCTTATTCATTTCCCCATCAAAGAGAAGTGGCATTTGCTTACGAGAACCATCTGAACCACCACCTACGCTAGACGTATCATTAAGCCATGATGCTGAATCGTGTGTACCCCAGAATGTAACCGCCGTAACGTCTATACCCTCCTCTTTATCTACACGGGCAAGCATAGCAAAAAGAAGTCCATACCACTCAGCCTGTCGCTCATATTCTTCCTCATAGTGATAACCATCAAACTGAGATCCTGTCTGAAGATCAAGTTCTGTAATCTGAACCTCGTCTACCACCTCAGAGTAAAGGCGAAGCGCTTTCTCAATATCAATTGTATAGTTCCAGTCGATACCGTAATGGCCTTGCATACCCATGCCATCAATACGCGCACCATCTGTTGCCTTAATTTTCTCGATAAGTCTACAAATAGTGCGTGCTTTCGCTATATCTGCATCATTGTAGTCGTTGTAAAAAAGCTTCACTGTGGCAGGTGCATATTTATTAGCGTATACGAAAGCCTGTGTGATATAAGCATCATCACCTTGGAATACCTGATACCAATCTGTTGGCACGCCATTTTGTCTTGTTCTAAGGCCATTTGGATTAGTGTCACTATTACGGTCATTAAGTTCTATCTGCTCATTAACGACATCCCATGCATAAATCAATCCATGGTATGGAGAACCCTCACCGTCGAAGTGCTCCATAACAGACTTAATGTACCACTCTTCACGGTAAAGCATCTGCTCTTTGGAAACATAGTCTCCTGTAGAAGAGTAACCCTCACGAAAAAACCAAGATGGTGTCTGTGAGTGCCATACAAGAACATGACCTCTAACAAGAATAGTGTCATCAGGATTCTTGGAGTTATAGTCCAAAATATAATCAAGAATGGCATCAGCTCTGGAAAAATCAAGCTCTGGGATCTTGTCACCGTACGCATCAACTTCATTTGTAAAATTAGGAGTCTGACCAAGAGTGCTTTCTGGCTTCATCTCATTTTCACAAGTAACGCTATTGTACTCACGACAAACGAGTTCCATTCTCGCCTCGTCCTCAAGTGCCGAATAAGGCACACATACACCTGCTCTACCCTGAATGCTATCCTCCGAACCAAATACACTCTTAAGTGTAACCTCTTTCTTGGAGCAAGCTGTGAACATAGGTATAGCCATAGCCACCATCAAAATAGTAGCGATTAGTTTCTTTTTCATAAATCTTATCCCCTTATTCAAATACTTCTGAAGTATAACATCTCATAAATACAAAATCGCCCTACAAAGCACACACTTTATAGGGCGATAAATTGGTGATTATATCAATTAAACATCAAGAATCGAGGATGCTTCCTTCATAAGCTCAATGATTGGCAAGTGCTGTGGACAAACCGCCTCACACTGACCACACTCGAGACATGCATCACAAGCTGCACCTCTATCCTTAAGGCCACCGTAGAAGAATCTAGGGCGCATATCTCCAGGGAAGTTACGAAGTGTATTAATAGCACTAAATACATCTGGGATAAGGATATTTGCAGGGCAACCATCAACGCAGTAACGGCAACCAGTACAACCAATAAGTGGATTATCAAGCATCTTCTTAACTACATTATCGATAAGAGTCTTCTCATCCTCATTAAGTGGCTTAAAGTCAGTAAATGTCTTAAGGTTATCTGCAATCTGCTCTGGGTTAGACATACCACTAAGAATAGTACCAACACCTTCCATACTACCAACAAATCTAAGAGCCCAGGAAGCAACAGATGCATCTGGATTAGCCTCCTTAAACATAGCCTTAATATCAGGTGCCATATTTGCAAGAGTACCACCCTTAACTGGCTCCATGATAATCATAGGAATCTTACGACGAAGGAGAATCTCATAAAGAGCACCAGAGTGAACTACACTGAACCAAAGTTATGCCAAAGTCCAAGGGATACACGTGGAAGTTTAATACCACTTCTACCGCATCTTTCGTACTGCATATAGTCGTAACGATTATCTGCTGCCTTGTACATAATGCGTCACCTTATCTGATGTAATAAACGTAATCTTCCTTACGAGGAGCTGGTGCATTCTCAGGACCATTTGCGTAGCCAAGAACAAGGTGTCCAATACCCTCATAGTCACCCTCGATACCAAGAGATGCAAGAATTGCCTTTCCCTCTTCTGACTCGAACTCTTCCTTAGCCCGGTGGATCCAGCAGCTAGCAACACCTAGATCTGCTGCCGCATTCATGAGGTTACCCATAACGAGGGAACCGTCGTAAAGGTATGTTGGCACTGCCTTATTTGCAAGAACGATAAGAAGCTCTGGCGCACCATAAAATGGATCCATGTTAGCTCCCATAACAGCCGCATTCATAACGGAAAGCTTATCGCGAAGTTCTTTGTTAGTAACTGCAATAATAATTGGAGCCTGCTTACCCATACCTGTAGCAGCATAAGTACCAGCCTTGATAATTGCCTGAAGCTTCTCTTCTTCGATAAGCTCTGGCTTATAGCTTCTACAACTTCTTCTTGTCTCTAATGTCTTTAATGTTTCTGCCATGGTTATAATTCTCCTAATGTTATCGAATGAAATTTGTCCACTGTCTGTCTACTTTAGTTGGCTCGCCATACTTTTCCTTACCAAGCGCAATACTCTTCATAAGGAAAGACATATTATGAGCAAGTTGCTGCATTACACTGATGCCTTCAAGATCCTGTTCAGCATCTCCCTTAGCGCCACCGTGAATACTATTCCAATAAACACTAGATGCCACTGGCATACCACTTATAGTAAAGAACTTATTTAGCTCATCAAAGGCAGCAGAACAACCACCACGACGAGCACAAACAACGGCTGCGCCAACTTTCATTGTCTTGTCAAAATGGGAACTATAGAAAAGTCTCTGAAGAAGAGCTTCAACAGTCGCATTAGAAGCTGCGTAATAAACAGGAGAAGCAACTACAAGGCCATCTACTTGCTCGAACTTAGGCGCAATCTCATTAACAACATCATCAAAGACGCACTTACCCAGTTCACCACACTTACCACACGCGATACAACCACGAATAGCCTGTATTCCTACCTGAACCACCTCAGTATCTACACCCTCCTGGTTAAACACCTCAACCATCTTATTTACAGCGATTGAAGTATTACCATCAACTCTAGGACTTCCATTAAGAATAAGCACTTTCATTACAAGTTACCTCCGTTATTCTCGATTACTTCTCTATACCAGTAACCACTATCTTTAATTGTCCTCTTCTGTGTGGCATAGTCAACATAGATAAGTCCAAATCTCTGTGAATAACCATGCGCCCATTCGAAGTTATCCATTACAGACCAATGAATATATCCAAGAGCTGGCACACCCTCATCAATTGCCTTCTTCATCTGAAGGAGATAACGATGTGTGAAATCAATACGCTGTGGGTCATGTACCTTACCATCAAGGCTTACCCAGTCCATGTTAGCCATACCATTTTCTGCTACAAAAATCGGCTTCTTATAACGCTCATACATGAACTTACACATCCAGTACATAACATCCTCATGAACTACCCAATTAATTGTAGTTCTAGGGTCACCCTGATACTCATTTTCCTTATACTGAACATTGTCAGGGACAGGTGTAGAAGATGAGTAATAAATTGTACATGAATAGAAATCGAGTTCCTGTGAAATAAGGTCCATATCTTCCTTGGATGGAGTAATCATGGAGTCACCAAAGAACTCCTTACACTCCTCTGGATATTTACCAAGGAAAATAGGATCAGACCAAAGACTTACAGAAAAAAGGCCTGCATTACGCATATCAAAAGTCTTTGCTCTAGCTTCCTCGATAGCTTCCTTAGAATTATCCTTAGGAACGAATACAGGCGCAGTAGGCACAATACCAATTTTACCTGGCTGCTTTGCATGCTCTCTAATGTATTTAACTGCTCTACCATGACTTAAAAGCACATTGTGAACCATAAGTATAAGGTCACATCTTTCGTGCTTCATAAATGGTGCGTGAGAACCTGTCATATAATCACAACCAACAACACACTGTGGTTCATTGATTGTCATCCAGTACTTAACTCTATCTGAAAAAGCATCAACAACAACCTTTACATACTCTTCAAACCAAAGTGGAGACTCGGGGTTAAGCCAAGCACCCTTCTTAAAAAGCTCATGTGGATACTCCCAGTGATAAAGGGAAACAACCGGCTCGATACCTGCCTTAATAAGCTCATCAATAAGGTCACTATAAAACTTAATACCTGCCTCATTAACTTCACCAACACCATTAGGCAAAATACGTGGCCAGTTAATTGAGAAACGATAACACTTGATACCAAGCTCCTTAAAAAGAGCAACATCTTCCTTATACTTATTATAGTGATCACAAGCCACGTCACCGTTTTCGAAATGCTTAACGTGACCTGGCTGATGTGTATAAACATCCCACACATTAAGGCCCTTACCGTCAGCCTTATAAGCACCTTCTATCTGATATGCGGATGACGCACCACCCCACATAAAACCTTCTGGAAACCCCATAGATATTCCTCCTAAATTTCTTATCTTGATTTTATGTGAGAAAGAAAGTGATTCTCTAATAGATTTATTTGAAAAATAACAAATTTTTATACTACAAATCCGAGACGAGTTAACTTACTCATGTCGATAGTCGCAGTAGAACTTGCTGGCTCACCCCATGGGATAGACTTACCATTTCGGATAAAGAACACAAGCTCATTAAGGTCAGTCTTCACATAGTGATGCCCCTTACTTAAGACTTCTGTCTCATAGTCACTATAGCTACGCATCCTAATAAGCATCATATCCTCTGGAAGATACACATATCTACCCTTGGCGTTTTGCTTATAGATTGGCGCAATCATCAGTTCGTTACCAAGAAGAAGCTGGTCGTCTACTGACTTTGCCTCATCATCTACTGGGAAGTCAAAACCGAGTGGACGGAACATCATGTCGTCGTTATCCACTGCCTTCATAAATGTCTCATATAAATATGGGATAAGGCAGTATCTGATTTTAATCATTTCCTTCATGTCATCTACCATAGAAAATCTATAAAGCTCTTGCTCTCTAGTGCCCATGGCAGAGTGATTGCGGAACAATGGCGTGAACATAGAATACTGAAGCCATCTAATCATAAGATCCTCTGTAGTATCGCAGCCAAACCCTCCGACATCTGCACCAATAAACATAAATCCCGCCATGTTAAGAGCTGGAAGCTGCTGCATAGACTGAAGAATATGTCCCCACCATGACTTATTGTCACCCTGCCATATTCCACCATATCGATGAGCACCAATATAAGATGATCTGGAAAAGAAAAGAGTCTTCTCATCTGGCTTAATTTTCTCGAGCGCTTCGTTTGCCGCACGAGTCATATTCATACCATAAAGATTATGAATTTCTTTGTGATTTACTAGTTTGCCGTCAACTTGATGGTAAAAATTACTGTAGTAATCCTTGTTGCCATTAAGCCCACCAACTCTACCTGTCATATCAAAGAACTCATCGATACCGACATTAGTACCGTTTAATTCCTGCATCTTATTTAAGGTCTCGTTTAATTTGTCCTCGACATAGAAAATTGCTGGCTCATTCATATCATTCCAGAATCCATCAATGCCAAGATCCATAAGCGTTTTATACTTCGCACCAAACCACACTCTAGCTTCTGGCTTCATAAAATCTGGGAAACGCTCCTTATTTACTGTGAAATCCTTATAGCGTTCCATGTAATCGATATCCATATAAATACTATCAAGAGGGATTTCCTTTTCCTTATATTTCTGTGCTACCTCGCGGATATCGTGCTCATCCTTATATCCCCAGCGACTCTGACCATATCCAAATGCCCAGAAAGGAGGAATATAACTTTTACCGATAATACCTCTAAACTGCTTAACAATATCTTTCTCGTTCTCACCATCAATAATATAGAGAACTAGATTCATAGATGCAGGTCTAACTGTCATTTTTGAGCGCACAGTGTATCCAATATCAAAAACAATCTCACCTGCATAATCAAAGAAAACACCAAAAGTTTTCTTGCCACTAATGATAATAAAATTATGAGATCCATACAGAGAACGTGTATCTTCGTGGTGATGTGGGTTGTCGAAATTCCAATTCACATACTGCCAACCACGCTTATTGATACCTCTTATCTGCTCACCAAGACCATAGACGATATCGTCGTCACTCATAGTAAACAGGAACGCGCCATCCTCGAGTTTGAAAACTTCCTGTTCACCCGAAGCTACTTCTATATTCTCTACTACCGCCTCTGTTGGAAATGGATTGCCGTATATGTATTTTTTAATCATTGTTTTTCTCCAGATTTTGCCTTTTCTCGAAGAATGCCTCTCGCATCTGCTCGTACTCCTCGTCAGAACACACTTCCCTACACTTAGGGGCAAAGCTTTCAGTTACTTCGAAGCAGTTTTTAATATTAGCGCAAGGGTAATCAATGCACTCACCACAGTTGTTAATCCCCTTTTCAGTTACGCCACTTATCACATGATAGCGACACCAATTTGTTGGCTTACAACCCTCGCACGCTATCTCCTCATTTGTTACTACGTGGTCGCGATACCCTATCTTCGCCCATAAAATTGCCGTCTCGTGAAGCTCATCCTCCGTCTTAGGGAGATGTCTAGGACACTTGGCGCAGTCATTACCACACGCTGCAATGATTTTACTTTCTCTATTCATGTAAATATTTTAACACTATAGCTTGTAGTGCGCGCGACATGGGCAGTTATGAAGTATGGGCATGGGCAAAGTAGTACTAAAAATGCAATTTTTAAAAATTAGTACTATGGTTTTTAGTACTAAATTTTTATTTTCGTAAAATTAATACTATCTATCAGGTCCAAATGTAGTACTAATTTCGCGAGTTTTATTTTTTAATACTACTTCAGTCACATTTCGCGTACAAAAACATCACTATATTCAATGCAAAAAGCGCTTCCACAAACCAAAACATAGTACTAATTTCATCAAATGCAATTATTAGTACTATTCGCCATAGTACTAATTTTCAAATTTTAAGTTTCTAATACTATCTCAGATACATCTCTATAGTCTCATAGATATGTTTACTGGTGAGCGGCACAGATAGGGATTCAAAAGTGTATATCATATTAACACCCGCAAGATATCCATTAGATGTATAAATCTTTATTTTCTGAAGCGTCGACTGACAATACTGCGGATTTTCCATTTGCCCAAAATGTTCCCAATAATACTCAACAAAGGTTCTGACATTAAGGCAATTAAAATCAGGATTCCAAACTTTACCATTAATAACTACTGGAAACTCATATCTATAAGGAACATTTTCTGAATCAAGATTGTCTCCAATTAAAGTTTCAGACTTAGAACGAACTATAACTCCACTCTTAGTAACAAATCTATCGTCCTGATCATTAGGCTTTTTTATATACGGTTGATTTTTCCAATCATCAACCGCCTTTCTTATGTCAACTTCACAAGGCTCAATAATACGCTTTTTCTTATCTGGCAAACGTTTATATAAATTCTCGAGATTCCATGAAGCACACTTTTTGAGCACCTTATTAATCTCGTTATATTCCGCTTCCATCATTTTCAGAGCACGAATATCATATTCTTTTTGCGCCAAAGCCACTATTAGCGCCTTCTCTGTGGCTGGTAGATACTCGCCATTTAAGTCTTTAGTATTTTTACGAAAATAATATCTAACCTTACCATTAGTAACTACAACTCTAAGTAACCCCTCAGGAACATTTTCCAGGGCCTGTCGTTTCTTTTCAATCAGTACCGCAAGACGATTCATGCGAATATAAAGCGCTGACATCAATTCATATTTTTCTTTATATATAATCATCAATTTTTCCCTCCATTTATAAATTGTAGGGACTATACATACCAAATAGCCAGTGTTTTAGAAACTTTTCCAAAAAAGTCGGGACTTTTCGGCCCTTTTGGAACTAAAAATATTTGATTTTTACAAATCACATCCAAAATCAACAAATTATTGACACCTCATGCAACATCACTACAATCAAATTAGTACACACATAGCAAGTAAAGCGAGGTCTACCAGATGAAACAGGCAAAGATGCTCATTAGTAAAAATGCAAAGATAGGTCAAATTGACAACAGAATCTATGGCTCATTTATTGAGCACCTTGGTCGAGCAGTATACACAGGCATTTACGAGCCATCTCACGAGACTGCTGATGAGGAAGGGTTTCGAAAAGATGTCCTGGACATGGTGGCCAAACTTAACGTGCCTATTATTAGATATCCAGGTGGAAACTTCGTGTCTGGATATAATTGGGAAGACGGCACTGGGCCAAAGGATAAAAGACCTAGAAGACCTGAACTTGCTTGGCACACTATCGAGACTAATCAGGTTGGCATCGACGAATTCCAGTCATGGGCTAAGAAGGCTAATGCCGATATCATGATGGCCGTTAACCTCGGAACAAGAGGCCCAGAAGAAGCACGTCAGCTCCTCGAATACTGTAACTTCCCTAGTGGCACTTACTACAGCGATATGCGCAGAAATAATGGTTTCGAGAAGCCATTTAATATCAAGACATGGTGCCTCGGTAACGAGATGGATGGTCCATGGCAGATTTGTGGAAAGACTATGCAGGAGTATGCTAGAATCGCGACTCAGACAGCCAAGGTTATGAAAGACTTAGATCCATCTATCGAGCTTGTTGCTTGCGGTAGTTCACATCTTAATATGCCTACATTTGGACACTGGGAGTTAACTGTCCTCGAAGAAGCATACGACTATGTAGATTACATTTCCCTTCACAACTACTACGGCAATCAAGACGACAACACTGAGGATTATCTTGCTTGCTCCATGGATATGGACACATTTATTAAGTCCGTTATTGCTATATGCGACACAGTGAAAGCAATCAAACATGGTAGCAAGGATATAAACCTTTCCTTCGACGAATGGAATGTGTGGTTCCACAGTAATGACGCCGACAGCAAGCTTGAATGGTGGCAGCAAGCTCCTCATCAGTTAGAGGATATTTATAACTTTGAAGACGCACTCGTAGTTGGATGTCTTCTCATTTCACTTCTTAAGCACTGCGATAGAGTAAAGATGGCATGTCTTGCACAGCTTGTAAATGTTATCGCTCCTATCATGACGGTAGAAGGCGGTCCTTGCTATGCACAGACTATCTTTTACCCTTTCTACTACACTTCTAACTTTGGACGTGGAACTGCCCTTACTCCAATTATTAGTAGTGATACGTATGATACTGACAAACATAAAAACATCCCTTATGTAGAATCCATAGCTATTGAGAATCAAGAAATGGGCGAGATTATTGTATTTGCAGTCAATCGTTCCCTCGAGGAAAATATCGATTTTAATATCGATCTAAGTGATTACGGCAACCCAGAATTAATCGAGCATGTTGTTCTCACTAACGACGACATGAAGGCTACAAACACAGTTGAACATCCAGATAATGTAGTTCCAACTAACGCAGAAATTAACAACAACATCGTGCTTACTAAGCACTCTTGGAATATGCTTAGATATAAATTAAGGGGCGCTACTATTTAAGTAACACCCCCCTCGCTCATATCTATTCCATCTTTTTTTATTAATCTTCTTAATTGCTAACTCCTTGTTCATTGTTCTATCTCCTTTATTCATTATCGATAAATGCAAGTTATTTATCGTTTATCGTTAAGCCAATAAAAAAGGCCGTTGTGCCAATCGACACAACGACCAATGATATAAAGGAAAGAAATTAATTACTGTGGAGTAAGAACACTTACCTGAACTGTCATCTCTGCAGAATCAGCATCAGAATTCTCGCTGGCATAAATTGAATAATGACCTGCCTCAAGCTCAATTGTCTGTGAGAATGTTACAAGACCGCTCTCGAATGAATCAGTTGTAACCAAATTACCATCAGCATCCTCGATTCTATAATCGACGCCACCATTCTGTGTAGAACCAGCAATCTGAATTACATATTCACCTGCTTCGTCAATACCAAAGTCAGCACGAGCGCCCTCATCTGTAACTGTTGTAGACCATGTAAAAGCAACCACAGTTCTATTGCTAGCGTCAATAACTGGAAGTGCAACACCTGCAACAAACATTACAACTGACAATGCAATTGCGATACCAAACTTCTTACCAGAGAACTTGGTTGTCTTAAGAAGAACCGCACCAAGATACAAAAGAACTGGAGCGATAGCGCCAAGCATAACAAATGTTCCGAGGAAGGAAAGTGTGTTTGTTGATGTCAATGATGCAGCAGCCTCACTAGCAGCCTCTGGGTCAGACATTACGCCAGATACAGAGCTAAGCAAGTTATTCATAAGGTGAAGAATAGCCGCCAAAATAATGTTGTTCTTCTTGATTACAAGATAAGCAAGACAAGCTCCAAGGAAACCTGTGGAAAGGAACTTAATTGGAGAAAGGTGAAGAATACCAAAAGCAATACCTACGATAAGGCATACAAGCCAATCCTTCTTAAGACCTCTAAAGTGAGAAAGGAAAGCACCTCTCATGATTGCCTCTTCACAGATAGCAGGTGTAACAGAAACAATAAGAACAATTACGATTGCAGGAAGACCATTACCATAAAGGAAGTCAGACAAGCCCTGAACCTGTGTAAGATCCTGTGGGAAAATAAACATTCCGAATCCTGAAAGTGCGAGGTTAGAAATAATTGCACCTATAGCAAAAACAATAATTCCAAAGATATCTCTTATGGAAACCTTAGAAACAGGAAATACTTCCTTAAGTGGAGTCTTGTGAAGCTTTGTAACACCAATAGCAGATGCTAAGAAAATAAGCTGTCCCAAAAGAACTCCGATTAAACCAAATGCTGGTTCAAGAACAAAACCCTGGAAAACTAAAATAACAAAGAGTACTCCAAAATATACAATACCCTGCCAAGCTTTCCAATCTTTCTGATTAGATAATTGTTGTACCATAACAAATCCCCTTTTATTTTTAACTTCGATATAATAATAGCGATAAAACCACTTAATGTGGTTTAAGAAAAGATAAAGTTAGATTTAGATTTATCTAAGAGGATATTATGCAATTTTGGCAAGGCTCTATTATATATTTAGTAATTATTAACCTTATTACTTTCGCCATGTATGGCACTGACAAGAACAAAGCACGTAACCACAAGTGGCGCATCCCTGAGCGCACCCTTATCTTTATGGCTTTTATTGGCGGTGGACTTGGCGCGATTATTGGCATGAATATATTTCACCACAAGACACAAAAGCCTAAGTTTAAAATTCTCGTACCAATCGGACTAGTATTAACTATAGTAATAACCATCCTCGCAACTTATGGTAACAACCATTTAGAAGTGACCACTTATAATTACGACGCAGGACTTAACTGCAAAATCGTACACTTATCCGACGTCCACAATACCACAATTTATTGGAACAAGGACGCCCTTCCTAATGCTGTAAAGGACCTTGACCCTGATTATATAGTTATTACTGGTGACCTAATTGACAGCATTCATACAGACATGGATTCTGCTATATATACAGCCAAAGCTTTAGCCGAGATTACAGACACTTATTACGTGACAGGTAACCATGAACTCCGTCTTTCTGAGGATGACCTTAACACCTTCCACGCTAGACTTCGTGAGGCTGGAGTAATTATCCTCTCAAATGAGTATGTGACATTAACAGATAATAGCGGCACAGAATTCGCCTTAATCGGACTCGACGATGCTAACCTTGGCGACGATACTCTAAAGGGAATTATGTCCACAATTGATAAGGACCTCCCTACTATTCTTCTAGCACACGAACCTCAGTATTTTGATAACTATGCTGATTCCAATGTTAATTATGTCTTATCAGGCCACTATCATGCAGGTCAATTTGTTATTGCTGGTCGTGGTTTTATCACTCCAGAATTCGAGATTTTTCCAGAATATTCCTTCGGTGAAAAAACCACTAATAACACCACTCTTATCACATCTAGAGGAATCGGAAACAGCATTATTCCTTGGCGTATTAACAACCAGCCTGAAATCGTAGTTATAGAAATGAATTAACCATTCCACTCGATAAAAAATTCATGGAAATAATATTCTGTGCCATCTTCACCGTATACATGAATAGCATAGAAATGGTCGTAGTAAATATCGCTACTCCATAAATCCTGGATGTCAAATACTATCTCAGCCTCATCCGTAGCTTCTACGGAACCAGTATATACAAGAATTTTATCTTCAAAGTAGATTTCATAAATAAGGTTCTCGTTCACATCTTGATTAAATTTCAAGTTAGCATGCCCAGTGACATCATCAGCAGTGTGATACCAATTCAAAAAAGTATCCCACTCATCCACCATGACAACTAACTTATCCTGCTTTACTTCGCACTCAAATAGATACATAAAAGAGTCATTCTCATCATAAATTTCGGCACGATATATGCCTGGATACATATAGTTATCAGTAGCGAGAACCTCACTCGTTATATAGTCGTAAGTCTCCTCACACGTCGTGCTAATAAGCTCATCATTAAAATACCAATTAACAGTAACGTCCATATAAATAGATTTTGTTAACTGAACTTCAAGCTGAATCATAGTGGCATCTGCACTGTATTCGGCACCGTCAGCATCAACCCATTTTGCAGACTCGATTATGGAACCATAATCAATATCATCCACCACACACTCCGCTTCGAATAGCACGCGAGAATGTGTATCCGTAACTACTAATTTATATGTACCAGAAGTCAAATAAGGCGTATCATCCACCTCGTATCCAATACTGAATCTATCGGTATCAACCATAATTTGATCTGAACAAATCTCTTCGTCGTTGTAAGTAATACTCCAAATAATCTCACTATTTGGAACTTCATTCAAAGAAAAACAATAAACAATTCTTGTAGAAAAGGCTTCGTATGTGTCGCCGTCTGCACCTTCCCACTCTGAACTAGCCTTATCAACATTAAAATTAACGTAACCAATGTCATTTGCGCACTTATAGAAATCATCATAAAAGGCAGAAATTACACTTTCGTGGTCGTTTACCTTCCACTCATCCTCCACCTTATACACACTAATTTCTAACAGCATTGTAGTGATGCCAAAAGCGTCATCTTTTACCATAGTCTCAAACTCTTCTATAGTATCAGGTGCATCTTTTGTAGCTGCATCCAAATCAGGAAGCGTCACCTCATATGTAAGAAGGCCTGTGCCCTCTCTGGAAGAAATAGTAACATCCTCTAGCTCATAACTAACCTCAGATAAAAGCACCTCAACGACATCATCCTCAGTATACGAACCAAGAAAAGTCTCTGCTTTATTATGGAAACGTGAGTACTCCTTAAGTGTCTTATAATCCTGCGAAATAAGCGCGTCCATATAAGTCTCACCAAGAGCTTTACACTTTCCACGACTAGTACATGAGGCGAAAACAAACACCATCGCCATAACTATAAAAATAGAGACTAACTTTTTTACTATCTTCATTACTACCCCTTAAAAGAGCCGCTAAATAAGCGGCCCACAATTAAGATTAATAATATTACTTTGTAAGTTTTGCAACTACCTGGTTAATAAGCTTACCATCAGCCTTACCCTTAAGCTCGCCCATAACCGACTTCATAATCGCACCCTTATTTCCAGAAGCAATAAGGTCAGAGAACTTCTCCTTAATTACAGCTTCGATTTCCTCTGCGTTAAGCTGCTTTGGCGCAAACTCCTCAAATACGGAAAGCTTAAACTTAAACTCATCCATAAGTTCTGTTCTATCTGCAGGACAAGTCTCAATCTGCTCCTTAACTGCTTTTACCTCAGCAAGAATTGCCTGATTAACAAGATCCTCTGGAATATCTTCACGACATCCCTTATCAATACCAAGCTGCTTTGCTGAGCCATATAATGTAGAGATTGCATCCTTACGTGCCTTATCCTTTGCCTTCATTGCTGCAATCATTGCCTTCTGTAATTCCTGTAACTGCATATCTGCCTCCTAGAACATTCTTTTTAACAATTCTTATTTTACTACTTTAAAGTTATAATGTTTGTATGAGATTTGAGAATGACGACATTTTACACGATTGTTTTATTGAAGAACTAGAGAAAATACCAAAGTTTCTTCGTTGTGGAAGAAAGAAGATGTATTTTTTCATGGTTCTATGTGGTGCTTGGCTTATAGCAGATTTAATTATCGCTGCCATCCCTACAAAAAAACCTGAAATCATTTGGATTAAGAATTCTGTAATTAACTTCCCATTCGCACTTCCATCAGAGTCATTCAAAACTCTCACGCTTATGAATATTATCTTATTACTTCTTCTTATTTGGCTTGAGACATGTGATTTGCTTGAAAGACGTGCTTTTAGAATAGCTACAGAAAAAGCAACTCGAATCAATCAACATAATAAAGAAATAGAACGTTGGGATGACTTAAAGAAAAAAGAAAAACTTGAAAAAGCAATGCGAGAATTAGAAATAGAAGAAAGCCAACTTAAACCAAAGCAAAAGTTTTGTAAGAAGTGTGGTTTTCTCCTTCCTGAAGACCCTGATAATCTCATCTGTCGCACATGCGGTACAGACAATAAAGAATAAATATTTGAAAGGAATCTACATATGTACGAAGAATTCGCTAATTGGCTTGATAGAGTAATGGAAGACGCACTTAAGGTAGAGGCTGCTGCACTTAACCTCAACCTTTATGATGACGAAGATAACAACTGGGCAGTTCAGCTTATAGCTACTCCTAGCTTCGACCCTGATGATGAAGAGTATTCATGGTGCTGCGAAGAAGCATACACTTCAGGAGAGGACCTCTATACATGGGAGGAAGAAGCTAACTGGGTTGATATCCAGCAGGAAGCTACTGAATTCCTTAAGCAGTATTTAGAATCAGGCAAATACGCAGAAGAAATGAAGAGATATCAGGCCGTTGGAATTGGCTTCGTAGACGGAGATATCACTCTTTTCATTCACGAAGACTAATCAACTGATTAGCCTTCACGTTCTTTTACAAAGGCATCAACTACATCTAATGTATCCTGTGCTTTGGATACAACCATAGGAAAAATCTCGATGGCGGCAGGAATATTCTTGCCGTCTCTTAAATATTCAGTAATTTCAGAAACCGTCATGGCATAATCATTAAAAGCCATGTTACGTAGCACACCCTTTAATGTGTGTGCAGCGGCAAAAGCCTTTTCATAATCCTGCGCATAAAAAGCAGTCTTTAAATCATCCAAACTAGTATCCTGGGTATAAAGCATAATAAACTTCGCAATCATGCTATCACTTTTAAATCTACCCAATGCCTCAAGATAATCTCCCTTTACTCTTGCATAGCATTCACTAACTGTCATCTTCTATCCCTCCTCACCATTATCTATCAGTTAAGTGCATCAAGCATTTGATACAACTTATCGATATCTATTGGCTTTTCCAAAAATCCATTCATACCAGCAGCAATAGAATCTTTTCTATCCTTCTCAGACACATTTGCAGTTATAGCAAACACTGGTATCGAAGCCTTTTTCTTATCCTTCAATCCACGAATCAACTTTGTCGCTACAGCACCGTTAACATTAGGCATCTGTAAATCCATGAAGATGTAGTCATAATAATCAGGCAGAGCTCTTTCTACCATAGCTACTGCAAAGATTCCATCCTCTGCTGTCTCGACTACAAATCCCTCTTCCTCAAATATCATCTGCGCTGCAGTTCTATTAAGAAGATTGTCATCAGCTACGAGAATTCTCTTGCCCTTATACTTACTTCTATCGTTATCACCATCACTAGTAGTCTTCTCATTCTGATCTGGTGCAATTTTAAACGGAACCTCAAACGCAAGCTTGATGTCTGAACTAGAATAAGACAAATTATCAGAGCGATAATTATCAGAAGCTGTAATAAAATGTCCTCCGAGGAACTCAATAACTCTCTTTACCGCCAAGAACTGACTATTAGTTCTCTGAAACTTAGCGAAGTTTCTACCTACAGTACCACCGACAATGTCAATGCTAACGCGATAGATACAACGATCCAGACCGTCCATACCTACTTCATTAATTTTTATAGCAGCAGAGCCCCCACGTTGAGTGTTTCTAAGAATAAAGCTAATAAGATTAGAAATAACATTATGCCAAAGCACATAATCCACATATACATACTCATGTGGAATATCTTTCGAACATCTCGCGATAATGCTCCTCTCATGAGCTAACTTACGCAATTTATCAAAAGCTTCCTCAATAGTCTGATTTATATTATTTATCTTAAAATCAGGCTCAATCTCTCCACGCTCTACCTGAATAATAGTCATGAAGTTATTAGTCATATCAAGAAGCTCGTTACCAGAATCAGATATGTTATTAATATACTTACCAGAAGTATCTGAATCCTTAATATGTGTATAAGCTAACTCCGAAAAACCAAGAATAGAGCTTACATTCTGACGCATGTCATGAAGAAAGCTATAAAGGAACTCCATATCACGTTCATGAAGCTCAGACGAAAAGAACTTGTCATCCCCTTCAACGGTCTTAACTCTTCTGTCATCAGGTCTATCCGCCTTTACAGGAATAAGCCATGTGCGCCCCTTCTTAAATGCTCCAGGGATTCGACCTTCATTACATAAAATCTGAACTCGTCTCGCAGAAATGCCCCATAACTCAGACACTTCCTTAATAGTTCTATACTCACCCGCCATGTTCGTTCTCCTTTTGAACATAAAAAACCTTCACTTGAAGTCATAATAACATAGAGCACGACTCAAGCGAAGGCATTTTGTTCGTTTTAACGAATAGTTTTTATTTTATTAATCGTTTACCAAATTCTGTTACATCAAATGTAGCATAATAATCGTTAATTGTCTGAGCACGACGAATAAGCTTTACATTACCATCTGGCTGGAGCAAAAGCTCTGCAGACCAAAGACGACCATTGTAGTTGTAACCCATAGCAAAGCCATGTGCACCAGCATCATGGATAAAGAGCAAGTCTCCCTTCTCGATTTCAGGAAGCATTCTCTCTCTTGCAAACTGATCACAGTTCTCACAAAGCGCACCAACCACATTATACTGATGGTCGTGAGGTGCATTCTCTTTACCAAGAACAGTTACATGGTGATATGCGCCATAAATAGCAGGTCTCATAAGATTTGCTGCTGTCGCATCAACGCCAATATAATCCTTATAAGTGTGCTTCTCATGGATAGCCTTTGTAATAAGTGCTCCGTAAGGTGCAAGCATAAATCTGCCCATCTCAGTATAAATAGCAACATCACCCATACCTGCAGGCACGAGAATTTCCTCGAACTTCTTACGTACACCCTCACCAATAATCTTAATATCGTTCTGGGAATCTTCTGGCTTATAACCAATACCAACACCACCAGAAAGGTTTACGAAAGCAAACTCGATACCAATAGTCTCTGCAGCCTCTCTAGCTATTTCGAAAAGCTGTCCAGCAAGCTCTGGGTAATACTCATTAGTTACTGTGTTACTTGCAAGGAAAGCATGAAGACCAAACTTCTTTACACCATGCTCTTTCATCTGACGGTAAGCATCAAAAAGTTGCTCCTTTGTCATACCATATTTTGCGTCGCCAGGATTATCCATGATGCCATTAGAAAGAGTAAAAACACCACCTGGGTTAAAACGGCAACTCATAGTCTCTGGGAACTTGTCACCAATTACTTCTTTAATAGTCTCAATATGTGTAATATCGTCGAGGTTAATAATTCCTCCGAGGTCATAACAGTACTTAAACTCATGTGGAGGTGTCTCATTAGATGAGAACATAATAAGGTCACCTGTAGCTCCAATAGCCTCAGCCATGCGAAGCTCAGCCTCAGATGAACAATCACATCCAAAACCATATTCTTTCATGATGCTAATAATATATGGATTAGGTGTAGCCTTTACTGCAAAGTACTCACGGAATCCCTTATTCCATGAGAATGCCTCTTTAACCTCCTCGCATCTTGCTCTGATACCAGCCTCATCATAAAGATAAAAAGGAGTTGGATACTGGCTGGCGATAGCTTCTGCTTTCTCCTTAGTTACAAATACATTCTTTGCCATTTTAGTTTTCCTCACATATTTTCATTTTCCATTTTTCCATATAAAAAGTCGCACGTCCCCTGTGGGACGCACGACCTTGTGCAAATCTAATAATATTAGTCGCCTTGCTTATTGTCAAGCAAACTACATCATTATCAGCTTCTTTTATCGATTATCAGTGCTACACTTATCAGCATCTACTGCCAGTACAAAAAGAAGTGCCAACAAAGCATTCTTCTCATCTGGAACTTCGATCCAATACTGATCTGAAAGACTAATAATCTTCTTGGAAACATCTGCGATTAATCTTTCATTATCATCAACGATTTCATAATCCCAATGAAAGATATCTCCATTCATTGACCAACCCTTTGATTCCAACTCATACTTTGGTCTAAAGAAAGAAAGTTTACGATTAATCGTTCCATAATCATTACCGTTAGCATGAATAGAGAACTTTGGGAGAAGTGTAAATATCTTCTCTTCAACATAAGCAACTTCTCTATCATTAGCGTCATAAATTGAAAAACGATGTGATAAACCAAACTTTCCCTTTACCGTAAATAATGTTGAACCATTCTCATCATAGATGTCATAGCTATCTAATAGTGAAATAATTCTCTGTCTGAAAAACATCTTCATAATAATCACCGCCTTTCGAAAAATATTATACAAAAGGCGGCGATAACAATTTTTTCTTGCGCGGAGAATTAATTATACTTATTGACCTTCAAGACCAATGAGAGTAACCCATGCGAGGTACTCGTTAAGACCTCCCATATAAGTATCACTAATCTTTTTTGGATTATTGCCCTTACTCTCGATAAGGTCCTGGATAGCAAGCATTGTCATAAGATAAAGAACATAAAGATCGTCCGAATTAGTAAACAAGAGAAGATTATCTACTCTACTCCAAAACTGCTCATGACTCTTGGGAAGTCGCTCAGTAATAGCTGGAATAGAACAAGGCTGCTCATCACTTAATATATGACGATACGTCTTGAGTTCGCTACTAATAGCACTATATTCCTTCTGGATTTTATCCTGAATAATCGTATTATCAAAATCGCTAGGTTCTGACAATACAGACACAGCAGGCGCCTCATATTTGCGGCGCAAGCTTTCAAGGATGAAGTCCTTTTTCTTAACGAGATAAACACCAATTCTATGTGAGTTAGGGGCAGAATAATAATAGATTGGATCTACTGCTATAAAGCCTCCACTACGATGTGATGTTCCAGTATAGCTAAGAAGCTCCTTGTTATAATGAAGCATGGACTCTAGCTTACTGATAAACAATTTAGCAGTCTCAGGAGATAAGGCCTTAAATCGCTCTATCACGGTGTAATCAGCTTCCTCCAAGCGCAAGAACACTTCGATGTTCTTGGATAAGAACATCTGTGCCTCACGATTGTATTTTGATAGTGGCTCTACATCAAAAACTGGTTCCACTACATATGCATCCTCGTACTCATCAGGCTCATCAATATCTTCAAAGTCAACGTCATAGAATTCTCTTTCTAGTAGTTCAGACGCAGTATAAGGCGGAATCTCATCAGACATATTCGTTAGCGGTTCTTTCTCTTTTGATTCAAGAGTTTTAACCCTATCATTAATAGCGTCTTTCAGATACTCAATGATTTTCTCCATAGTAGTAACAGATAGCTTTGCTTTATTTTTCAAAGCACCTGACAATGCCTGACGAGAAATACCTGCAATACTTGCCACCTGACTTTGATTCATTTTAAGACCAAGCTTATCAAGCTGTTTGATACAAGCATTATAATTACGAATAAATTCCTCAGGACTCATAAACTATCCCTCCTAACTACAACATTGGCCCTTGATAAATCCCTTATAAGAGCGGAATCTGTACTATAGACAACTGTGTTCTTATCACTCTTCCTTAAAATAGCGTAATCTCCAAGAAGCTCGTTTTCACTATCATCAACGATACAAAAATGATTATCGTTAAAAATATCCGTAAGAGCTTTTCTCGCTCGATTATTAACATCGTGACTATATTTCTTAGTATTAAAAGCCAATGAAGTTAACTCTATCAGAATTGCTTTTAATACTAGTATCTTATCATAGTACAAAACAAGAGACATATAGTCCTTATTCAAGAAAAAACAGGTATCTAATATGCATATACTATTGCTATCCATTATGCCTTACCTCCTACTGGTTTTTTGCTAACTCTACATTGACTAAGATACTTCTCCAAGGTGGCCTTCGAGAGCACTTTACTCTTGCGAAGCTTAGTATCAAGATATGGAATCCATCTAGAAAAGTCCTGAAGAATATCTGTAGCAAGCTTCTCTGCTTCAATTAAGAAATCCTTATAAGTATCCTCAGACGGTGGAATTATTCCTGCAAATCCCAACTCTGATACCATTTCCTTTGCAAGATTTACTGCTTGTAGATAATCAGATTTACTACCATCATAAGTTTCACCAAAATACAGCTTCTCTGAAATCATTCCTGCAAGTGACACTGCTATAGAAAAAATACAACGAGACTTAGAACGAATACTCTCTTTCTTCATCACAACCCTACCACAAGAAACCGCATCTGGTTCGATACTAATATGATCTATCTCAAATCCTAATTTCCAAGCAACAACTGCATGGCCAAGCTCATGAATACTGACCACTTTAGCTGCACTTGGCGAAAGATGAGTGGACTTAGGAGTAATAGCTCTAATATCCTCACTAGTTATCACTTTTATAAACCGTGGTTGCATTACCATATGATCAATAAGCTGATCTGCAATATTAATCATAGTACGAGCATTACCAAATCCTATCCTTGTCTTATGATAAATAATCAACTTCTTGATATCCCTACGCACATTGGTATAAAAGGAAAATCCAGACTCATTGAGCTTATTCTTAAGAATCATAAAGAGCTCATCATCAGTAAACGGTTCCATTCGAAGAACTGTAGGAAACCTAGATTTATACCCCTGATTTGCCTTATAAATATAAGATGGTAGCTCATCATAACCCGCAAGAACAATAGTAACTTCACCTGAGCAAGCCGCTGTTAACAAACCCGAGCTTATGTCATCCATATTAGTATTACCTGGCTTAAAAAGCTCTTGGGCTTCATCTATGAATAGAACTCCACCTCGTGCATTAACTAAAATCGTTTTGAATCGATCTACAGTTCCACCTTTCCAGCAACTTACGAGGTCGTTAGCACTAATCTTTATCATTTTCCTAGAACTAGTAATACCTAACTCATAGTAAACATCTGCAATAGTTCCTGCAAAGGCAGTCTTACCAACTCCAGATGGACCGCATAGGATTATATGATGAGGACCATTAGAAGGACATCTAATCATTCGATATGCCTTATTTCTAATAAACTTAATGTTTTTGTTCCATCCGACAAAGTTCTTATAGCGTTCCAGAATTTTCTCCACTCTGATTTCTTTGGATTCAATTACTGGAAGACATGTACTATCAAGTTCAGAATCATCCCTTGGGACGGACATAAAATTGTTCTCAATCATCTTAATAAGACTGTCTGCACCTTGAATTCCTTCTTCTTCTCTAATAGGCAAATTCTCAGCAAACTCATCTGTGATATTAAACAGTAAACTACTCTCTAGAAGCTTAGTTCTAATATATTCCTGCAAATCCTGCTTATTTAGTGGATCAAGATTTACCTCATAGATATTAAGCTCCTCAAGTTTCGTTCTCATTATTGATGCACTGTCATAAATTCTATTAGACATTGCCACAACGTACTCGTAGCCAAAATTAGTATCAATAATTCTATTAATGGCATTACAAAGAGCTCTATACTTCACATGCTCAGTCTCTGCTTCAGATCTAATGTTATAAGAATCATGAGAAACGTCGAGCGCTACGTCATTGGTATCAATGTTAATAATGAAATCATCAGACAAATCAAAAGTCTCAATCTCAGAAGTAGTGTTGCTTGATAAAATTCCTGAAGTAGTAATAGTATCTGCTTCAAGACCTCTAGCTGCCATATAATCCTGACAAAACTTAATTGCTAACTTCTCGTCATCACATCTAACTAATAATACGGAGCCTGTAGTATCCTTTACATTTAAGTTTATCGTCTGGGTACGAACAGCGACAAAGGAATTAAGACTTTTAATATTATTTCCCTTATCAAGATTAGGATACTTACTACTAAGTTCAGATTGAATCTCTTGAACTTTCGCTTCAGTGATTTCCTTATTGTGAGAATATAAACTTGTGGCTTCAATCTCACGCTTAGTTTCTTCATCAAGGTCTACCCCCTGATCTTCATCTTCAATCCTAGCGTTACGATATTGATCTAATACGCAGTTTTTAAAATCAACTATGCTTGTATTTGTATCAATTCTAATATCATCCATTTAACTCACCACCCTTTACACAATTTAAAAGCTGGTCAGTAACCACATTGAGATGATTAAGCTTGTTATTCCATCTAACAACATTAATACTCTTATGTTTTACACTCTCAATTGTAGAAAGACGCATTAAATCGCTCGCGATTTTCCAGTTTTGAGTAAAGAATGTAATGTCATTCTCGCGAAACTTATCAAGTACAAAAGAGATTAAATCATCCTCAACAAAAACAAATAAGTCCTTGTGATTAAAAATGAAATTCAAAAGTTCCAAGCATCTATTTGTGAGATCATTTTTAAAAGTTTTATCTGTCTTTTTGAAAACGATCTTGTTCAAAAAGGTGATGTCGCTAATAGAAATGCAAATTACTCGCTTGTCATCTGGATTCTCTTCATTGTATTCCAAGAACTTTGGAACCATGTAATCCAAAAATACGTCTGCAAGTAAAAATGTTTTCTCTACAACAGTAATTCTGCTGCTCTTTGTTTTAATCTGTGTATTCATTTGATACACCTCCTAATAAATATAGATTTGCCTCTAATCCCTCAGGCAATCCGGGAATAATTTCAATATTTGGTTTTGACAGCTTTGCTTGACACCTTTTACTTTACATCTTACTTTACATGTCCACTGCTGTTGTGCTTATAATAAACCCTGCCTTCAGATTTGTAAATACAATTCTTAAAATTTTTTCAAAAAAAATCCGAACCCCATTGGGATTCGGATTATAAATACTTAAACTACAACTACTATGTTATTAAATAAGATTAGTCCATTACAAGATTATCAATATCTTCTTCCTCGCTAGACTTTGCTACCTGAATACCGAGCTCTTCGAGCTGCTTGAGAGCTACTGGCTGTGGAGCCTCTGTCATAAGGTCAGAAGAGTTCTGAACCTTAGGGAATGCAATAACCTCACGGATAGAACCAGCACCTGTAAGAAGCATTACGAATCTATCAAGACCGATAGCGAGACCGCCGTGAGGAGGTACACCATACTTAAATGCATCAAGAAGGAAGCCGAACTGCTCCTGAGCTGTCTCCTCTGTAAAGCCGAGAAGCTTAAATATTCTCATCTGGAGTGCTCTATCGTGGATTCTGATAGAACCACCACCAAGCTCACAACCATTAAGAACGATATCGTAAGCCTTGGAACGAACATTACCCTGATCAGACTCGAGGTTATCAAGATCCTCATCCATTGGACATGTGAATGGATGGTGCATAGCCATGTAACGGCCCTCTTCCTCAGAATACTCGAACATAGGGAACTCAGTTACCCAGCAAAGCTTGAAGTCGCCATCCTTGATGAGGCCAAGTTTATTAGCTGCTGCGATACGGAGGTTTCCAAGAGCATCCCATACAACCTTCTTCTTATCAGCAACGATACAGATAAGGTCTTCCTCAGAAGCACCCATAGCATCCTTAATAGCTGCAATATCATCTGGTGTAAGGAACTTAAGGAAAGATCCACGTGGCTCGCTGGAAGGAACAAGCCATGCCATACCCTTTGCCTTATATGTCTTACAAACCTCACCGAGTGCGTCGATTTCCTTACGTGTAAACTTAGCTCCACCAGGAACGCATACAGCACGAACTGTTCCGCCTGCCTCGAGAGCGCTCTTAAATACTACGAAATCAATCTTAGAAGCTACATCAGAAATATCCTTAAGCTCGATATCAAATCTGAGGTCTGGCTTATCAGAACCATAACGATCCATAGCCTCCTGCCAAGTGATTCTTCTAAGTGGGAGCTGGATGTCGATACCGAGTGCATCCTTAAATACACGAGATACAAATCCCTCTGTAACGTTCATAACGTCATCACAGTCAACAAAGCTCATCTCCAAGTCTACCTGTGTGAACTCTGGCTGACGGTCAGCACGAAGGTCCTCATCACGGAAACACTTTGCAATCTGAACATATCTATCATAACCAGCAAGCATAAGAAGCTGCTTATAAAGCTGTGGGGACTGTGGAAGTGCGAAGAAAGAACCATTCTTTACACGAGAAGGTACGAGGTAGTCACGTGCACCCTCTGGTGTGGAAAGGCCGAGCATTGGAGTCTCAATCTCGATAAATCCTGCCTCGTCGAAGTAGTCACGAGATGCTTTAGCAATCTTATGACGAAGCATAAGGTTACGCTGCATGTTAGGACGACGAAGGTCGAGATAACGATACTTAAGTCTAAGCTGCTCATTAGCTGTATCGTCCTCCTCAATATAGAAAGGAGGAGTCTCGGACTCAGATACGATACGAAGCTCTGTAACAGCAACCTCAATCTTACCTGTCTTCATCTTATCGTTAGGTGCGGAACGAAGCTGAACATCACCTCTAATTGCAAGTACATACTCTGATCTTACAGAAGCTGCCTTTGTCTTTACTTCCTCGCTAGACTCTGGAGTTACAACAAGCTGAATCTCACCTGTTCTGTCTCTGAGAGTAATAAAGATAAGTCCACCCATGTCACGACACTTGTGGCACCATCCCATAAGTGTAACCTGCTCGCCGACATTAGCCTCGCCGAGTTCAGCACACATACTTGTTCTCTTCATACCATTAATTGATTCCTGCATATTAATGCCTTCCCTTCTGTCTCTTTATCAGAGATTTGTTTTACAAAATTCAACAAGTTCGGAAATCTTAACTTCTGTCTGACTTCCATCTTCCATCTTCTTAACGTTAACCACGCCAGAAGCAATCTCATCATCACCGATTACTACAAGGTAAGGAACGTTCTTCTTACCAGCGTACTTCATCTGTGCTCTAAATGCTCTTCCCATGAGATCCTGCTCACAACCAACACCATTAAGGCGGAGTTCGTAGCAAAGCTTTGCAACAACATCCTTCGCATTATCAGACATACCTGCGAGGTAAATCTTAGTGTAGTCAGGCTTCTCGAAAGGAATACCCTGTGCCTGTGCCTCGAGAAGGAATCTCTCAACACCCATAGCAAAGCCAATACCAGGGGTAGAAGGTCCTCCGACACTTTCTACAAGGCCATCGTAACGTCCACCACCACAAATAGTACCCTGTGTACCTACATTCTCTGATACAAACTCGAATACTGTTCTTGTGTAGTAATCAAGACCTCTTACGATATTAGGATCGATAGTATAAGCGATACCAAGGTTATCAAGTCTGGACTTCAATGCCTCGAAATGATCCTTACAGTCATCACAGAGATGATCAATAAGTCTAGGAGCATTCTTAACGATATCCTTCTCACCATCAATCTTACAGTCAATCATACGGAGAGGATTCTTCTCAAATCTGTTACGGCAATCCTCACACATTGTGTCTACATGTGGACGGAAGTAATCCTTAAGCATCTCGTTATATGCCTTACGACAAGTTGGGCATCCGATAGAATTAATACAAAGCTTAATAGACTTTAGACCCATCTTCTTAAAGAAGACATCAAGAACAGAGATAATCTCTGCATCAATCTCTGGTCCTGTTGCACCAAATGCCTCGAGACCTAACTGATGGAACTCTCTATATCTACCCTTCTGCTGCTTCTCATATCTAAAAGCAGTAATATCGTAGAAAAGTCTTACTGGGCCTGGAAGGTTACCCATACCGTGCTCGATATAGGAACGAACTACACCTGCTGTTCCTTCTGGACGAAGAGTGATGCTTCTACCACCCTTATCCTCGAATGTATACATCTCCTTCTGAACAACGTCTGTTGTATCACCTACTCCACGCTGGAAAAGGTTAGTATCCTCAAAAGTTGGAATTCTAATTTCTTCATATCCGAACATATGGCAAACATCTGCAAATGTTCTCTGTGCCTTGTGCCAGAGAAAAATCTCCTCTGGAAGTATGTCCTTTGTACCTTTAGGGGCTGTAATACTCATAAGCTCTCCTATATTTAATTATTATTATTATTATTGCGACTTAAAATTATATCAAAGTTCATCATGGAATAAAAGCATTGAGAGCACTGCAGGACCAGCAGTTTCTGTTCTCAAGATTCTCTTACCAAGAGTCACAGGAACAGCACCATTTTCCTTAGCAATTTCAGCTTCTTCCTCCGAGAAGCCACCTTCAGGACCTATAAAAATGCCTATGTTATTAAGGGGCTTATCAGAAAGTGCCCCCTTTAAAGTTAAGCCTTTCGCCTCTTCCCAAGGGAAAAGCACTAGATCACATTCACTAGCTGCCTTTTTAAGTGCCTGTTCAAACTTCATTCCATCAGTTACTTCTGGCACCTTACCTCGACCAGACTGACGAGCAGCTTCTAAAGCAATCTTCTGCCATCTATCATTCTTACTGCTATTTCCTATAACTGCATCCTTTTTTACAACGCATCTAGATGACCACACTGGAACGATAGTGCTAACGCCAAGTTCTACTGATTTCTGGATAGTAAGGTCCATTCTCTCGCCCTTAGACACAGACTGATACAAAGTGATATTAAGTCTTGGCTCACTTTCGTTGTCTCTAACAGAAGTAATATGAAGTGTTACCTCATTTTTTGTGATAGTTTCCACCTCAGATACCGCTTCTTTCCCGTCACTTCCCACAAGCATAACCTCTTCACCTTCTCTCATGCGAAGCACCGAAGAAATATAGTGAGAATTATCTTTATCAAGAACTACCTTTTCATCATAGCGAAGAATATGCTCAAGAAATATTCGCGTCATTGTCACCTCTGATACACATTTGTTTATATTTATTTATAGATGGTATCACAAATGCAGGAGTTATAATTATAGAAAATAAAATTAATATTATTTAGGTGTAAATATGTCTGTATTCCTTAATTTGGTAGCAGGAAACTTCCATATCCTGTTCGTCTTATCTGGATTTGCTTATTTTCTTATCTCTCAGAAAGATACACCTGCCAGTGTTGAGAAAAAATATTATTGGTTAATGTTCGCATGCTCATTAATTCTTCTTATCGTTGTGCCACTTGAGCTTTGGACCGCAAAAGATATTAAGTACTACGATTTACGTGTGCTACTTTCCGTTATAGCTTATTGGGTGCGTCCAGCTGCAATAATGTTTCTGGTTTTCTCTTGCACTAAAAAAAGCAAGAAACGAATTTTTATCCTTATCCCTGAAATATTAAACATAATTCTTATAGGTACTGCACTTTTTGGTGACCACGCTTTCTACTACGACAAGGTCACATATAAGTTTATTCGTCTACCTCTAGGTTATGCACCTCATATTGCCGCTGTCATTTATGTTACTTGGCTCATGATCATTCTCATTCGTGAAGTAACAAAGGGATTCAAAATCGAGAGTGGCATTCTATTTATTTGTATATTTTTCAGTACAGTAGGCCTTCTGTACACCATGTTTACTGGCTACGAATTCGTAAGTTTCAGTATCGCTGCCAGTGGATTTTTCCACTACCTGTTCATAAGAGCAACTAGACACTATGAGGAAATCACCAAACAAATTAGTGATCTCGAGGAGGCTCGTTACGCCGCCGATAAAGCAAATGCTACTAAAACACAATTTCTTCTTAATATGTCCCACGATATCCGCACACCAATGAACGCCATTATCGGATATAGCGAGATTATAAGAAAGAATCCAGACGACACCCAAAAAGTTCAGGACTATGCCAAAAAAATGCAAATCTCCGGTGGTTATCTCCTCTCACTCATTAATGAAGTGTTAGAGATGAGCAAAATCGAATCCGGTAATATCCAATTAAATAAAACACCTACTCATATCGGTAACATTATTGAATCTGTAGATTCCGTATTTGGTTCTCAAATAGAAGAGAAAAATATTAATTACCAAACAAATATCAATATCACAAACGAATACATTTACTGCGATGCAACTAAATTCTTCGAGATTCTCTTCAATCTCATAAGTAATAGTATCAAATACACCCCTAACGGCGGTTCAATTACAATCGATGTTAATGAGTTTTATACAGCTCCAGAAGAAACCTCTCAATATCAAATTGTCATACGTGATACAGGAATGGGTATCTCAAAGGAGTTCTTACCTCATGTATTTGAGGAATTTTCCAGAGAAAAAACAACTACTGACAGTAAAATTGCTGGCACTGGTCTTGGAATGCCGATTGTAAAAAAGCTCATCGACTTAATGGACGGAACCATCGAAATTGATAGCACACCCAACGTAGGAACTACTGTCACTATTAATGTCCCAGCCCAATTAGCATCTGTAGGAAGTGAATCTACCACTAATGTTACTACCACAAAGGCTGGATCACCTAAAGAGAACGTTAATGTTTTACTTGTGGAAGATAATGACTTCAATGCAGAAGTTGCCATCGCCTTACTCGAAGATGAACATTACACTGTTTCTAGAGCGTCTGATGGTTCAAAGTGTCTGGAGATGATTCAGAATTCATTAGAACCTAATGCTACCCCTTATGACATTATCCTTATGGATATCCAGATGCCAGTCCTAGATGGATACGAGACAACAAAATTAATTAGAGCAAATGGCGATTCTAGAATATCTTCGTTGCCAATAATCGCCATGACAGCTAACGCCTTTGCCGAAGACAGACAGCAAGCTATACAAGCAGGCATGAATAGTCATATTTCAAAGCCAATTGATGTTGATAGACTGAAGAAGGAAATAAATAAATTCGTAAACTAAAAAAATAAAGGCTCAGTGTTTATCTGAGCCTGTCATATTATTAAGTCTTTCTCTTAAACTTTGAAGTCTAACCGCTGTGCTTTCCGGAGTGAGATCACTTACAGGAGCCTTAGGACCAGGGGCTGGCTTCTCAATAGTGGAAGTAACAGCTGGTATTTCTTCGCCATCTCTACTGATGTTATCAAGAGTTCTAGCAATATCTCTAAGTGTCTTTACAGGAGAAACAAGACTGCTTGTAGTTGTTGTAGAGCTTGGCTCAGAAGCACTTGGTGCAGCGATAATAGATTTACTATTACCAAGAATAGAATTGCTGCCAAACTTTGGAACTGGTGTAGAAGTAAGAGGAGCTCTAACCTTTTGTCTATGTTCTGGCATATTACCACCAAATAAAAGACCACTCTGCGCCTTAGCAGCAGCAATAGCATCTGCGGCAGATACCTTATTTACAACTGGTTCTTCTACTTTTGGCTCCTCTACAGTCTTCGTAGCCACCGCTTCTACAGCAGGCGTTTCTTCCACTACGACTTCTTCTATTACTGCCTCTTCTGTTTTTTCTTCAACAGCTTGAACTTCTTCAATAATCTGAATTGTTTCTTCGTCTGACAATTCAGGCTCGACCTGAACAGGTTCTTCTACAATCTCTTGAACCTCTTCAACTACAATCTCAGGAATAACAGCCTCCTCAGGAACGACTGCTACCTCAGAAGCATGCTCTACATATTCTTCAAGCTCCTCTTCTTCATACAATTCCTGTGGCTTAGTTTTATCAATAGAACAGAAATAAATAGCATTTCTAATAGCAGAACCAATAAGTGGCTTTTCTGCCATAGAACAAGCTACTGCGGACATTAAGTTATAATTCTTATTTGCACCATCAATAAGATGTGGTGGTGTAATAATCCACAAGGAAGACACACCATTAAACAAAAGGTTCTTTCTTCCCTTACCTTCAACATGTCTAATTAACACTGAACATCTAAACTGCTTAGAAATCTCTCTAGCAGCATTAGTGAAATCTCCATCTGTGTGACATTCCATCTCACTAAGTAACTCAGCTTCAAATCTATTAATAATAATAAGATCTACACATGGAAGAAGATTATCGCAGATGGAATAATACAAATCCTCGTTAACAAGAATCTCACCATCATCTGTAAAAAGTGATGGCTGATAGATAATAGGCACCTTGCCCTTACCTAACTGATGAAGTCTAGAAGCTACCTTCTCCACTACGTCTTGCTCTGTCATATATCCAATAGTAATAGCTGATAAATCACAATCATCTCCAAAAACATACTCTAAAATCTCATCTGAAGGATTAACAACATGATTACCAGAACGCTCAAAAATAGCAGGCACAACAAGAAGAGGGTCCATTTTGTAACCCTTAATAGTTTTTGTTGTTCTCTTCAAATCGTAGGGTGTACCCTCGACTGAATCAGAAATTGCAAGAACTGTCTTCACATATACCTCGCCAAATTACACTAATACTATTATCCATTACACATAGTTTCACATATTTTTTGCAACTCAACAACGACTCCGCATGTCATATTTTCACAACTATTTTTGTGCACTATCCCCACTCGAATAATCCTAGGATTGTGTATTACGAACAACGAACATTTAGATTTTCCCGTTTCTTACAACTCTGTAAGATTAGTGTAAGCTACTTCGATTTTATGTCTTCAACTTGGCTAGTAAGATATACCCATAAAACAAAAACGCAATCACAAACGAAAGTTGAGGAACAATTTTATGAAGAATTTTATTAAGGTAATTTCTGGAAAGAAAGCAATGTATGTAGTACTTGTTCTCGCATGTATCGCTTCTGTACTTGAGGTAATCACATCAATCAGACTTGGAACAAGAATTCCATTTACACCAATGGGTCTTATCTTCTGTAATCTCGCTATCTGGGCTGATTCTTTGGACAAGAAAGAAAAAGAGAATAAAGAAATCAATAACTAATCCCCCAAGCAAAGAGGCTGTTCGTTTCTACTTAAAGAAACGAACAGCCTCAACTAACAAAACCTTATAATTAAGGGGAACGTCTTATTACTTATTTACCTTAGGGAGCTGAGCAAGACCGTTAGCAATATCCTCATCAGATGGCTCGTAGTCAGACATTGTGCCATCCTTATATGAAGCATATGCAGTCATATCAAAATAACCAGTACCTGTAAGGTTAAATACAATAGTCTTAGCTTCGCCTGTCTCCTTACACTTAAGAGCCTCATCAATAGCTACGCGAATAGCATGTGAAGACTCTGGAGCAGGGAGAATTGTCTCTGTCTTAGCGAAGATGTTAGCAGCCTCGAATACCTTTGTCTGCTCAACAGCTCTAGCCTCATCAATAAAGCCATCATGATAAAGCTGAGAAACGATTGGAGACATACCGTGATATCTAAGACCACCAGCGTGTGATGGAGAAGGAATATACTCAGAACCTACTGTGTACATCTTAGCAAGTGGTGTAACATGACCTGTATCGCAGAAATCATATACATAAGAACCACGTGTCATTGATGGGCAGGACTTTGGCTCAACTGCAATAAACTTAGGGCTAGCCTTACCCTGGAGCTTATCTCTCATAAATGCTGACATGAAACCACCAAGGTTAGATCCACCACCAGCACAACCAATAACGATATCTGGATACTCATCAACCATCTCCATCTGGAGCTTTGTCTCTTCACCAATGATTGACTGGTGGAGAAGAACCTGGTTAAGAACGGAACCAAGAACATATCTGTAACCTTCTGTTGATGTAGCAACCTCAACAGCCTCAGAAATAGCACATCCAAGGGAACCTGTTGTACCTGGGTGCTTCTCAAGGATAGCTCTACCAATATTTGTTGTAGTAGATGGAGAAGGAATAATCTCTGCACCGAATGTCTCGATAATAGACTTACGGAATGGCTTCTGCTCATAAGAGCACTTTACCATGTAAACCTTAAGTGGAAGGTCGAAATGGGAACAAGCCATTGCAAGAGCTGTACCCCACTGGCCAGCACCAGTCTCAGTTGTAAGACCCTTAAGGCCCTGCTTCTTAGCGTAATAAACCTGAGCTGCAGCAGAGTTAAGCTTATGGGAACCAGATGTGTTGTTACCCTCGAACTTATAGTAAATCTTTGCTGGTGTTCCGAGATACTTCTCGAGCTCATATGCTCTGATAAGTGGTGATGGTCTGAAGATCTTGTAGAACTCCTGAACCTCTTCAGGAATATCGAAATATGCTGTGTCATCATCAAGTTCCTGCTTACAGAGTTCCTCACAGAAAATTGGTGAAAGGTCCTCTACTTTAAGTTCCTCATGTGTACCAGGGTGAATGAGCTTAGCAGGCTTAACCTTCATGTCTGCTCTCACGTTATACCACTGCTTTGGCATCTGATCTGCTGTAAGGAAAATTCTCTTTGGTACGTTTGCCATAATATTGGCCTCCTTTAGATTAGTCTTCGGCAGTAGTTGGACCCGTTTGTTGCAAATAAAAAATCCCATGCTGAATTACTTCAACATAGGACAGAATTCACTGCGGTACCACCTATATTGGTTATTATCCATTACTAATAACCCACTCATTTACGTTCCAACAAACGTCCTCGCTGATAACGGATAAGGCTCCCGTCGACCCATTTCCTGATCGCCCTCTTTGGATCCATTCACCAATAATGTCTCTACTGTATTCACACCATCAACAGCTCTCTTGAAGAAACATTGATATTGGTTACTACTTCCAAATCATAGGTTTAATTTATTTGACTTTTTTAGGTTAACAATTTATTTGACTATCGTCAATACTTTAGCGTACAAAAGTGAAAATTATTTCAATGAGCAAATATATGCCATCCAGTCATTCTTTGTCATAGACTCTTCAATAACAAAACCTGCAGCCTTAAGAGCCTCTTCCACCCTATCTTTCTTAGTATTGATAATTCCAGAACATACAAACTTACCATTAGGCGCAAGAACTGATGGGACATCCTTTGCAATAATTGCAATTACATCTGCGATTATATTAGCCACAACTATATCGTAATCCCTATCATAAGCATCCTTAAGTTCGCCAGGGTGACACTTAATCTCAGAGCATCCGTTATTAGCACAGTTATCAATAGCCACATCCACTGCAAGCTTATCAATATCAATTGCCTCTACCTCACCTGCACCAAGCTTCTTAGCAATAATTGCAAGAATACCTGAACCAGTTCCAAGATCCAATACCTTAGTATCATCCTTCATAAGCTTATCAAGAATAACAGAACACATAGATGTAGTCTCATGTGTTCCTGTACCAAAGGCTGAGCCTGGATCAAGCTTAACTACAACATCTGAATCATCAAACTGAGTATCTTCCCAAGATGGACATATAACCACACGGTCAGAAATTCTAAAGGACTTATAATCCTTCTTCCACTCATTTTCCCAGTCTGCATCCTGAACATACTTCCATCCAGTAAAGCCTTGACCAACATCAAGGAACTGAGCGATATCTTTTACTCTTTCCTGAATAAGATTAAGAGCCTCATCATGAGAAACAAGCTTATCAGTAAAGTTACCGTAAATCATACCTACGCCAACAGGATTGTCATACTCCTCATTCTTAGCACCGAGTCTAATATTTCCATCAATCTCTGCAAAGTAAGACTTGATCACTACATCTGTACCAAGAGAATCTACATAACCATCATCAGCATATGCAAGAGAATCTGGTGCATCAATAATTCTCTTTATCTCCCATGGATCTGATACTGCAATTCCATCAGCACCCATCTGAGCAAGCATCTCACAAATAGCATCTGAAGCATCTTCTGTTGTTGTAATAGTAATCTCTAACCACTGCATAAATAACGTCTCTTTTCTAAAAATATAGAGCAATTTTACCATAAATTTAAACATAAAAAAGGAGCTGTCCTAAGACAGCTCCGATATAAACATATTTGATTGAACAATTACTGCATCTCGAATGTAAGAACGCCATCAACAGCAAAAGTCTCGAACTCAGGAATATCAGATACATCAAGACTAATTGTGTTACCACTAATTGTTCCTGCAACATCAGAACCTGGGAAGTGGATTACAATAGATGAACCATCAATCTCATAAGAAGCAGATGTTCTAGCTGCATCAAACTGAGAAGCATCAAGCTCCAAAAGAACAGACTCTACAAAATAATCCTCGAGCTCGCTCATTGTCATACCACTCATCTCAGCCAAATCTGCTGCAGACATACCTGCGCTTGCCATGAAGATAGCATCCAAATTGTTTACCATAAACTCGGAAACGTTAGCCTTAAAATCATCACCGCTAAGCATCAATGTAGCTTCGTCATCACCAAGGATGAGGTACATATGAAGCTCCAAGTTTCCCTGTGCATCAAAGCCACCCATCTGATCAAGGAAATCCTGTGTATAGTCAATAGATGTTACATATACATCTCCATCAGGAAGATCAATCTCAGTATTAATATTTGTTGCAGAACTTGCTGTTTCTGTTACCTCACAAGCAGCCTCTGCAAGAACCATATCATTCATATCATAAACAGTAATCTGATATGTACCAGCCAAGAGGTGACCCTCATCATTAACTTCAGCGCCCTCAAATGAACCATAGTAGAATGTATCTTCTACATCACAAGTATCACTTGTATATACGTTAGCACCGTTATAAAGAACTACGTAATAACAGGAGTGATCAATATCGAGGAAGCCATCTTCATAAGTAAAGTAAAGATACATATAAACTTCGTCTGTATCCTCAAGCTCTTCTGGCATGTAGTAATCACCAACGTAAGAAGCAAGATCACCAACGATTGCGTTAATGTCATAATTAACGTTTGTATATACCATTACATCATCTACAACATCATATGGATTAACAACAACATAGTTGTCATCATCATCCATCTCAAGCTCGATAGTTGTCTTTACTTCCATAGTATCTGCATCTTCAATTGCTGCTACTACAGAATCAATGCTGTCCCAGAAACCATCAATCTGAATTGACTCATAGTCAGCCATAGTAAATACAACATCTACTGTAGCCTTGGACTTCTTAATTTCTACTGAATCCTCATCAATCTCATAATCGATAGTACCAGCAATAGCATCAAGGTAAGCTGCCTTCTCTTCACCATATTCAGCAACGAAGTCAAACTCTTCAGCAAGATCATCTGCCTCATCTTCAAAGTCTTCGCTACATACCTTTAACATCTTCTCTGCATTCTGACTCTTAAGAGCGGAACAGAAATCGTCTGCAACAGCGATTACGTCCTCTACACCCTCTTCATCCTCATCCTTATCTTTCTTATCCTTCTTGTCAGAAGATAAAGAACAGGAAGCGATAGACATAACCATTGCACAGCTAAGTGCAAATGCCATAACTTTCTTCATTTTCTTCATAATAAAAGTACTCCACTTCTAAATAAAATTTTATAAGCACTGTAATTTTAATTCAGCTAATAAATAAACTCAATAAACGAGAATCAAAATCATCAATATGTTAAAGAGCCGCTACAATAAGCGGCTCTTTATTATCGTATATCACAACAAAGAATTAAGATAAGCAGTTATAGCTCTTCGGGAAACATTAGGCGTATATCCTCTACGAGCACAAATCTTCATAGCACTCTCGTAAAAATCGGACTCAGGAACTTCGTCAAAATCAGGAATTACAGGATAGGTTGCCTTTATAAGTTCTAGACATGTTTCATTATCATCGCGGGTCTGATGAATAATAGAATCAGCCTTATCTTCGGCAATACCTGCCTGTAAGAGACGCTTGTAGAGTAGCGCTCTACTTTCCTGCTTTCTACCTGTTCGAGCAAACAAGACCTTACGTCCAGCTCTCATATCATCTATATACTCACGTCTTATAAGCTCATTAACCGCAGTACGGGCAATATTCGGTTCATGACCTTTTCTGACGAGGTAATCATAAATCTTACCAGAAGAATATGTAGCAATACCTATATGTCTGATACCTACGCTAACAGCCAAGTCAAGCTCAGGATTTCTAGTATCTTCACTCTTTAGATGGTCGATATTTATCATGATTACATATCGATACCGAGGATATCATCGTCGTCATCATCACCATCAAAATCATCGTCAGCTACATCTGAAATTACTTCATCTGCTGGCTCATATGACTCACGAATAAGCTGCTCAATCTCATCTCTAGTATCAGGATTATCAATAAGATACTGTCTAGCGTTATCCTTACCCTGACCAATCTTATTACCCTTATATGCGAACCAAGAACCACTCTTCTCGATAATGTTATTCTCCACAGCAAGATCAATGATACATCCTTCCTTAGAAATACCCTGACCATAGAGAATATCAAATTCAGCTTCCTTAAATGGAGGAGCAACCTTATTCTTAACAATCTTAACTCTTACATGGTTACCGATTACCTCTGTACCGTTCTTCAAAGTCTCAGTCTTACGAGCATCAAGTCTTACAGAAGAATAGAACTTAAGTGCACGACCACCTGTAGTAGTCTCAGGATTACCGAACATTACACCAACCTTCTCACGAAGCTGGTTAATGAAAATACATACTGTACCAGACTTAGCAATAATTGGTGTAAGTTTACGAAGTGCCTGGCTCATGAGTCTAGCCTGAAGACCTACATGGGAATCACCCATCTCACCCTCAATCTCTGCTCTAGGAACAAGAGCTGCTACAGAGTCAACAACAATTACATCAATACAACCTGATCTAACAAGTGTCTCTGTAATCTCCAACGCCTGCTCACCAGAATCAGGCTGGGAAAGAAGAAGATTGTCTACATCTACACCAATCTTACCTGCATATACAGGATCAAGAGCATGCTCTGCATCAATAAATGCACATGTACCGCCAGCCTTCTGTGCTTCTGCAACACAGTGAAGTGCAACTGTTGTCTTACCTGAAGATTCAGGTCCATAAATCTCAATAATTCTTCCCTTAGGAAGACCACCTACACCGAGGGCAATATCCAATGTGATAGAACCTGTAGGAACTGATTCAATCTCAACCACTTCCTGGTCACCCATTCTCATTACAGAACCCTTACCAAACTGCTTCTCAATCTGAGCCATTGCTGCCTCAAGAGCCTTCTTACGCTCCTCGAGAGCCTCCTTAGGAAGAGTAGTTACATTATTCTTAGTATTCTTATTCTTAGCCATGATTAACTCCTTAATTAGATACGGAACATTTGTTCTTTATGCTTTCGAAAACATTGTATTAATAGAATAACCTTTTGTCAATTGATTGTGTACGACAAAAGCACAAATTTTTCTACATTTCTCTACACCGTCCGTTTATTAGGACACTTTGCTGTTTATCGTCTCAAAATCTTACGTTTTACACCGCTTACAAATTCAACAGCTTCGTTCATTTTAAGAACAAATGCACCGATAAAATATACTGCCACAGCACATATACCCTTTACACCAAGGAACATCAAACTCTGAATTTTACCATTTCCATTTGGAATCACTTTGTTAAGTAAAACAAGAACAAATGACATAACTAACATGCAACCAAAGCTTTTTGCCAAGAAAACCGACAAACCCTTAGGAGCTAGTCTCTTATCCTTACAATAAACAACTGTAAGAATAACAAGAGTAAAAATACTTGTAAGAGAATAAGCAAGTGTTAGCGACAATGGACCAATACCCATCTTAATAAACAAATAACAGAACATTGGATTACTAATCAAACCAACACATCCTGCATAAAGAGGTACCTTTGTCTTGCCTATAGCATAGAATGCCTGGTTCATAATAAATACTACTGTATGTGTGATAATCGCGATTGAATAACCCATAAGAAATATACCAGCTCTAGTAGCATCAGACTCTGTATATGCAGAATTCCACTGGAAAAGAGCTTTAATAACTTCCTTATTAAGAACAAACATAATACCAGCAGAAGGTATGGTTAAAAACAAAGCACTCTTAAGTCTGCTAGAAAGCATATTTGATGCTCCATCATAGTCCTGTTTACTATAAAGAGCTGCAAGAGATGGAAGCATTACGTTACCTACAGCAACAGCAAAAATTCCATAAGGGAGTTGCCATGTGGTAGCCGCATTTTTAAGTGCACTAATATATCCACTATCTTCAAAAGAACCAGTAAAGAAGTTAAGAATAACTGTATTTACCTGAACTATAGAAGCTGAGATAAGTATAGGAAGCGCACGCTTAAATAGAGCAATAAACTCAGGATCTCTTGGCTTAAAATCAAATCTAAGCTGCTTCAACTTATCAAATCCAATAATAAACTGGAACAAGAAATAAATAACTGCAGCTCCCATGATTCCACAAGTCGTCATTGTAAGCTTGCTTTCAGTATTTCCAGCAAAAATAAGAATTGATAAAAGAACAAATACGTTATAAACAGTAGGTCCAAATGCTGTAGAAGAGAATCTCTTATAAGCATTAAGAATACCAATACAAAGTGCTGCAAGCATCATAAAGAAAATCTGTGGGAACAACCACTTACTTGCTTGAGATGCCAAATGGATAGTATCCATATTGTTCTTACCAGATGCATAAAGCATAAAGATCTGGTCGCTAAACACTACTCCCAAGATACAAACAAGAACTAATACAGTACCTATAACAGATATGAAAATATTTACGGCTCTCCAACCCTTCTTCTCCTCGCCTGCGCTAACTGCAGCAGATAATGAAGGAGTAATAGCAGACTGAATAGAACCACCAACCAACAAGTTAAATACAAGATCAGGAATAGTAAATGCCAAGAAGAAACTGTCTCTATACACAGTATCACTGAACTTCATGCCAACAAGCACATCTCTAAGAAGTCCTGAACACTTGGAGAAAATAAGACCAATCATTACAAGTACTGTAGCGATGGCCATATTACCAGAACCATTTTTTCTTTTTGTACTCATAATGACTCCACCCTCTCTATCAAAAGTGAAAGCGCCATCTCTACTGCATAATCACGAACTTCTGATCTTGTACCTTCAATATGATATCTAATAGAATCATTGCCATTCTTATCAGCAAAACCAAGATAAAATGTACCAGCAGGGTCTTCTGGGGTGCCACCACCAGGTCCAGCATAACCCGTCGCAGAAATTGCAACATCAGCATCAAACTTACCAAGTGCGCCCTTTGCCATTTGCATAGCACACTCGTAAGATACAGCAGACTTTGTAGCAAGTGTTTCCTCATCTACACCAAGCTTTTCGTGCTTAACCTTATCACAATAAGACACAAGGCTTCCCTCAAACACCTCCGAAGCACCAGATGTGTTTACAAGAGTTGCTGCAATTAAGCCTCCTGTAAGACTTTCCGCGAAAGTGCAATGCAATCCCTTTGCCTTAAGGCTAGCAACAGCCTTAGCAGATAACTCACTTATAGTACTCACTGTCCGTTATTACCCTTTGCCTTAATCTCTAACCAATCTGTACGATTAATAAGAACCTTACGAGGCTTACTACCCTCGAATGGTCCAATATAGTGTTTCTGCTCAAGCACATCAATAAGACGAGCAGCACGTGGATAACCAATACCAAGTCTTCTCTGAAGGATTGATACGGAAGCATTACCTGCATCAATTACAGTCTCTACTGCTCTCTCAAGGAGATCATCTTCACCATCGCCGTCTCCTCCGTCGCCACCCATAGCAGCACCAGAACCTGAACCACCTTCAGTAACACTATCAATTGCTTTAATAATATCTTCATCATAATAAGGTCCGAACGTATCCTTAAGATACTTAACTACGTTTTCAACTTCCTTATCAGAAAGGAACGCACCCTGGCCACGAACTGGCTTAGGCGCAGAAAGTGGAGCATAGAGCATATCACCCTTACCAAGAAGCTTCTCAGCACCTACAGAGTCAAGGATTGTTCTACTATCAACACCAGAGGATACTGCGAAAGCAATTCTTGATGGGATATTAGACTTAATAACACCTGTAATAACGTCTACAGATGGACGCTGTGTAGCAATAATCATATGAAGACCTGCAGCTCGTGCCATAGCAGCAAGACGGCTAATCTGGTCCTCAACGTCCTTCTGAGCAACAGTCATAAGGTCAGCAAGCTCGTCGATAACAATAAGAATAAGAGGAAGCGCTTTCTCACCTCTAAACTTAAGCCACTCGTTATAACCTGCCAGGTCTCTTACACCAGCTTCAGCAAAGCACTTATAACGTCTTTCCATCTCCTGTACTGCCCACTTAAGAGCTGCAGCAGCCTTCTTTGGGTCTGTAACTACAGGCATAATAAGATGTGGAATTCCGTTATAGATAGAAAGCTCTACTACCTTAGGGTCTACAAGAATCATTCTTACATCTTCGTAGGAAGAGTTATAAAGAATACTTGTAAGGATTGTATTAATACATACTGACTTACCAGAACCTGTGGAACCCGCAATAAGAAGGTGTGGCATCTTTGCTAAGTTACACATAATTGGCTTACCAGGAATATCACGACCAAGAGGAACTGTAAGAGGTGGAGCTGCACGGAACTCCTTAGATTCAATAAGTCCTCTAAGATATACGGCGGAAGTCTTCTCATTAGGAAGCTCGATACCGATACAGCTTGTACCAGGAATTGGAGCCTCAATTCTTACAGAAAAAGCAGCCATAGAAAGAGCGATATCATCCTGAAGTCCGAGGATTCTAGATACCTTTGTACCAGCCTTAAGAAGCTGGAGCTCAAATCTTGTAATTGCTGGACCATGAGTAATATTAACAACCTTAGTCTCGATACCAAAGCTTCTAATAGTCTCCTCAAGCTTCATAGCCTTTTCCTTAAGTTCCTGACTGTTATTAGCATTTGCCTTAGGTGCATCATCAGGAGCAAGAAGTCTAGTAGATGGTTTCACGTATGACTTCATTCTTCTGCTTATTACCTTGCCATTATTAGCATGAGTATCTACGACTGGCTTTGTTGTACCAATCTCAAGAGTAGGAACCACATTATTAGACTTAGATGTCTCAATGATTCTACCCTCTGTACTACTGTATCCAGAAGCACTTGCAGACTCCGCATTAATAGTAATATCACTTCTCTCTTCAATAGTCTCATCTACTACTGGCTGTTCAACAGGCTGAGGCATCTGACTTACTACAGGACTTGGAGCTACAGGCGCTGGCAACTGAGCAGAATAATCGTAATTAGCCTCAGGAACAGCACCAATATTTGGCATTCTTACCTGATACTCGCGAGGCTCAAAGTTATATGGATCATCATCCGTAATCTCATATGGCTCATCATCAATATCAACTGGAGCATAATCATCCTGATTAATAGGGTGCTCCTGATTAACGTAAGTTGCCCCCTCTAAGCTATAGAAATCTTCCTGCGTATTATCTGGCAAGAAAGATGGTCTCTTCTGCTCCTCCTTATGAGGACGAAGTCTAGGATTCTTAGGGTTAGCAGTATAGCTGAAATCAGCACTAGGTGCATCGTAACTCTCACTAGTAGATACCACGTTATTTCCATAAGAAAGCATGCCATCATTACCAGCAGCTTCCACACCATATTCTCTAGAGGACAAATCTGCGAAACCATTATCTGGATTTACAGGGAAAGCACTTCTTCTAAATGGATCCGTACCCACCTGTGCATTCTCCATAAGCTGACGACCATAAGGAGTAGCAGCATTGTTAACAAATGAATTTGGAGCAGGTGTATTAGCCTTATTTGCCTGAACCGGTCTTTGCATTGGTCTAGGCTGTGGTCTCATTTGAGGTCTAGCCTGTGGCATTGGTCTAGTATTACGTCTAACCTGATTAATTGTGGATGCTGCCTTTGAAGCTGCTTTCTTTGCAGTCTTCTTAAGGGAAATCTTGAACATAAGAATTATCTGAGACAAAAGCAAGAGCACCAAGAACATAATCGAAATAACTTTTCCCATTACTCTTGTAAATGCGACAGCAATACCACCGCCAAGGATACCACCAGAAAGGATAGTCTTTCCGTTAGTCATAGGACTAATCTCAGCGGAATTAATACCAGATGTCCAAAGAAGCTTTATTGCTTTAAACGCGCTATACTTTCCCTTAGCGTTAAGAGAAAGTTCTCTAAAGTAAGTAAAATCCATAGTGCAAACTGCAAGAAGTGCAGAAAGCAAAATAACAAGAAGAACTACGGATCTAACACGAATATTAGATACGCCGTTTCTCTTCTCTAAGAAAAAATCAATAGAAGCATAAAGAATGCTAACTGGTATCAAAAAAGCGGAAGTCTTACCAATAAGACCAAACGCTAACTGGTGAATAATCTTAACAATAAAAATTTCTGGTGAGAGCAAGTAAAAAATGAGCATCAACGCGATGGCGAAGAAGAACAGAATAATACCTGCTATCTCGTTCTTGCTGTCATTATCGTTCAAAGTCCCAATCTCCTTACCATCTTATAAATACAAATCTGTGTTTTGCTATCTCTAATCTCACCCTTATCAGCCATCTCCAAAAGAGTATTAAGAGGAATCTTTTCACAGTGAAGGAACTCACCTTCATCAAGCTTTTCGCCCTTAAATTCCAATCCACGAGCACCATAAAGATAAATCTTCTCTGAATCATAGCCAGGGGAACAAATCATTGTGCCAAAATCCATAATCTCACTAGCAACAAAACCTGTTTCTTCACGGAGCTCACGAATAGCACATGCTTTTGGATCTTCATTTGGTTCCAATTTACCCGCAGGAACCTCTAGCATAATCTCCTCAAATGGACTTCTGAACTGTCTAACCATATAGCAGTTATAATCATCATCCACAGGAAGGATACAAGCACCACCATTGTGCTTAACAATTTCTCTGAACGACTCAGAACCATCAGCTAGCTTAACTGTCTTTACTAGAGTGTCAAACACTCGACCATGAAACTTCAAGTCAGTACTTAAAGTCTCCTCATATAAATCTTTATACTTGTCGTCCATTAACTATATCTCCGTTACTTATACTGAGCTGCTGCCGCAACAGCCAAACGGTCGCACCTATTATTAAATTCATTATCTGCGTGACCTTTCACCTTAATGAACTTAACCTGATGTTTTTCAGTCTGAGCAAGGAGTCTTTCCCACAATTCTCTATTAGCCACCTCTGCCTTTGCGCTGTTTTTCCAGCCATTACGCTTCCATCCAGAAATCCAATTCTGATTAAAAGCATTAACGACATAAGCACTATCAGAGTAAACATCCACCTCACATGGACGTGTAAGAGCCTCTAAAGATTTAATAACCGCCATAAGTTCCATACGATTATTTGTAGTAAGAGCTTCCCCTCCGCTCATCTCCTTCTCCACGCCTGAAGCCTGAAGAATCGCACCCCAACCACCAGGGCCAGGATTACCAGAGCATGCACCGTCTGTATATATTGTAACCTTAGTTAATTTCAATTCTGACATAGAAATATTACTTTCCCGTTGCCATTTCCTTAGTTTTGTCACTTGCAGCGATTACAGACTTGATAACTGCGTTACGAAGTCCATTCTCTTCAAGTGCCATAACACCAGCAATAGTTGTTCCACCAGGAGAGCAAACCTGATCCTTAAGTACAGCTGGGTGATTACCTGTCTCGAGGCAAAGCTTTCCAGAACCCATTACAGTAGCAGCTGCAATCTTAAGCGCATCATCTCTCTTAATACCAAGTGCTACTGCCGCATCTGCCATAGCCTCGATAAAGAGCATTACATAAGCAGGACCTGTACCAGACACACAACCAATGCTATCAAGTGTCTTCTCGTCACAAAGAATAACTTCACCGCAAGTACCGAGAAGACTCTTTACAAAAGCAACTTCTTCGTCATCAAGGCCCATAGGACAAACCGCACTTACGCCAGCACCTACCTGAGCTGGAGTATTTGGCATAATTCTTACGAACTTTCTATTGTCGCCGATAATGCCAGCAATTCTCTTAGTTGTTACTGCGGCTGCGATAGAAAGAACGATTGTCTTATCTGCAAAGCTATCCTTAATACCAGCAAGGCAGTTATCAAAATGCTGTGGCTTAACTGCCATGAGCACATAATCACTATCCTTAACTGCTTCATTACCATCAGATGCTACATTTACACCAAGACTACTCTTGATAGCATCACATGCAGCTGTATTCAAATCAAAAACCGTAATCTCCTCTGCCTTAAGAACACCACCAGAAATAAATCCGTTAATTAAGGCCTTACCCATATTACCTGCGCCAATTACTGCTAATTTCATATATCGAACCTCTTTATTATTATTAATATAAATAAGCAGATTCATGATAACATTCTACTTGACAGGTTGCAAACACTCCTATAAACTAATGTCTGTTGTTAAAGGGAAGTGGCTCAATGGTAGAGCAGCGGTCTCCAAAACCGCTGGTTGCATGTTCGAATCGTGTCTTCCCTGCCAATAATAAAGGCTGTCTCATATGAGGCAGCCTTTTGTTATGTTTTGATTAATCTAATTTAAGTTGTAATAAGATCATATGCAACACAAATGCTGATACAAATTGCCTTTGTAGCTGCAGGAACCCCGTCTGCAAAAGTAATTAGATACTTATCTTTTGATCTAAACACCTCGTTATATACGCCATTCCATTTATGATCAAGCTTAGCAATTTCAGTCCCATTAGGATTCACTATAGACATGCTACGAAAACCATTTCTTTTAAGCTGATATACAACTTCTTCCGAGCTATTAACTACCTTACCCTTCTTCAAAGCTCCAATTGTAGAACCTGCCCCATCAGTAAAACTAATAAAACCAATTCCCTTACGATTAAATCCGGCAAGTCTCTTTCCGCTATTATCACAGATAGAAAAATCGAAAGACTGCATTCTTCTCATATTTCTACCAGCAATAAGCTGTGCTGCTTTCTGACCAACACTAACGCTCTGGCAAATGTAACCAACCATAGTGCCATCTTCTTTATAAATAGAAAAAGCTTCACCAAATGCAAATCTTTTTGTCTTCTGATCAACTACTATAGAATTAAGTGCTGAAAGTTCAGAAGAAACAGGAACCGGTTGTCCTGCAACTGGTACTGGTACTGCGACTGGAACTGGTACTGGTGCTGGTGCTGAGGTAGAAGTTGAAACTTGAACTGGTGCATCAACATTTTTAGAAGGTCTTTGCGCTACCTTCACACCTATTTCATACATAGTCGCAAGAAAAGTTACTCCAAAATAATTAGCTGCCCACACTGATTCAAGTGGGTACACATCAAAACAACGGAAAAACACCGCAAAGATTCCCAGTGCAGAAATCATGGACAAAAAGCCCCAAAAAACCTTACGAGATATAACCGTAGCTATTATTAACAAAGATGTCGCAACAACTAAGATGAAAAAGCCATAAAGAGCCACAGCCGGCCTTACAAGCTCTCCAACCCATACACCCTCATCACTCATAAGAATAAACACAGGTGCAATGGATGCTGTCATAAGTATGGCGGATAACAAGAACCATCCCTTACGCTTTTTAAAGATAGCAAGAATAGCATAAAGTATTACAAATACCACCATAATACCGATAGTAACGTCGATAAGGTTGTATCTAAAATATCGAAGACTAGTAATATAGCTATCACCAAAGTGCTTGATATTATACTTATAGTCCTTATATTCCGCCTTGCGAAGGTTGTAACATGCTGACATAAACAACAAGTTAGCAAGCATTCCCATCACTGAAACAATCATCAGAAACGCATTATAAACAGGACCAATTGTCTTTAATTTTGACTCGTTAATCATAAGCTACCTCTTAAAACTTCCTACAAAAAGAATAACCTCTTTGCCACGATTAGCAAAGAGGTTATGTGATTATTTAAAGAAATTCTTCACTTTCTGGAAGAAACTACTACTCTTGGAGTAGTTACGATCAGTAAGAGATGAATCAAATTCTTTAAGCTTACGCTTTTGATCTTCATTCATCATTGTTGGAATCTCAACAACGAACTTACATGTATGGTCACCACGAATATTAGGTGAATTCTTATCAGGAATACCCTTGCCGCGAAGTACATAAGTATCACCTGGCTGTGTACCTTCCTTGATAGTATGTTTTACAGGACCATCAATTGTAGGAAGTTCTACCTCTGTTCCAAGAGCAGCCTGTGCGATAGTAATTGGCACTTCGCAATAAGTATTACGACCATCACGCTTAAACACATCGTGCTTTTTAACCTTAAACTGGATATAAAGATCTCCGTATCCGCCACCGTTCTTACCTGGCTCACCTTCACCACGGATAGGATACATGTCACCTGTATCTACACCAGCAGGCACCTTAACGTGAATCTGCTTCTTAAGTGTTGTACGACCTGTACCGCGACAACCTGAACATGGAGTGCGGATAACTGTACCACGGCCACGACAAGTAGGACAATCCTTACTTACCATTGTCATACCAAATAAAGTCTGCTGCTGTTGCTGTACTCTACCAGAGCCCTTACATGAAGGACAAGTCTCAGGGTTTGTACCAGGCTGCGCACCATTACCATTACAAGTAGTACACTTATCTTCCTTTGTAACAGTAATATCTTTCTCTACACCGAAAGCAGCCTCCATAAACTCAAGAGTCATACCATACTTAAGGTTAGCACCCTTTTGTGGACCACTTCTTCTAGAGGAACCGCCCCCGAAGCCGCCACCAAAGAACTGGCTAAAGATATCTCCGAGATCTACGTCAAATCCACTAAATCCAGCACCACCGCCATATCCAGCACTACCATCAAAAGCAGCAGATCCAAAACGATCGTACTTGCTTCTCTTATCTGGGTCAGAAAGGACAGCGTATGCCTCGTTAACTTCTTTGAACTTAGCTTCAGCAACGGTATCACCCGGATTCAAATCCGGATGATACTTCTTTGCCATTTTACGATATGCCTTTTTTAATTCATCATCTGAAGCACTCTTATCTACTCCGAGTACTCCATAAAAGTCTTTAGAATCAGCCAAAATCTTTTCCTCCTATACCGAACGGCTTAGATACCGTCGATATTAGAAATCTCCACCTGCGTTCTTGAATCCGTCGTCACCGCCGTTGGAGCCATCCTGACCACCAAATCCAGCACCTGGATTACCGTAACCAGCGAAATCCTCTGGATTAGGCTGACCCTGTCCACCTGCAGCTGCATAGAGCTTCTCAGAAACCTTGTAGAATGCCTGTGTAACAGCCTCTGTCTCTGTCTTCATTGCCTCAGTATTATCCTGAGCAATAGCATCCTTAAGTCTTGTGAGAGCCTCCTCTACTGGAGCCTTGTCCTCAGCGGAGAGCTTGTCACCAATCTCGCCAAGAGTCTTCTCTGTCTGGTATACACAAGACTCAGCATGGTTCTTAGTCTCAACCTTCTCCTTACGCTCCTTATCCTCAGCAGCGTGGAGCTCAGCTTCCTTAACAGCCTTCTGGATATCTTCCTCACTCATGTTGGAAGAAGCTGTAATTGTAATCTTCTGCTCACGACCTGTACCCTTATCAAGAGCGCTTACGTTAACGATACCGTTAGCGTCGATATCAAATGTAACCTCAATCTGTGGTACACCACGTGGAGCTGGCGCAATACCATCAAGGATAAAGTTACCAAGAGACTTGTTATAAGCTGCCATCTCACGCTCACCCTGGAGTACGTGTACATCAACCTGTGTCTGTCCATCAGCAGCTGTGGAGAATACCATGCTCTTCTTTGTAGGGATTGTTGTATTACGCTCAATCATCTTTGTGAATACGCCACCCATTGTCTCAATACCGAGGGAAAGTGGTGTAACGTCGAGAAGGAGCAAGCCCTTAACATCACCTGTAAGAACTGCAGCCTGGATAGCAGCACCGATAGCTACGCACTCATCTGGGTTGATACCCTTGAATGGCTCCTTACCGAAGTAAGCCTTAACTGCATCCTGAACTGCTGGAATACGTGTAGAACCACCAACAAGGAGAATCTTGTTAATATCACTTGGGCTAACACCTGCATCACTCATAGCTCTCTTTACAGGATCCATTGTAGCCTGTACGAGGTCTCTTGTAATCTCATCAAACTTAGCTCTTGTGAGTGTGATATCCATGTGCTTAGGACCTGTAGAATCAGCTGTGATGTAAGCGAGGTTAATATTAGAAGATGTAACACCAGAAAGCTCAATCTTAGCCTTCTCAGCTGCATCACGAAGTCTCTGCATAGCCATCTTATCGCCACGGAGGTCGATTCCATCAGATGTCTTAAAGGACTCTACAAGATAATCAACGATCTTATTATCGAAGTCGTCACCACCGAGTCTGTTATTACCTGCTGTAGCAAGAACCTCAAATACTCCATCAGAGATATCGAGGATAGATACGTCGAATGTACCACCACCAAGGTCGAATACGAGAATCTTCTGATCCTCATCCTTATCAAGACCATAAGCAAGAGAAGCTGCTGTAGGCTCGTTTACGATACGAAGAACCTCAAGACCTGCGATCTTACCAGCATCCTTAGTAGCCTGTCTCTGAGCATCTGTAAAGTAAGCAGGAACTGTGATAACTGCCTGTGATACTGGCTGACCAAGATAAGCCTCTGCATCACTCTTAAGCTTGGAGAGAATCATTGCAGAAATCTCCTGTGGAGTGTAGGACTTGTCCTCGATGTTTACCTTATAGTTTGTACCCATCTCTCTCTTGATGGACTGAATTGTTCTGTCTGGGTTAGTTACAGCCTGACGCTTAGCTACCTGACCTACGAGTCTCTCTCCGTCCTTAGAAAAAGCTACTACAGAAGGAGTTGTTCTAGCACCTTCTGGATTAGGGATAACTACTGTCTCAGATCCCTCCATTACTGCTACGCATGAGTTAGTTGTACCGAGATCGATACCAATTACCTTTGCCATTGTCTTATACCTCCAAAATCTTTCTTTATTACTTCTTGCTCTCGAGAATCTTATCTACGATACCGTAGTCGAGTGCTTCCTGTGCTGTGAGCCAGTGGTCACGATCTGTGTCCTTCTCGAGCTCTTCGAGAGTCTTACCACAAGCCTCAGCGAGAATACCATTAAGCTTTGTTCTTGTTGCCTTGATGTGATCTGCTGCAATGAGGATCTCTGTTGCCTGACCCTGAGCACCACCCAAAGGCTGGTGAATCATTACTTCCGCGTTAGGAAGGATACATCTCTTACCTTTTGTACCTGCTGCGAGAAGTACGGAACCCATGGAAGCTGCCATACCCATACAGATTGTCTGTACATCTGGCTTAATAAGCTTCATTGTGTCGTAAATCATCATACCGTCTGTAACAGATCCTCCTGGGCTGTTGATATAGAACTGAATGTCCTTATCAGGATCCTCTGCCTCGAGGAAGAGAAGCTGCGCTGTAATAAGGCTAGCTGTTACATGGTTAACCTCATCAGAGAGGATAACGATTCTCTCCTTAAGAAGACGTGAATAAATATCATATGCACGCTCTCCTCTGCTGGAGGACTCAATTACTGTAGGTACTAAACTTGCTCTTTCAAAATCCATAATTTTTATCTCCTTTTCTTATTAATTAGCTACCTGAACGACTGCATGTCTTACCACACGGTCCTTGTAAATGTATCCCTTCTGGAATACTGTTGCGATCTCGTTAGCTCCGAGCTCATCATCTTCTACATGCATAACTGCCTCGTGAAGGTTAGGATCAAAAGCTACTCCTCTTGCTGCCTCGATTTCCTTAACACCGAGCTTCTCGAGAATACTAGCTGCCTGCTTACCAACAAGCTCCACTCCCTGGATTACCTTCTCTACTGTGTTCTCATCAGCATTGCGGCTAGATTCGATTGCTCTATCAATATTATCGAGAACTGCAAGCCAATCACCTGTAACACTTGCGACTGCACTAGCATATAGATCTTCCTTCTCCTTAGCTGTTCTCTTACGGAAGTTCTCATACTCTGCGTAAAGACTCATATATCTACGCTCGAGTTCCTCCTCCGCTGAAGTCTCTTCAGATGTCTCCTCTACTTCTGCTTCTGTAGCCTCATCAACTACCTCTTCAGCTTCAGTAGCCTCGATATCCTCGAGATTCTCTTCATTCAAATTTTCTTCTGACATAAATGTCCTCCTTATATTCAAGTCAACTTTTTTAATTCATCATTAAGCTTATGTCTTACGAAATTAATCTGAGAAATAACCTTAGAGTAATCCATACGCTTTGGTCCAATGATTCCGATATTACCGGAAATCATGTCACCCATCTGGTAAGTAGTAGTAATGAAACTACAGTCTTCCAAGCCCTCGATAGCAATCTCTTGGCCAATACGAACCATATACGCATCCTTCTTATCAGCAGCCGCCTTCTCAATCTCATTTACATAACCAGCAACCATGCCGTCATGTGAAAGAGTGCCAAGAAGATCTCTAGCTCTACCAAGTTCACTAAAGTCAGGTAGAGATAACATTCTGTGCTCACCTTCAAGATAAACATCAAGCTTATCTGCCTGCTTAATAGCTGTATATGCTTCGTAGATAACCTGATTAAGAAGACTATCTGGAATCTCAGACTCCTTAACAGAAGATGCAAGTGTAATCATCGTAATCTCATCAAGAGGCATACCACTTAAGCTCTTCTCTACGCTATTAGAAATCTCACGAATCTGCTCACCTGTAAGGAAGTTAGGAATACGAACAATCTTATCCTTAACAACACCTGCAGAAAGGACCATAACCACAAGTGCCTTACCTGGCTCAATCATCAAAATCTTAAGCTGTGTAAGATAACTAGAATTAAGTCTAGGTGTCATAGCAAGAGATACAAAACCAGTTGTCTCAGAAAGAGTCGCTGTCGCATTACGAAGAATATCTTTAACATCATTTACAGAAGAAGAAATTCTGCTCTCGATATCTCTCTGCTCAGCCTCTGTAAGTACATCCACTCTCATAAGAGAATTAACATACTCTCTATAACCCTTATCTGATGGAATACGACCAGCTGATGTATGTGGCTTCTCGAGAAGACCCATACGCTCAAGCTCTGCCATATCATTACGAAGTGTAGCTGAACTAACAGAGAAATTATGACGTTCAATAAGAGCCTTAGAACCAACTGGCTCATAAGTAGACACATAGTCATCTACAATCGCCTGAAGTACAAGTGATTTACGCTCATCAAGTGCCATATAAATCTCCTTTCAACTACGAATTAGCACTCTACCCTTCCGAGTGCCAAATACAATTTACAACCAAAGTCAAGAAAAGTCAATAAAAGTCAAAACGATATTTGAGGTATAATTGTGTGAAATCTGGGGAGTTTAATTTTATGGAGAAAATGCCTACCAACCTTATCCCCTTAATGATCAGCCTAGGAATCATCGACATAATATTGTTGACTGTTTTCCTCGTTTGCAAGTCCACTATCGGTCTTACTGCCGGTGTCCGTGGATTAATGGGCATTCTCTTTCTATTTATAATTTTCACTTTTTCTAGTATACTCACCTATTTTATTGAAAAAAAAAGTGAAATCATTAGAGAAATAACCTTTGAAGATGACGGTATCATCATTAACGATACAAAACATTCTTACGATAATATCGACGCTATTACTATGGTTCAACCATTTATCGTTAGCGTCACCAAGAAAACTAGAATCATAGAAATAGCTACTAAGGATAACTCTTACAAATACATGTATGGAATGTGCAAGAGGGAGATTAATCCGAACGAACCTTATACAGGAATTTACAACAGAATTATTAACGAGTGTTCCGCCAGAAAAATTCAGATTAAATAAATTCCTCAAATACTATATTCGCGTAATCTAAACCTTTATCTGTCAGCGTTACCATATCCTCCTCAGAAATTAGATAACCATCTTTTATAAGAGAACTAACAGTAGCGCCAAAAACGTCATCAAAATCTAGTCCAAATCTAGTTTTAAACTCACATCGACTAATACCCCTTGTCATTCTAAGTCGAAGCATAGCATACTCATGAATTTTTTCACTTAAAGTCAAAGTCTCCTCAACCTGGACGTTCGATGGATTATTAATATAAGAATCTATATCATCAGGGTGTCCAAATCTAACCCCCTCAATATACCCATGAGATCCAGCACCAATGGCATAATACTCCATACCTTCCCAGTAAGATGTATTGTGCTTGCTTTCGCACCCTTCTTTGGCACAATTGGAAATCTCATAAGCCTTAATTCCATGCTCCCCTAAAAAGTCACGAAGACCATGGTACATTTTACGTTCCAAATCCTCATCAACAACTTCATCGAGGTGTGGATACATTTTTTCAAAAGGAGTTCCCGCCTCAATAGACAAAGAATACATACTTACGTGGTTAATACCCTGCTCTACTAGATAAGCCGCGTCACCAATTAAATTATCATAAGTTTGTCCCGGAATACCAAGCATTAGGTCACAGGAAATATTAGTAAAACCTGCCCCCTTTAGAATACTAATTGCTTCCTTAGCTAGACTCGCATCATGAAGTCTTCCCAAAGTCTTAAGGACAGAATCTGTAAGTGACTGCACACCCATAGATACACGATTAAAACCAGCTTCCTTATAAGCCTTTGCCTTTGCAAGTGTAAGTGAGTGCGGATTAACCTCAATGGTAACCTCGCTAACCTTAGGGTTAATGCCAAATTTCACTAGCACTTCCTGAAGCAAGTCACACACATACTTACTATCCACGGACGAAGGGGTACCACCACCAAAATAAACGGTATCCACCTCATCACCGTTAACATCCGGATTCACTTCAAGACCTGCTAACTCCTTATGAGCTGCCTCAAAAAATTCCTCTACCATATCGTGCTTAACACAGGAAAAGAAACTACAATAAAGGCACTTTGCCTCACAAAAAGGGATATGAACATAAATGTGTCTCGCCATCAAAAACTCCTTGTGTGATGCTTTGGAAACGTTCCCTTAATAGGACCTGGCTTACGAATAGCAGCTACAAGAGCATTCTTAAAATTAATAAAACTTGGAGATACATTTCTATCTTCATCCATATGTAGAGAAATAGCCTCCGCCCATCTAGCCTTATAGTGACCTATGGCTGGGTAACCAATCTCCCGAACATCTTCATAATTATCAGGACACACAATTTTACAGAGCATCTCCCAAGTGCCGCACACACTATCCTGAACATACTCGTCGAACCCACTTATATCAGCATCAGGATACGCCTTCATTACAGCATTCTGATCACCTAGAAGCCAGGCTTCCACCTCTTCAGTACAAAGACCAATTACACTCCTTAAATCAGGCGCATACTTATGAGTCACTTCATATAGCTTCTCGCGAAGTTCAGTAGGATCATTATCATCTGAATCCATTATCACTACAAGGCATGCATCCGTGTTACCATATACACTGTTATAAGCACGACACTTAGCAGGAAGAAGATCAAGAAGACCTGACGCGAAAGGAAGAGGTTTCTGACTAGGATTTTTTGGCAAGTTGCCACATCCCCTATGAGGTCTAACATTAATACTTGCCTCACAGTGTTCTCTCTCGCATATTTGACGGGTCAATATTTGGACTATCTTTGCACCCGAACTATCTTCTGTAAGAATCTCAATATGCATTAATCGTTACCTTCATCAGAATCAAGATGACCGCCATACCAGATAGCACCCATACCAACACCTTCCTTGGACAAAGCAACAACCACAGGATCATTCCCAGCACAAGTAATCTTCACGTTGCTATCCTCTTCACCATAACTTCTCTTGAAGCACCATATCTCATTAGGAGACATGTGCTCTACAATATATGGATTATGAGTAGTAAAAATAATCTGGTTATAAGGATGTGACAAAGCAAACTCTCTCATCTCGTCGCCCAACACATCGACCATATCGTGATACAAATCCTTGTCAGGAGTCTCCATAAAAATTGTTGTATTTGGCTCCTGGTCCTTAAGTAAAAGCAAGTAAAGGAAAAGCTTATCTGGGCTACTTTCAAGTGCACCTGGCATAGTAGGCTTCTTCTTCATCTGAGGAATCTTAGAAGTGATTTCTTCAATTACTCTCTCATAATAAGCACTATTCTGCTTCTCCATGTACTCAAGCACATTATTTACATTTGCTCCACTACTAGATAAGTGTTTATGACCACCTGGCGCATTACCATCCAAGTAGTATGTATTACTAATCTCTGAAGAAAAACGGCAGAAAAACCAGCCATCAATCTCGTTATGCACCTGATAAAGAGTCTCATAAATAGAAATCTTGCCATATACAGAAAGAGCTGATAAATGAATATCGCCAATAGCAGCTTCTGTAGCTTTTCCATCATTATCTCGCACGATACCCTTACCATTTTCCATAGAAAGGCAATCAACAACTTCGTCTTTACCATCTACCTTTTTAAGAAGAAGCACTTTCTCAGCTATTACTTCTGGACTACCAAATTCATTTGCCATGATATCTAGCTCATACTGCACGTACTTTGGTTTCCTAGTGGTAGCATCCTTAAGCTTAAAGTAAATCTTAAAAGAAGATGGCTTACTTTTATCCATAACAAGATTAGAAAAGCCAGGACGACCATCAAGAGTAGATGCCTGCGACGCACCTTGATTTATTACTCTCTTGATAAAAGACATCGCCATAAGAAAACTTGTCTTACCAGTATTATTACGACCAATAAGCGCATTTACGTTGCGAAGACGAATACCCTCGTTAGAATAGTTTCCCTCTTCATTAACACCGCCAATAAGTCGACCAAGGAGTTCGTCTTCAAAAACATCAAAATTAGTAATTCTTATTCCGACTATCATATGCTTTCCTCACTCTTCTATCACTATGGTATAAATACCATTTCCGCCTGTAGCTTTAAGTTCATCTATAGGATTAATTATAATCCCTTTCCCCTTCTTTTTAGTGCATAGGGAACGAATAAATTCATCATACTGCTCATAGGTTGGCTTAGTATTTTCTCCGAAAGGCAAATTCTCCACCCTACTCGTGTAATTAGTAACCTTAACAAAACGGTCCACCTCATTAACATCAATGACGCACACAAGATTAGGGATGGCATCTTTCTTGTAGCATTTAACACGAAGCTCAAAAGGCTTCGTAGCCACCACTAACTTATTTAATAACTGGGAGTCACTATAAAGAAGAGACAATAAAACCGCGGATGCACCTGTTACCTTACTTTCACCATTTTCCCAACGTTCTACTGTCTTAATATTCACACCACACACCTTGGCAAGTTCACTTGTAGTAAGGCCAAGTGAATTACGGATTTTCTTTACATCAGAAGGCATAAGTATTGTGGTGTTATTTATTTCCATTACCTATATTCCCTTAGGGCAAATAAAATAGGTGTGATCAATTGACCACACCTATAATTTTAACATGCTTATTAAAGAAATGAATTACTTAGACTCTTCAATTCTTTCCTTAGCTGTAACCTGAGCTGTGTATGTTTTCTCAAAGCATACGAAATGTCCATCAACAGCCTTCTTATCCATCTTAGGAGTAATAAGGGATACGATAGGAACAATAATAAGACCACCTACCATGGCAAATACACCAGAGTGGATAGATGTCTTAAATGCGAGAGAAAGAATTCCTGGGAAAGCAGCAATCTGATCAGGAGACATTGTCATAGAGATAACGAACTGTGTGATTGCAAGACCTGTACCCCAGATAAAGCATACAACTGTGGAAGCCTTAGTAACGCCCTTCCAGTAAAGACCGTAAAGGTAAGGTGCAAGGAAAGCACCTGCAAGACCACCCCAAGATACACCCATCATCTGAGCGATAAATGTGATACCTGGGTTAGCATCCTTAACAACTGCGATAACAGCAGAAACTACGATAAAGAATACGATAAATACTCTCATGATAGCTACCTGCTTCTTATCACTCATCTCCTTCTTATTAAGTGGCTTAATAATATCAAGTGTGAAAGTGGAGCTTGATGCAAGAACGAGAGATGAAAGTGTGGACATAGATGCAGAAAGAACGAGTACGATAACTACAGCGATAATTACATCAGGCAAAGTAGAAAGCATTGCAGGAACGATAGTATCGAACAATGGCTTGCCTGTTGCCTCACTATAACCAATCTTATCAGCATAGAGACGACCAAAACCACCAAGGAAGTAGCAACCACCAGCTACGATAATAGCGAATACTGTGGAAATAACTGTACCCTTATGGATATCGTTCTCAGACTTAATAGCATAGAACTTACCAACCATCTGTGGGAGACCCCATGTACCAAGAGAAGTAAGAATTACTACGAAGAAGAGGAATACTGGATCTGGACCGAAGAAAGATGAGAATGCTCCTCCAGACCATCCGTCAGCTGGAACCTCAGAGAGCTTCTGCATAGCGCTAAGAAGTCCGCCCTGCTTGGAAAGAACAGCAAGAATAACTGCTACGATACCAATGAGCATGATAATACCCTGAATAAAGTCGTTAATAGCAGTTGCCATGTAACCACCAAAGATTACATATACACCTGTAAGAACAGCCATTACAAGGATAACTACCCAGTATGGAATGTTAAATACAAGTCCGAACAATGATGAAAGACCATTGTAAAGAGATGCTGTGTAAGGAATAAGGAAAACGAAAACGATAAGAGAAGCTACAACCTTAAGTGGAGTAGAATTAAACCTCTTACCAAAGAAGTCTGGCATTGTCTTTGCATCAAGATGCTGAGACATAACGCGAGTTCTTCTTCCTAACACATTCCATGCAAGAAGGGAACCGATGAAGGCATTTCCGAGACCTGCCCATGTAGCAGCAAGACCGAAAAGCCATCCGAACTGACCTGCGTATCCTACGAAGATAACAGCAGAGAAATAAGATGTACCGAAAGCGAAAGCTGTAAGCCAAGGACCTACACCACGTCCACCGAGTACGAAGCCGTTAACGTCAGAAGCATGACGGCGTGAGTACATACCAACACCAATCATTACACCAAAGAAAACGACCAACATGATAACCGTTAAGATTTTTTCCATGTTATAAGTGCTCCTTATAGAATTATTAATGAATAAGAGCACCCTCCCTGGATCCCCTCAATCAAAAGTGGCCTTAGCTTAACTAAGACCACATAGAAATTTATTATAAGGATCACACTTGTGTCAATTAACAATCCGCATTATTTATCAGTGGCAATTCCGTACAAAATGTCCACACATTTCTCGATACCAAGCTTTCCTGAATTAAGAGAAATATCATAATTAGGAGCAAATCCCCATTCAAGATCTGTGAAATGCTTGTGATTTGCAGCTCTCTTCTTATCCTTCTCCATAAGTCTCTTCTCAGGCTTTTTCTCACTAGAACCATAGAGCTTCAAAATTCTCTCCACTCTATAATCCATATCTGCGTAAATATAAGCATTCAACACACCATCATGCTCTCGAAGAATATAATCCGCAGACCTACCAACAATTACACAAGGCTTTCCTGTAGCAGCAATATCAAGAATAACTTTACGCTGCACAGTCCACAAATAATCATTCGCAGTCATTCCATTCATGATTCCAGGAATACCTGCAGATTCAAAACCATATGAGAAAACTGTCTTACCAGGTGCTTCCTCACCTTTACTCGCAATAAACTCCTTGGAAAAACCAGTCTCAAGAGCAACATTATCAATAATCTCTTTGTCGTAGTAATCATATCCAAGTTTCTGAGCCAGTGCCTTAGCGATAGATCTACCACCACTACCAAACTGTCTGCTTATAGTAATAATTTTTGCTGCCATAAGCTCACCTCCTGCTCATTTATTAAATATATTTTACCGCTAAAAATGTGATTAATCTTTTAACTTTTTGTTTGGGGTGCGGACACGTGAGTAAATTATTACTTCGTACAGCATTTTGTACACCAAATATGAAAATCGCTGTACTAATCACTGTATTTAGCAGTAATTTCCAAGTAAATACAGCGATTCGTACAGCAAATTCACAAAAAACTGTACGATTTGGTGTACTCTCCCCCTCAAACAACCTAAGTACAGCGATTCGTACACTTTTTTTCATTTTCACTGTACGATTTGGTGTACAACTTTGAAATCCAATTAAAAAGGAGCCGTGGATATCCACAGCTCCTTCAATAGTCACATTAATCAAATAATTAGAGAAGATGTGCTCTTAACTCCTCACCAGAAAGTGGGCTAAGCATTGCAGGTGCAATATCAAATACTGTCTTACAACCTGTCTGACCCATCTCGTTAAGTCTTACAACTGCTCTTGCATAGCAAAGGAGAACAGATGCTGTGAATTCTGGGTTAGAATCAAGCTTGAGGTTGTACTCGATAACGTGCTTATTCTCGCCATCAAAACCTGTTGTACCTGTTCTAAATACGAAACCACCGTGGTTAAGTCTTGCGTGATCACGGTTGAACTCTTCCTCAGAAATGAAGTGTACTGTTGTATCGTAATCAGCGAAGTAGTTAGGCATCTCCTTGATTTCCTTCTCGATTGCTGCAAGGTCTGCACCCTCCTCAGCTACGATAAAGCACTCACGTGTGTGCTTCTGACGAGTTGTGAGCTCAGGATTAGAACCAGAACGAACTGCCTCGAGAGCAGAATCAACTGGGATTGTGTACTGCTTACCATTCTTAACACCAGCTACACGACGGATAGCGTCGGAGTGACCCTGGGAAACACCCTTACCCCAGAATGTGTAATCGTTACCCTCTGGGAGAATGCAGTTAGCATAAAGTCTATTAAGGGAGAACATACCTGGATCCCAACCGCAAGAGATAAGTGCTGTCTTATTAGCAGCCTTAGCAGATGCATCAACAGCCTCAAAGTGCTGTGGGATATTAGCATGTGTATCAAAGCTATCGATTACGTTATAAAGCTTTGCATACTCCTTTGTCTGCTTTGGAAGATCTGTAGCAGAACCACCGCAGATTACCATGATATCAAAATCATTTGTAAGCTCTGGAAGCTTATCTACATTATATACAGGAACGCCCTCTGTCTTAATCTTAAGGGATGATGGATCACGTCTTGTGAAAACACCACATAACTTCATATCTGGATTACGACGAATCTCACTCTCAACACCACGAGCAAGGTTACCATAACCGATAATACCAACTCTAATTGCCATATTGGTTTACCTCCAATTAATTTTCGTACAGAATTATACTCGTTTACTTTATTAAGGTAAAGTTTTCTTGCGATATTTACCCCTCAAAAATAGCATTTTTCAAAGAATCCATGTCAGATACTATCTTAGTAGCACCATGCTCCACCAAAAACTCATGGGTCTTAAATCCCCAGTCGACACTTATACATGGCATACCAGAATTAATAGCTGTCTTAATATCCACCTCGGAATCACCTACATATACAGCGTTTTCTCTACTAACACCAAGAATACTTAATGTCTCGTCAATAACCTGCGGATTTGGCTTTAACTCAGTACCTTCCTTATGTCCACGAACATAATCAAAAACGCCAGGGAAAAAGTGGTTTATAAGTTTATTAGAAGGTACGTCTGCTTTGTTAGAAACTACCGCGAGTTTATACCCCTTACTTTTGAGTTCCGTAAGCATATCTTCCACACCATCATAAGGAAAAGTATTTTCTACACAGTGTTCTATGTAGTAATTCATAAAGCTTTCAAAAAGCTTATCGGCATCAGCACCCTCATCATTAGCAATGCTTCTTTTAATTAAATTACGGATGCCATTACCTACCATAGCCCTAACCTCTTCCATAGGCTGCTCGTCAAGACCAAACTTGGTTCTTACCACATTCATGGTAAAAGCAAGTTCTCCAATGGTATCAAGTATTGTTCCATCCAAATCAAATAGTACTGCCTTATATCTCATAAGCACCTCCCTTAACTCATCTTAAGTACTTTTTCGCGTAATTTATAATCTGGCATAACCCTTGCCACTTCCGCATAAAATCTCGCAGAATGATTAGCCTCTAACAAGTGACATAGTTCATGCACCACCACGTAAGCTACAGCCTCTTGCGCCACCTCGAAAAGATTATAGTTATAAGTAATCACACCGATTGTAGGACGACATACACCCCACTTAGATTTCATAATGCGATAACGAATATCATCTAGAGAATGACACTTACGATCATTAAGCCTAGGAAGCATTATTGAATAATAATAGCGAGTCATCTCATCAAGCTTGCCTTTAACCATAGAACGTTTCCAATTCTCATAAGCTAGCTCTCGCTGATGTTTGTCATCAGGATTTTCAACCTCGATGTAAATAATAGGATGTTCGTAAATTATCCTACCTCTTTTAAGTCCGTCTGGAAGCTTGCGCACATTTATAACGCACCACTCACCCCAGACCTTCACACGCTCACCATGAGCATACTCTGTAGGCCTGCCACTATTATTTACACACACCAAAGTCTTATCAATAGCCGCTAAAATAAACTTGCTTTTGGAGCGCATGGTTTCTTCCACGTAACCCACGGATACATGAGGACCACAAGATACAACTACCTTACCTGCATCTACTCGTAAATTGACGTTTTTTACCTTTTTGCGAACAAGTGTATATTCTATTGTTCTACCATCAAGGACAATTTCTTTTATCATAAATCTCCAAAAACCTCATAGATAACATCCATGTTCTCATCACTATATTCCACCTCGGAGGAATACATTCTAGTTGCTTCCTTGATATCGCTAACAGTACCACCAAGATGCACCGCTACCCTAGCTATCATGCGGCAAGCTTCCACACAAAAATCAGGAATCTTAGGATATCTATAAGCATAATACAAAGCAACTTGTTCAAAGGTCTTACTATTATCTCGGATGAGATTTGTAGACAAATCCTCTATGGAATCTACATAATCGTCAGTCATTGCATCTAATATAGAACTCCATTTATTATCGAGAACTTCCATCCCCTGATACATAGATACGCTATCCTTAGAATCAAGAACTATTGACGCTATTAGATTGAACCTTTCAAACAAATCAACAGAAAATCTATTAAGTATATTAAGCGTATCCGTTAGCTCTCGATTAGGGACTAACTCGAACTCTTCTCTATTGTCCAAAACTACATCAACCGCAGCCTCACAGCAAAGGCCCAGTCCCATCTCTACTCTGTCGTCATAGAAATTACGAAACCTTGGGTGATCCTTACATATATCACAGATAAAATCCTCACCATGATCAATTATCATCTGACACAAATTGTCACTTCTAAGAAATGGACAACGTTCTTCATCACCTTGAAGAACATAAGAACCGTCTTCAATTTTATCCATGATTTCAGGATGTGATTCATATCTTGTTAGAGAATCTGAATCCACATCAATCTCCCACCCCTTACAACAGGTGTGTTGGCACTTATCTGCTATGCATTTAAACTTCCGATAATACTTTGGAACATATGTAATCATAGGAGAATTTTAACATAAAATACCCCGTCCAAGTATGGGCTTAGACGGGGCATTTACGCGGTGTTCTGTAAGTTAAGTGTCTATACTTACATAGATTCAATAGTTGAATCGATTTCTGTCAAATTAGTCTGAATCTTAGCGATACTCTCACTAAGGGAATTGTTTGCAGTCTGCAAAAGCTGCTTAACATAAAGGTGAGCGCTCTTACGAAGTTCATCAGCCTGAGCCTCTGCTGCAATGATGATGTTCTCAGCCTCATCACGAGCACCCTTTGTAATCTCATGATCGTTAACCTTAGAAGCATACATGCGGTTAGCATCATCAATAATCTTCTTATTCTTCTCACGAGCTGTGCCAATGATTTCCTGAGCTCTCATAACGATATCGTTAGACTGAGCAACAGATGCTGGCAAGTGAGCCTTAAGCTCCTCGAGAGACTGAATCATATCTGTTCTATCGACTGCGCACTTATCAGTGAAAGGAACGCCACCTGCTTCGCGAAGAATCTCAATAAGTTCATCGATATGTCTGATTGGGTCATATCTTTCCTGTCTTGGTCTTGGCTGAGCTACTGGCTGGCCGCCATTTGTGTAATTAGTATTATCCATATTTATGTCCTACCTTTCTTCAATCTTTCACTAATAAAGTCCAAAATTTCTGCTGGTACCATCTTAGAGAGATCCCCTCCGTAGTAACCAACTTCTTTTACGATTGTGGAGCTAATAAGTGAGAGGTCATCCCTACATGGGAATAGCATCACATCATACTCCGGATAAAGAAGTTTATTGGCCATGGCCATTTCTGCCTCATAGCGGAAATCAGACTCGGATCTGATACCTCTAATAACTGCATCACACTTCTTTTCCTTAAACACATCTACAAGAAGTCCGTCAGACATCAATACCTCAATGTTGGAATATTCCTTCAAAGATTCAGATGCCATCCATACTCTCTCTTCTGGTGTAAAAAGATGATTCTTGGAATCGTTATGCATGATTACTACATAAAGCTTATCACAAACATGTGCCGCTCTTCTGGCAATATCTCTGTGTCCTCTTGTAAAAGGATCAAAGCTTCCCGGAAATAGTAATGTAGTCACTGTTCCACTCCTCCATTTAACTACTCTTTACTCAAAAAATGTTAGCATTGTAAGACCGTAACTACAAGAACGGTTTAATTTCAAGTTTATTACATCTGTAACAAAAGGCTCCTCAGATGAGTGTTCTACGATAAAAATACCATCTTCAGCAAGTAAATTATGCTTCACGATAAGATCTGCTGCCTCGATTGCAGCCTGCTGAGCAAATCTATAAGGGGGATCCATAAAAATAATGTCAAACTGACGTCCCTCAGCAGCCATTTTTTCAAGTGCCATAGCAGCACTTCCCTTAATGACAGTAAAACTTGGATCTTTTTCTGCTCTTATCTTCTCTAAGTTACGCTTAATAACAGAAATAGCGCTTCCAGCCTTATCTACCATGACTGCAGATTCTGCACCACGACTTACTGACTCGATACCAATCTGGCCTGTGCCGGAATACAAATCAAGCACTCTACTATCAGGTACTCTCATCTGAATCATTGAGAAAAGTGCCTCTTTAACCTTATCTGTGGTAGGTCTTGTGTTATCACCCTTAGGTGCGAAAAGAACCGCGCCTCTATATTTACCAGTTATTACTCTAGGCATTAAAGTGTCCCCATTCTATTCTTAAATCTAAGTTCAAAGAGAACCTCGATTGCTTTCATTATACTCTCTGCTTCATCTCCGCCCTGTTCAAACAAAGAATTTACCGCATCACAACATATTCTTGCCATAGGCGCATCCGTAAAAAGATTTGCCGCTCTTAGTGCAGGGATACCATGCTGTCTAGTTCCAAAGAAATCACCAGGTCCTCTAAGTTCCAAATCCTTGCTAGCTAATTCAAATCCATCACTACATTCACACATAAGCTTCATTCTCGACAAAGCAAGTTCTGTTCTCGAATTAGATGTCAAAATACAATATGACTGCTTATCGCCTCTACCGATACGACCACGAAGCTGATGAAGTGTAGACAAACCAAATCTCTCTGCATCCATAATTACCATCATAGTAGCATTAGGATTATTAACGCCTACTTCGATAACAGTCGTCGAAATAAGTATCTTAGTCTCACCTGACAAAAAGCGCTCCATAACGGCTAACTTCTCATTTTCTTTCATAGAACCATAAAGAACTTCTGTCTTATATCTTGAAGACATGCCATTATCATCCAAACGCTGCTTCATAGTCTTTACACTTACAGGTTCTACGTAATTGGACTGACCATCATCAAAGACGCTCTCGCCAAAGGATTCATCCCAAGAAAAGCCATCACTATTATCATCAATTCTGGAACATACAATATACGCCTGCTCACCCTTATCAAGCTTGGCAGCAATAACACCATAAAGTTCATCACTATCTGTAGATGGCAAGAAATTAGTCTTAATTTCCTTACGGCCAGCAGGTTTCTGTCTAATTACAGATGTATCCATGTCACCATAAATAACCATGGCAAGTGTTCTAGGAATAGGTGTGGCAGTCATAACAAGATTATGGACACTGTTATACTCCTCACCATTTCTGCTTACTAATAGCTTTTCGCGCTGTTTTACGCCAAAACGATGCTGCTCATCTGCGATAACAAGAGCCAAATCAGAGAACTGCACATCATCCGAAAGCACCGCGTGAGTACCAATAATAACAGATGCTTTTCCTTCGAGAACTTGTTCTTTAATTTCCTTCTTAAGTGATGCCTTTGTTTTACCAAGAAGAAGCGCCACATTAATACCACTATTTTTAAGAAGAGCCTGAGCTGAATCATAATGCTGACTAGCAAGTACTGAAGTCGGAGCCAAAAGCACGGCCTGCTTACCCATAAGCGCAGTCATAGCCATGGAAAGCACAGCTACTGCAGTCTTACCAGAACCTACGTCACCCTGAACAAGTCTATTCATTGGTTTATTCTGCATAAGATCTAACTGGATGTCTCTAAGTGCCTTCTTCTGATCATCTGTAAGGTCAAAACCTAGATTACCAACCACGGTTTTCCAGCCATCTGCAGCTTCCTGTGGAATAGTATTTGGTACTACTTGAGGTGCAAATTCTTCACCTACATCCTTATGCATAAATAGCTTCATACCAATACCAAGAAGAATAAGCTCTTCGTAAGCAATTCTTTTTCTAGCTTCAGCAGCTTCGCTTACCGATGTTGGAAAGTGAACGCGGTAATAACTTTCTGCTGCAGTACACAATCCCTCTTCTTCAATAATTGATTCTGGAATTACATTAGGAATGTTATTTGATACTAACTTAAGTGCTGTGCCAATCCACTTAGAAAGCTGATTAGATGTGATACCCGCAGTCAAATGATAAACAGGTCTTATGAGAGTAACATCAGAAGAGTCGACCTTCTCCACATAGGGATTTACAATCTGAGGTCTTCCGTTAAAGACCGTTACCATACCATGAACAAAGACATTATCACCGCGATTGAACTTATTGATAATGTAGGGAGAATTAAAAAACGATAACTCAATTCGAGCCTCATTATCACTTACATAAAAGGCCACTGGAGACATCTTTTTCATGCCCTTTTTTAGTGGAGTCGTAGAAATCTGTCCGTAAAAAGATAACTCCTTACCTTCTTCATATCCAAGGATAGTAGTCACATTTGACCAGTCGTTATATCGACGCGGAAGATAACTAATAAGATCATACACAGTATGGATATCAAGCTTAGCTAATTTCTTTTCTGCCTCAGGTCCAATTCCATAAAGCATGCTTACAGGGCTACTAAGAGTAATCATTTATCAATTCTCCTTTTGCACACTTCAGAAAGTGGACACACCTCACACTTAGGACCTCTCGCCATACAGTAAGTACGACCTAAGTCCACAGCCATATGTCCAAGCTTAATCCAGCACTCTTCTGGAAACACCTTACATAAATCTTTTTCTACCAATAAAGGATTCTCGTTATCAGTAAGTCCGATACGATACATAACCCTTTTCATATGCGTATCTACAACTATAGCTGGAATACCATAAATCTCACCAATAATTAAGTTGGCGATTTTCTTACCTATACCAGGGCAAGTCATTAGTTCATCCACATCTTGAGGAACACTATAATTCCACTCATTACAGTATTTGGTAGAGAATACTTTTATAGAATGAGACTTTGCCTTTGTAAGTCCGCATGGTTTAATTACAGCTGCAATTTCCTCTTCTGAAGCAGCCGCTAATTCATCCATACTTTCATACTTAGAAAACAAATCAATACATGTCGCATTGACACGAATATCAGTACACTGTGCTGATAATATGCCTCTAATGGCTAATCGTTCACTACTATCTGTATCAAGTGTACAAGAAGAATTCGGGAAAGAACTTCTAAGCAGTTCCAAAGTCTTGGAGGCAAGTTGTTTTTTGCCTCTTATCATTTCTGCTCCTCCGGTGGATATGGGAAAGAGAAATCAAACTTAGCTCCACCAAGTTCCATACTCTCATCAAGAGTAATAGTCTGACCATGTCCGTGAAGTATTTGCTTACAAATATAAAGACCAAGGCCAAAGCCTTCCTGCTTACGTGAAGGATCTGCTTTGTAAAAGCTCTCAAAAACACGAGCTCTCTTCTCTTTTTCGACACCTGGACCAGAGTCTTCTACAGAAATTCTCATCACACGAGCCTTATTATCAGGTCTAGTAGTAACTTTAATCTTACCCTCTTCAGGCGTGAATTTTATCGCATTAGTAATAATATTAACGAGAACTCTACACAACTGCTGAGCCTCACCGTAAACATACGTACTTTCACTTGTGTCTACATCTGTAATAAGAGTAATATTCTTCTCAGAAAGCTGAGGCTCAAGATTATCTTTAATATCTTCAACTACATCCTTAAGGTTAAACTTCTCCATGAGTTCAGGGTCAATATGTGAAAGTGATGACGCTTCTGTCATGGATACAATAAGCTTTCTAATGCGATCAACTTCCTGCTTAATGAGCTTTAGATACTTGTCCTGCTTATCATGAGGGATAGTTCCATCAAGCATGGCTGTGATAAAACCATTAATTGATGTAAGTGGAGTTCTAATATCGTGAGCTACACTAGAGATAAAGATGTTTCTATCATTCTCTTGATTCTCAAGAGTCTCTATCATGTAGTTTACTGTCTTTGCCATCTCTGCTAAGTCAGAAGAAATAGTAATGGATGAAATATCATTAGCCTGTGTATATTTCTTATCAATACGAACGGAGAAATCTCCTTCAGCAACTTTACCGACTGCTCTAGATACCTCCTTAAATGGACGTACAGTCAAGCCGATGAATCCAATGAATAATGCAACAGAAATAAGCATTGCGACCATAGCAGGAAGAAAAATTACTGATATATATTCACTTCTTACTGTCGCGAACTGAAGATTATTATAAACAGTACAATAAAGATCTGTACCCTGAATCTGACTACAAGTTACAACAAAATATGAATTGTAATCCTGAAAATCAACTGTATTAAGAAAAATAGTTCCTGGTGTAGCAAGAATAGTTTCTGTAGCCCCTGGAATCTGATTAGAAGCTGATACATTTTTGTAGTAAATATTACCACTTCTGTCAGTAATAAAAATTTCACCATTATCAGAAAACACATCTGAGTTTACATAAGTATAAATAAGCGTATCACAAAAAGAATCATCCCATGAATATCCTGACTGACTTACTATATTACTAATATCGTTTGAAACGTCAGAACATGTTCTATCATTTGTATCTCTTAACGACTGGATACTACTATCAATCATACTTTCATAAGAAAGAAAAAGAAGCACAGCAAAAACTATTACTGTGCTTATTACCAAAAAAGTATTAAGAAATACCGCAAAGCTAGCGGAAACTGTCTTATTTGAAGATGACATTATCTAACCTCAAATTTATAACCTTTGCTCCAAACTGTTTTGATACTCCAGTTTGTTTCTCTCTCTGGATTCTCAATCTTTTCACGAATTCTCTTTACGTGAACATCTACTGTTCTAGACTCTCCGTAAAAATCGTAACCCCAAACATTCTCAAGAAGCTGTTCTCTTGTGTATACACGATTAGGATTAGATGCGAGGAAGAACAAGAGCTCAAGTTCCTTTGGTGGCATATAAATTTCCTGACCATCTACTGTAACAACATACTTAATCTTATCTACTGAGAAGCCCTGATATTCAATAATATCCTTTTTAGTAGCAACCTCTTCCTCTACAGGAGCTGCAGCAACTGCCTTTTCTGTACGACGAAGAACTGCCTTTACTCTAGCAAGAAGTTCCTTTGGCTCAAATGGCTTTGGTACATAGTCATCTGCACCAAGCTCCAAACCAATAATTTTATCAAGAGTATCTGTACGAGCAGTAAGCATAATGATTGGCACATCAGAATTCTTACGAATCTCACGGCAAATATCATTACCATCCATACCAGGAAGCATAAGATCCAAAATAATGATATCAGGCTTTGCTACATTAAAAGTAGCTACTGCCTTGTCACCCTGCATACATGTGGATACTGAATATCCCTCTTTCTCAAAATAGAGTCTAAGAACCTCAATGATGCTCTCGTCATCGTCAATAAGCAGAACCTTTTTCACTTCTCTACCCCTTTATCAGATATCTTTATTGATTTCTTCTACTTCCTTAGCAAAAGATGATACATCTGTAAAATCTCTATACACAGAAGCAAATCTTACATAAGCGACTTTATCTAGTTCTCTTAGCCTGTTCATAACAAGCTCCCCAATACTTTGAGTACTAATCTCGCCGTTCTTCTGTTCCCCTAACAGATTCTCGACTTCGCTTACAATCTTTGTTAGATTCTCATTTGATACAGGACGCTTAGAACATGCAGAAGATAAACCCTCCATAAGCTTGTCTCTATTAAAATCCTGTCTGGTGCCATCTTTCTTGACAACCTTGAGACCTATATTTTCAACTCGTTCAATCGTAGAGTATCTGTATCCACATCCGATACACTCTCTTCGTCTACGAATAGAGCGACCTCCATCTGAAGGTCGCGTATCTATTACTTTATCATCTATTTCCCCACACTTGGGACATCTCATAAAATACTAATCCTAACCAATCTTAATTAGTTGTCACCATTATCACGGCCAAACATGAACCAAGGCTTAGCGGACTTTGTCTGAGTATTCTGAGGTGTTACATTAGCCTGTGGTCTACCACCCATCTGTGATGGTGCAGGAGCTGCTGGCTGAGTAGGATTGCCATATGGCTGAACCTGTGGCTGAATTGGCTGTACAGGCTGAGCAATTGGCTGAACTGGAGCAACAGGTGCAACTGGCTCTGGCTCTACTACTGGCTCAGTAGCGATTGGCTCTCTTCTAGAATTGTTTACAGAATCATCTCCAAAGAGGAATCCAGGAGCAGGTGCTGCTGGCTGAGCTGGAGCAACATTTCTCTGCTGAGGAGCAGGTGCTGCTGGCTGAGCATAAGCACTTCTTGTCTGTGGTCTTGGCTCACTTACAAGCTGTGGGTTATTTCTAGAAAGAACAGATGTAGAAGCTCTGTGTCCTACAGAAGCATTTACACTATTATCAAAACCAGAAGCGATAACTGTAATCATAATCTCATCCTCGAGAGATGTATCGATAACAGCACCAACGATAATTTCAGCCTCTGGAGATACAGACTCTCTAACGAGCTTAGCTGCCTGATCAATCTCCTGGAGCTTCATATTTCTTCCACCAGTGAAGTTAATGATTACGCCGTTAGCACCCTCGATTGTTGTATCGAGAAGTGGAGAATTGATAGCCTGCTTAACAGCAACTGTAGCTCTACCCTCACCGGAAGCTCTACCAATACCCATGTGGCAAACGCCAGCCTTAGTCATTACTCTTCTAACATCAGCAAGGTCGAGGTTGATAAGTCCAGGAATAGCAACGAGGTCAGAAATACCTGCTACACCAAACTTCAATACCTGATCTGCCATATTGAATGCATCCTCAAAGGATGTATCATCATCAACTACCTCAAGAAGCTTGTCATTAGAAACAACTACAAGAGAATCAACATACTTCTCGAGTTCTCTAATTCCACGCTCTGCATTAGCAGCTCTTCTAGCACCCTCAAAACCGAATGGTCTAGTAACAACAGCAACTGTAAGAATACCAAGTTCCTGAGCAATCTGTGCTACAACAGGAGCAGAACCTGTACCTGTTCCACCACCCATACCAGCTGTAATGAAAAGCATATCTGTATTTGCAATAGCCTGAGCAATCTCATCCTTGGACTCCTCAGCTGCCTTCTCACCTACGCTAGGATCAGCACCACAACCAAGACCTCTAGTTACCTTCTCACCAATCTGAATACGGATAGGAGCCTTAGTTCTGGCAAGGGCCTGACTATCACTATTGATAGAAATAAATTCGATGCCCTGAACTCCACTATCGAGCATACGGTCAACTGCATTACATCCGCCGCCGCCGCAGCCGATTACCTTAATGGTAGCGCTATTTTCTTCGTCCAGAACAAATCCATGCTTATCAGACATAAAAGTTCCCTCCAGTAATAAAATGAACTATATATTGTATATCAACAAAAATTTTAACCTAAATATTGTGTTACATCAATACTTTGTACAATATCACAGTCTATATTTGTCTTTTATAATGTTATTCTTTTTTATATTTTAAATCAAGTTTCTATTACATTACGAAAAAACCGACTTAAACGCCGGTTTTGCAATATTTCTGTTATGTTAGCTATTAGTATTCATAGTCTCTATAGATATACTCTTCACCAGTCATATCAAGTACTCCATCAGGGAGTCCTTCAAAGGCATTTTCTTCTATAGCATATATTAACCACTGCATATCGTCCGATATGGAGCTAATGTCTTTGAGCTTCACCTGCAAATCCGCTCCATCAGGAAGTTCTACAGTAATAAATAACATTCCGCTCTTAATAATACGAATCTCCTCGATACTTCCAAAGAAATCGTACGAATCATAATGCGCCCCATCATAAGCTTCGCTAGCAGACAATGCTGCGCTTAGTACAATAATCATTTTACGGAAAGAGTTATCTTCCATCACATCAATTTTTTTACCTATAGTAGCGCTATTAATATCAAGGCCACAAAGAAGAGGTCTTACTTCTTCATCTTTCTTTGCAGACAACTCCAATACAATTCCACTATCATCTATAGCAATATATCCATCAGGTGTAGAAATATAAGCGATTTTCTTTCGCTCCTTCACTTCCACCGTAACTGTTGAAGGGAATTTTCTTGATACAGAAATATCCTGAATATATGGGTTTCTACTTACAAGATTCTTGCTGGAAGTATAGTAGTTACGGAACATGTGATTTCCATACTCTAGTCCTAACTCCTGCATTATCTCTTCATCTGACACTTCATAATTACCAACGATAGTAACTCTATCCACTCTAAAATAAGGATGGAAAGCAAGTGTCCATGCCAATACCAAAACAACCAATACTAATAAAGTAATAAGAACTGTCTTAAAAGATACAGGAAAATCATCAAGGTAAGATCTACTAAGAATTGGTCCAGCTGCTTCTCTTCTAGCCTTACGTTCCTTAGCCTTAAGCTCCATTTTTTGTTCGAATTCTTCTATCTTCTGAACTCTTTCTAGCTGAGCTTTCTTTTTGCGTTCTTCCTTTAGTTTTTCTTCAGCTTTTTTACGTTCAAGTTCAGCCTTCTCGTTCTTTACGGACTTCTCTTTTTTATCAGGTTTCTTTTCCTTAGAAGATTTGTCCTTATCTTCTGGCACAGCTTCGTCCTCAGATACGACTGTTACTTCACTCTCGTTAGACTCCTTTGATGACTCCTCGGACTCTTCATTTGAAGATAACTCAACATCACCCTCACTAGAAGGCTTAGTCTCTTCTTTATCTTCGGAACTATCACCAAAGAGCTTGTCTAACTCATCATCGTTCATTTAACATCCCATCAATTGCGGCTGTGATTCTATCAGAGCAATCGTATACTGCTAATGTAAGCGCATTTTTACGTATCTGCGCACGTCTATCATCATCATTTAAAAGCTTCTCAAGTTCTGGCACAAGCTTACCCTCTACCACATCACTATCAGACATCATAAGGCAGCCACCTACTTTCACGAAAGCAGACGCATTGAAAGTCTGATGATCATGAGCTGCATATGGGTAAGGAATAAGTACAGAGCAAGAACCAAGTGTAGCTGTCTCTGCACATGTTACTGCACCAGCTCTAGTAATAGAAATATCTGCACCAGTAAGATAATCCTGTGGATTATCAATATACTCGCGCACCTCAAGATTACTTGGAATCTCGCGATCCTGGATAGACTTTGTCTGCTGCTTTCCACTACCTAACACAAACTTAACGTCTTTGAACTCAGGTCTCGAAGCAACATCAAAAATAAAATCATTGATTGTCTTCGCGCCAAGACTACCACCCATGGCAAATACTACCTTCTCACCTGGCTTGGCGCCAATATTTGCACGAGCCTGCTCGTAGTCACACTTAAGCATCTGGTTACGTACTGGATTACCAGTAAACACTACTTTACCAGCACCCTTAAAGTCATCTTCCTGATTAGGGAAACCTGTAAGTACAAGTGCTGCCTTACGACCAAAAGCCTTATTAGCTCTACCTGGGAAAGCATTTGCCTCATGAATAACTACTGGTACCTTCATCTTATTTGCCTGCATAAACAAAGGACCACAAACATATCCACCAGTACCTATTACTGCATCTGGCTTAAACTCTTCAATAATCTTGGCACACTGCTTACGCCCCTCTACCAAAGCCTTAAATGCCTTAAGCATCTTCAAAGATGGCTTCATAGGAAATGGCTTAGCAGTAATAAACTTCATCTCATAACCAGCCTTAGGAACGAGCTCACCTTCTAGCCCTTCCTTACGACCAGTAAAAATAATTTCGCACTCATCACCCTTAGCCTTATAGTACTCAATAAGACTGTCAGCAATAGTAATAGCTGGATTTATATGTCCTGATGTACCGCCACCGGTAACAATGAATTTACGCTTCATTCGTCAAGTTCCTTCTTTTCTACAATAGCTGTTCCACTTCTAGAAACACTGAGTATCATACCATAAGCAATGAGAAGAAAGACTTGTGCAGTTCCACCATAACTTACGAATGGAAGAGTAACACCTGTTGACGGTGCTATCTGAAGCTCAACGGCTAAGTTCAACAAAACCTGAATCATAATAAGTGATGAACAACCCGTAGCAATCATTCTAGAAAATATAGAATCCGTCTTAAGAATAACCATGACAAACATGGCAAATATAGTTAAGTAAACCAAAATAAGTATTGCTCCACCGACAAAGCCTGTCTCCTCTACATAGATAGAGAAAATGTAGTCGTTCTGTGCCTCAGATACGTAGTTGTATTTAGCTCTAGAATTACCAAGGCCTCTACCCCACATACCGCCTGAACCAAGAGCATTATGAGCGTTAGTTACCTGACGCATCTCATCATCAGTAACATCTGTAGTCTCATCACCCTTTGTTGTGGCAAAGATATTAAAACGCTGAACAACGTGAGCAAAGTTACCCTGATAGTCTGGATTTACTGTGATATAAGTAGCAACTCCAATAATACCTACTACTAATACTACAAGACCGCCTACAAGCCAGCTTCTAAGGCTTACACCGGAATTAAGAGTACACATAAATACTACAAATCCGACAATAAGGAAGCAGGAAAAGTGTGGCTGGATAAGGATAAACGCGTCAATAAGGAGTGCCATGGATACAGGCAAAATAAAGTCAAAGAACGCATCCTTTAATATCTGCTTGGTCTTAGTTTCTGCTTTAAGTTTTCCCTTCTTACGTTGGTCAACAATAAAGGCTCTATAACCAGCCAAAGCAATTACTATGGCGACCTTAACGAACTCAGATGTCTGGAATGTAGTACCACCAATCTTGATCCATCTCTTAGCACCATTAAGCTCGTAACCACCAACCTTAGTAATAACAATAAGCAAAAGGCTTAATCCATAAGATACGCCCCATACAAATGGATGCTTAAACAACTTGATAGGAATAAAAGAGATAACGAGCGCTAGGACTAATCCAGCTACTGTGTAACCAAGCTGCTTAGAAAGATAAAATAAAGAACTCTTTTCTTCAGCCTCTCTAGCATAACCAGCAGGACCAGAAACTGAGTAAAGAATAACAAGACCAAAGACTACGATGACAAACATCATAAGAATCAATGGAATATTACTTCGTTTTACTCGAAGACTACGCTTACTAATCTCAGTCATTTACTGGTTTGCTCTCCTCAATCATCTGCAATGCAAGCTTTTCAAAACCAAAAGCATTAGATGCCTTGAAAAGAATTACATCACCCTTATTAACTATACTATTAAGTTCTGACTTAATCTCATCATTATTAGCAAAAACTTTGCAGTTTGCCTTAGGGTCACTATCGAGAAGGCCCTCAACAAAATCAGAACTGTTATCACCTGTTACGAGAATGTGGTCGAAATGATATTTACCACAGTCCTTACCAATCATCTTATGAAGCATAGGCGCATAATCACCAAGCTCCAACATGCCACCAAGTACCGCTATCTTCTTAGCACCATTTCCATTACCAATAACAGAAAGATTAAAGTAAGCAGCCATCATGGACTCAGGACCAGCATTATATGCATCGTTAATAATGGTATAGTCCTCACACTTTGTGATCTGACCTCTACCTTTCATTTCCTTATAACCTTCAAGTGCATTAATAGCAGCATTGCTATCTACACCTGTAAGAGAAGCACAAGCAAGTGCCATCATCACTGTAGTAATATAGTGGCCACCATTAAGATTAAGCTTAATGAACTGTCCATTAACATCAAAAGAAACACCCTTTTCGAGGTTAATATTAGTTGCATTAAAAGCAGCACTTTCACCCTTTGCGCTTACGGCACAAAGCTTACGTCCATCAGGAAGGTTCTCCTTAACAAAATCATAAAGAAAGTCATCATCCTTACTTACGATTAATGTGCCATCATCTACAAGGCCTTCCATAATCTCAGCTTTTGCAAGTCTAATCTCTTCACGAGAGCCGAGACGTTCAATATGGCAATAACCTGCATTAGTAATAACAGCAATATCAGGACAAGCAATATTTGTAAGATAACTAATCTCACCTCTAAGTCTCATACCCATTTCAAGCACAAGAATTTCTGTATCTTCTGGTGCTTCGAGAATTGTAGTTGGAAGACCAATCTCGTTATTAAGATTAGCCTTTGTGGAACAAACCTTCTTCTGAGATCTGAGTGCACAAGCAATCATCTCACGTGTAGTAGTCTTACCCACTGAACCAGTAACACATATAACTTTGGCATTAAGCTTAAATCTGTAGTGACGTGCAAGAAGTCCGTAAGCCTTTACTGTATCATCTACCACAACCGCAGCACATGTATCAGGAATCTGAGTTTCATCACTAACAAGTAATACAGCAGCGCCCTTCTCTACAGCCATGGAGCAGAACTTATGGCCATCAAAATTCTCACCTACGATAGCGACATAAAGGTTGCCCTCTTCAATTGTTCTAGTATCCTTTGATACACCAGAAACAAAAATCTTATTACTATCAGCACCAGTTGTATTTATAACCTTACCATTTACGGCAGAAGCTATTTCCTCGAGACCAAACATCTCTCGCATTATTTCTCACTCTCCAATCGATTTACCACTTCGAGCGCTACTTCAGAGTCATCAAAATGAATTGTCTTATCAGCAAAAATTTGATAATCCTCATGACCCTTACCAGCAATAAGAACTGTGTCGCCAGGCTGAGCCATCTTAATTGCAGCCTCTATAGCCTCAGCACGATCTACAATAACCTCGTACTTTCCATCAGTTCTTTGCATTCCCTCGACAATCATATTAATTATCTCGAGAGGCTCTTCTTTACGTGGATTATCTGATGTGATGACGGTGTAATCTGAAAGTTTTCCAGATACCTCACCCATCTCATATCTTCTTGTAGTAGATCTATTTCCACCACAACCAAATACAGTAATAACCTTGCCCTCACAATAAGACTTAAGTGTCTTTACAACGCTTTCAAGACTTGCCGCATTGTGAGCATAGTCCACAAGAATAGTAACATCCAAATTATTTGGCACAGGCTGAACTCTACCAGGTACATGGACATTAGAGAGCGCATCCTTTACTACTTCAAAGTCAATCTTAAGAAGACCTGCTGTACTAATAGCGCAAAGTGCATTGTACACATTAAACTCACCAGGAAGAGCCATAAATACCGTACCCTCATACCATGGGCTCTCTACATAGAACTCAGTACCAGTTACACCGTTAATTCTCTTCTTCTGGATATCCTTCGCATAGCAATCACTTTCAGGTGATAAACCATATGTATACACAGGACAGCACTTAGAAGCATAATCAATAACTTCCTTAGCGACATCACAATCACGATTAACTACTGCTGTTCTAGAACTATCGAAAATCTTAAGCTTACAACTAAAATAATCTTCCATATCTGGGTGCTCGTTACCACCAATATGATCCTCATAAAGGTTAGTAAAACATCCCACGTCAAATCTAAGACCATGAACTCTATCAAGCTTTAATCCCTGAGAAGATACTTCCATAACACAGCTATCGAACTGCTTCTTTGCCATCTCCTCCAAAAGCTCATACACCTCATGAGACTCAGGAGTAGTATGTGATGCCTTACGCTTCTCATCACCAATCATATTGCAAACAGTTCCAATAAGACCTGTACTATGATTTGCTCTCTTTAAAATCTCATGGATCATGAAAGTAATTGTAGTCTTACCCTTAGTACCAGTAACACCTACAAGATCAAGTCTATCCTCAGGGTGGTTGTAAAACTGCGCAGAAAGTACAGCAATACCCTTACGTGTGTCTTCCATTTCGAGCACAGTCACACCCTTAGCCTCAGACAAAGCAATGAGTTCATCATCACTTAAAGAGTCGCGCTCCTTATTAACCACAATAGTGCCTGCACCACTTTCAATAGCTTTAGCAACATAATCATGTCCATCAGAAGTAAAACCTTTGATAGCTACAAAAGCACTATTTTCCTGAATCTTACGAGAATCATATTCCACGGAAGAAACACGTCTTCCCATATTACCAGCAATTAATCTATGTGTTACTCCTTGCATCAGAGTAGATAAAATCATCGACATATAATCCCCTCCTTATAAGTCTCCTGATATTGGAGCATCTCCGCTTCCTTCTTCTGGCAAAGCACCATCCTCAGGTGGAATTGCATCATCTGTAATTACACCATCTTCACCAGCTCCTGGATCTTGAATCTCTGGCTCTGGCTCAGGTTCGACAACTGCATCATCCATATGTACCACAATAACTGTACCCGAGAACACCTGTGCACCATATGGCTGATCCTGATCAATACAAACGCCCTTTACATCACCTGAAATAAGACAGTTAAGATTACAATCACGAAGTGCCTCAATACACTCTACAGCATTCTTACCCTTAAGGTTAGGAACTGTACTTGTAAGCATCTCTACATCTGTATCACTTTCAGGATAAAGAACTACCACACCTGTACTATAAAGAGATGTGTCTACGCCTGGATAAGTATAAGAAACTACTGTATCTGGTGTCATATCTGGAGAACCGTAAATAGTAGAAATACCATTTGTTCCAATTCTAGAACTTGCAACAGAAGCATTAAGACCACCTACTGGCTGTACCCAATATCTCTTAAGCATCTCGTCGTACTCGTCCTCGGAGAAGTGTCTCTCTACACCCATATATGTGAGTGTGCCTTCTACGATTCGTGCAGCAGTAGAAGCTGCAGCAGAAGAACCTACAGAACGATTCTCAGGTCTATTAAGAACTACGAGGACTGCGATACGTGGGTTAGATGCAGGAGCAAAACATGAGAATGAAAGAACGTGCATACCTGCCTCTTCACCAAGCTCGATAGTAGATGTAGATGTCTTACCAGCAACATCATAACCAGGAACTTTACCAGCAGAACCAGTACCATCATTAACTACGGCGCTCATGAGAGCACGTACTCTAGCACATGTCTCAGGAGAGAATATTCGTCTAATAACCTCTGGCTCAATCTCATCAACAATATTACCATCTTCATCTGTAATGTACTTAACGATATGAGGCTCCATAAGGCTACCACCATTTACGATAGCGCAGTAAGAATTAAGAAGCTGAATAGGTGTTACAGTAGAAGACTCACCGAAGGAAAGTGATGACATATCGACGATAGATGGGTCTTCGTGGAAGATACCAATTCCTTCAGCAGGAAGATCAATACCTGTTGTCTCGTAAAAACCAAATGTATGTACATACTCATAATATCTTGTAATACCAATTCTCTGAGCAAGCTGAACGAAGATAGGGTTACATGAATTCTCAAATGCCTGAAGAAGTGACTCTTCACCATGGTTATAACCACCCTGCTTCTGGAGCCAACAAGAAATCTCATGCATATCAGATACCTGAATAGGTGCATCTGAGAACATCTCTGTCTCTGTTGTTAAGCCTTCCTCGAGTGCTGCTGCAGTAGTAAGGGCCTTAAATGTAGAACCTGGCTCGTATGTATCTGAAATACATCTATTACGCCATACCTCTGACATCAAATACTGAATCTGATCATCCTGAGACATTGTTGCCCACTCGATTTCAGTCTTACCATAAGGAATACCATATGGATCGTTAAGGTTATAGTCAGGAAGGGATACCATCGCAAGCACAGCACCTGTATATGGGTCCATTACAATGGCAGTTACACCGCCTCGAGGAGCATATGTCTCATATGCATTACGACAAGCTTCCTCTGCAATACGCTGAATATTAACGTCAATATTAAGAATTAAGTTTCTACCATTTACAGGTTCTACATAAGTAGGATCAGAATAAGGAAGTACACCATCTGTTCTAGAGTCTACCTCAGAATATCTGTAACCATCTGTACCAGAAAGAACATCATTGTAATATGCCTCTAAGCCATATACACCTGACAAAGACTGACCATTATTACTAGCATAACCAATAACCTGAGCACCAAGACTTCCGTAATTATAGTATCTCTGAGCTACCGCGATATAACCAAATCCCGCGATGTTGTGGACCTTCATGTAAGTCTCCAACTCTGCCTTTGTCTCAGCAGTTACATTACGACACACATCACAACCAGCGACAGCGTTACGTGAATCATTCTCATCATCAGGATTAATAGGAAGAATTCCATCAAGCTTAGATGTATCAAGACCAAGTATGAGACTTACATCAGAGATAAGCTGTTCTCTAGAAATCTCACCCTTAGTGATACCATCACTTTCCATTACAGTCTTTGGAGAACATACCACGGTGTAATCATAAGTGTTAGATGCCATAGGGTTACCATTGGCATCATAAATCTGACCACGCTGCGCAGTGTACGAAAGCATTTTCCACTGATCATCAGATGCAGCTCTAGCATAAGTGTCATAATCAACAACAGCTGTTTTATAAAGATCAGCAATAATGTATAGGGCAAACATTCCACAAGCAAGAAAAACCCCAATGGTAAGCCACATTGGGATTTTGCTTTTGGACTCTTTATACCATTTCGCAAATACCCCCTGCTCTTTTTCTTTGTCAGGAACAGGCTCATGATTTTCTTCATGAGGAGGGTTATTTACTATATTTACTCTATCTCTATCGGACTTATCCGAATGATTAACTGACATTACTGCTCTCCAGCGTGCTGCAAATAATATGTTTGCAAATTCTCGATTGCACGATTGTAAGCTTCGTCACTTACACCATACATCTCATCATATGATACCACAGTAACTAACTTATCAGAATTTGGCATTGGGATAGTAACAACCTGATTTGCATTTGGATCCTGCATACCAAGAGACAAAGCCTGTGCTCTAATACTATCCATATCCTTAATACCATTTGCATCTTCTTCGGAATCCATTACCTGCTTCTTCAAAACAGAAATCTCATCCTTCATATCTGAATTATCTCTACTAATCTCTGAAAGCTCCATCTGAGGATAAATAAGAAGCCACACGAAAACACCAACGAGAACAATAAGACCAATAGCGAGAACTGATTCAAAGAATCTACGTCTTGTAAGATGGCGCATCTTACGACGGCTTGCCTTTTCTTCCTTAGCAAGTCTCTCTGCCATCTCCTCCTGAGTTTCTTCCTGTAAGTGCTCATCAGAGTACTCAAGAATTTCTGTCTCAATAGAATATTCTTTGACAATTTTCTCTCTGATTATTGTCTTCTTTCCGTGTTCCTCAACAACTGCCACTGTTCTTTCCTCTTTTTAGTTCCAAATATCGTTCTCGTCGTTACGTTCAAATACTCTTAACTTGCAACAATGTGCCCTAGTATTATTTTTAATCTCGTCCTTACTAGCCAAGATTGGTTTTCTTGTAATAGCTTTACCAAGTGGTTTCTTACCACAAACGCATCTTGGTAAATCTCTAGGACAAGTACAAGGAGATTCAAGAATCTTAAATCCATCCTTAACTATTCTGTCCTCCAAAGAATGGAATGAAATCACTGCCATTCTTCCAGATTCGTTAAGTAACCTTGGACCATCATGAAGAAGTCTCTCCACCGCATCTAGTTCATGGTTAACTTCAATTCTTATAGCCTGAAAGCATCTTCTAGCTGGATGCTGATCCTCATTACGTGCCTTAGCTGGCATATAAGAAGCAATCTTATTTGCTAACTGCAAAGTATTTGTGAAAGGCTCATCCTTTCTATCTCTTACAATGCCTGTAGCAATTCTTCCAGAGAATCTTTCCTCACCATAAAGTCTGAAGATTCTTGTAAGTTCAGCTTCGCTATAAGTATTAACTACAACCTGAGCAGACAAGGGAGATGTCTCATCCATTCTCATATCAAGAGGTCCGTCCACCGCGTAAGAAAAACCTCTTTCAGGAGTATCAATCTGGTGAGATGACACTCCCAAGTCAGCCAGTATTCCATCTACTTTATCAATGTTCATTTCTGAAAGAACTTCTGCAATTCTTCCAAAATCTGTTTTAACAAGCTCCCAATTCTTATCAGGATATTGTTCGCTTCTTCTACGGCATGCAGCGAGAGCTTCATCATCCTTATCCAAAGAAATAAGTCTTCCCTTGCTAGATAGTCTAGAAACGATACCGCTACTATGACCGCCGCCACCTGCTGTGCAATCTACGTAGATGCCATCAGGATTAATATCTAACGCATCCATACACTCTTCAAAGAGTACAGGAATATGTACAAATTCATTATTAGTATCCATATTAGAGACCCTCTACGTAATAAGTTGTCTCAAGCCCCTCAATGGAACCAATATCGTGATCCTCGTTCTCATAGAAGCTCTTTGTGCAGATATCAAGCTTACCGTCATCATTAAATACACAAATCTCTTCACCAGGATTAGCACCAATCTTTTCCCAAAGCTCAGAAGTAACACTAATTCTTCCCTGAGAATCTACTGTCACCTCAAGCGCCTCTCCGATAATAGCTCTCTTAATCTTACGAACCTTAGGATCCATAGAGTTAAGCTTGCCGAGCTGGGCCTTGATACCGTCAAAGTGTTCCTTGGAATAAACGCAAAGATAGCCAACATCCAAGCTGTTTGTTACAACCAGCTCGTTGCCTAGCTCTTCTTTCTGCTTTCCAGGTATGAAAAATCTACCCTTAGCGTCGATTTTCTTAGTATCTCTTGCCACTTTTTATATTTCCTCGAGGTTTGTTGGCGAATTGGGCTTTGGAGTTGATTTTCATCCATTTTCCTCCACAGATGTGAATTTTTACTCCACTTTCCGCCACATGTATGTATTTTATCTGTAATATAAATGTTAATCAAGGGAATTTATTAAATTTTTTGTGATTTTTTACAAAAAATAACAACCATCTCGTCCTAGTTCGGACAAATGGTTGTAACCATATGTTAAAATCGAAAAGTAATTAATATAAATAGAGGTTATATATGGAAAAACAAAGTAACAAACGTAACTCGTTTACTGGTTCTATCGGCTTTGTACTTGCTGCAGCAGGTAGTGCTGTCGGACTTGGTAACATCTGGCGTTTCCCTTATTTGGCAGCTAAGGATGGTGGAGGACTTTTCCTCGTAACTTATGTAATCCTTGCTCTTACTTTTGGATTTACACTCCTTACTACTGAAGTTGCTATAGGACGCAAGAACAAGCAAAGCCCACTCACAACTTACTCCATCCTCAAAAAGGGTTGGAAACCACTCGGAGTACTTGCTTGTCTCGTACCAATGATTATTCTCCCTTATTACACAGCAATCGGTGGATGGGTACTAAAGTACTTAATAGTATTCCTTACTGGTGAAGGTGTAGAAGCTGCTGATGACAGTTATTTCGGAGGATTTATAACTTCACAGTATGAACCTATCATAATGATGCTTATCTTCCTTGTCGCAGTTACAGTAATCATTATCCTCGGAGTTAATAAAGGTATCGAGAGTTCTTCCAAAATCCTCATGCCAATCCTCCTCATACTCGTAATCGGAATTTCCGTATATTCCCTCACACTTTCCCACACAACTGATGAAGGTGTAACTAGAACAGGTTGGGAAGGTTTTAAGATTTATGTTATCCCTAGCTTTGCTGGTCTTACTATAAAAGATATATTTACAGTAATACTCGACGCTATGGGCCAGCTCTTCTTCAGCTTATCGGTTGCTATGGGTATCATGATCACTTATGGTTCTTACGTACCTGATGACGCTAACCTTGGCAAATCCATTAATCAGATTGAGATTTTCGATACAGTTGTAGCATTCCTTGCAGGTGTGCTTATCATCCCTTCCGTATTCGTATTCATGGGTCGCGAAGGTATGGCAGCATCTGGTCCAAGCCTTATGTTCAAGTCCGTTCCTAAGGTATTCACCTCCATGGGTAGCGTAGGAAGATACCTCGGCATCATGTTCTTCGCCATGGTACTTTTCGCAGCACTTACATCAGCTATCTCCATCATGGAAGCAGTTGTATCCAGCCTTATGGACGAGTTCGGTTGGGGCAGACTAAAGGCAACTATTATCGAGGCAGTTATCGCATGCGCTGCAGGTCTTGCAGTATGCCTCGGCTATAACAAGTGGTACTTTGAACTTCCACTCCCTACAGGAGACAAGGGTCAGATCCTCGACGTCATGGACTACATCAGTAACAATGCGTTCATGCCAGTAGTATCTATCGCCACATGTATCCTTATCGGTTGGGTATTAGGACCAAAGGTCATCATCGACGAAGTTGAAAAATCAGGTACCAAGATGGGACGTAAAAAACTTTATATCGTAATGATAAAGTACATTGCTCCTATCCTTCTCTTAATACTTCTCCTAAAGTCACTTGGAATTTTGAAGTTGATCTAATTTAAACACCCTATATAGATATTTTAATCAAATACAACTAAGACAGGCTTACCATTAAATGAGCCTGTCTTTTTGTTCTATAACACCTACGAATATCCGAGGACAAAACTAGCATGTAACCTTCAATAACAATAGTGTTTTCCTTGTTTATCCATGAATGTCCGAGAACTAAAACGCTTCTCGCTTACTCAAATTAGCCTCTCTGTCTTTGTTTACATATGAATGTCCGAGAGCTAAAACCTCCAACTCTTCAATAGTATCGGTAAACTCGTCTTTGTTTACATATGAATGTCCAAGAACTAAAACGCATTTTCGGGAAATACAATTTTTATGAAAGTCTTTGTTTACCTATGAATGTCCGAGAACTAAAACACCCAACTATAGGACGTGAGATACTACAACGTCTTTGTTTACCTATGAATGTCCGAGAACTAAAACTACTAGCAACAAGTGTTCTACCAAGTACGAGTCTTTGTTTACCTATGAATGTCCGAGAACTAAAACTACTTTGTAGGGTTTGGATATTTTTGCGAAGTCTTTGTTTACCTATGAATGTCCGAGAACTAAAACACGGTTATCCTGCTTATGATGATGAGCCTGGTCTTTGTTTACCTATGAATGTCCGAGAACTAAAACAACATATTTGCATGACATGCTTGGAGAAAAGTCTTTGTTTACCTATGAATGTCCGAGAACTAAAACGTGTTCTTACTGTTAGAGTTATAACAGGCGGTCTTTGTTTACCTATGAATGTCCGAGAACTAAAACAATTGACCCGTCGGGATTCCTAGGACGTGAGTCTTTGTTTACCTATGAATGTCCGAGAACTAAAACACAAGTTCGAGACAGCAAGGGCGAAGGCATGTCTTTGTTTACCTATGAATGTCCGAGAACTAAAACTAAAGATATGGGGGCAACTCCTAAGGCTGTGTCTTTGTTTACCTATGAATGTCCGAGAACTAAAACATCTCTTGTTAAGTATGAGTTCGCCTGCTGGTCTTTGTTTACCTATGAATGTCCGAGAACTAAAACCTTAGATAATGAAATTATAGCTTTTTTTGAAGAATACATCAAATTTCTATCAATTCTTCATCAGAAAAGTCCTCTTTTCCTTCATTTGAACCAATAATCAATTCTATACCTTCATATTGCTTTTCTGTCACACGAAGACAACGTATATCACCTTGAGGTGGTTTGTTGTTTTCTATCATAGAAATATATTTCTCACAATCATCATAATTACGAGTTATTCGAACATAAACAGAATACTGAAGCATTGTAAATCCATGCTTCAACAAATACTTACGGAAAGAAGAATATCTTTTTCTTTCTTCTTTGGTTTGCGTAGGTAAATCAAAAAAGACAATTAATCTCATCGTTCTATTTCTCATGGTGATATATTACTTCTGGTAATACTAGTTTTTCCGGAACACCATTCTCCACAGCAGAAACAAAAGTTTTAATCATAGAATCTATTGCATATCGAACTTTCATCTTCTTGCCGTCAAAAAGCATCTCTTGATTAACCAAATTCACTAATTCATTCTTTACTGTTTTTGATAAACCCTCTTCAATAAAATCCATGTTTGCTTCGACCCAATGATCAACCATAGGTCTAAGCGGTTCCATAAAATCATCTGCAAGATTAAATTCATTCGTCTCAGATATATGATGAACACCCATAACACAATTAAAACCATGAGCAACAAGAGATTTTGCCACAGCCGACCTAATAATTGCATAACCATAATTCAAAACAATATTTATCGCATCATCCTCAAATCTAACAAACGAAGAACCATACATATTACGAAAGAATAACTTTGCTGCAATTGCTTCTCTACAACCAAGATCATCTGGTTCTACTTCTGAAGCATACTTTTTCATCTTGGAAACAATTTCTCTGTCACACCATACATTTTCTAATGTAGTTGCTTGGTTATAGATTTTTGCTGTAGTTATCAGTTTCCAAATCTCCCCTTTAAAATCTCGAGTCATAGAAAGTTGCTTCTTCAATATCCCATAGCTACGATAATTATTATTAATAGGATATGACATGGCCACAGGCAAGTGATGTTCATCTGTAAACACAACATGCACTTTATACTTAGCAAACGCAGTCATAGCAGGGACCGTTATTGTTAGCATTCGATTATCAATTACTACACAATACAAATCTTCAAGTGGTATTTTCTTGGTTATTCCATTTTCCATAGAAATAACCAAAGATTCACTTTCAACACTTATTTTTTCTCCGTTATAAACAATGACTGATCTCCACATTTTTTCACTCCATGCATATGACCAAGTATATCTATCTCTATTTTTTCTATTCTATAAACCTTAACGTATACTTCTTTTTTAGAAAGATTTTTATTAGAAAACTTTCTCATAATTATTGTGTCTTGATTTATATTTTCCACGCCTCTAAACGCACCAAATCCATTATTTATTAGTTTATCTTTTTTACAAATACGAATATATTCGTTTTTAAACAGATATGCTTCATGTCTATATGAATCAGGTAATGGTCTCTTTAGAACCAACTTACCTTGTTTCTTATCTCTATACAAATCTACATAACGAATTCCTCTTGCATGATAACTACCTGATTCATCCGAATACACCTCAACACAATAGTACTTTCTAGCATCATAAATCGTAAAATTCATATGCTCATCAATACCTTTGTTAAAACGAACATAATATGGAGATTTAATATTATTCTTCATATCCAATTCTAATTCTTTATATGTAGAAAAACCTGTCTTTTTCAAAGATACAGGATTATCACTAGCCAACATACCACCCCTGTACTTACGAGAGACCTTAAATGACACGTAAGGGAATTTAACTGATTTTGAAAACTCTTCATCTTTGTAATACTGGCAAACACGTTCTAAGTACTCATCTTCAGAACACATACTTATTGAATTTATATAAGTTGATATATCCTTTTCAGATAATGTCTTAATAAAAGCTCTTAATTCTTTCTCCACCTCATCCAGTGATTTTTCTTTTATGTCACCACTAGCTTTTATTAATTGACCATTTGGTCTCATGCAAATATATTCAGAAGACACAACTGGAATTAAAGAATTAATTTTTTCCAATGTATCAGGCAATACTTGATCACGATCAATTACAACCTCATCACTCTGAATTCTGTCATCAAACGCTAACTCAACTCCCTTTAACAAACTCTTTAACTGTTTATACGCTTCAGTCATTTCAATATAAGATTTGATTTCCATATCAATATTGAGTGGAACTCTTACTTCCACTTCTTCACGAACGTCGTCGCATATACTTGGAACATAACCAGATGACAATAATCTAGTAGTGTATTCCGAAGAGAATCCATATACACGATTCATCTTTGATACTGATTTATCAAGCTCATTCTGATAATCTGCTTCGAGTCTTCTTACTGTTGCAGCATTACCTTTCTTTGAATGTCTATCAATATCAATTTTGATATTCGATAATTTTAAATAATCCTGAGCCACCTCAATATATGGTCTAGACATATTTGCAACAATAACTGCATCTATAGCGTGATGATAATAATGCAAGTCACGAGTCTTCTTATCAAAACCATATACAGAAGGCAAATAATTATGATATTTGTTCCTAGTGCCAAGCCACAACTTACGATACTTACTAGTTACTGTACCTTTAATTACATTTACTTTCTTCTTGTTTTCAAATGCAACTCTCAAATAATTAGCAACATACTTACTTATCGTTCTTGTATCGTTTATATTCCTATCAACGAAACCTGTAATAATATCCTCAGTCAATTCTTCAAGAAGCAAATATTCTCTCTTAATTTTGGATATCTGACCCTTTCTATACAGGTTTGCAACACGATTAACAAAATCACTTATTTGCGCATGCGCAATATATTCCATAGGAATTTGAGCACCTTTTCCTTGATTCTCACGAGTAAGGACAATTACTTTGTTATTTAAAGTATTATCAAAAATAATAGACTGAGGAATTATATGATCTACCTGAACAGCCTCACTATTCAAAAGTTGTTCAAAAGAAATCACTTTATCAGAATACATACAACGGCCATCTTGGCTTTTCCAGAGAATATATTTCTCAAATAACTTGTCTGACAAAGTTGCACTGTAACCCTCAGCATTTAACTTTTCAATAAGCTCTGCCTTTATCTTCTCATTATTTGCTTCTCGTTGATTCTGATTCTTGGATACTTCTTTACGCTGTTCAAAAGACATTCCTACATCACGTGCAACTTCAACATTAATTGTATCGATATCTTTATATAAACCATTAACAGCATTTACAATCTTACGAACTTCATTCAAAGACCTATAAACAACTGGATTCTTTACCATATCCAGATCCATTATTGGAAGCAACTTACCATTATTCGCAACAAGATTCGTATCTTTATTGTCAGAATGTTCTTTATAAAACCTCGCCTGAAAATCTCCGTATGCTTCTCCATTAAAATAAGCATTGATAGCTTCTTTCATATATTTAAACGACACATTCGCTCCACCTTCAGATTTTACAATCTTTAGATTCTTTGCATAATCAATAGCTTTAAATATATCTTCGTCAAAAATATTTTTTAACTCATCATGGCGTCTTCTAGGTGTTGCATACTTTGCAAGAACAAAGCCAATCTTTGAAGACAGTGACTCTTCATCATCAAACTTTTCTTCTCTAAAAATATCAATAATTTTATCAGTAAAAACCGCCCCATCTGACAACAAAGCAATATAGTTTGCCTTCACAAGGTTTTTCTTTTTCTTCAATTCTCCAGGGAACTCAACTTGAATCTTATTTTTATTACAAAGAGTTTCAAATTCTTTCTTAAGATAAACACCTTTATTATCAATTAATTTCATCCAAACTTGAGAAATGATATGTTCTGGACATGTAATCTCACAACCTGTTTCATCAAAGAAAACAAGCTGCGATAAAGTATTTATAAGAACATACATATCATAAATCTTACTATTCTTATATCCTCTTCTCTCATTTGGATAGAATGGACACATACCTATAAGCTCATCAAATCCTGTATACTTCTGAGAACCAGACAAAGACTTATTCATCGATTCTCTTTCTGATGATCCAACTTCAGGACCAGGTCCATCTTCAAAATCACGCTGTCTAAAAATAATATTCTCTATAGAATCAATAACATCTGGAGTAAAAATCTCATATCCAAATTCCCTCTGAATCTGAAGAAGTTTTCTTGTTTCCTCGCGCAGATATCTTCTATCAATAAGATATTTATAATCAGTCTGTTTCTTTCCTGTCTTACTATCTCTAATACTCTTATTGCGAATAATTAAACTTCCATTATTAGGATTTCGGAACAATGGATCTGTATAAACCATGTTGCCGACCGTAATATACTTTTCCTTATTCTCAATAAACAACCTAGTTATGGCATTCTTAGCTTCTGTTAATTTGCCATCCTTATTTTCTTCATCATCTTCATAAAAATCCTGATAACCACGATAATTCGCAAAGTTAATAAGTATAGAAGCTATCTCTAATGGTTCTAACTTCCTATTCAATCCCTCAGATCTATATCTCCATACGTCAGCATTATAGCCTTTAGTTCTATAAGCATTATTTATTTGCTCAGGGGTAATTAATCCTATCTGGTCCAATTCCTTCTTAAGCCTTAACTTACGCTGCTGACATCTCTTATTAAGTCTTCTTGTAGCTCGTTTAGCACGACGTTGCTGACTAGCTCTATCAGCAGCCTTAGTTGCACCTTCTTCTCCACTTTCAAATATTCTTACACCCAAATCTACAATTCTGCGTTTATCTTCATCTACCACAGCCCAGCCTAAGGATCCAATACCAACATCTAAACCAAGAATTTTACCCATAAATGCCTCCTACAATAATCAACTATATTTATTATCGCAAGATTTTTTTACCATCATATTAACTAACTATGTATTAACAATTTATTTATACTTTTTAGATTACAAAAAACTAATAAAAGTCGTAGAATAATTAAAGAACTTAGGCAAGTTGTTTATCAATGAATGTCCGAGAAACAACTAATAATGGATATGTTTACCTATGAATGTCCGAGAGTCTAAGATAAAGCTAAATGCTGTGGGGTTGCGTATCCCCGTTCAAAACGTACTAAGGCGAGCTTCGGTTCGTCTTTTTTATTTATATAATCACTGAATCCATAACCGTAGCAGTAATATTTATATTTGATTCCCCCAAAAGCACCCTGTACACCATTTTGTACACTTATTTTCTGATTTAGTGTACGATTTGGTGTCCTCCCCTCTCATAATCAAAGCAATAAAAAAGAGAGGGTTTCAAACCTCATGAAACTCTCTCTTCATTTTCACTGTAACTTTTCAACTAATCCTAACTCCTCAAGCTTTGCTCTAACCTTACCGAGATCGTCGTACATAGGGATTTTATTCTTTGGATCACGAAGCGCATACGCTGGGTGGAAGGTTGTCATGATGTAATAACCATTCTTCTCCTCGAAGTTACCGCGCACATTTTTCATGGTAGGTTTCTTACCGTAAAACGCCTCGTACGCAGTAGAACCACAAAGAACAACTACCTTAGGCTTTACCAAGCGGAACTGCTTTGCCAGATGTTTCTTACAAGCTGCAATCTCTGTAGGAGTTGGACGTCTATTCTCAGGTGGACGGCACTTACAGATATTACAGATATGGTAGTTACTGTCATTAAAGCCATAGGACTCGAGAAGATTTTGAAGGAGCTGTCCTGACCTTCCTACGAAAGGCTTTCCCTGGGCATCCTCATTAGCACCAGGTGCCTCGCCGATAACCATAAGTGGAGCTTGACGCGCACCACGATAAATAACAACATTAGTAACTGTCTCGCAAAGACCACAATCCTTGCAGCTTCTGCACTCGCTTTCGAATTCTTCCCAGTTACTATTAAACTCTGCCTCTGTCATATTAACCTCACTTAAAAATGATTATGGAAATGCCGTCGTTTGATCTCGCCCAATCCGAATCCTTACGAAGAGCCGGAAACTTGGCAACAATGCGTCTGCCCTCCTCCGAGAAAGGACCAAACTTCTCACCAGGGCAGAAATCCTTAATTACGCCTCTTTGCTTATAAACACGAAGCTGACGCAATGTAGCAGCTTTAATAACTCCACCTTTACCAGATGAACCATAACCATGAATTATTTTCGCAGCCACTCCCTTAGTACTACGCGCCAGATAAATCTGATTATTAAGTCTGGACATAGCCTGGTCAGCAGTAGGCAACCCACTTTCCAAATTAATCACATACATACTGAAATTATACACCAATATAAGTTATAATCCCTTGTATGAGACTAGATAAAATGCTTTCAAATTCCGGATACGGCACTAGAAGTGATGTAACCAAAGCCATTCGCAAGGGCAAGGTTACAGTAAATGGCGTTGTCGTAAAAGATAATGGATTTCACGTCACAGAAGATGACGACATTATTTTTGACGGAGAATCCGCAGTGTCCAAGTCTCACCTTTACTTTATGATGGATAAGCCTGACGGTGTGCTCACAGCTATGGAGGACAAGCGCCTACCAACAATCGCAGACTTTATCCCTGCTAATCTTAAAAACCTCAAGCTAAGCCCTGTAGGCAGACTTGATTACCACACTACTGGTTTATTAATTATCACTAACGACGGTGATTTATCACATAGACTTACTTCACCTAAATACGAAGTACCAAAGAATTATCTTGTAACTTATAGTGGCAACGAATTGGGTCAGACTCAAATTGACGAGGCCGCTTCTGGCATGACTCTAACTGACATGGACAAACCTATTAAGTTAGCTCCAGCTAAGCTTGAGCTACTACCTAACAATCAGGCTATACTTACACTATACGAAGGCAAGACACACGAGGTGCGTCGCATGATTTCTAGCTGGGGATGTGAAGTAGTAGAACTTAGACGAATTAGTATTGGTGAGGTATCCCTCCCTGAGAATTCAGAGCCAGGTTCATTAATCGAGTTATCCGAGAATCAAATCCACTCTCTCAAAGCTGCTACAGGATTATAATGTATCGTTAAAAATCTTAAGCAAAATCTTGTCTGAATCAGCAGCGTTAATAGACTCAGTATATACAGAGAATACGAGACGAATCTCATCATCTTCGAGCCAATAACAATCATATCCCATAGCACCCATGTACTCTGGGTCCTCTACCATTATGCCAATCATAATTTGCTCTGGATTGTACTGTGCGAGATCAGCACTAGTAAATGCTTCACCATAACCAGACTCATATTCATAAGTCATAATCATGTAGTAAAATTCTCTCTCACTAAGATACACAGGAACGAGTTTATCAAACTTATTCTCAACCAAATTCTCACGAAGCATCTCATATGTATTAGTCATATCAGCACACGCAGAGAAATAGTAAGGTGTAGTCTTGGAATCTGTAATCAAAATATTAGGCTTAGAAACAAGCATAGAATCTGCAGACTGTTCCGCATAAGCAGCACTCATCTGACCTTCATCATTAGGAACTACTACATCCGCTGTATTTACATAAGCATTCTTAAATCCCATCTCTTCGAGAAGAAGCTGCTCATAGTACTTACCATCACACGCAAAGTGACCAACAGATACAATTCCACAATCAATTCGAGGCTTTATGAACATGTTATAAATGAGACTTCCTGCCACAAATACACCAAGCAAAATAAGCAAATACTTAAACCAAGAGTAAGAAAAATGTGTCTTCCATTCATCCGCAGTCTTTCCAAAATACTTCTTCTTACGATTATGTGCAGCTAATGCCTTATCACGGGAAATCTTACGACCACTAGCGATATCATACACTTCGGACAACTCATCAAGCTTTGCCTCGTAATCATCACCACCTGCTGCACGGATGTTTTTACTCATCTGCCAAAACTTCTCATCAATAACATAAGGAGTAGCATCATGAGGAAGCCCCATATAGTCCAATGCTTCCTTCACTGACATCTTATTTTCAGGGGTCAAAGATGCGAGCGCTAGATCAGAACTTTCTGCAAATTCAATATCAAACTTTTTCTTAAGAACATCATATGGATAAGAAGACAAATCAAAATCCTTCTTCTCACCAACAATAATAATCTTCTTACAACCAGACTTTTTAAGAGCTGATACAAATACTGTAGATACCCACTTCTTATCCTTATCAGCAACATTAGGATTAATAGTTCTATCAATAATAAGCACATCACTTTGATGCTTTCTGATCATGTCGCAAGCCTTCATAAGAGGAGTACGGAAATTATCCATAGCTTCATACTTTTTCCAAACTAATAAAGCACACTCACTATCCTTATCAAACTCAACTGAAAAATAATCAGAATAATAAATCTCTTCCATTTATAACCATTCATCCGTTTCGTAATTAGTTTTTAAATTATATCAGTTCTCACTCTTTATTAAAAACAAGAATATAGGAAAGAGTAAGGCAACTAATTTAGGGCAAAATAAAAGCCTCCGTCCTTCGACAGAAGCTTACAAACCCAAACTCATGAAGATTTCTTTTTCTTATGTGTTAAGTATAACCTAATCTTACGGCTTAAAAAGGATTTTCTGTGAACAAATTGTTAATAGTCACAAAGATTATGTACTTATTCAACAAAATCGAACTCTAGTGGTCCAATTTTAACCGTATCGCCCTCATTAATACCAGCATTTCTAAGTGCATCAATAACACCCGCAGAAATCATGGAACGCTGGAAGTAAGAAAGTGAATCTGGATCATCGAAGTTAGTAGACTCCATAACCACGTGAGCCCATGTTCCAGTAACTTCGTATACACCATCGTGAATCTCGATTTTGAACTGTTCTTCTTTCTCAAATCTATATACTTTCTCCTCTTCAATCTCATCATGAAGAACAACTGGAGGAAGCTTACTTACAAGCTCAGTTACCTTATCTTTAAGTTCTTTGATTCCAATTCTAGCAGCAGCAGAAATCACAAACACATTCTCGAAGCCCTGTGCCTTAACTTCTTCTACAAAGAGGTCAATTTCCTCCTGTGTAGCAGCGTCACACTTATTAGCAACAACAACCTGTGTTCTCTCACCAAGGCTACTATTAAACTGAACAAGCTCATCATTAATGGAATTAAAATCATCAATAGGATCTCTTCCATCCTGAGCAGAAACATCTACTACATGAATAAGAAGTCTTGTTCTCTCTACATGACGAAGGAAGTCATGACCAAGTCCAGCACCATCATGTGCATCCTCGATAAGACCAGGGATATCAGCAATAACGAAGGACTGATCAAAATCCTGTACAACACCGAGAACTGGCTCCAATGTAGTAAATGGATAATTAGCAATTTTAGGCTTAGCAGCTGTCATTACAGAAAGAAGAGTAGACTTACCTGCATTAGGATAACCAACAAGTCCTACATCAGCGATAAGCTTGAGCTCAATCATAAGCTCCTTCTCTTCACCTGGAATACCAGCATGAGCAAATCTAGGGGCCTGTCTAACAGCATTAGCAAAATGCATATTACCAAGACCACCCTTACCGCCTTTGGCAATAATTACCTCCTGCTTGTCTTCTGTGAAGTCAGCAAGAATCTTACCAGTAGCAGCATCTTTAATAATTGTACCTACAGGTACACCAATACGAAGGTCCTCACCACCACGACCATACATCTGGCGGTTCATTCCCTTGCCTCCATTAGGAGCAACAAACTTATGCTTAAATCTAAAAGACTGAAGCGTAGTCAACTTAGCGACTGCATAAAATACAACATCGCCACCCTTACCACCGTCGCCACCATCTGGACCACCGTTAGTAATATACTTTTCTGTATGAAATGACACACAACCTGGACCGCCGTCACCAGCTTTTACATAAATTTTGGAATGATCGATAAACATATCGAGACCCTTTCTAAAAAACAAATCTTTAGATAAAAACAGCCTGTCGATTATACGACAGGCCGTGAATTTATCTGGTTAATGAGCAATTACTCTGCAGGATATACAGAAACCTGCTTCTTGCTAGAACCAACACGCTCATACTTAACAATACCGCTAATACGAGCATAGAGTGTATCATCAGATCCGATACCAACATTGTTACCTGGGTGGATCTTTGTACCGCGCTGTCTTACAAGAATGTTACCAGCGAGAACGGACTGACCGTCGCCTTTCTTAGCTCCAAGTCTCTTGGATTCTGAGTCACGACCATTCTTAGTCGAACCCATACCTTTCTTATGAGCGAAGAGCTGTAAATTCATCTTAAGCATAGTTACAACCTCCAAGATTTCTCAATTTTCTTCTACGATTCGAATGTACTGATTGCCGTCTTCATTAACGCTACTAGCAAGTGTTATAAAGCCTGTTCGAATAGTCTCCATAACAACCTGTGCTCTGTCAGCTTCCTCAGCTGAATGAAAGGAACCCTGAGGTATTACTACCTCTGCTACGACCTCACCATCGCCATTATCTTCATCAATCCTAGCGATTCTCTCACTATCCAACCCACAGATTCTCTCAAGAGAATTAGCAAGTGTATAAAAGAGTGTCGATGCTCCTGCACATATGATGTCAAATCCTTCTTCTGCATAACCAGCATGTCCATCCATGAACATTCCAGTTATCTGTCTTCTGTCGTCTCTGACAATCTTAACGGTAATCATGTGTCACAACCTCAATTAAGCGTTGATAGATGTGATACGTACACGTGTGTATGGCTGTCTGTGGCCATTCTTTCTACGATAGCCCTTCTTAGCCTTGTACTTAAGAACAACTACCTTCTTGTTCTTGCCCTGCTTAACAACCTCAGCCTCAACAGTTGCCTTCAAATCAGCGCCTGCCTTGATACCATTGTCATCAGCTACAGCCAAAACCTCGTCGAAAGTAATCTTCTCGCCAGCCTCGCCTTCGAGCTTCTCTACGAAAATCTCGTCGCCTGCAGCTACCTTGTACTGCTTTCCGCCTGTCTTAATTACTGCGTACATGTATGTTTTCCTCCTGTTCTTCCAGTCTCGCTGCTCTACTCGAGGCAGTGCCACTTTCACGAAAAAAGCGCACATTTAAGAGCCCGGCGCATGCGGTCACCGACATATACTATCAAAATAGTCTCAAGGTGTCAACGAAATATTTATATAAATGCTACAAGTAACAAAAGCACAGCTATTCCGTGTGTAATACCTGTAAACACTGGGTTTGTTCCATGTCTTAATGATGGGAAAGCTACAACATTTGCACCCACTATACTTACAAGTGCAGCCATGCCATACTTCACCATAAGCTGTTCTTTTGCCATAGAACCTACAAGCATAAGAACCACTGCACAAATGACTGCCAAAATGCTAGATACATAAGCGTACTTAAGATCCACATAAGCTAATACAACCAACGAAATCGCATCTAGCACTGCAATAACCGCGATAGCAGCCATTCTGTCGGTACTCATATCTCCAAGGATAAGAACGTACTCGATACACAATATAGCAGGAGCTACCGCACACACAATATTTCTCACAAGCACATCTAATTTACTATCTTTTCTAGAACTTCTTCCTGTTACCTTTGTCGCCTTGCCAGTAACAAAAATCACTACCGCCGTTAAAGCTGCAAGAACAACTATCATTACAGAACTAAATGGAACTATTCGTAAAACAGCATCTCTAGTTCTAGGGATCATTGTTCCTACAACCATAATACTTGCTACAACTATCAATCCTAGACCAGAAAGCACGTATCCACTACTTCCTATCTTTATGCTATCCATCTTCACAGGAACTCCTGCAAGGTAAATACAAATGGATACCAAAGCAATCATCAAAGAAAATAAGGTAAGAACATAGTATGCATTAATTCTGGCATATGAAGCAGTCTTATTATTTCCATAAGAAGTGCTAAGATATCCCGCTAATTCATTTTGGAATAACGGTGAGAAAAGTAGCTGTTCTGGATTAGTAACCTTAAAGCTACTAAGAGAAAGCCATCTGTTCTGACTATTATTCACATAGCATTTAGACGCGAAAAGTCCTCCTCTTTTGATAGGAGTTCCGTATACAGTATCATCACCAGAAAGTCTCTCATAAATAAGTCTTGCATCACTAATAGAAGAAACATCCTTTGTATTATCTTCTCCAGCAAAAATCGCGATATCCTGCAAAGGATCAGATGCATTCATACCATTTACCTTAGAACCTTCAGGGAATGTAGGACAAACCAAAACAAAGCCTATTACTGATGGGTTATTCTTGTACGCATACACATATTCAAATGAGTTGCCACCTACTCCCACAACAATAGCAGGTCCATCATCTACATCTGGAGCACCCTCAGACACCTCCATATTAAACCCAATAGCTCTTAATGTATTCTTCATACTATTATTAGGGAAATAGTTATATTCACCTACAAAAACTACCGTAGATGCATCTCTACGCGGCTCACCAACAGAAGGCATAATTAGGACAATCATTGCCAATATCATGCTGACAACAATTCCTACAATACCAACGATAGAGATTATATCTGGTGCTTTTTTCCTAGAAGTCATAATAGACTGTGCCTGAGATGATTTCTTCACTTATTCACCTATTACGCATGAGGGCACAATACGTCGCCCATATGTCTAATATCTTCTGGTCCAAGAATAAGAATAATATCACCTGGCCCAATAAGCCCATCTATTCTATTCTTGAGATCATCTTTAATCTCAAAGAACTCGGCCTCTCCACCACCACGACCGACGGCTCCCCGTACCCCGGCGAAACGTAC